>CP070656.1:605002-609978 GCA_020355065.1 Fidelibacterota bacterium | reverse complement strand
GTGGCCGTCAGTAAGGCATCCGGGTGCTCCTGGAGCAGGGTTATGGGGTACTCGGGTGTGGGTGGTGAGAACAGAGCCACCCGGAGGGCAGTCTGTTTCCAGGCACCGGTATCACTGAACAGCCGTACTTTCCGGGCCGACAGGCATTCACTCATCCCCAGGGTAACTGACATCGGCGGTACGAACTGGTAAGCCGAGCCAAAGGTACGCTGTGCCAGCGCGATGATAGTGTCGATATTGTTTTCCTGGACCCGTACCGTGGATTCACGGACATCGTCGATGGTCACATGACTGAAGGGGTGCCGTCGGGCTTGGTTGTAGGCCACATGTCCATCCTGTCCCCAACCTCCATAGGTGATATCGATGGGGGCTTCCCGTATCTTCCGCTTGATGTCCTCGACGTTAGGCGCTTTCGGCCAGATCCGGTTCTCCTCCGGGACCGCCAGGTCGGGATGGACCGGTTCATAGAACTGCGCTTCCATGAAGCCCCGGAAACTGTAGGGATGTTTACGCGGAAGTTCCCGGCCTTCCCAATCCAGACATTCATCCATGTGGAAAACTAACAGGTGCTTCAAACTGATCCTCTCTGCGTTGACCAGGTCGGTGAACGGCTTGTACCAGCAGCTTGGCCCGCAGGGGATAATGGACCGGGTAACCTCATCCCTCTCGTTGTGCCGTATGATCTCGTCAACCAGCTCACGGGCCATGACCTGCCCCATGGCAGCCGAGTCCTCGACAAGCCGGAATGGTATCTTCAACTGGGGATGATGTTCCAGTTCGGTATAAGGGATCTTGCACCAGACGCTAAGCTCTCGTGGGGCAATGGGACTCATCGTTTCCTCCCATACTGGATTCAGGATCGGCATTGACAGTCAATGCACAGCCATCTCGACATCAGAATGCTTCTATTCTGCCATCAAGTAAATAGCGATGAAAGCTATGATCATGCCTCCCATAATGATAGGATGAGGAATGACAGCATAAAGTATGAGCGAGAGAATCACGGTAACTACCGGTGCCAGAGCCATCATCGGCACCACAATGATAGCCTTGCCGTACCGTATCGAGTAGGCGAAAAAGAGGAAACCCACGGCATTGAGTGATTGGATGATCAAGGCCGAGTACACACCGGAAAATCCCCAGTTGATGGTCTGGGAGAAATCCGTCATGATCAGGGCAATCGGGGTCAACAACAGCGCACTCGCCATGGTATAGAACGCGAAACTTTCGGCATGCATGCTGTCACCCGCGAATTTCATGATGAAGGCCTGAACACCCCACATGAGGAAGACCGTGATGGCCAGCAGCAGCCACAAGTAGCCCTGGACGGGCGAATCCTCCGGCGATTGGTACGCCAGCATCAGGATGGCGAAAAGGGCAAGAATGATCCCGATCCATGAACGTCTACTGGCGCGCTCCCGGAGCACCATGACCGATAGAATGATGGTCACGACTGGATAAAGTGAGATTATGGGAAAGACGATATAGGCGGGACCTATACGCAAGATCTGGAATAGCAGAAGTTGGCCGCCGCATCCCAGGAGCCCGGCACTCAGGCCGATGGCCGCCGAGCGCCGGTCCCGTTCCAACTGCCACCGGATCAGCTTCAAGGCAATGATCGCCACCGGAACCATCGTCAGCGCCCAGGCTGAATAGCCCAGTGTGGCCGGAAAGCCGGCCTTCTCCGGTATCTCAATCAACGCACCCCATACACCCCATAACAGCGTGGTAGTCATCGCGTAAACCAACCATGCTCTGGAACTCACGGTACTGCTCTCCCTTCTATTATTGAAATGGATGGCAACTTAACTGGTGGAAGGCTCTCGAAAAAGTTACGATCTGCCGTGGCGGCTTAACTATGATTGTTCTCTATCTCCGCCTGCCTGGCATCAGACACTTTTTTTCGGTTGCATGGAGATCATACGACGATTGACCATCAGTCCACTACACGCAGGTTCCCCAGCGAGTAGCGTCCATCCTCATCCCTTCCTTCATTCGCAAACCATATACCAGGCCTGTTTGTAAGAGGATCGTGTATAGCGAGTCTCAATTTATAGGTGCCGGTCGGAAGCTGCGCTGGCACGGCAACCTCGATGCTTTCTTCCACGTCACCCGGCAGCCAGGATCGGATATCGATATCCAGTACTTGCTCTTCTTGGGCGATATCTTCAAAATCCACGAAACAGAGCACCAGCGGCCAGGCGAAATAGAAGGGTGCCACTCCCCTGTTCCTGAGTTCCAGCTGAAAGTTGAACGTGTCTCCCACGGTCACTTCTTTCGGAAAGATCGCTTGCCTGAGCACAAAGCGATAACCCAGCCGCTTATGGATCTTATCCATATTCTCACGATGTTCCTCCGATTGGGGCTCCATTCCACCACCCGCCGGTCCAAGGAAGGACCAATGTGTCTCGCGGATGAATTCATAATTCAGTGTGAAGCGCTCGGTAGTCCCCGCTATGGCCCCTGAGGTGCCGCCACAGAACTCCCCGGTAATCATGGCCGATTTCCACACGGTGCTGTTGAGCTCACCCACACTTGTAAGATACCAGTCGTTCGACCCGGCCGTCCCCAGGCAGTCGTTGCGAATGCCGCCACTGCGGTCAGTTACAAACCGGGTAGCAAAATCATCATCAAAGGCAATCACCTTGGGCTTGGTAGGAAAGGTATCAAAATAGTCCTCCAGGATGGACTGCTTGGTCGCCTGGGTAGCGGCCAGCTCCTCATTTTGCCACACATGCCACTCACCCCAGAAGCCATAAGATCCGATATCGATCCAGCCGACACGTGGATCGTTATCATAACGGCTCCCCAAGGCCAATATCAGGTCACGATGGGTAGAGAGAAAACGAGGATCATCCCAGTCAGGTGCCAGCCCTTGCATGCCTTCAATGTCATATGGCCTTAGTGCGACACCCTCATCAACCAGCCATTGGGGAATGTCTACTTCACCCGAGTGGGGGTATGCCGCGGATATACGAAAGCCGACCCGACGGCCTGTCTGAACCGGATCCGGCCAGCCGCTTTCCATATAGTCCCAATCGTATTCCCCCTTAACCGGCTCTAGATTTTTCCAGGTATATGCTCCATAGTACAGCTTGGTATCATATACTGGATTGCTGCTGCCCACCCAGGGAACAAAGCCCTTGTAGGGATTCGGTAGCACATCGTCAATCTCAGTCAGGGATACCGTTACCGTATCGTCGTTCGATTCCTCCCTGGGGACACACGCCAGAAACACCATCATCAGACTTATAATCAGCCTACTTCGGACATATCGGAGCCGGGCAAGTAACTTGGTACGCATGGGATCAACTGGCCTGAATCAGTCTATTGTCATCTCGATGACGGCTAGCCCGTACGTCTCCAGCGTATCCGGCATGATAAGCACCATCTGCCCGGTAGGAACATCCTGGGTCCGGAAGGTCAGTGGTTTCATCTCCCCCAACGTACCGCTGTAGATCACACTTTTTATTCGGCGACCTTCCGGCAGAAGCACCTGAATCCTCAGATCCGTGGCGGGTGTGACGGTACCGTCTACGGTTACATCATAGTTCACCAGATGGACCAGTAGCCTATCCTGGTTATTAGACAGCATGGTGGTGAGCTCCACGTAACGTGATCCTCTCAGCACACGGCTGGTCTGATCGTTGAGTGCTCCCATGATCCGTCGGGCACATCCTTCCAGGATCTGCCGCAGTTGGGGATCCATCCGGTTGCGGGTGTAGCCTTCGGGGATATCGGCGAAGACATCCATCATGGCGGGGCCGAAAGTAGTCACATCGCCCTTCTTGCGGGCCGGGATCAGGAAACCTCCTTCGGGAATCGTAACCGGCAGATAGATCACCCTGCCGTCCCCAAAGCTCCTGCTGACGCTCTGCGGTGGAAACGTGGTCCGCTCCAGCATCCCGGCCAAGGGAGGTTCCTTCAGGGCCTGATCGTACTCGTCCTTGATGCCTGATTTCCCGAGTATCAACAGTTGACCGCCCCCCCTGACATATTCCACCAGAGCCCGCTGCTTTGCCTTGCTGAGTAGAGGGATATGCGGCAAGATCACGATATGGTTCTTCGACAGATCGTCATCCAGTAGATCGTCTTCCACGATCATGACATGGCCGACTCCGTGATCGGCCAGAACCCGCGACAGGCTGAAAGCATAGCTCTGCTCGTCGGCCAGATACTGATTCAGGGAAGCCAGGATCGCGATGTTGCTGGCGAGTTTCATGTTCAGCAGGTAGGATTCATTGGCCGCCAGGAAGGCGTACATCTCCGTCGCCCCCGGGGGAGTCTGGCGTTTCTCCCTGAAGATGGCATGGTTTGTCACCGCCTCCGCGATGTTGATCCGGGCCATGGCGCTCAGGGCTTTCTCGCTGGGATCGGGAAAGATGGGTGGGGTGATCTCCGTGGCATAGACGATCACCGGCTTATTATGGGCGGCGGCCGCCAGAAACTTCAGCGCTGGGCTGTTGGTGATCTTCGTACCGTCCTGATCCTTCCTCGGCGCACTGTCGAGATACTCCTGGATTTCAGAGTAGATGAAATCATCCACTTGGCCGAGCATTTCCATATTCCCGGCCGCATCATAGGCAATGGGACCGTAACCAAACCCGCCGAAGACGTTCCCGGAGATCATGAAATCGGGATTGTATTTCCGGGCTACGGTTCGTAGTCGGCGGTGGAACTCGGCTACCGAGTAACCGCGGAAAGTGAGCCATTCCATCCAGAAGGCGTCACCGCGGCGAGTCGGCAGCGAGATATCGGCATAGTCGCTCGTTCCATATTTGGCCTGCGCGACACTATCGGGCAGATGAGTAGCCAGATAGTCGGTGAAGGCCCGCCTGGTATAATCGCAGTAGCAGGTGCCGCCCGCCATGTGGGTCCAATCCACGTAGGAACCGTCGATACCGGTCTCCGCCTGCGCCCGCACCCGTCCCTCCATCATCCGAACGTAGTGGGGATTGTGCGGACATCCCCAGGTC
>CP070656.1:600725-604902 GCA_020355065.1 Fidelibacterota bacterium | reverse complement strand
GGGCCGGAAGAGCTGCACCCGGAGATAATCGGGCATGGCCTGACCCAGTTCGGTGAGGGTCTCGGGTGTGGGCAGCAGACCCATGGCCGACAGGATGGGGGCCAGGATCCAGTAGCAGACGTAGCCGCCCACGATGAAGAAGACGCCGCCCTTGCCGGAGAGGTAGCCGACACCCACGGTCATGAGGGAGATGTACCAGACGCCGTTCATGTAATCGGGCATGCCGATGAGATCGCCAAGGAAGAAGTCCTCTACGCCGGTGAGCTGGCTGGTGAAATGGACGATGGCGCTGAGTGCAGCCCCGATGAGCAGGTAGACGGCCTTGCGGATGCCCGCCCCGGGAGACTTCAGGATGGTGGCGACGGCGATGCCACCGGGGTAGGCCAGGCGCTCGAAGTCGATCATCTGCTTGCGCAGGGGAATGATGAAGGCGATTCCCAGAACGCCACCGGCGATGCAGCCGAATACCATCAGGTAGGGGTTGAAGTCCGTCTGGCCCAGGATGAAGATAGCGGGTACGGAGAACATCATGCCCGCTGAGGCGCTGTTGACGGCGCTGGCGATGGTCTGGTTGATATTATTCTCGATGATGCTGGTGCGGCGCATGATGCCCCGCAGCACACCGAAGCCGAGGATGGCGGCCAGCTCGGAACCCTCGATGGAGAAGCCCAGGATCAGGCTGGCATAGCCGATGCTGAGGGTAATGATGGCCCCCAGGATGTAGCCGACGATGACCGCCTGCCAGGTGAGCTCGGGATAGGGCGCGGTCCGTATGGGTCTGTGAGAAGTGATTTCAGCGGTCGTCACCGTGGGACCTCCTGATTAATGAATGAAAGGTGATGCCCAGCCATCTCCAGGGCGCAAAGGCGCCACAGCCGGGGTGGGGTGATATAGAGAGACACAGCGCACTGGAACGGCAATATAAGCCCGAAGTAGAAGGGCAATGTAGGGATGAACTTAATATGGCGAGGCATAATATCCAGAACAGTTTTCGGTGAACGGAGCTGTTGATCCCCGGGCGGGAGGGGATGGAAAAACCTCATCCGACTTCGTCCAGCAGTGGCCGGACTTCGTCGCGACAGGCCCCCCCTCCCGACACTACGGTAGGGACAGGCCGGCGGTAGCCGGGTCCCCTCTCCGTAAACGGAGAGGGGGGAAGAATTCAACAAAATCCATACAAAATCCCCCAAAATAAGAAAGTTTCTCGTCGAGAAGGGAAATCTACGGTGAAGAGTCCCGTCGGTAGCCCATCCGGGGGTGGTGGAAAACGGTAGAAAGCCGTGGTATCCGGAGGTTCCACCAGATGCGCAAGAGAGGAAATCCTTGTCCTTTTCTTTTAGAAAGAAAAGGACCAAAAGAAATCGGCGAGTTTTAGAACTCGGCCTGCCCCGAGTGTTCGTGACAGGCCTCAGACATAAATCTCGCCCTCGCCGCCGGGAGGCGGCAAAGGGGCTAAGAGCAGGAAGCGTGAGAGCCATGTCTTGTCCCGGGATCATTTTGTTCCTGTTTTGGTCTCCTGAAGCAGGCCGGGACAGGCTGGTGCAGAGGAGATAGAACCCCTCTTTCCGATCGCGGGTACCGTTGTACGGCTGCATTTCCATCACGGGTCGAAGATAGGGACGAAATGGCAGATTGTCGTTCGCCCCATTCGCCTGGTGCGCGAAAATCGGGAGCTCGGAGGGAGTTTACCCCGCGTTGTACAGCGTAGCGGGGCCTGGTGCGCGAAGAACCTCACCCCCTAGCCCCCTCTTCCCGCAGAGGCCCCGCCTACGGACGGGATTAGGAACGGGACAGGCTCTCAAGGCGAGGGGGAAAGAGGAGGAAAGACAGAACCTGCGGCAGCCATCCACAGGTGAAGATCGTGTAAACGTTACCCATTACATCACGCCTCAGAAAACGTGTTTGTTGGTAACCGATAATAATCTGTTGATTAACGAGAAACAATTATTGAACATCGATATATAAGGATAGGGTAATACAAGGAGGGAGTAGGCGCGGCGCAAGGCGGGGGCGGTTTGTGGTGCGCCAGGTGCGCGAGAATTGCAGTGGGCTGTGAGCAATGAGTGATGAGCAAGAAGAAGACACAGGAGCAAGACTTAACCGCCAAGGGCGCCAAGGGGATCATCAGGAGGAGAATACGCCAAGTATACAATTATCCGATACTGCGGCTAACAAGCAACGTATTCAATCGCTCGGAGTGGTGGTATTTCGGCAGCAGAATTGTTACATTCCATTTCGTAATAATGGGTTATTAACCCATTTACGGGTAATATCATGAAAAGAACGGGTGCAGAACTAGGGAATCTGGCAGCGAATGTCTTCGCTTATGCACAACTTAAGGGGAAGGATATCGTCCGTTCCGGAGAGTTAGCCCAGGTGCTGGGGATTAACGCCCAACAAGAGCGGGAGCTACTTAGCCGTTTATCGAGAAGGGGCTGGATCGTGAGACTCCAGCGGGGACTCTACTTGGTTCCGCCGCGTATACCTGCGGGCGGTAAGTATAGTCCGGGAATCGGTCTTATCCTTGAGAAGCTTATGGACGAGCTTAAGGGCAGATACCAGCTCAGTGGACCGACCACGTTCAACTATTATGGCTTCGATGACCAGATACCCAGTATCACGTATGCTTATAATAACCGGATTTCCGGGAGCCGCAGAATCGGGAAACTGGGATTTCAGTTTATCAAGACGGGTGAGGGGCGATTAGGATCCGTAAAAAGGGTACCTACAAGGGAGGGTACGGAGATCATCTATGCTTCAAAACCAAGAACGCTGATGGACTCGGTGTATGACTGGCCGCGATTCAACAGCCTGCCACGCGGGTATGACTGGATTCAGCGGGAGGTCAGTGAAGATTCGCAGCTGGCATCAGAACTGGCAAAGGTTACGGCGGAATACGGAAACCAAGCAACCATACGCCGGATTGGCTATTTGCTGGAACGTATACTTGATACCACTGAATATGAGGGTAGACTCCAAGGTAAGCTCCGTTCTTCCAAGTCACTGATACCCTGGGTTCCTAGTAAACCGGCGAAGGGGACCGCGAACCGCAAATGGGGCGTGATCGTCAATGGTTGATGTCGAATCCCCCTACTATCCTTTTGACGACCCGGATATTTTACGGGAAGCACTGTCCTATTCCGAGGCGGATACGGGATTCACGGCGAGCCTAATCGAAAAAGATTTCTACTGTTCCGTAATCCTTCAATACCTGTTTCAGGATACAACGTCACTGGTGTTCAAAGGAGGCACCTGTCTCAGTAAAGTCTACACAAATTTTTATCGGCTGAGTGAAGACCTGGACTTCGTTATCCCCATGGCTATGGACAGTAAGCGATCTGAGCGGCGTAGCGAGATGAGGCCGGTCATACAGCTTCTCAATGACCTACCGTCCGAACTACCGGGCATCGCCATCGTCCAGGAATTCAGGGGACATAACAATTCAAAGCAATACATCGGCACTCTTGAGTATGAGTCCGTCGTGATGGCGACGAAAAGTACTATCAAGGTGGAGGTCAGTCTCCGGGAATCCCTCCTGCAAGCCCCTCTACAGGGCTCGGCACGGACTCTGCTGGCATATCCTTTTACCAGTCCCGCTACGTACTATCCGGAAGTCAGGGTGAGGGCCATTGGAAAAGAGGAGGCGTACGCTGAAAAGGTCCGGGCTGCTCTTACAAGGCGTGAACCGGCCATACGCGACTTTTTTGACCTGTTCCATGCTTCGATGGAGCTGGGACTCGATCTTCAAAAACCTGAATTCCTAAGTCTGGTGATCGAAAAGCTCAAGGTTCCCGGTAACGAACCCGTAGATGTTTCACCTGAATGCAAGGGGGAACTGACGAGACAGCTAGCAGGCCAGCTGCGACCGGTGCTCCGACCGGACGATTTCGAAAAGTTTAACCTGGATGATGCTTTTCAGCTAGTCGGCGACATTGCCGAAGCCCTTCCTTCGTCTGCCGGTTAAATGCCCTGTCGTATAGTTAATGGCATAAGGGTACGATAACCCTCAGGTCCTGAACGTTCACCTGGTGCGCGAAAATAGCAGTGGGCTGTGAGCGATGAGGGATCAGCAAGAAGAAGACATAAGATTAAGAGTTGACCGCCAAGGGCGGCGAGACGGGATGGCAGGTGACGGGAGGAGAAAGGTGGGAGAGACCTCACCCCCTGGCCCCCTCTC
>CP070656.1:595816-600625 GCA_020355065.1 Fidelibacterota bacterium | reverse complement strand
CCTCAGTGCCATCACTCCCACCTGGGCACAGGAGGGTGGACACAAAGCCTGGGTCCAGCGTATGCAGGATCCGGCTGTGCGCCCCAGCATCAAAGATGGAATTGCCAGGGAACTTGCCGAGCAGCCCGCCGATGGAATCCTACTCGTTGGTTTCCGCAATCCGGACCTGCGCCACCTCATCGGAAAAACCCTGGCTGAAGTGGCCGCCATGCGCAACGTCGATCAGGCCGAAACGGTGATGGACCTGGTGATCGAAGACGATAGCCGGATTCAATGCGTCTACTTCTCAATGACCGAAAAAAACATCCGCAAGAAAGTGGCCCTCCCTTGGGTCTCCTTCTGTTCCGATGGGTCATCCATCGCTCCCGAACCGCCCTTTACCAACTCTCAACCCCATCCGCGGGCCTATGGCAGCTTCGCACGGCTGTTGGGCAAGTATGTGCGGGAGGAAAAAATTATACCCCTGGAAGAAGCCATCCGGCGATTGACTTCCTTCCCCGCTTCCAACCTGAAGATCAAGGACCGGGGCAGCCTGAAGGAAGGCTATTTTGCGGATGTGGTGGTCTTTGATCCCGCTAACATCACGGATCACGCCACTTTCGAGGAACCGCACCAGTTAGCTACCGGCGTCCACTATGTCTTTGTTAACGGCACCCAGGTACTGAAAGATGGCGAACACACCGGGGCTTTCCCCGGACGATTTGTCAAGGGGCCCGGCTGGAGAAAGAAGTAGCGCTATTGTTTCGCGATCAGGCGAGCCCGCTTAGCGTGCTGCGGAACCGTGCAGGACTTTGCCCGGCAATACTCCAGTCCATTCCCCCTTTTCCGCCGCCACTTGTCCATTGACGATGACCCAGTGAATTCCCTTGGCATACTGATGGGGCTTCTCAAAAGTGGCCATATCCTGAATCTCCGTGAAGTTGAAAATCACGATATCCGCTGACTTCCCTGTTTTCAGAACCCCTCTCTCATTAAAACGCATCGCCTGGGCTGGGAGCGATGTCATTTTCCTGATGGCATCGGGCAAACTCAAAGTCCCAAGGTCTCTTGCATATCGGCCCAGTACACGCGGGAAGGTTCCGTACGCCCGGGGATGCGGGACTTCCACACCAGGAATTTCAATCTTACCGTCGGAGCCGATCATATTGTAGGGTTCCTGCATGATAGTCTCCACATCCTTCTCATCCATCTGGAAAAAGATGCCACGGGGCTGACTCTTCTTCTGCATCTCGATAATCAGATCGGCACCATTAGAAATAGTTTTTTCACGGCCCAACAGATCCAGGATCTCCGCCAGGTTCTTCCCTTCATACTCCGCGTGCGCGGTATCCTTGGCGACGTAAATGGCCTGCAGCTTGTCGATCCCGCGCTCGGACGTCAGTCTCTTCTCAATAAGGGCCGCCTTGATGGCTTGGTATTTCTCAGGATCGGCTAGTCGCTCCACGAAGGCATCATGCCCTCCTGCAACAGCCCAACCCGGGAAGCTACTGGTAAATCCCGAGCTGGTCGCCGTATACGGATACTGATCAAGATAGACCTCCATCCCCTCATCGTGAGCCTCGTCAATAGGACCAGTAATGAGACCGTATTCGCCCCAGACATCCTCCGTAGCCAGTTTAATGTGTGCTATCTGGACGCGAACACCCGCCTCCCGGCCAATACGAATCGATTCTTCAATCGCCTCTTGTATGTGCTCTCCCTGGTTGCGCATGTGGGTCGCATACACACCATCAAATGGTTGTATCATCTTCACCAGCTCGATGATCTCTTCCGTGGTCGAGTACCGCCCGGGCACATAGGCCAGACCGGTGCTGAAACCGATGCCACCGGCTAACACGTCCTGCTTGACCAGTTCCTGCATTTGAGACAGTTCCTCCGCGGAGGGAGCTCGATCATCACTGCCCATTACCTGACGACGGACGGTGTTATGCCCAATCAGTGAAGCAAAATTGATCCCGGTACCTTCGCCCTCCAGTTTATTGAAGAGTTCCCCCAGCGGGTGTTGTGAACCCCCGCAGTTGCCTCCCACAACGGTCGTAACTCCCTGAAGTAGATAATTCATGACCACAGGCTGGGTATCGATCATGCGGTCAACATGGGTATGTACATCGATGAAGCCCGGAACAACGTACAGACCGTTGGCATCGATGATTTTCCGTGATCGCTCTGACTCCAATTTGCCGATCTTGACGATCTTGTCACTCTTGATGGCCACATCCGCTCCGTACGGAGGATTCCCTGTGCCATCGATGATCTGGCCGTTTATGATGACCAAGTCCCATTTAGGTGTGAAAACCTGGCACGCATTGATGGCGAAGAGGAGTGTGATCGCTACGACTGTCACGGAGACTGTGATTCGTGCAGTGTATTTGAAGCCTATACGCATGGTGGTCTCCTTTCGCATTCTCCGGGATTTACTACTGAGATCCGCATGGTCCTATCGGATCCTCTTGAATTTTGGCAGGAATGTGATGGAATACTTCAGGATAATGCTGCGGTTATCGATTATCGGTAATGTTGGTGTTTCCCTGGTCCGATCGGTATTCAGTCCTTCGTCATAGACCAGGTAGAGGTCAGTGCCCTCCCTGGGATTATATCGCAGGCGCAGGTTCACCACGACCGCGTGGGAAACGCTGCTGTATTGGATGAAGGCGGTAGTGGAAAGCGTCGGCCCGAAAGCAGCTTCGATCCGCAGACGGGCGATGCGAGCCCGGAATACCTGGTCCCGGCGGGGAAAATTCACCCGGTCGACCTCCAACTCACCCCCCACCTCCAGATTCGGTGAGACGACCCACGTAGGATCCACACTGACCGTACGTCGGGTGCCATCGTAGTAGGTGCCTACGTCAAGGTTGTAGCGGGTGTGGATCGAATTGGCCCTGGTCGTCCTCCCAAACAGGCTAAGCTCGGTAAACCGGTAGTAAGGTTCCGCATCGGTACTGGCCGGAACGAAGACGCTCTCGTCATCAGCGAGAAAAAAGGTATCTACGAGGCTCTCGACGGTGCTTTTCACCTCCAGTCGGGAAGCACCGCCTCTAATGGTTCTCAGGACCCATTCCAGTGCCAGCTCCTTCTGCTCGGCAAAGCCGTCCTCATTACGCCAGTAGATGGCCGTGCTGATTTCGGGTGTGTGACTGTATATCCAGGAATGCCCCTCGGGAAACACGCCATAGCCGACGCGTGCCCGCAGTCGACTGAAATCCTCTCTTCTCGTGAACCCAACGCCGGGATCAAAATCGGACCCCGACCATAGCCCATCGAATTCGTAACCCAGCCCTTGGTTGGTTCGCCGCTCCCACGTGGCTCGCAACCGTCCCGAAGTGAGCGGCGGAAGTTCCCTGTCCGCGGCGAGCTCGGTATCCTTCGTCTGCGCCCACGTACCGGTGAGATAATCGTCTCCGAAAACACGAATCACCCCGTCCAAACCGTAGGCATAATTGAAAGTATCGCTCTCGGCGACCCGGCTGGTGAACATCGTCCCGAGGTAGGAGTTTTCATTGATGATATTCCGGCGCAGACGCAGCACGCTGTAGTTCTCTGCCGGTACAACCACGGTGTCACCGGGCTCTGGGTGAAAGGTCGCCTTCATGGTCTGCATATTGAGCAAACCTACATCCCAGCTCCCGGCCCGCCCCACAAGACGGACGCCTCCAAGGATGGGGACCGGTCCCTCATCCGAAAGTCCGATACGTCGGCTGTAAAAGAGACGACTCTCGCCACCCGTACCGAATTCGAAAATGCCCGCACGCTCCTGGAAGAAAAGCCGCTTTTCAGGAAAAAAGAGGCTGAAGCGTGTGAGATTCACCCGCTCATCGTCCGCCTCCACCTGGGCGAAATCCGTATTGTAGGTGAGGTCCAGGGTGAGGTTATTGGTAAGACTGTACTTGATATCCAGACCAAGGTCCCGGATGGGACCGTCGAGAAGGCGCAGGTAATCGCTGGAATCCTCGGCGATCTCATAGCTCTCGTTTCCACCACCCAGCACGTAAGGGGTAACATATACGGGCTTGCTGCTGTGCACCCCGTGCAGACTCACATCCCGGGCCTGAGAGGGCTTCAGCGTGCTCGAACGCCATTTGGGCGGAATGCCGGGGAATACGATCCGTTCTTCCTTCCGGCCAATGGTACGGTAGGCGATCACACCCATGACCACCTCGCCACCCGCGTTCTGGAAGCGGAGGCTGGAAAAGGGAATCCGCATCTCCGCGAACCAGCCCTCCTCGGTGCGCTCAACTTCCACATCCCAGAACGTGTTCCAGGTGAAATTGCCCGGAAATCCATGCTGCCCTTCCGCGTCGTTGGCAATGGTACAATCCCCGCGCATCCCCGCCGGATTGGTCATGAACACCAGCGCATTTTCATTGTCGTTGAAGGAATCGATCAACAGGGTAAAGAGGTCATCACCCGAACCCATGTTGTCTCTGGTCAGTCCGTTCGCTCGAATGCCGTCCGGATCAGAATCATAAAAACACCCAGCCGCATAGAAATACCCGTCATCGTAGGCCAGACGGATTTCAGTTCGTTCCGATCCTGGGACGCCAAACACGGGCCTGTGCTGGATCATCGGCAGCGGCTGAACGGCCTCCCAGGCAGATTCATCGATCACACCATCCAGTCGAACAGGCTCAGTCAAGCGGGGCAGAACCAACGGCCCTGGCGTCTGGGCCTGAACAAGCCCAATAATAAATCCAACCATAATCCACTGCATCTTCATCGTGGCCAACATTGGACTCCCGGTTCTAAGTCGCCGATCAACTGTTCGTAACACACGGTATTTCATAGACATTACCATCCGAATCTATTACATTT
>CP070656.1:585935-595716 GCA_020355065.1 Fidelibacterota bacterium | reverse complement strand
GCTGCTTGGACCCGGAGGACCTCTGGCTATCACGACCAGAGAATACGCCCTGCTGCAGTTGTTGGCTGAAAACCCGAATCGGGTTTTTACCAGGGATGACCTCCTATCCCACGTGTGGGGTGACGAAGTGGTGGTTACCGAGCGTACGGTTGATGTCCACATCAAAAACCTGCGCCAGAAAATAGGAGTGGACGGCGATCTCATTGAAACCGTACGCGGCGTGGGTTACCGGGTTCGACGGCAGGCAGATTAGCCCCACCTTACAGCCATGAGCATCCGTCAGCGTGTTCTTCTCATCCTGCTGGGATTGGCACTCCTGGGAGTGGTGGCCATCAGTAGTTACTCCATTCTGGTGGTCAGAGATTATCTGCTCAGCAATTCCCGGGACGATCTGGACCGGCAAGCACACTACCTGGCGACCCTGCTGGTCAGCCAACCCGATAGCGGGCAGTATCCTTTTATGATGGCCGATTTTGCCCGCTATACCGGACATAAGGTGGAGTTTCTGGATACCGACTTTCAGGTCAGATTGTCGTCCGGTCAGGTTATCGATAGTACGGCGCCAACTTTCTCGGGCATCGCTCCTCTCCCCGGCTTCGCTACTGAAGAACGCCGATATGTACGCATTACCGCTAGTGAGACGGAGATCAGAGCCACACTCAGTCGTGTCCGCACCATCATATACAGCGGCATATTCGGTGCCTTGCTGCTCACGGTGGTGGTTAGCTGGATAGTGGCGGAGCGGTTCACGCTCCCGATACGCCAATTGGCTCAGGCAGCGCGGCGCATAACCGGTGGTGAGGCCAGCCCGCTGCCCCGCTCGGAACGGCGCGATGAGATCGGTGATCTCACTAGAGATGTCGCTGCCATGGCGGCCAAACTCCAGGAAGATATCAGTGATTTGAAACGCCTTACGAAAGCCCAGGAGGATTTCATTGCCGCCCTGAGCCACGAAGTACGTAATCCCGTCTTCTCTGCCCGGGGCTACCTCGAGATGGCTCTGGAAACATGCTCCACTAAGACCGATCCATCCCCTGAGGAACAGGACCTGCTCGATTATCTCCGGAAAAGCCACCGGAATCTATTGCGAATCCACGACCTCTTCGCCGATCTGCTGCTACTAGTACGGTTGGAGTTCGACCATGAGCCGGTGAAACTGGAACCAGTATCCCTTCAACCGCTCGTAACGGAACTTGAGGAAACCTTCCTCCCTCAGGCACGTGAACGAGGGCTCAGCCTCATACTTAAGGTGGATCATGATTCCGTTCATGGCAATGCCGAGCTGCTCAAAATTGCCCTGTCCAACCTCCTAGCCAATGCCGTACAGCATACCTTGGAGGGCGAGGTGCATCTGGAGGTCACTTCGCAGGATACTGAGAAAGTAAAATTGCAGGTGACCGACACCGGACCAGGCATTCCCCCTGAGGAATTAGGGCATATATTCGAGAAGTTCTACCGTGTTGATAAAGCCCGTAGCCGCGAGCGTGGCGGCACCGGTCTGGGGCTGGCACTAGTCCAGCAGTGCATGCATTCGCTCAATACCACTATTCAGGTCGAATCGGTCGTTGGCCGAGGCAGCCGCTTCTGGTTTGAGCTGCCACCGGCCTAGTCCAGCAGATGCTGCCAGTCTGGTCGGTACCCGGAAACTTGTTCAAGCCTTTGATCACACTTCATTGAAGATCTATAATTTCGGGCAAGAAGAGAGATTTCCCAAAGCCGGAGGTAAGGATTAAATGGTTGGACGGTGGAATAAAGACATTAGCCGGGTTTGCCGTGCAATTGACTAAACCATGAGATAAATTTGCGCGCAACATTCTCGATATCTTATGGTCTTTAGCACTTATTGAAGACCACTATACTTGAATTATAACAGAAGGAACGTTATTTACTATGGACCCGCGCCCTTTCATTTATTATTTCCCGATCCTGACGACTATTCTGACCATTGTCTTTGCTGCCCAAATCTATCGCCGCTATGTCCAGCGCGGTCGTATCGGAAATCATCTGTTATGGTGGACGATTGGCGTGTTGACATATGGCCTGGGCACCTTCACCGAGAGCTATATCACCATATTGGGTTGGAATCCCGTCATTTTCAAGGTTTGGTACATCGCAGGTGCGCTGCTGGGGGGTGCTCCCCTGGCGCAGGGTACTGTCTGGCTGCTCCTGAAATCGCAGACCGCCAAGCGGCTCACGTTCGCGCTTCTCACAGCCGTCGTTGTATCTGCCATCTTTATTATCGTAAGTCCTGTGAACGCTCCGGTCGATCCGCATCTACCCAGCGGCCGGGCTCTCGGGTGGCAGTGGGTTAGATTCTTCAGCCCATTTATCAATACCTACGCGGTGGTTTTCCTGATCGGTGGGGCCATACTCTCGGCCGTGCGGTACCGCCGGGTGGCCACGGAGGGCCAGGGTGATGTGGCCGAACTGGCTCAAGACCGGTTTTTCGGCAACGTCCTGATTGCTGCTGGCGCCATACTCCCGGCCATTGGAGGAGCCTCCAGTCGCGCCGGGCACACCCAGGTACTCTACATCCTTGAATTGGCGGGGATCATCCTGATCTGGCTGGGTTACTGGTTTAATGTCCGCAAACGTCCTCTGGATGAACCGCTCCCAGACACAGCTGCCTAAGCCCAAACCATGTCTCAGTATCTGCCACGGGTAGCTCTGTACACCGATGGCGCCTGCTCCGGCAATCCCGGTCCCGGGGGTTGGGGTGCCATCCTCCGGTATCAGGGCACGGAGAAGGAACTGGCGGGTGGTGAGGCAGAAACCACCAATAACCGTATGGAGCTGACTGCCATTCTCAGTGGTCTGGAGGCCTTGAAGCAACCATGCCGGGTCAAGATCTACTCCGATTCGCGATATATTGTGGATGCGGTCAATAAGGGATGGCTCGAGGGGTGGGTCGCCCGTGGCTGGCGCAAGGCCGCTAAGAAGGGCCGGGGCGAGCCGGTCCTCAATGTAGACCTATGGGAGCGGCTGGTTGAGCTGCTTGGTATACATCAAGTGGAATTCCATTGGGTCCGAGGCCATCGGGGCCACCCGGAAAACGAGCGGGCCGACCGCCTGGCTGTCTCGATGATACCGAAGTAAGAAGGTACCTACAGGGGAGTATAGGCCAGATTTACCGAGACGCGCAGCTGGTCTTTCTCCATCTTGATCTCTCTGCCGCCAGCCGTCACTCCGATCAGCCGCACATCGCCGCCGCCGATGTCCATTTCCACCTGCTGCTGAACCGGCTCAGGCCCATTGAATTCAAATTTGGGCTTATAATACTTGCCGATGTCCAGGGTAGCGAGCTTCACTTTCTGGCCGAGGATCTTGACGTAGATCGGGAACTTGGCCTCCACCACTTGCATTTTGATCTTGTTCGCATCCGCATCGTAGTCCACGGCTAGCCGGCCTTTGACCCGGTCCTCCAGGGTGATAATCTTCGTTTTGACCTTCACTTGGGCTTTGAATCCCGCGGTCCCCGGCTCGAAGTCGATCTTCGGCTCCTTGACGGTCCAGGTGTACTCAATATCCTGTTTCCCTTTGCCCTCACCCTTCACCGGTCCCACTGCCGTGAGAAAGTCGTTGACGGTTTTCTCGCTGATGACTACCGAGACGGATTGCCCCTGAACGGTTCCGAGGAACAGCCAGTTGATGACAGCTGCCAGCAATATGGTTGATGAGGTACGCATGATTCCTCCTTTGGCTGGATGATGAGTGGCACGGGCCGGTCCAATGGGGATGATACCCGGAGACCGACACTTAAAGAACACTATTCGGTCAATTTTTCGTGTTTCGACGCGATAGCCGGATACTGGCCTGGTAGAGTGTATCCTGTTCTTCTTTGGACAGGGAAGTAAAGCCCTGGGTACTGATTTTATCCAGAATTTCATCCACCTGCCGCCGGAGATGTTCATCCTCCTGGCTCTCCATGAACTCTTTGCGAATCTGCCGCTCCTCCTGAAGATTGGCTACTCGCTGCCCTAAGCGAGTCCACGAGGACCGCCAGCCTGATTTGAGATACAACCACCCGATGACCATCCCGGATAGGTGGGTAAGGTGACTGACCGTTGAAACGCCGGGCTGTAGTGAAGCAAAGAAAGCTACCAGGGCCAGGAAGCCGACAAAGTACTTCACCTTCACCGGGAACATGAAATAGAGGTATACTTCGCGGTTAGGGTAGGCCAGGCCATAGGCCAGGAGCACACCATAAATGGCTCCGCTGGCGCCGATGACGGGGATGGTGGAGTTGATGCTGAAGATCATGGTTACCAGTCCCGCGCCGATGCCGGTTACAAGGTAATACCGCAGAAAGGATGCCCCACCCCACTCTCGTTCCAGCTCCGATCCGAACATCCACAGTACGAACATGTTCAGGGCCACGTGCCAGATCCCGGCGTGCAGGAACATATATGTGATGGGCTGCCAGATCATGAATTGTGACCAGACCAGCCTAGGGACCAATCCCAGGAAGGGAAAGATTGCACGCCCGGTGCCGGTAATGCTGAGCAGCGCCCAGATCGCCAGATTCATGATAATCAGGGTCCGGATGATCGTGGGGCGCGGCCGCCGCCAACCGAACAGGTCGTAGCTGCTGGGGCTGGAGTACTGATACCGCATGGACTTAAGCGGACCGATGCTGGTTCATGAAATCCAGAACTTGCTCCCAGACGCGCTCCTTTTCGGACTCGTCCGGTAACACGTGACCCGATTGGCGGTAGGTTATGAGGGCCTTATCCTCTGATCCGATCTGGTTGAAGACCATGGTAGCATTCTTGAAGGGCGCGGTTACGTCAGCCCGGGAGTGCATGATCAGCGCGGGGGTGGTGACCTTGGGCAATTCCGACCGCACGTAGCGATTAAGCTGGATCATGGCTCGAACCCCTTTGAGAGGATAGCTGTCGTAGCCATAGTGTCGATGCTGGCCGTTGTTCCCCTTTGCGTTGGTTCGGTCCTTGGGGACTGAGGATTTGAATAGCGTAATCAGAGGCAGGGTCCACCTCAGGGTGCGGGAATTAAGGATCATGGCGGGTGACATGGCCACCACTCCGGCAATCGGAAACAGGGTGGACAGATGCAAGGCCAGGCTGGCACCCATGCTCAGCCCTACCACAAAAGTTGCCTTGCAGGCTAGGGAAAACTCGGTGAAGTGAAACTCGGTATCGTGAAGCCAATCCTCGGCGTGCACCAGGTTGCATTCTTCGACGGTTGTTCCATGTCCGGCAAGTAATGGTGCGCTCACCCGGTAGCCGTTCGCCGCCAGGAACTCGGCCAGTCCCTGCAATTCATAGGTTGAGCCGGTGAAGCCGTGAATGAGATAGCACCCCACTTCTCCATCGCCCAGTTCAATCTGATGGGGTGAAAATCGTTGGTTGATCACATCGTTCATGTCGTTGATACCTGCTTCCAGAATTTGATCGACTTCAAATTAGTCATGCCGTCTACGTGGTAGTATAGGTGATTGAGCAGGAAATTTCCTACTTCTTTATTGGTATTGCGGTCCAATTCCAGTGCTGACAACTCCGAGATATGGGTTGCAGCCAGACGTTGGAGATAATCCAGTGCGTTCCTGCCCAGTCGGATACCTTCCGCTGACCGGCAACGCGGGCAGAGCAGTGTACCGGTGTTAGGTTCGAACAAAGCTTCCTTCATGGGGCGACCGCAGCGCCCACATGATGAAAGCTGGGCACCGAAACCCAATTGCTTGGCAAGATGCAGCTGATAGAAATTCATCAGGACCGTAACATCCCCCTCGGTCTGGTCCACTTGGCGCAACGTGGAGGTGATGAGCCGAAAGAGGATGGGGTGAGGGTCGGAATCGTGTACGGCCCGGTCAAGCATTTCTACGATCAGCATTGCGGCGGCCCCCTTTGCCAGCTGAGTACTCAATCCGGTATAGCGCTCCACGAACTCGGATTTGGTTAAAGTCTGGATATCGCGCCCCTCCTTGAAGCTGTACCATACCGCCACATGGTTCGGGGGCTGCAGGATGGACACAGCCGCCTGTTTTGGTCTTCGAGCCCCCTTTGCGATGACGCTCACCTTGCCGAAATCCTCGGTGAACAAGCGGACGATCAATGAGGTATCGGAAAACGGGGTAGTCCTGAGCACCACGGCGTTGGATGTGAGCGGAGTAGGCATGGGGAGAATTGGAGGTTGCCGCTGCTATCTATTCGTCGGACGATCCGCCTGGTGGGGTAGAAGTCGTGGAGCCGGGAGGATGTCCGTGTTCCAAGTCCCGGAATCCTTTCTTGTCATGCCAGATCACCTGGCCCGCTACGATGGTCATCAGAATCTTAGCTTCAGGCAGTAAGTGGGGCTCACAGGTGACCGGATTTACCGAAATAACGGTGAGATCGGCATCGAAACCGGGCAGAATTTTTCCTCGTGTGGATTCCTCAAAGGCAGCATAGGCAGCCCAGGTGGTCAGGGATTTCAGGGCCTCCAGTCCGCCCATCCTTTCTTCCGGAAACCATCCCCCTTCCGGCCAACCGCTGATATCCTGCCGTGTCCGGGCGGCGTATAGCTGCAGAAGCGGCTCTTCCCGTTCGACAGGACAGTCGGAGCCACCGGGAATGATGGCACCGGTGTTCAGCAATTGCCGCCAAGCATAGGCACCCCGCACCCGCTCGGCTCCCAGACGGTCTTCAGCCCAGTACATGTCGCTGGTAGCGTGGCTGGGCTGCATAGCTGGCAAAACACCCAAACGGGCGAAGCGGCGAATATCGGTGCGTGCCAGCACCTGGGCGTGTTCGATCCGGGGTCGGAGATCCGCTTCCGCGAAGGGCGCCAGGGCACGCTCGTACACGTCCAGGACCATGCGATTGGCCCGGTCGCCGATAGCGTGTATGCACGGTTGGAATCCGGCCTGGAAAATGCGTGTTACCGTCGACTCCAGCTCCTCTTGTGAAGTCACCAGCAGTCCGCGGTTTTCCGGATCATCGCTATAGGGCTGGAGCAGGGCCGCACCCCGGCTTCCCAAGGCACCATCGGCATATAGCTTGACCGAGCGGACCGTCATGCGGCCGCCATAGTTGATGACGGGCCCGCGTTGAAAGTAGGTCTCGAGGAGCTGCTCGTCGTCACCATCCAGCATTCCATAGTACCGCATGGCAAACTGCTCTTTGTCGATCAGTTCTTTGAGAACCTCCAAGGTAGTGGCGTTCGCCCCGGCATCATGGATTTCCGTCAGTCCGACCTCAAGGCAGCGTTGAGCAGCAGCCAGCAGCCAGCGGCGGGTATCCTCCTTGCTTGGTGAGGGAATGACCTTGCGGATAAGATCGGCGGCGTTGTCCACAAATACGCCCGTCGGATTATGATGCTTATCGCGGAGAATCGCGCCGCCTTCGGGTGTCAGAGTGCTGGAAGTTACTCCGGCCAGGTTCATTGCCCGGCTATTGACCCAGATGGCATGTCCATCCACCCGGGTAAGCATGACCGGGTGGTTCGAAGTGGCTTGATCCAGCACCGTGCTGGTGGGAAATGTCTTCAGCTCCCAGTCATTCTGGTCCCAGCCCCGGCCTCGGATCCAGGTGCCGGCCGGTAGTTTCTGCGCTCGGTCAGCCACCAGGCTTACGATCTCTGCAGCCGAACGCGTCCCGACCAGCTGGAGTTCCTCCAGAGAACGGCCGAAACTCCGGAAGTGGAAGTGGCTGTCCGTGAGTCCCGGTACCACCACGGCCCCTCTCAGGTTGATGCGTTTAGTTCGCCAGGTTCCGAGGGTCAGAATTTCTTCCTTGGTACCAACCGCAAGGATACGACCATCCACGATGGCCATGGCCTCGGCCGGGGCGAGGTACTTGTCCATCGACAGTATGGTTCCCCCGGTCAGAATCATATCCACCCCGGAGCGTGGTGTGCATGACAAGAGCAATACTAATCCTGATGAAATTGCCAGCAGACCTGTGATTCGCATCATGCACAGATTAGCCATCAGGGACCTATACAGTCAAGGCACAAAAGGCATGGTGTCGGATATATGCCTGACCATGAGGGCCGAGAGCCCAGGAGATATCCCCGGGTATTGCCGATGGTTGAGTGGCGGCATCCGCGTGTGGGAATCCTGGAGTCACTCACTCGGGAAAGAAGTGCTTGCGCCGGTTCCCATATCAGGTGTAATCTTCCCGCTGGCTCGTAGCCTTGGTTTTCATTTGTCTGCTTTGACGCGCATGCACAATCACGCTTCCCGCTTCATCCCCGTTGACAAAGAGAAGTCATAGGTAACGACCACGTGTGATGCCCGGTGGTTAGGGTGTACACACCTGCAGGTTGTGATTCACCATCAATCCGCAGGGCACTGGAATAAGGTAAATACATTTCGGTGGGAATGCAGGCAGTGTCCTGACACCTGCCGAGAGCTTTGAAGGAGAAACAACAGATCATGGCCAAGACCATTTATGTCGGAAACCTGCCTTTCAGCGCCACTGAACCTGAAGTTCGGACTATGTTCGAAGAGTTTGGTACCGTCCATGAAGTCAAGATGATCACGGATCGCGAGACGGGTAGGTTCCGAGGTTTTGGATTCGTCGAAATGGAAGAGGACGAAGCCAACAAAGCCATCAGCGAGCTGGATGGCAAAGAATTCGACGGTCGCAATCTGCGTGTCAACGAAGCGAGGGAACGTCCCGGCGGGCGTCGCTAAAGCTGTCAACACTCTAGTCTTCCTCCACCGGCATGGCAGGTGGTCTTCAACCTTGGAGACCACCCCATGCTGAGGTGGATATTTTTTATAGGCGGGACAGGAGGGATCCTCTGGCTTTCACGGAAGTCGCTGCCCGATCCGCACTCCCATGGTTTCTATCGCTTCTTTGCCTTTGAGTCCATTCTCGCCCTGATCCTCATCAACATTCCTTTTTGGCTCACAGATCCCCTATCAATTCACCAGATATTTTCCTGGATTCTTTTACTCTTCTCCCTGTTTCTTGTAATAGATAGCATTTATCTGTTTAAAGTGATTGGCCGTCCTTCAGGCAGGTCGGAAGGCAGCGCCAACCTGGGATTTGAGAATACGACGCAGCTGATTAGGAGTGGAATCTACCGGTACCTACGCCATCCCATGTACGCCTCGTTATTATGGCTGGGATGGGGTGCGTATTTGAAGCATCCCTCTACTATAGGGATTGGTTTAGTGCTGGTTGCCACCGCTGCTCTGGTGCTTACTGCGAAGAAGGAGGAGCGAGAAAACCTGAGCCGGTTTGGTGATGAATACGCCGATTATATGCGAGCAACCAGAAGGTTCATCCCGTTCATCTTTTAATGACCTGCTGTGAGAATCCAGGCTTTACTGACTAGCTAGCTGCCGCTCTGTTCCGGCAGCAAAGCAGGTAACACTTCCCCCGCCGTTCCTCGGTATACTTCATGATAAAGGAAGGACAGCTCACTGGCCTCCGGATTGATCTCGATGCAGTGTGCACCCTGCTGGCGTGCCAGTTGAGGGTAGCCCGCCGCCGGCCAGATCACGGCTGAGGTACCGATGGCTATCAGCAGGTCACACCGGCTGATGACCTCGGTGGCCTGATCGACGACTTGTGGATCGAGTTGGTCGCCAAACCAGATGATATCCGGCCGCAGCTGGGCGCCACATGAGCAGCGGGTGGGATTTTCATCCCCCGGTTCCAGGCTGTGGATCGTTCCTTCGCTGGTGCAGCGCATCCGCCAGAGGCTGCCATGGAGCTCAATCACGCGTTGTGAGCCGGCGCGCTGGTGCAGCCCGTCAATGTTCTGTGTGACGACCTTGATATCCGGATGGGATGCTTCCAGGCCGGCGATGATGTAATGACCGGTATGC
>CP070656.1:580686-585835 GCA_020355065.1 Fidelibacterota bacterium | reverse complement strand
TGGAACGAGAGCAGTATCAAGATGATACTCAGACTTGTTCGCTTCATGTTTCCACCTCGATATATGAAATGTAAATGGTTAATAAAATAAGACTTTCGGGGTCAGAACCATTGAACGTCGTACACGGAAAATACTATGATATTATTCAGTCGGGTACAAGAAAAGTTTTCAGTCCTGCAGTGGGTCCATAACGTGTGCTTCTACGAGCCCCACTGAATCCCGAAGAGACGGGATTCAGCGGGGTAAACCTAGCGACCAGTCTTTCCTTCGGCAGCGTCCTCCGCCACCGCCGGGATCACGCTGGTGCTTACTTTAAGAAGAGCATCTTGATTGACTTGCTGTATTCGGTCGTCACCAAGCGGGCGATATAGATGCCGGAGGGCACCTCGCGGCCGGATGCGGTTCGTCCGTCCCAGATCACCTGCTGATAGCCCGCTTCCATGCGGCCATCCGCCAGGCGCACCACTTCCCGCCCCAGAAGGTCGTAGACCAGGAGGGTGACATCGCCGGCTTCAGGCAGGTCAAACCGCAGCGTTGTCGTCGGGTTGAACGGATTGGGATGGTTCTGGTGCAGGGCGAACTCGGTGGGGAGCGCATCCTGATCCGATACCGACAGTGGTGTCGGTGTAGCACTGACTTCACTGGAGTATGCGCTTTCATTGAGGGCTACGTCCACTGCGGTAATCCGGAAATAATAAGTGGTGCCGTTTGTCAGGCCAGTGAGTGTCTTGGTCGTATCAGTGATACTGCCGGTAGAATCAACCAGGGTGGTGGGATTAGCAGCTGTGCCGCTATAAATCCGGTAACGGAGAAAATCGCTCTCCGTATTCTGATTCCATGTAAGGGTCACCTGCCCATCACCCGCCTCGGCCGCCGGGTTCTGGGGCGCTGCCGGGGCAGTCGTATTGATGACCGTTACATGGATCGGTCGGCTGTATAGGGTCAAAGAGCCGGCGATAGTATTTCTAATGCGGCATACGTAGTCGCCTGCATCTGATTCACCCACCGGGTCAAGCGTCAGGGTATCATCGGTGGCGCCAACAGCAAATCCACCCTTCATCCAGTAATAAGTGTTAGCCGCCCCACCTACTGAAACTGAGAGGGTAAGGCTGGTTCCTGCTTCTACGGTGGTGTCTTTTTCGGCGCCTACGCTATCCTGCGGGGAATAATCATACAATACGCCGATATTGGGTTCGATATCCTCAAAGGTGAGTTTGTTACCGTCTACACGGATGGATGCTGAAGTAAGCGCGGTGAGAGCTGGCAAGTCGACAAGTTGATTGTTACTTAGATATAGATACTGTAATTGGGTCAGGTCGTTGATCTCATCAGGGATGGCGGTTAGTTGATTGCCAGAGAGACGCAGATTTATCAAACTGGTGAGGCTACAAATCTCGGTGGGGACGGCACCGGTCAGTGTATTGCCATCAAGCCGCAGAATCGTCAAATTGACCAGGTCGCCTATGGATGAGGGAATCGTATCGGATAGATTACTACTATACAGCTCCACCTCAGCAACCCGTCCATCCGTAACGGTAACGCGGTACCAGGAAGAGACCGGCCCACTTAGCCAGTTGGTGTTGTAGGTCCAGTTGTCACCATCTGTGCTGTTGTACAGGTCCACCAGAGCCAGGGAGTCTGTCTTCATCGAATAGAGCGCCGGTGTCATGCTCACTTCATTGGAGAACTCAACACTCTCCAACAGCCCCGCATCCACCGCCGTGATCCGGAAATAGTACGTGGTCCCGATGGTCAGGCCCGTGATCGTAATGGTGGTGTCATCAACAGCGTTGGTGGAGTCTACCAGGGTTGTGGGGACTGGTTCGGTATCCATGTATATTCGGTAACGGAGGAAATCCGGCTCGGTATTCCGATTCCATATCAAGGGGGCGGCTTCAATATCGTAGTAAGTACCCACCATCAGGTTTTGGGGCGTTGCTGGTGGGACGGCAATCTCAAAGGTTTCCTCCGCTGCAAAGGCCGAACCTGCTAAGGCGCCGTCAATGCTCTGGACGCTCCAGTGGATGGTGCCATCGGGCAGATCATACAGGGACCAGCTGAGATTTTCCTGCACGTTGCCCAGGGCCGGGAAAAGACGATACCCGGCGGCGGTGGCGTGAGCCGGCATCAACTCATCTCCGCCAGAGGTGCTACCCACTCGGAGATTATAGCTGAGGCCGCCGGCATCGGGTTCGGTGTCCGTGGCTATATTCCAGCTTAAGGTCACCGTATCCTGGTTGACTGACGATTGAAGACCGGTGGGAGCGGTAGGCAGGTTGTTGGCCACGGCGCTGGTATTCTCGTAGACTTTGGCGATACCAGATCCCGTCAATAAGATGTCCAGGGCTCCATCGTTGTCATAATCTCCCCAGGCCGCCGAACCGTTGGAAACGTTATTCAGCCCGGCAACGATGTCAGTAAAGGTATCATCTCCGTTATTTTGGTAGACTCTGGCGAAAGTGGACGAACCGGTCCATCCCGCTAATAAGATATCCAGGTCACCGTCATTGTCATAGTCGCCCCAGGCTACCGAAGCATCCTCTACATCTGGCAAACCGGGATTGCTTAGATTGGACAAAACGCCGTCCGTGTTCTTGTAGAGCAGGGTATAACGGCTTGATCCGGTATATCCCGTGAATAAGAGATCCAGGTCTCCATCATTGTCATAATCCCCCCAGGCCACCGCAGCATCATAAACTCCTGGCAGAGTGACGGTAGCGGTAAAACTGCCCCCATCATTTTCGTAGATGCTTGAGTTGGGATACTGATCCGTGACCAAAACATCCAGGTCGCCGTCGTTATCATAGTCCCCCCAGGCTCCTGCGCCCTTCCCATAAGTATACGAGCTGAAAAAAGCGTCTGTGGTGGTAAAAATACCACCATCATTCCGGTAGACTGTGCCGCTGCCGGAGCCCAATGATAAGATATCCAGGTCCCCGTCGTTGTCATAGTCACCCCAGGCTGCCGAACTATAAGTACGTCCTGACAGGCCGGCTTCGATGTCGGTAAAAGTGTCATTACCATTATTCCGGTAGACTCGGGCGATATTGGCGGCCGCTGTATTATCATAGCCCGTGAGTAAAATATCCAGGTCGCCATCGTTGTCGTAATCTCCCCACGCCGCCGAACTGGAGGAAATGCCTGTCAGCCCGGCTTCGATGTCGATAAAAGTGCCCGTGTCATTCCGGTAGATGTTCGCGAGATTAGATCCTGTCAATAGGATATCAAGGTCACCGTCGTTGTCATAGTCTCCCCAAGCTGCTGAACTGGTTGAAACACCCGTCAAGCTGTCGGTAATGGCCGTGACTTCGGTGAAGGTTACTTGTGCCATAACCGGCGCGGCCAGGCACAAGCCCACTGCCAGTACGATAATAATACGGGTCGGGACGATGGTCAGGGTACCGAGGGTCCGCAGGAAGTCCGTGCAGGCAAATCTGTGTGCCTTGCCAGAGGGATTGTGGAACCCTGTTATCATATTGTGAAGAAAAAGGCAGGTGCGCTTGGATGGTTGCAGCATGATCGTTCTCCTCAAATTGCGGCTCGACGCCGCTGACGTTACGAAACAACCCTAATTTAGGATATTATGGACTTGAACAGTATTGCCCGGTGATCCATATTCGTTTGTTCCCCAGTCCGTATCAATATATACAGATAGAGATGATTCAGTTTAATCACTCAGTCAATTATCGTTTGTGATCTAGTGGTCCCCGCCTATTTCAGCAGCACCATCTTGATGGCTTTTGTATACTCCGTCGTTACCATCCGGGCGATATAGATCCCCGACGGCACTTCCCTTCCGCTCGCGGTACGACCATTCCAGATCACCTGCTGGTACCCCGCCTCCAGGCAGCCGTCCACCAGGCGCACCACCTCCCGACCCAGGAGGTCGTAGACGGTGAGGATCACATCCGCAGCCTCGGGGAGGTCATAGCGGATGGTGGTGGCAGGATTGAAGGGATTGGGGTAGTTGGCGTGGAGGGCATATTCCTCGGGAATGCCATCTAGCGAGACCACTCCAGTGGTCCGGTCGTTGATGAGGGTCAGGGGCCAAGGGCCGTTCGCTGACCATACTGAGTCGATCCCATCATAGCAGATGACATTCCAGTAGCCTGAGACCGTATCCGGGCCGCCCCACGTATCGGGCGGCATGAACCATAAGATGGTCCCGGAGGTATCAATCGGCCACACCACCGGGTCCAGATCCACCGGTGCGAACCGGAAATACAGGCTGTCGCCATCAGGATCGAAGGGATATTCCCAGGTAAAACTTACCCCGGTCCCGGAATAATCGGTAGCCAACACCAGCGCCTCCCCGCTGTCCGGATAGACCAGCTGGAAAGGCTCCGGCACATCGTTCACCGGTAGGATCTCGATATAGAGTGTGTCCCAGGTCCACAATCCGTCGGGATCGGTGGCGCTGAATGAGATTCTTTCCAGGCCGTACCAGTCCTCCACCGGCCGGAACACCGCCACGTGGGTGGCACTATCGATGGTTACATCGATATTCCAGTTGATGTGGGATTCGAGTACCAAGGTCGAATCGTGATCACGGTCGTCCGATACCAGGGAATCCAGGTCCACGAAGAGGCTATCGTCTTCCAGGCAGTACAGGGTATCCTCGAAGGACCAGACCGGCGGGCCGCTGGGAATCGCGCTCACTTCCTCGCTGAAGGCACTCTCGTTCCAGTTGCCATCCACCGCCGTTACCCGGTAGTAGTAGGTGATACCATTGGTCAGTCCAGTCATGGTGATCCAGGGATTGAAATCGACGGAATCCAGCAGTGTGGTCGACATGGACTCGGTGCCGCCATAGATCCTGTATCTCCCGAGATCGGGCTCAGTGTTTTGATCCCAGGTGAGCGTGATCTGGGTATTCCCCGGCTGCGCGGCCAGGTTCTGCGGAGCCGCCGGGGGAGTGATATCATCCACCGATACATTGATATTCCCGCTGTAGAGGGTCAGCCCGGTGACGATGGTGTTCGAAATCTCCAACAAGTAGGAGCCCACGTCGTTCACATCCACCGGATCGAACACCAGGCTGTCCGTGGTTTCACCACTCAGTAGACTGCCTCCCCTCCACCACTGATATTGATTGGCTGTACCGCCCACCTCAAAGGACAGGACGACACGCTCACCCGTGTACAGGGTG
>CP070656.1:573104-580586 GCA_020355065.1 Fidelibacterota bacterium | reverse complement strand
GAAGGTGTCCAGAGGTACGGGAGAATCACTGCCCCAGGAATCATAGGATGAACAAAACCACCAATCATAGTCAATGCTTGATGTGTGTGTGAGCAGCTGTCGGAAGGTGATCGGGACATCCGGAAAGGCCGGATGTATGATCTGTAATTCTGGTGGCAGGTAGTTGTTGATGTTATCATCCAGTCCAAACAACCCCTTCTCCCAGAGTTGCATAATAGCTGTAGCTGTAATTGTCTTGGAGACTGACGCGAGAATAAATGTCGTGGAGTCGGTTACTTCTCTGCCTTCTTCAACATTCGCATAGCCGTACGAATAGGTCCGGATTATTTCCCCATCCCTGAGAATACACGCTGATAAGCCCGGAATGTGATACTGATCCATGGTAGCGATGATAAACGAATCCAGTACGGCCTCGTCGATATAACCATCGCTGGTAATTGAGCGGATTTCAGGCTGCTCATCCTGAAGAAATGGTTCCCATTCATCCTCTTGCTGAAGGTACCCGTTTTCTGCGAATAGGAGGGTAACGCTAACTGCGCCCAGGACATATGGGAGCATGGATTTGGCACTCATGTTTTCCTCTCTCCTGATAATACCAATAGGCAGTGTATGCCCTTCAGCACCATCCTGATCGACTTGCTGTACTCCGGCGCTACCAGCCGGTCTTCTCTCTCTTGAGAGAGGGGGATCCCGACACGAGTGTCGGGAGGGGGGGAGTGGTTATCCCCCTACTTCAACAGCACCCCCGCCTTCGGCGGGACTCCTCTGACGCTATTTCAATAAAAGCATCTTGATCGACTGGCTGTACTCCCGCGCCACCAGCCGGGCAATGTAGACCCCGGAGGCGGCCTTGCTGCCATCCCACTGCACCTCGTGATACCCCGCCTCCATAGTGCCATCCACCAGCCGTGCCACTTCCCGGCCTGACACGTCATAGACGAACAGTGACACATGACTGGCCTCCGACAGTTCGTACCGGATCGTCGACACCGGGTTGAACGGATTGGGGTAGTTCTGTGCCAGCAGATACTCACCAGGCATGAATGCATGGTCATAATCCTCGATGCCCACCGGAACGCCTGGTGAAATAGCGTGGCCGATCCGCCACAGGTTTATCTGAGGATCCTCCCTGGTGCCGTCATACCACATATGCAGCGTGTCTCCCACCAGTAACAGGCTTCCCACTTCGACATGGTTCCCATCCCATTGTCCCGTTGTCGGGCTTAACACGGGACCACTATGTTTGGTCCAATGAACTCCATCGACGGAGGTCGCCAGGCCTATTACTCGTTTATTCATGAGGGATGTCATGCCCGTATAATACATGTAGTATGTAGTACCAATAACATTTACGGTAAGCTCGTTTATATATGCACCGTCAAATTCAGCGGGCGCCCCGTGCGACAGAACGGGATTGTTCGACTCGTCTCGTTGCCAGTGAATGCCGTCCACCGACGTTGCATATCCTACATTTGTCTCATACACGGAGAACATAGGATCAGGCCCACCAATGTACCACATTTGGTATCCGCCCTCATAGGGTATCACGGCGCCGGGACCACATATCGCGTCTTCCCATAGTGCCGTCCCGGGAGTCATGACCGGATTGCCTGCATATTTCGTCCAGGTAATGCCATCGGGCGAAGTCGCATATCCTACCTTTATGATCCGGTCGTTGCCCCACCCCACATACCACATCTTGTATTGTCCGTTTTCCCGTAGGACGATCGGTGCTTCTATGGTCTGATTGTCCCACGTACCCGCATCGGGTTCCAGGACGGGTCCGTCCAGTATGGTCCAGTTGATACCATCATTGGAGGACGCATAACCGACGCAGCACGGTCCGACGCGGATCGGATGCGCGGTTGGGATGCCAGTTGATGCGCTAAACCACATCTCGTAGCGTGCGGAATCGGCGTTGAAAAGTACACATGGTAGCAGCACATGTCGGTTCCATGTGCCGTATGCTCCACCGGACATGATCGGATTGCGCGCATCTTTCGTCCACTGGATCTGCCCGTCCGTCCGGGATGGTACCAGCAGCAGAACGGCGGCCAGCAGCGCCAACAAGAAAAGAGCATTGCTCCATTCAGAACGGTGGTTTGGTCTATGATTGGACTTAACGCGTTTCATGATCGCCCCTTTCCTACTTGTGTCTTCAAGTAAAACTAAGGGTATGATAGTGCCCCTAAGGCCCTCGTCAGGTCGAGACGATTACAGATGCCAAGCTTGATTATTCAGGCGAGACGATGACCAGTGCCTCGTGGCACTGCACACCTTTTGAAATAGCTATATATCTCCTTCCCGGAAAGTCTATGGGCGAATATACGAAAAGCCTTACAAATGTCCAAACAGAATAGATTCTAGGTTTCTGCCTCCCTACTTCTGTATCACCATCCTGATGGATTCATTTCATGTCAGCGCCTGTCCCAACCTTGCATCGGAAGGTATGAGTGGTTATCCCCTACTTCAACAACACCCCCGCCTGCGGCGGGACTCCTCTGATACTTACTTAAGCAATAGCATCTTGATCGACTGCACCCTCCCGTCTGCTTCCAGCCGCGCAAAGTATACCCCTGACGGCGCTCTGGTACCCCGGGCTGTTACACTGTTCCAGGTAAACTCGTGGTATCGGGCTTCCAGAGGCACCTCCACCAAGCGCACCACCTCCCGGCCAGCTAGATCATAGATAGCTAAAGTCACGTCGGCCTCACTCAACAACTCGAAGCCAATGGTCGTGCTCTCGTTGAATGGATTGGGATAATTCTGGGCTAGTTCAAATCCCTCCAGCAGGGCATTTTTCGGATCGTCAAGGACGTATGCTGGACGCTGGATGGCGATATTATCGATGACCCAACCCCACGCTTCAGCTCCCGAATCTGCGTATAGTCTGAACCGTATGAAAATGGTCTCACCGGCCGCAAATGTGGCGGACAGATCGATACTTCGGCTGCGATATAAGGATGGATCTCCCGGTGTGGTCGAACTTATGCCAGTACCTAATCCTGCCTGATAAGCCGCTGACCAGGCGGGATCAACTCGTGAATCATACCCCTCCACGAGCGGTTCCCAGTTTACGCCATCAGCAGTACCCTCCACGATGACGTAATCGAAAAAATTGGCCTGCGTATAGTGCTCATCCACCCCTTCTTCCACCAGGACGATCTCATGAAAATGCATATATGCGTTTGATTCGGCCACCAGTATGGGTTGCCTCAGCATATAAACATAATCGCTGTTCGGTTTGTAGGGATGCGGGGAATGAATTGCTCGGCTCTCAAATCCGTCCGGCCGATGGATGACAAAGCCTTCCCCTATAAAGTTATCAGCGGCACTCCTGGTATTCAGACGTGTTGCGAAATTAGCCTGCACCTGGCTAGGCTGGAATAACGCTAGAGAAACCGCGGGTGTGGCATATGCCCGGCCGTCTTTGTAGCTCGTCACCGCTGCCTCCGCCCATCCCGCCCCCTGGATCGGTATCATCAACGCGGTATCCACTGCTGTGTGAGTTCTTACGATTGTGGCTGCGCGCAGCCTATTTAGCCGCACAACGGTGGAATCATAGGGTGAGCGCAACTCTACAGCTACCATCAGATGCCCGGTCGGATGCTGGCTCAGGCGCACACGGGGCACCTTGGTCACCACTGGCGGTGTGTACCCGCTTAGTTCTGGTATCGTCGCTGTCCACACTCCCCGTCCGTAGGTCGCCAGCAGAACCTGGTCGTCAACGATCGACAACTGGAAGATGCTCACCTGGGGGCAGCCATCACCAGCCAGGACCCAACTCGCCCCGCCATCGGTGGAAATAAACAAGCCAATTTCAGTGCCCGCCCAGATAATATTGGTATCAAAGGGCATCACGATGAGACTGAACACGCTCACATCGGGAAAACCGTTATCGCTGATTCCCCCTCCTGATTCGAAACCGGAAATATCTTCCCACGTCTGCCCCAGATCGGTGGTCCGTAGGACTTTCGGATTCCCTGGAGCCGAGAATAACAGGTAGGCGGTGGCGGGATCAGTAGGATGTGTGCCCATGCCCGAAGGCTCGGTCATATTTTCAGGGATATTCTGCGAAACCTCGGTAAAGCTCAATCCTCCGTCTGTGGCTACGTGTACCCCCCCTTGTTCCATCGGTGGCTCAGCAGTAGTCCAGGGTAATGACCAGGGTAACGTAGGTACTTCCTTCAGGCTGGATGAGATCCATACAACCTGTGGATCTGCCTGCGAGACCTCAATGTTGTCAAAAGGTCGGTAGCCAATCCAGTGACTGGGGATTGGCGTGAGCGTCCAGGTCAGACCGAAATCATCCGTCCGCTTGACACCCTCCTTACCGATCGTAAAAACCAGGTCCGGATCAGACTTGTTAGCGGCCAACTTATAGACAAAAGGCGCTTCCTCTGATATGGCCTCCGGTACCCGTGTCCACGAATCACCCCCATTAACTGAGCGAAACAGATTCCCTACCTGGGTTCCACCCATGATCAGGTCCGGATTTGTATAATGCCAGACCGGCTCACCACCATCGCCCCCCAGAACACGCCGCCACTCGGAATGGGCACCCGGGTTCACCTGGGATATGATAGAGCCATTGTCCTGCGTGCCCCCGATGTATGCATCCTCGGCTGGCTTCTTATCCACGCCGTAGAACTGCTGGGTTCTCATCCCCGGGTACTGGGTCCAGGTTACTCCATTGTCCGGTGAATGGGCCACCCCTCCGTCATTGGCTACCAGCACTCTGAATCGGCCCGTGCTTTCATCCACCGGGATCGTCGCCAGAAAGTGCTGATCTACATGGATGACGGACATGTCATTAAAGCCCTCCATAGTAGGCCAGGTAAGGGCAGTCATGGAGCGTGTGAAGTTGGCTTCATCAATAGTAATTCGGTGAAGATGAATACCACCGACGATGACGGTGTTCGGATCATATGGATCCACAATGATGGTGCTATTGAACCATCCCGACGAGTAGATCCACGGTCCGGCCATCCCCCAGATATGGAACCAGTTGAAGTCGTCTCCCGTATCCTCCACCAGGTGCCACGTCGCACCGGCATCCATGGTCATGTACAGATCTGCTGGCTCACTTATTCTATCCACCGCTGCATACAGCCGAGTCGTATCCGTAGGGGCTATCGCCAGCTCGATCCGTGTGCCGATGCCACGGTAGCCTCCCTCACCAGCCCCGATATCCTCCGGTAGCGCGAAATCATCCGCCGACACACCCCACGTCCAGCCCCCGTCCGTGGATTTGACCACCCCCACCTCGTTCACACTGGCATACAGTGTATTGAAATTCGCCGGATTCGCAATGATCTGCTGAATGCGGTTATCTGTCTCCGTTCCCAGAACCGCATCTGGATCGAACACCTGCGTCCAGCTGGCACCGCCGTCCGTCGACTTGAATATACCCGAAATGCGCGCCCCGCCCTTGGGACTAATCGAGGTATACGCATCGTTACTGCACACCAATAAGTGGTTAGCGTCAGCAGGATCAACCACGATCCGGTTGATAGCGTCCAGCAATTCTCCGTTGGCCGTGCTCTCCAGCTGGAACCATGTCTCCCCGTGGTCCACAGATTTCCATATGCCGCTGCCGGAAAGATCGGCGATCCGCCCGTAGCCCATGCCGGTACCCACATACAAGACGCCGGGATCGGATACGGCTTGCACCAGGGTGGTTGTAGAGAGAGTGCTTAGATTAGGAGTCTTATTTTGCCATGTCGCTCCGGCGTCACTCGTCTTCCAGACTCCACCTCCCACCGAAGCGGCGAACCACGTGTCACCGGAAGGATCGGTCACATCAACGATCACAGCCCGCGCGCGCCCATCGATGTTACCTGGACCTCGTTCCTCCCAGATGATGGGCTGTGCACCAACCGTTTTCTTCAACCCTCGGCGCTGAAGGGCCAACTCCAACTGTTCCAGCTGGTAACTGGATGTATAGACCTTACCGTCATGGGCAGTCTTAAGACTGCTCAGTGCCTCCAGGAAGGCGGAGGGATTTTCAGCCGGTTCCCACTTCCTTCCCATGCGGCGGTGAACATCCGCTATGGCTCTACTGAGTCGCTTCGCTTCCGGTGAATCCGGCTTGACACTGCGCTGCATCCGGGCCAGCTCTACCAGCAGTTCCCGGGGATTGATGATACCTTGGGGCGCTGTATCTACCACGATCTTCTGGTGAGTCACCCTGAACCATATGCTGCTGACAAGCGCGACTAGGATAAATATGGCGAGAAGTCCGATTTTATATTTCATGATGGGATTGCCAGTTGTGAGATGAATGCGACGCTTAGGTGGAACCTGGGGCATACACGTAGCAGTATATATTTATATCAATAACTTATGATTGCTTACTAGGAACAGTTCAGCACGCGCTGTCCTTTTGACACTCTCTTGATGAAAGGTCGATCACTTTGGGATGCAGCCCGCGCTGCTATGCTTTGACTGGAATCATAGCCAAATCGTTGTCTATGTAGAGGTAGTCAGTAAGCCAGCTAACCAAACCCCCGGCCGGCTGCCCTGTTCGCCGCCTCGATACTCTCCCCTTTCTTAAGCGCATAACCCTGGTCCGCCAGGCACTTCTCCAAGGCGGACAGGAACAGTAGAACGTTACTTTCATTGGAGGAGGTTCCCATCAAGCCGACACGCCAGGCCTTGCCCTTGAAGGCTCCTAGTCCGCCGCCAATCTCAATGTGGAACTCTTCAAGCAGCTGCTTACGGACCTGTGCATCATCTACACCTGAGGGTACTCCCACGGCATTGAGCATGGGCAGTTCGTAACCCGCCTGAGCCACGTATTCGATCCCCAGGGCGGACAGGCCGGCCTTCAACATACGGTGATGGGCTTGGTGGCGCGCCCAGCGGTTCTCCAAGCCCTCCTCCTGGACCATCTTCAGGGCTTCCAGTAGGGCGTAGTTCATGTTGATCGGCGCAGTGTGGTGGTAGAGGCGTTCGGTACCCCAGTACTGGAGGATCATAGAGAGGTCCAGGTACCAGCTCTGCACCTTGGACCGGCGGTTGTCCATAGCCTCTAGCGCTGCCTCACTGAAGGTGACCGGCGCGAGTCCCGGGGGGCAGGAGAGACATTTCTGGGTACCAGAATAGCAGGCATCGATGTGCCAGCCGTCCACGTCCACGTTCATGCCGCCCAGGCTGGTGACGGCGTCCACCAGGAGCAGGGCGCCGTGATCATGCACAACGTTCGAGATCTCCTCCAGAGGCTGCCCCGCACCGGTGGAGGTCTCCGCGTGGACGATACCGACCACCTGGGCCGGCTGGCTCTTCAGGGCTGCAGCGATCTGCTCAGGAGCAAACACCCGGCCCCATTTCTCATCGACGGTGAACACATCAGCCCCGGCACGCTGGGCTACATCGGCCATACGCTGGCCAAAGACCCCGTTGATGCAGACCAGCATGGGATCGCCCGGCTCGATGAGATTCACCACACAGGTCTCCATGCCCGCACTCCCTGTACCGGAT
>CP070656.1:567965-573004 GCA_020355065.1 Fidelibacterota bacterium | reverse complement strand
GGGATGGCCATCGAGGAGAATGGCGTAGGACAGGTGCGGGCGTTCCTGGACCGCTTTAAGAAGGAACAGAAGAAACTTCCCCACTCGCTGGATAGCCCCACCCGGTTCACCATCGCCACCGGGGTACTGGCTGCCGGTATATTCGACGACCATATTCTACCTCGGCTTAACTCCATCCGAAACCTTACGGTGACATTGGAGGTGGTCCACAATACCTTGTTTGGAGCACCGGTCACGGTGGCGGGTCTGTTGCCTGGCAAGGCCTTTGTTGAGCAGCTGTCGGGGAAGGAGTTGGGCTCAGCGGTGTGGACAACCAGACGCATTCTGAACGATAGCGGAGAGCTCACGCTGGATGATATGACGCCGGTCCAGATCGGCGAGCAGCTGGGAGTGTCCTTCCACGTGGCGGATGACAGCATGTTGGACCTAGTCCAAGGTGGCTTGCATGGCTAGACCTACCATCGCCATTCTGGGACGGCCTAACGTCGGCAAGTCTACCCTGTTCAACCGCCTGGTAGGCAAGCGTCAGGCCATCGTCGATGAAACGGCCGGTGTGACGCGGGACCGCATTTACGGCGCTGTGGAGTGGTCGGGACAGCACTTCCACCTCATCGATACCGGTGGCTATCTGGCCGGAAGTGGCGACCCGCTGGAAGTCATCGTCCGTCAGCAGGCGGACCTGGCAGGCGAGGAAGCGAACCTTATTCTCTTTATGGTGGACAGTCAGACGGGTATTGTCCCCGACGATCATACGCTCGCTGAGCGGTTGAGGGCATTAGAGAAGCCTGTCATTCTGACCGCCAATAAGGTGGACGATGAAGCTCATGAGTCGCGGACGATGGAATTCTATGAGTTGGCCCTGGGTGAGCCGATGGCGATCAGTGCAGTGAGCGGGCGTGGCGTTGGCGATCTGTTGGATGCGATCCTCCAGCGTTTGGCCGGTTCGTGGACTGGCGAAGTAGGTCCAGCCGACGCGGTGGGACTGGCCATTGTGGGAGTGCCCAACGTGGGCAAATCATCCTTCCTGAATGCGATACTGAAGCAGGAGAAGGCGATTGTGACACCTACTCCCGGTACAACCAGGGACTCCATCGATTCCTATATTCGCTATCAGGGGTATACCCTGCGCTTGATCGATACGGCCGGACTGCGGCGCAAAGCCAAGGTGCAGGATGCCATCGAGTATTACAGCACCGTGCGGACCCTGCGGTCCATCGACGAGTGCCACGTGGCCCTGGTAATGGTGGACGCCGAACGGGGTTTCCACGCCCAGGACCGGCAGATCATGAGTCACGTTATGGACACCGGCAAGGGGATGGTGGCGGTGGTCAACAAGTGGGATGCTCTCGAAAAAGACAGCGGCTCCATGGGGCAGTGGGTCAAGGAGATGCGGGACACCTTCAAACCGCTGGAGCACATGCCGCTCATGTTCATTTCCGTGCATCACAATCAACGGGTCTGGAAAACACTACAAACGGCCCTGGCGGTCTATCAGCAGACCACCCGCCAGATCGCCACCCCGGACCTCAACACATTCCTGGAAGAGGCCATAGGCTATCTGCCACCCCCCGCCATGCAGGGCAAGCGCATCCGCATCAAGTATGTGACCCAAGTTCATCGGGAACCGCCCCTATTCGCCTTTTTTTGCAATCATCCCCGTCTCATTCCGGTCTCGTACCGGCGCTATCTCGAAAATCGGCTGCGTGACCGATATGGATTCCAGGGGGTACCCATCAAACTGTCCTTCAGACAGAAGTGACGTGCGTATCCTGGCGATCATAGTACTGTCCACAACGCTTCTTACAGGGCAATCAGGTCCGGAGAGGCCCGTCAAATGCGGCTGGGGTGTGGAGCCTGCGCGTCAACCGGATCGGATTGCTGCTACCATGGCGCGCCCCATTCGAGACACCAGCTATCTCTCGATGGACAGCGCCTTTATGATCCACTATGATACAGACGGAGTACACAGCCCCGACCTGACCTCCAGCCAACCGGACGGCACCCCGGACTGGATTGTGGAAGTAGCCACAGCCCTGGATTCGGCCCGGAGCCTCTTGCTGAGCTTGGGATTTGATGAGGCTCTGCCGGATGGTGATGGCATCTACGACGTCTACATCAAGGAATTTGGTGGTAGAACCTATGGGGAAACCCAGTTCGAGAGTCCCTCGACGGGTGGTGGCTGGATTGCCTATCTGGAGATGGACAACGATTTTGCTGACGACGAAAACTATTATACACATGGTCTGCACGCTGCCCGGGTCACCGCTGCCCACGAGTATTTCCATGCCGTGCAGCTCGCCTATCCCTGGACCGGCGGAGACATTTACTTTTACGAGCTATCCTCGACCTGGTTCGAGGAAGTGGCCTATCCGGAAGTAAATGACTGGGTCTACTGGTACGACGATTTCGCCGACAATCCCGAGAGGTCCATGGCCTTGACCAACGGCTATTCCATTGCCTTTTTCGGCCACTATCTCACCCATGCTCATGATGATATCGACATTATGCGCCAAGTATGGGATAGGATGAGGCAGACCAACGCCACTCAGGCTATTGAGGACCGCATAGCTGCCCACGGCGGCAGCCTAGTGAGCGCCTGGACGGACTGCGTCGCCAGACTGTTCTTCAACGGGTTGGCTCCCGGGTATTATTTCCACGCGGACCAGGACTCGCTGAGTCTCCCAGCCACCGGCCTGCCAGAAGAATTATCGGCTTCGCGGTCCACAGTGTTCCACCAGCTCCAACCGGGCCGGGTCGGCCTTGAAGCTTTAAATGTGGACGAAGCGACCAACGTCTATTTCAGGATTCAGGCGGCACCTATAGACCATGCCGCCCGGCTTGTGCGGCTGGGGGACACCTATCATCTTGATGAGCTCAGCAGAGTTCGCTGGTTCACGGCCGGCGTGTCTCGCGACACCGAACTGATCCTGGTGGCGGGTGGTGAGCAGGATAGTGTTCAGGTGGATGCTCGCATCTCCGATCTGCAATTAGCGATCAACAGCGTCTATCCCAATCCGCTGTTTCTGGGTAATCAGCCGACACTGGACGTTGAATACATCCTCGCGGAAGCGCTCCCGCCCGGAGAGCACCGGGTCATCATCTACGACCTGCTCGGACGGGAGGTCTACCGGCAAAAACTGGCCGCGCCGGATGGAGGACAGATCGTCACGCTGAGTCTACCGTCGTATCGGTTCAACACCTGGCCTTCCGGGGTGTACTTTCTACGATTGACCATGGGTTCCACCCGCGCCAATAGCCGGACCTTCACTATCATCAAGTAAACATGGCCGCACCGGTAACGCTCCATCAGCCGACTAGACGGATTGAGCTTCGTGTGAAAGGCTCAAAATTCATTGGTCAGGTTATGCCGGTATCTGATCACGAGGAGGTGGGCCGGATACTTCATGGCGTGCGGGAGGAGCTGACCAACGCAACCCATGTCTGCTATGCCTACCGACTGGTGCACAGGAATGATGACCTGGAGGAATTCTCAACGGACGCTGGTGAACCCGAGGGCTCGGCTGGAATACCGATCCTCAATATCCTGCGCCGGTCAAGTTTGGTCAACGTTGTGGCCTGGGTGGCGCGCTACTATGGGGGTACCAAACTGGGAATCCCCGGACTGATATCCGCTTATGGGGAGACAGCCCGGCGGGCCCTGGAGCGTGTGAGGACGAAGCCCTGGGTGGTCATGACTGGACTGGATCTCACGCTACCCTACCCGCTGGCTGATCGGGTGAAAGGAGAGGTGGAGAAAGCCGGCGGAGTCATGGTGGATGAAGTGTATGCTGAGGCCGTATTCCTGAAGGTAAACGTACCCAAGAAAGGGGTGACGGCACTGGTGAAACTCCTGCAGGACATGGGCGCAGGCATGCTGCAGATTGTCTCCGACGGGGATTGATTTAAGGTCAAGAGATGGTTAACTTTCAGGCCCATTATTGCGGGGTGGAGCAGTCTGGTAGCTCATCGGGCTCATAACCCGAAGGTCGTAGGTTCGAATCCTACCCCCGCTACTCTCGACAGACCCTCTTTTCCGACGTGAAAAGAGGGTTTTTTACGTTTTGGCGAGTGCAGACCAATGCAACCAAATGAAGCCAAATGTCGCGTAGTTGGTCACGTTTTGTGGCAGACGAATCTGCCAGATCGTACTTCAGTAGCGCTGGCTGATCCTGTGCCCAGCAGAGTAGCTTAAGACGGCCGATTATTGTGATCTTTTGGCTATGTTGCCCACCACTTATTAATTATGCAATATATCTTTTTAACCCAACATGGGTCATGACAGAACTTGCAGTCTTCCTTCGCCTCTGTCCCAAGCATGACCCCAACACATTTAAGTAATTGGTTGAGTTCTGACACCAACGTTATTAATCGTGTCAGTCTTTCCTGGGCATTGGTACTGATGCAGAATTAGATGGCATGGGCGGATAGTCCGGATAATCAATACCATGAACCAGATCAGCTATGTGTACTTCTTCACCGGAACTAATGGACAGATTCGCAGCAACTCCCGTCAAAATGGAATACGCTCCTCCCCGATGATCAGCCGCCCGTAAATATTTGTCTTTCTGCTTCTTTTTGGCAAACAGATCATCCAGCAGCACCTTATCACCCCCACCGTGGCCGCCTTGGCCGGTCCATGGTTCCACCTCGTACGCCGGTTCTCGTAGAGGAATAATCCTGGTGTGGATTCCTCCCTTCTTCAATCCTCCCTGTTCGGTCTCCGTGCCACTGATATAGATTCCCTCTTCGATCTGGTGCTCAATGCGGCCTTTCGTTCCATTGAACACAATATAATATCCTTCCCAGGAGTTGAAGGCATTTAGCGAATAGCATAGTGTGACATCATTATCATACCGGACCAGTACGTTCATCGTGTCCTCGATATCGATACCAGGACGGAAAACGCAGCGGTCGCGGTAGTATCCGTCATAGTGCTCGTTCTCAAGGTATAAACTCTTCAATGTGGGGCTTTTTGCCAGATCCAGTTCAAAACCACAGAGCGATTTCTGTGGGCAGGTCCTGCAGCGCTCATACGATTT
>CP070656.1:563456-567865 GCA_020355065.1 Fidelibacterota bacterium | reverse complement strand
GCATCAGTTGGGCATGGCCGAAGAGCTTTGTGACCGGGTGGGCATCCTGCGGCATGGGCGGCTGGTTGCCAACCAACCGGTGGACGAACTGCTGCGTTTGTCCAGTGAGGACCTTTATCTCATCAAATATACCGGCCAGACCTCGGAATGGATCCGTACGCAATTCCCGCAACTTCTGGCAGGGAGCGAGAACGGGCTCCAGACGCTGAAAGGGGTGATCGAGGATCAGGCGAGCTTGTATCAGCTGTTAGAGTATCTTAAGGGGAATGGGATGGAATTGCACTCCGTTGTGAAACAAGCGCCGGATCTCGAGGAGGTGTTTATCCGCCTGACCGAGGGAGGGTGTGCAGATGGTTAGAGCCCTCTCGCTGGCATTCTACAATGAGACCCGTAAAGGTCTGCTGCTGATCTGGGACTACAAGCTAAGCATGATGCTGCAGATCGCCATGTTCGGATTCATCTTCGTTGGGTTGACATTCATGTTGGGTGACGGACGTCTTGATCCGGCGAAAGCCACCCCGGTACTGGTCGGCTACATGGTGTGGTTCTTTGCCAGTCTGGCCTTGAACGATCTGAGCTGGAACCTGATGGAAGAGACGCAAACAGGCACCCTGGAGCAGATGTACATGACGATCGCCCCCACAGGTCTGGTAGTGCTGGGGCGGGCCTTTGCCCGTTTCCTCTTCTCCGTCGCTATGGTCGTGGCCCTGGGCGGGGGACTGATGGCACTGCTCAGTATGAAGCTCTCGCTACGAATGGAGGTGTTGGTACCCTTTCTACTTACCCTGGTGGGGCTGTACGGCTTCGGATTCATGATCGCAGGTCTGGCCCTGGTATTCAAGCAGGTGGGTACCCTGGCGGGACTGGTCGGCAATATCCTTTTATTCGTGAACGGCACGCTGCTGCCGATCGATCGTTTCCCCGGATGGTTGGAAGCTGTGGTCCGCACCCTGCCCACAACCCAGGGCATTGTGGTGCTGCGGCGCATGACGTTGGAGAATCAATCCCTGATCGAGCAATGGATGGACGGAGCGCTGGTTTATCTACTGGTTCACTCAGTGGCCTTCATGCTGGCGGGTTGGGTGATCTTTAAATGGTGTGAGCGGACCGCAAAGCGGAAGGGTACACTGGGGCAGTATTGATTCAACCTGAAGCGCTGCATATCCATCGTGTGCTGATGTCCATCCCCGGTTTCGAAGAAGAGGCTGGGGATTTTATATTGACAGGTCACCCTTCGATCCTTCGACATTGCTCCCCGCTTACAGCGGGACTGGGAGCAGGACAGGCAAGCTCAGGGTGACTGTTGTGCCCGTAGTTCAATTGGATAGAGCGTCAGGCTACGGTCCGGGGTCCAGCAGTTCTTTCTTTTCACGGAAGGAAAAGCCGAACTCGCGCTCGCCCTTCATCGCCAGCAGAACGATCCGGTCCTTGGTCATGTTCTGCCAAATGGGGATGTGGCATTCGTAGATGCTGCTGAAGCCGACCTGGCTGGCGAGCTGGAGCAGGGAGTTCAGGTTGAACCAGAAGCTGTGGGGATTATCGAGGGAGGCCCAGATGTTGGCCTGCCGCCGTTCCGGTGAAGTACCCGCGCGATGTTCGAGAACATGGCGTCCCTGGTAGCGCAGTCCCTGGTATTCCACCTCCTCGGCGGTTTCAAGATTGATATGGGTATCGATCACCGCGAAATCCAGGCAGACCGCGGCAACCTGCTCAAGAAAAGTGAAGACGTCGGGGACGTCAAGATGATAATGGATACCCAGGCAGAGCACGATATCGAAGGTGCCATATTTCTCGACGCTGAGATTACGGACGTCATCGGCGTGAAAGATGACATTGTCCAGTTCAAGCACTTCTTGAGCGAACCGGGCTTTGATGACGTTGGCCTCGCGGCCTTCAATCCCCACAACCTGGGCACCGCGATCCGCGAATTCCAGGCTGTATTGGCCTTCCAGTGAGGCCAGATCGAGGATGCGCAGTTCTTCCAGGGGCCGGCGGGCGATATCCTTCACAATCTGGACAATCTTGCGGGTGCGGGTACCCATGCTCTTGTCCGGTTCATCAGACGTGACGATCCCCTGACCCAGGTAGACGGGGGTCGACCAGGGTCCGTACTGTGACTCGAGCTGCTTTTTACGGGCTAATATGGCTTCCGGGTCCATCGCGCTTACCTCAATGATCATCATGGAAGAACAGCCGGAAATTGCGACCGGGTTGACGGAGTTACCTACTGCTTTTAGGCGTCAACTCCCATGGGGGCATTTTATGGGACGGGCCTGGTTGAGGGGAGTTGCTCATTTAGACGGGGGACGAAAGCGTTGTCCAACATTGAAGTCCTATCAATATCGTCGTTACCTAGCTAGAAAGCCAGCGCCTCCGCATATGTCAAGTAGTAAATTGATCCACATATATAGTTATTAATTGGTAGCAGTAACCTATTATTATAACACTCATGCGAGAAATCACCATGAAACTGCTTCCAGTTCTACTAATGCCCATCCTAATCCTGCTTGTCCAATGTGAGAACGAGGTTGATTCTGAAATGGAACCACTGACATTGGCATTTGAGGTAGCACACGTAACAAATGAAGGCGGCTCGGATGGTGCAATTGACCTGACCGTGAGTGGCGGTGAACAACCTTATCAGTTCAGTTGGTCCAATGGTGAAGTGACCGAAGATATCGAAAATCTGATTGTGGGAGTATATACGGTCCTAGTCCAAAGCCATGATGGCCAATCTTTAGTTGATAGTGCCGAGGTGAAACAGGACCCTGATTCTGGCACGGTCACTGACTACGAGGGATATAGCTATAGGACCATCAAAATCGGTGATCAATGGTGGATGGCTGAGAACTTAAAGACGACGCACACAGCTGATGGCTCTGATTTGACAGGTGTATTTGTATATAATAACAGCTCAAGTTACGCTGATGAATATGGGAGGCTCTATACCTGGGAGGCAGCCTTGAGTGCCTGTCCCGGAGGTTGGCATCTCCCAAGCGATGAGGAGTGGGGTATACTGGAGAATTATCTAGGTTCGGATGCAGGCACCAAACTGAAAGTGGGTGGAAGTACCGGTTTTAATGCGAAAATGGCCGGTTACAGGGATGAGGCTGGAGGATTTGATTTGCTCGGCGTTTGGACTATGTTCTGGTCATCCACTTATTATACGAACGATCACGCCTATGTGAGAAATCTATTCGCGGATCAGACCGGCATTGTCCGCTCTGGAGTACACGTCAATGACGCTGTTTCTGTCCGATATATCAAAGACGATTGAATATCAACGCCCCATACTCTAGGCTCTTCCTTCTCTCCTGAAAAGTGGGTGTTATCCGCTGGATTTTTGACCAGTTATCCACTTTGGTTTGATAACGTATGCAATCTGGGCGTTTTGAGTCCGGCGAGGCGCCGATGGGGGTATGCCGCTGCGCTGGCGGTATGAAAGGAGAGGGCAGGCTATGGGAGCCTGCCGGGGTCGCGGTTTGAGAGATCCCTAGTTCAAATGGTGTTGACTGCTGAGCGGGCCCTGTGCTTGTCCGCGTCTGTCCTGGGCATCCCGCCGATCCACACCGGATCTCCGCTCGATGGTTACCGGAACCGATTTCCGCCGTCTGTCGCCATTGAACCGTCGGCCGTCACCGTGGACGAAGATCAAGGCCAGGTCCACCTGGCGGCGGTCTTGGTGCTCACGTTCTGTCTGGGGGGCGCTGTGAGAATTCGTTGTATTTTGCATGGCAATAGTTCCTTTTCGTTTATCCGGCCATTCGACGATCAATAAGGGAAGAGCCGAACAGGCAAGCCGGCGTAAACCGGCTTGCCTGTCGACCATTCGTTTGTTGAATGATTGTGATCACGAGTACCAGAATTACTGGAGGGCGATCTGCCCACCGTGACTGTTATTGTAGGCATCGTACCAGTCCTTGGCTTCCAGCAGCTCCTCAGCTGTGAACTGATCAGCATATGCAATCAGATACTCACCGTAGTACAGGAAGAGTTCGGTGAAGGTCTCGTTGCCGCCGATGAAGGCGTCGTTCATGAGATTGAACTCGGAGCCCAGCAGCTGCTTGCTCAGCAGCACGACGGGATCGGACCCGTTGGCTGAAAGAATCTCATAGGCCTCTGCCAGCAGATCCACGTTGAGGGGATAGAGGGCAAAGGTGGAGATCTCATCGAGATAGGCCTGCAGGGTAGCGGCGTCGACCTGGATACCCTTGATCCGGCCGGCCATGGCCTTGCTCACGTTATTCTTCCAGTAGCCAATGGTATATCCATCGGCGGTCTGACCAACGATGTACGTGAAATCGAGCTCGAAACCGAAGTCGACGGTCTCATCGGCATATCCGACGGAGGTGTCGACGCTAACCGGTGTGGTGGCGGTCAGGCCATCGGGGCCTTCGACAACAACCGTG
>CP070656.1:560763-563356 GCA_020355065.1 Fidelibacterota bacterium | reverse complement strand
TCCTGTTGAGAACAGCGGCCATGCTGTCGGGGAGTTGACCTACTGGCGGCACCGCGGCGCGTACCTGGTAATCGAGCGGGATTGGCGGCACGGCCCCCGGGCGGCATTCAAGAAGATCTACACCTGGCGACCGGAGTTAGGTATGGCGGTGAAGGAAGAGATGGTCGATCTCCTTACCATCCAGGATCCGCACCTGATTGCCACGGGGGAGGGAGTGTTCACACTTCCGTACCTTACGATCGAGTCTGTCCAGCCGGTGGATGACCACACCCTTCTGATCTGCAATGATAATAACTATCCAGCGGTGGGAGGACGCGCGACCGATCAGCGTGATGATACGGAATTCATTTTGGTGGAGGTGGAATTTTCCGAGGGGAGGCGTTAAACTAGCTGTATGTGCCGAATACGCATAGCCGAGGTGTGCTCAGCCAAGTAGCAGGCTGCGGGAGGAATCAACATGAAGAAGTTATACCGCTCAAGCTCAGATCAGAAAATTGCCGGCATCTGTGGCGGCCTGGGTGAGATCTATCACTTTGATTCCAACCTGATTCGCCTGGCGTTGGTCTTCATCGGTCTGGTGACCCAGATCGTGCCGGCGGTGGTCACCTACCTGATCGCGTGGATGATATTGCCCGAGGGTCCGCCCGAAGAAGAAGCGTAACCGTTATCCGAAGCACGCCTCCTCCTCACGCGCTCACCTTTTGTCCCCGGTACAACCAGACTGTTCCTCCCAGGAACCGCTCTGTCACCACATGAGAAAAACCGCTGGAAGCCAGCAGGTTGATGAAGTCCTCCGGTCCAGGGAAGTGCCGGATAGACTCGGCGAGGTAGTGGTAGGCATATCCTCGACTGAGGAGTGCCCCCAGCCTGGGGAGGAGGCTGGTCAAGTACCAGTGGTAGAACCTACGCAATCTACCCTTCGTGGGTAGAGCGAATTCCAGGATTCCCAGGCAGCCATCCGGTGCCAGGATGCGATTGATTTCCTGTAAACTTCGGTCGAGGTAACTGAAATTGCGGACACCGAAGGCTACCGTTATCGTCCGGAAACTGTTGTCCTGGAAGGGGAGGGCCTCACTTTCACAGCACACCGTACGGAGCCGCAGGCTCCTGGTGGAGGTCCACGCCAGCATTTCAGGGACCGGATCGGCGCCGACGATGATACTCTCCGGCTGCTGCCTGGCGATGGTACGGGCGACATCACCGGTTCCGCAGGCCAAATCCAAGATCCGCTCACCCGATTCAAGACGTACAGCCTTAGCCAGTCTTTTTCTCCAGTGTCTGTCCATACCCAAGGTGAGCAATCGATTCAGCAGGTCGTATCTTGGGGCGATTTCGGCAAACATCCGCCGGATAAACCGTCGCTTATCGTCGCCGTGATGTATGAATCGAGTCATAAGTGTGGGCAGCCAGTGGTCCCAGCGCTGATCGAATGCACCTGTGCGCAGGGGCTTAAGGTAGCGCTATGTTTTATGTTTTGCCAATAAAGCACAGCGGTCCGTTTTTACATATCGGAAGCTGAACCGTCATTCCAGGCGGATTATTCCCGGAATCCTTTTCCTGCGCCCTCGGAGGCGGTTCCAGTATTAACTTTAGCTGATTCCACGTAAGAGGTTACATGCATGTTGTCTCGGTTTCGATCTGGCCTAATCGGATACAGAACCTACGTCTTCATCTGTTCAGCGATAGCGCTTTTTCTGGCCATCATGGGTTGTGGCAGGAATCAGGAGAAGCCGGCGATGGTGGTAGGGGGAGTTGAATTGCCCGTGCGGGTGGTTCCCGGTTTTTATTCGGCGGCCGAGTCCTATTTTTCCCCCGACGGCCGTCGGCTGATCCTTAACGCCCGGCTGATCGAGGGTGAGGAGGAGTACCACGTTTACACGGTCAATCTGGACGGGACCGATATTCGCCGGATCAACAGTCTGGGGTCCGATGCCTGCTCGTACTACTTTCCCGATAATCAACGGCTGATCTTCACCTCAACCCGGGACAACCGCCATCTGCCCGGGGGCGATTACTCCGATCCGGCCGACTATCCCACGGGAGCCGAGCTCTATACCTGTCGTCCGGACGGTTCCGACCTGCGGCGCCTGACCCGCAACGAACTGTATGAGGCCGAGGTGTCCATTTCACCGGACGGAGAGTGGGTTCTGTTCGGGCGTTCCATCGAAGGCCGGATGGACCTGTGGCGCATGCGGCCCGATGGCAGTGATGAGTTTCGGATCACCGATACACCCGATGACCAGGAGGGGGGTGCTTTCTATCTGCCGGACAGCAGGACGATTATCTTCCGGGCGTGGAAGATCCAGGATCAAGGGCAGCGGGGCATGCCCATGACCATCTATACCATCAACCATGATGGCACCGGTCTTCAGCAGATCACCTATGAGGAGGGCGTCAACTGGGCGCCTCATCCCGCCCCGGACGGGGTGCACTTTGTCTTCGTAAAGATGCTGCCGCCGCACAATTTCGAGGTCTACCTGATGAACATGGAGACCGGAAAGCAGACCCGCCTGACCTACAACGACGCCTTCGATGGTTTCCCTTCTTTCTCGCCCGACGGGCATACGATCAGTTTTTCCTCCAGCCGGGAGGC
>CP070656.1:557674-560663 GCA_020355065.1 Fidelibacterota bacterium | reverse complement strand
TCCAGTGCGACGGCTTCCAGACTATCGCTATCCAATGCGAATGTATCCTGTAGCGCGGGAACCATAACGTCGGCCGCGCTATCGGCCGGAACCGGTTCCGCCAGCTCTGGCTCCACTACCGGAGGTGCGGCTATCTCATCCCGGACTTCTTCCATGTGCTCCTTGGCTGGGGCATCCACCGGGACCGGCACCCACGACACTCTTCGCTCCCAATTCTCATCGGTGAGCGTCCCGGGAACCGTTGCGTGCGCCAGTGTGAACCGGCCATAACCTTGCTGATCAACGAACACGAACGTGTCCGTTCTGTCTTGGTCAACATAGGTCCAGATGTGATGCTCCCGCCGTAAACTTGTGGCCGGGTAGGTCTCGATAGTGGCGGGAAGATCATGCAGGAATACGGTCCGTCCCTGTTCGGTGAACCGCCGGCGGTTGCGCCAGTTGGGCTCAAAAGCCGTCGCCCGTGGCCAGGTGCGGATCAATTCCGCCAGCACGGAACCGGGATCTCCTTCCAGGTCACTAGCCAGCTGGTCTACCGCTTCACGAATTAACCTGTCCTTGGCCGCCAAATCCCCGGATCGGTATTTCTGAATATCTAGGTCGGCGGGAAGCTTGCTCAGACCCCGGGCAAACCGCATCCGATCCGCCGCTGAAAGAGCTGTCAGCACGTCCATCGTATCCGGCGCTGCTACGGTGTCCCCCTCCACACGGAAAGTCCTGATCCCCCGCACGGTGTCTTCGTCCACTGTCGCAACAATGCTCAGCTGATAGTCACCCTCAGCCAGCCCCGATATATTGATCGCCCCCCATTCGTGAAAGATGAGCGCCGGTGAAGGGGTTCGCTCGTCTTCCAGCGTAATGACCGCCGCATCGTCCTTCTTGATAACCGTACGCAGGGCCACCATATCCAGCGGTGTCAGCCCATAGATCTCGGCATAATACCAGAGCAGGGGATACGTGGCGTTATAACTCACCGCCGCATTCGGAATGATGACCAGCCCGCTTTTCGAAAACTCCTTCTGCCCCGGGACACGTCGTATCAGCTGGGCCGGCTCGATCGTGCTTATGGCCAGCTCCTTACCCGAATAGACCGGCACTTCAACCGTCGAGATCTCCTCATACTGCCTTCCCCGGGAATCCTCCACCACCGCCTGTATGTTATATTTACCCGCTTCCAGCACGAAGGTGGCCTGTCGTGATATTACGCCGGGATCAGGATCGTCAACACGATCGATAACGTCCTCTACGGATAGCTCCTTGAAATCAACAATGTGACCCCGCTGCTTCACCAATACCACCGCAGCCAACTCGGTCCTGTATCGGCTCTGAATCGGTTCATAGCGGAGCTGCTGGCGCTCGATCCCCAGGTAAACCTCAATTCGTGACTGGTCTTCCGTCGCCCGGAACAATCCGATATCCATATAGAAAGGCCCGGATTTCCCGGCCAGCCCGCCGGCGCCGAAAATCAAGCCTATACCGAGATAGGAAATGGTTTTAAAACGTATACTCACTGATATCAACCGAAACGAGGCTGGATAATCCTTCTTCCGCCATCGTGACTCCATATAAATAGTCTGCGCTCTGCATGGTCAACTTGTTATGCGTCACGATGATGAATTGCGTGTCTTGTGCAAATTGCTTGATCACCCGCGTGAATTTCTCGATGTTGACGTCATCTAGCGGGGCATCCACCTCGTCTAATATACAGAATGGACTGGGCTTTACCATGTAAATTGCGAACAGCAGTGCAATGGCAGTCAGCGCCTTCTCCCCTCCCGAAAGAGCTCGCAGGGACCGGGTTTTCTTCCCCGGTGGCCGTGCCGTAATCTCAATATCAGCCTCGAGTGGATCAGGATTCCCCACCAGTCTCAAATCACCTTCACCCCCCTCAAAGAATAACCGGAAGGTCTGTTTGAAGTGATGACGGATCTGATCGTACGTCTCCTGAAACTGCTCCCGGGCTTGATTGTCGATCCGGCGGATGGTCTCACCCAGGCTCTCCTCCGCCTGGAGCAGGTCATCCCGCTGCTCCGTGAGGAAATCAAATCGCTTGGCTTCCTCTTCATACTCTTCGGCTACCGCCATATTGATCGGCCCAATCCGATCCAGAGAAGCACGTAACTTCTCGATGTCCGCCTTCAGCGTCTCCTCGTCTTTTTGATCCTCCACCAGATCCTCTTCCGGAATATCTTCATGGTATAACTCCTGGAGACGGGACCTGATCAACTCCTCCCTGCTTCGCAAATCCGAGAGTTTGAGTTCCAGTTCCTGTTGCTGTGATAAGGCTGTTTCCCGTCCATGCTGCCGATGTCGGATCTGCTCCTCGAGACTGGTAGTCTGCTCCCGTATGTCGTAGACGGCGGCCTGCTTCTGCTCGACCGCACTCTGCAGGCTATGGACTCCCTGCTCCAAACCTGCACGCTGCTCCTCGGCCTCGGCCACCTGGCGCGTCAGGGTTTCAATGGTGGTACCTGCTTGGTCACGATCGGCCTCCAGCTGGGCAATCCGCTCGGTGGAGGCCGTGAGTGCATCCTCCAGGGAAAGCTTCCGTCCCGCCAGGTTCTCCCGCTGGTTCTCGATCGTCAAGAGCTCCACGCGCAGCTCCTGCGAGCGTGCCTGCCAGGCATCCCGCTGGTCGCGGACTTCCCGGTACTCCTGCTCGGCCTGGCGAATTTCCTCCTCCATACCCGCTTCCTGCTCTCTCAGGTGATCCAGTACCTGGTCATGGGCCGCCAGGTTCTTTTTCAACTCCTTGAGTGTGTTGAGCAGAGCTGGCTTCTGCGCTTTTTGCTCCTTTAAATCATTACTCATGCGCTGGCTCTCAAAATCCAGCTGTGTGAGTTCACGATCCGCCATCTCGAGTTCTTTCCGCAGCAACTCGATCTCTTCTGCTGCACCTTCACCCTTGCCTCGAAGCTCTGCTTGCTGAGTCGCTATCTCCTCCAGCCGTGCCTCGATCTCACCCTTCTCTTCTGTTACCTGGCCGATCGCT
>CP070656.1:553320-557574 GCA_020355065.1 Fidelibacterota bacterium | reverse complement strand
TGTTGCCTTGTTCATCCCGTGCCCAGCCGATGGCACCGGTACCCACGCATACCAGCACTCCGGCCGACGCTCCCCACACCGTCTCAAAGGCCGCCTCTACATCCGAGGCGACGATAGCCCGTTCCGTCACCCGCATCCGATCCAGCTCCCGGAACAATCGCTCCCGGGCATCTTCATTGGAAATCCCCGCCACACCCACATTAACCAGTTCGATGTCCTCCAGTACAAGTCCTGCGCCACTTACCAGTTCCAGGATGAAGTCTCCGAGGATTCGGGCGGCATCAACATCCATCCGGCTCAGGGAAGTAGCTTGCGTCTCACGATAGCCTCTCACCTCGCCGGCCTCCGTAAATAAAACCCCCCGGGTATGGGAGGCACCACCGTCAATACTGAGGAATATCACGCTCTACAAGAACCTAGTGTGCTTCATACCAACTACGACCGACTCCACTGTCCACCTTCAAGGGTACGTCCAGTTCCATGGCCGACTCCATTTCGGATGTAACCATATCACGCAGACGGTCCACCTCATCTTCGGGTGCCTCGAAGAGAAGTTCATCATGGATTTGGAGAATCATCACTGCTTTAAAATCCTCTTCTAGAAGCCGTCGATGGATCCGGATCATGGCGATTTTGATCAGTTCAGCAGCCGTACCCTGTATGGGCATATTCACAGCAATGCGCTCTTCGGCACTGCGCAGCCGCTGATTGTCCGACTTCAAATGGGGCACCTGTCTACGTCGTCCTAACAGCGTACTCACAAATCCATCGGCTCGGGCTTGGGCCAATAAATCGTCAATGAATTTACGGATACCCGGATAGGTGTTGAAGTAGCGATTGATAAGCTCGCGGCCCTCCTGAATGGAAATGTCCAGCTCCTGCGACATCCGGAACGGTCCGGCACCGTACATAATACCGAAGTTGACCACCTTCGCGGTCCGACGCATATCAGGCGTGACAAATTCCGGTGCGACATCGAAGACCGTAGCCGCCGTGAGAGCGTGGATATCCTGCCCCTCCCTGAAAGCTTCAATTAGCGCCTTTTCTTTGGCCAGATGAGCCATGATGCGTAATTCGATCTGTGAATAGTCCGCCGAAAAGATGCTCCACCCTTGCTCCTGCGACCGGAAAGCCCTTCTGATCTCCCGCCCCAGTTCGGTTCGAATGGGTATGTTCTGGAAATTGGGATTACTGCTGGAGAGACGTCCGGTTGCCGCGACCGTCTGACTGAAAGAGGTGTGCACCCGGCCCGTTTCCGGGTGTACTAGCGCCGGGAATGCATCAACGTAGGTCGACTGCAGTTTCTTCACCTGGCGATAATCCAGGATGAGCCGCGGCAGCGGGTGCTGGTCCTTCAGCATCTCCAGAACCGTCACATCCGTGCTGCGCTTGCGGATCTGCTTGAGACCTAATTGGTCAAACAGGATTACTCCGAGCTGTTGGGGTGAATTGATGTTAAACTCCGTCCCCGCGGCCTCGTAGATATCCTTCTCGAGTTCCTGGAGCTGCTTCCCCATGTCCGTCGACATCTCTTCCAGTAATGGCAGATCCAGGAATACCCCATTCTCCTCCATGGTCACCAGTACCGGAATCAGCGGAACCTCGATCTCCTGATTGGTAGCGTGTAAATCATCTGCTTCAAGTTTTTCTTTAAGTATAGGGTATAATATCCCCACTACATCAGCATCTTCCGCCGCATAATACATAATTTGCTGCACCGGGACATCCGCCATGGAAAGCTGGCCCTTGCCCCGCTTGCCGATGAGCTCTTCGATCGGTACCATGCGGTAATTCAGGTATCTCTGACTGAGGGTATCCAGCTTATAACTTGAAGCCTCCGGGTCCACCAGGTGGGCAGCGATCATAGTGTCGAAGATGATACCCTTCACGGAAACGCCGTAGCATAACATCAGCAAGGCATCATACTTGATGTTCTGACCTATGATGGGACGCTTGCCATCTTCGAGAATGGGTCTCAGATGCTCCAGAATTGTATCGAGGGCTAGAGCCTCCTTATCCCGTTCAGGGTATTGAACTGGCACATACCACCCATGATGGGCTTCGACCGAGAAAGACAGTCCTACGATCTCGGCTTGAAGAGGATCGGTGGAGGTGGATTCCACATCGAACGAAATCCATTCAGCCTGGGTTAATTTTCTGATCAGGGCGTTCAGTTCATCTTGCGTCGTCACAAGTTCGTATGATTTTTCCGGTTGGTCCCCCTCCAAGTCACCCGTCTCAGTGCCCAGACGTAGCAAATCAGGCACAATGGCCTTGATTTCTAGTTCCTGCAGCTGCTCCGCTGCAGCCAGCGGATCGATCTTGTCGATGGTCAGATGATCCAGGTCAATCTCCAGCGGAACCTGGCAATCGATGGTCACGAGTTCCTTCGAGAGCAGCGCCAACTCCCGCCCGGATCGAAGCCCTTCCCGAACGCGCTTGTTGGCGACTTCATCAGCATGGCCTATCGCCTCTTCCAAACTGCCATACTCCAAAATGAGCTTCAAGGCCGTCTTCTCGCCCACTCCCTGCACGCCCGGCACGTTGTCGGAACTATCGCCCATTAATCCTAATAGATCGATCATCTTCTCGGGTGGAACTCCCCATCGCTCCTTCACTTTCTCAGAATCATACACCGTTGCCGGATTCCGGGCTCTACCCGGCGAATAGACAAAAGTGCGCTCCGAGACCAATTGCATCATATCCTTGTCACCGGTAACCAGATAGGTATGCCACCCTTTCGCCTCCGCCTGCGTGGCCAGCGTACCCATGACGTCATCCGCCTCGTACCCCGGTATCCGGAAGATGGGCACATTCAGAGCTTCAAGCACTTCGTCCAGTGGTTCAATCTGGGAAACCAGCTCGTCAGGCATCTTCTCTCGAGTAGCCTTGTAGTCGGTGTAGATCTGGTGGCGGAAGGTTTTAGCCCGGTCATCGAAGACAATCGCCAGATGGTCCGGAGATTCTTCCTGAAGCAAGCGAACCAAGGCACTTATGAAGCCGAAGATTCCCGACGTGACCTGGCCGGAGGAAGTCATCAGGGGATTGTTGATCATGGCGAAATGAGCCCGATACAATAGGGCCGTGCCATCAAGGATGTATAGTCGTTCGGGATCAGCCATAACCAACGACCATGTTAGTCAATTTCAAGGGAATCAACAATATTGGATTATTTCGCAGGTTTTGCTACGTGATCATTCGTTAGCGGCATATCCCATCTACGAAGGAGCCGCTTTTCTCTGCTACACGGACTCTCACCACTCCCTGGTAGGAAAGCAAGGAAGTGGGGCCAGGGACTTACAGGCTAACCGCTATAGTAGCGAGGTAATTCCTGCCTGCTGCGGGATAGAGGTAACGCTCGTAGTACCAGTAGCCGGTTGTCTCGTACTCTCGGTCGAGTAAGTTGTTGACCTGGAGGTGAATTCGTAGACCCTGCAAGCCCCATAAACGATCACCCCTCCAAGAAACGTTGAAATTGACCACACTATAAGGATCAACGATACGCTCTTCGTCCTCGGTGTTGTCCAGATACTGCTTCCCCACGGACCGAAAGGAGACCATGGTACTTAGAGATTTCCATTGGTAGCTGATCCACAAGTTGGCCATAATATCGGGGAAAAGCGGGATCGCATTGCCCGAGTAATCCTCCTCTAGAGGCTGCCACCCCTCCCAATCAAAGTCATGATAAGTGAACTTCTGATAGAAATTCTGACTGGCGCTGACATTGCCGGCAACGGATAAATTCAACGGTAGCTGGAGAGAGCCTTCCAGCTCAATCCCGCGGTGGATGGTCGATTCGGCATTACCGGTGATCGGATATCCATCGTCATCAACACCACCGTAGGGTACGATCTCATTGGTAAAAAGCATATAATAGAGAGTTGCATTAAGTGCAAAGAAATCATTATGATATCCGCCGCCAACCTCTATATCGGTCAGGCTTTCCGGTTCGGTGCGTGGTTCATCCCACTCGACATAGGCGATCTCGCCCCCCTTCCGAACCGTATCAGACCGGGCGAATAGGGGTGCCTTACCTAAATCGTCAGGACCGTCCCATACGTCGAATAAGTCGTCATCAGAGGGCTCCCTGCTGGCAGCTCCCAAATACACAAACAGAACCACTCCAGGCATAGGGTTATAGTTCACGCCAGCGCGCGGGTGGACGAAATGATAGGAAACGTCGTACGCGTTGCGGAGTGAGCCTGTAAACTTGCCCGCCTCGCGCTGCATGAACGAGTACGTCTTGTATTGGTA
>CP070656.1:548113-553220 GCA_020355065.1 Fidelibacterota bacterium | reverse complement strand
CCAGGATGACCGATAAGCGACCCTGCGATGGTGTGATCATGGCCATTGTGGATGTGCTCGAGGTGGAGGGCCAGGTCACCTACGACAAGGCGAGGGAAGCATGACAATGGACGACACACAGATCGAGTCCATCATTGAGCAGGTGATGTCTGAGTTGGACAAGGGGGAACAAGTGCGTCACAGTCCCAAGCCCGAACCGCTAGCCGTGGCACCACCCCCGGGTCCGGCACCTGTGATCCGGCATGGAGAAAATCTGTTTGCCAGCGTGGATCAGGCCGTCGTAGCATCCTGTCAAGCCTTCCGGCAACTTCACGCTTTGCCTCTCTCTATACGCGAACAAATGGTCTCCCACATCCGCCGCGTGATGCGTGAAAATGCTCAGCTGCTGGCACATGAGGCTTGGCAGGAGACGGGAATGGGGCGATACGAAGACAAGATCGAGAAGATATTGCTAAACGCCAATAAAGCGCCCGGTACCGAGATGCTCGATCCCACCGCCTGGAGTGGCGACGGGGGATTGACGGTAGTGGAGTACGCCCCTTATGGCATAATCGGATCCATCATTCCTAGCACAAATCCCATTTCTACGGTGGTGTGCAATTCAATCAGTATGATCGCCGCTGGCAACGCAGTGGTCTTCAACGCTCATCCCGGTGCAAAGGCTTGCTCGAACCATGCTGTCCAACTGGTCAATGAAGCGATCACGGTAGCAGGTGGACCGGCCAATCTGGTCAGCGCCATAGATGAGCCTACTGTTGAAACCGCTCAACAGATTATGCAACACCGAGAAGTCAACGTGCTTACTGTAACCGGCGGTATCGGTGTTGTTCGAGAGGCCATGCAGAGCGGAAAGAGAGCCATCTGCGCTGGTCCTGGAAATCCTCCGGTGGTAGTTGATGAAACCGCAGACTTGGATCAAGCCGGCCGGGATATCGTGCGGGGGGCTTCCTTCGATAATAACATCATTTGTACGGACGAGAAAGAAATCTTCGTTGTGGCTGCGATCGCGGATGATTTGATGCGATCCATGCTTCAGCATGGAGCTTACGCTATTAGCGAGAGTCAGCTGGAGCGCTTGATGAAATCCATCTTCGTGGAAGTCCCGGAACGCGGCAAATACGGCACCATGAACAAGGATTTCATTGGGAAGAATGCGAATGTGCTATTGCGGGAAATCGGGGTAGAAGTGGGTGATGAGGTGAGGTTAATCCTAGTGGAGGTTGAGCAGGACCACCCACTTGTATTCTCCGAACAAATGATGCCCATCATTCCAATGGTCCGGGTAAGAAGTGCGGACGAGGCGATCGATTCGGCAAAGGTAGCCGAACACGGCTTCCAACACACGGCAGTAATGCATTCCAAGAATTTGGACAATCTGAGCCGCATGGCACGTGATATGGATTGCAGCATTTTCGTGAAAAATGGCGCTTCCATGGATGGATTGGGATACGGTGGTGAAGGCTTCTGTTCCTTTACCATTGCGAGTCCCACAGGAGAAGGGATCACCAACCCCGTCAGCTTTAGCCGTATCCGACGCTGTGTGCTCAAGGATTCGTTCCGGATCGTGTGATGCGGACATTCTGTCGTCATAGAAAGGCGCATAATCGTGATTGAACCGGCACTGGCAATAGTTGATTTCAGCAGCATAGCGATGGGTATCGAAGCCGCGGATGCTATGGTCAAACGCGCCCAGATCGATGTGATTAGAACAGGCACAGTACAACCCGGTCGATATATTGTGATGATTGGCGGTCCCGTTGGAGAAGTCGAGGAATCTTTGGATGCGGGACGAGAGGCAGGGGGATCGGCGGTCTTGGACTATGTATTGTTGCCCCAGATCCATCCAGAGGTGGTGGAAGCCGTTGGTGGCGGGCGAGTCCCGGAAGAAACTGATTCCTTGGGTGTCGTCGAGACAACCACGGTCTCAGCGGCCATCCACGCGGCGGATGCAGGGATCAAAGGTGCTGAAGTTCGATTGGTCGAAGTGCGTCTCGCCGATGGATTGGGCGGAAAAGGCATCGTGCTCTACTCGGGTTTGGTCGCCGATGTCGAGGCTGCAGTAGCGATCGGTGTTGGGGTTCTGGAACGTCCCGAACTTTTGGTACGACAGGTCGTGATCCCCCAGCTGCATCCGGCGATGTGGGAGAACGTTGCGGAAGCGACACGATTTAGCGAAAGGGTATTGGAGCATCTATGAAATTCGGCCGGGTAATGGGAACAGTGGTAGCCTCCCGCAAATATGAGAATTTGGAAGGCATCAAGTTCCTTGTCGTACAACCATTGGATGAGGAGCGAAAACAGCCCGTAGGCCGCCCTGTGATTGCGGCAGATGCCACTCAGCAAGCCGGCCCAGGGATGTTGGTGTTCATGGTTGCCAGCCGGGAAGGCGCCCAGGCGCTGCCGGAGGTTTTCGTGCCGGTAGACTTGGCGATCACGGGGATCGTGGATCAAGTGGATCATGAACAAGGCCCACGTCGGGAAGAACCGACAGCCATTTGGCATACTCTGCCGACAAGCGATGGCTGACCATGTACATCGGGAAAGTCATCGGCAGTGTGGTGTCAACCATTAAAATCTCGCACCTTGAAAATCATAAGCTGCTCTTGGTGGATCAGTTGGATTTGGAAGGGAAAGAAACCGGCCAATACGACGTTGCGGTAGATGTTGTCCAGGCCGGACCTGGGGATACGGTTTTGGTCATTGATGAGGGCAATGGTGCCCGCCAAGTTCTCAACATCGATCCTGGCGCCGTGCGGGCCGTCATTGTTGGTGTGGTGGATGAGGTGGCCTTGCAGTGCTACTAGAAATATAAATCCTTATCAGCAAGAGGATCTATATTGATTTACGTGCCCGGTGTTTCAACTCCGGGTTTGTTTTAATATAAGTGCCTATTATCCCCCGCTGAATGGAAAGCCAACACGGAAGCAGATAGCTAGGCTGTGGCGTTTCTTCCTTAAGCAGTATGAATTGCCGGGCCAATCTCATGCGGGAATGGAGTCAAGTAGGCGGGCCAAGCCGGCTGTCTCCTAGCCGATTCCAAACCACCCCAGCCTTTAACACATGTAAATTCACACCCAATTAGCCTGGATAGTTGAACGATATGAGCAAAGAATTTATCTCCGGTACCCCTGATTTCGATCCGGACCTCGAACCGCGATCGGATTGCATTGTTACCTACCATCCCAAGAATTCCGGGGGTGTGAAGATCAGTCTGGAATCCAAGGTTGCGGTCATGTATGGCGAGGACATCCGGACTGTGGCTGAGCAGACCCTGGCGGACCTGGAGATATCCCATGGCCAGCTCCACATTGAGGATTACGGTGCGCTGCCGTTTGTGATCCGGGGACGCGTGGAAGCGGCGGCGAAAATGGCACACCCGGATATCAGGACGGAATCCGTTCCTGAAGCACGCGATCACACCCGGCAGCCTCTCGATCGTGAGCGCTACCGCCGGAGCAGACTCTACATCCCGGGGACCATGCCCAAGTTCATGCTCAATGCCGGCATTCATAAACCGGACGGCATTATCCTGGATCTGGAAGATTCCGTAGCCCTGCCGGAGAAGTCTTCGGCCCGGTACATTGTTCGGAACGCTCTCCGCACACTGGACTTTTTTGGGGCTGAGCCGATGGTGCGCATCAACCAGGGTGAGCTGGGTATGGATGATCTTGAGGCGATTGTGCCCACACCGGTTCACCTGATCCTTATCCCAAAGGTGGAGACAGCCGAGCAGGTACGCGCGGTGGATGAGAAGATACACGCGATCTGTCAAGCCTGTGGCCGCGAAGAGCCGGTGTTCCTGATGCCTATCCTGGAGAGTGCTCTGGGTATTGTGAATGCACCGGCCATCGCTCAGGCTAGTCCGAATAACGTAGCCCTGGCCATTGGCCTGGAGGATTATACCGCCGACCTGGGTGCCCAACGTACCCTGGAGGGGGCGGAGTCATTCTTTGCCCGCAGTATGGTGGTCAACGCCGCCCGCTCGGCCGGCCTGCAGGCCACCGGCACGGTGTTCAGTGATGTGGACGATTTGGACGGCTTGCAGACCGTAGCCCTGGAAGCGAAAGCCCTGGGCTTTGACGGCATGGGGGCGATCCATCCCCGGCAGATCAGGGTGATCCATGAGGCCTTCGCGCCTACTGAGGAGGAGATTTTCAAGGCCACGGAGATCGTGGCTGCGTTCGATGATGCGCAGGCCAGAGGACTGGGAGTAGTTTCCCTGGGTACGAAGATGATCGATCCCCCGGTGGTCAAACGGGCCCAACGTACCGTCGATCTGGCGCTGGCCGGGACTTTGCTGCCAAGGAACTGGAAGGACATCCCGCGCGAAGAGCTGTTCCCCGAACTGATGGAACAGATTGAGGAGACGAGATGAAAGCCAAAGCCGTGGGAAAGACTGTTGAAATGATCCCGAATGCAGCAGGGCGTCTGGTACCGGCGGAGGTCAATGGTACGCCTCAGACCTCCTATCAGGGTGTTGGGAAGTACCAGCCCAGCGGTAGCAAAGCCGCGCCCCCCGTCCGCACCTGCTCCGATTACCCGCCTGGAGGCGATAAGCGGGTTGGTTCCATAAAAGAAGCCCTGCAGAAAGCCGGCTTGCGTGATGGCATGACCATCTCCAGCCACCATCACTTCCGGGATGGGGACCTCCTCATGGTGCAGGTATTTGATGCGGTTGCCGAGCTGGGCGTGAAGAACCTGCGCTGGTTCCCTTCGGCCTCGTTCCCCTGTCATGAGCCGATCATCAAGCACCTGGAGAGTGGGGTCATCAGTTGGATTGAAGGCTCGATGAATGGTCCCTTGGGAGAGTTTGCCTCCTCCGGGAAGATGAACGGCCTGGCGGTCCTGCGCAGCCACGGCGGGCGCTGGCAGGCAGTCCAGGATGGTGAAGTGCATATCGATATTGCGGTGATCGCCGCACCGACCGCGGATGCTTTCGGCAATGCCACCGGCGACCGCGGTCCTTCAGCCTGCGGACTCCTGGGATTCGGCCTGGTGGATTCGATCTATGCTGATACATCCATCGTGGTGACGGATAATCTGGTGCCCTTCCCCTGCGTTCCCTGGCAGATCATGGGGCAGAACATCGACTACGTGGTCGAGGTGG
>CP070656.1:543850-548013 GCA_020355065.1 Fidelibacterota bacterium | reverse complement strand
GGGGCTGTTCTGGTTCAGCCGCGTAGGCTTCCTCGATCTGTCACTGGTCTTCGTCAATCCCACCTACCTGCTGCCCCAGCTCCTGGCCGGACTGCTGTTCGGAGTCGGCTTCGTGACCGCCGGCCTCTGTCCGGGTACCAGCTGTGTCGCACTGGTCACCGGCAAGCTCGATGGACTAGTGACCCTTCTGGGCCTTTTTGTGGGCATATTCGTCTTTGGCGAACTGTTTCAGGAAATGAGTGGCTTCTTTTATGCCACCTCCCGGGGATCCATCACCCTGCCCCACCTGCTCCATCTGCCTCATGGACTCTTCCTGTTGGTCGTGGTGGCGGTTGCCCTGGTCGGATTCGCGGCCGCCGAAGCCCTCGAACATAAGCTGCCACTTGCACCTTATTTCTCGATCTGGAAAACTCCCTTCGCCAACCTGTCCTTGAACAGAATACTCGTACTCATCGCCCTCATTCCGGCGCTGCTGGCTGCTGCGGTAGGACCCCCGGCGGCCTTGCGAACGAAGTTCAAAGCTGATGGGATCACGGTCCGTTATCTGGACAGCCTGATCCTGGCCGAGTGGATCATGGAGCGGAAAGCTGATTTCTCGCTCGTCGACCTGAGAACTGAAGCAGAATTCGATGAGTACCACATTCCCTTCGCTCAACAGGCGTCGGAAATCGTCGACAGCCTTGAGCAGCTGGACCAGGCCAAAGTAGTACTCTATTCCATGGATGGACCTCTCCTTGAGGAAACTTGGCACCCACTTAAGGAACACGTCAGTGGCAAAGTGTATCTCCTCAAGGGCGGACTGAGAGCGTGGGGCGGCGAGATCCTATTCCCCGATCTGTCCGCGGCGGGCATGGCGGGAACCCCGCAGCTGGATAAACGGATTCGCATCAGCCGCTTCTTTGGCGGTGAACCCACCGGAATGGATGTTGAAGATACCCGGCTCTCCAAAAAGTACAGTCGCGAAGGGTGCTGAACCGATCTGACGCCCGGCTCCCGCACAGCGTGTCTACCCGGTCCTACTCCTCTGTGGTCGCTCCCTTGACTCTCTTCACCAACCGGTGAATATCCTGCCCGATCATGTAGAGGCAAGGAACCAGCACAAGCGTTAGCGGCGTCGCGAAGAACAGGCCCCATCCCATCGCCATGGCCATGGGGGCCATGAACGCGTCGGTGCCGCCTAGACCGTAGGCCAGGGGCAGCAGTCCCACTACCGTGGTCAGAGTGGTCATGATCACCGCGCGCAGGCGATCCACCGTCCCCTCAGCCACTAGATCTTTGATGCTCGCCTCCCTCCGCTTCCGTTTCAGGTCGTTGATATGGTTCACCAGCACCAGCGAATCATTCACCACCACCCCGGAAAGGCCGATGATGCCCAACATGGCAGTGAAGGTCAGCGGATCCCCATGCAGGGCAAAGGCCACGATGACCCCGATGATCCCGAAGGGAATCGCGATCATCACCAAGACCGGCTGCGTCAGGGAGTTGAAGAGCAGCACCAGCAGAAAATACACGCCGATGACCGCCAGGATCATCGTGCGTAGCAGACCCGCCACCGATTCCTCCGTCTCAAATACCTCGCCACCGACCAGGAATCGGAGTCCGGGCCAGTCGTCATCCAGGTTGAAGTGATCGAATACGGCCTGTGTCGCTTCCACTGGAGTGGTAATCGCTTGATCCACGTCTGCCTCCACCGTGACCGTCCGCTCGCCGTCAAAGTGGCGGAAATCCGCCTGCCCGGGCCCGATCTGGAGGATCGCCACCTCTCTCAAGGGAATGAGGCGCCCCTCCCGGTTCGGGATTCGCAGCTCCGTCAGGTAATCCAGCTCCTGGCGGGCCGCCTCGGCAATCATTACCCTGAAATCAACATCTTCTTCCCCGTAACGGACACTGGTCACCACTTCGCCGTCGTAGGCGATACGCACATTCTGGGCCACATCCGCCACCGTTAGACCCAAGCGGGATAACTGGTCGTAGTCGATCTGGATCTCCACCTGGTCCTTCCCCAATTCGTCGTCGCGGGCGATATCCTTGACACCCTCGATGGCAGCCAGGAATCTTTCCACCGTATCCGCTAGGGCAGCCCGTCTGGCGTCATCCGAACCGACGATCCGGATACTGATCGGTTTCCCTACCGGCGGTCCGCCGGTATTGATCGTATACAGGATCTGCTCGAATCCTGCCAACTCATCGGTCTGCTTGCGCAGTCCCTCCACAATCTGATCCGCGTTGCGGGAACGCTCGGAAAAATGCGATAGGTTGACCATGATTGCGGCATAGTTCTCGCTCACCGCTTCGAACAGGTTAATGCTCCCGATCCGGGTCACATAACTGGTCATCTCCTCCTCCGGAAGATCTTCCAGCAGTGCCTCGATATCACGTACTTTGTCCGCGGTCGCCCGTAGCGAAGTACCGGTGGGCAATTCCACAATCACACCGAATTGGTCGGCCAGGTCCGCGGGGAACATGATGAATTTCATGTACCTACCGGCATACCAGAGAGTGCCCATCAGCAGCAAGATGGACAATCCTACCAGCGGGTACCGGAATCGAAGGAATTGGGGCAAGATCTCCCGGTAGCGCTCCCGGAGTGCGTTGAACCACCTGCGGCTGGCGGTCTTGCGGGGGCCCCGTCCATGCCGGGGAATCAGGTGGGCCGGTAAAGCCGCGGTGGCCTCCACCAGTGAGATGATCAAAGCCAGGCTGATGGCCAACGGGATGACCACCACATATTTCCCGAACACACCGGGCATGAAGAACATGGGGGCGAAGACCACCAGCGTGGTCAGCACCGTCGTCACTACCGGCCGGTAGACTTCATACAAACCGGTCACCGCAGCATCCAGGGGCTCATCACCCAGCTCTCTCCGCTTCGAGATGTTCTCGGCGATGATGATGGCGTCGTCCACGATGATCCCGATTACCAGGATCATACCTGCCAGGGTGATGGTGTCCAGGTAGCTTCCGAATAACGGGAGCAGGAAGATTAACCCAAGAAGTGTCACGGGTATCCCCAGGGCGACCCAGAATGCCGTGCGCAGGTTGAGAAATACCGTCAGGAGCAGACACACCAGGACCAGACCCACCAGACCGTTCCTCAAAACCACGTTGAAACTGTTTCGTATGGTGCGCGACATGTCCGTGGCATAGTGGATTTCCACTCCTTCGGACAGCCGCTCCCGTTCCTGCTCCACCATGGCTTTGACGGCGTCACTGGTCCGGATCACGTCGGCGTTCTCCCGCGGCCAGACAATGAATGAGATCGCCGCCTGGCCGTTCATCCGGGACAGCATCTTCTCATCCGCGAAATCATCGCTGATCACCGCCAGATCCTTGACCCGGATCACCGGACCGTCAAAGGTGGAGCGTACGATCACATCGCCCACTTCCTGCGCATCCCGGAACTGGGCCAGGGTCACCAGGTTCTTCTCGCTGGTGTAGGATTCGAAGGTGCCCGTCGTTCCCCGGATATTGCGGGCCCGGATGGCAGCGATGATCTCCCGCATGGGGATCTGGTACCGCGACAGGGCGTCCGGGGACACCTGTACCCTGACCTCGCGCGCCCGGTAGCCATAACTCGTCAGGTGCGATACCCCGGACACCGACTTCAGCTTCTTCTCGAGCAGACGTGCCTGTTCCCGCAGCTCCCGATAGGGCAGTTCACTGGAAATGCCGACCTCGATGACCGGGGTCATCTGTCTCATGTCCACGACCTGGGGTGCTTCGGTCACCTCCGCCGGGAGATCGGTCACCCGGTTTACCGCTTCGCGAATCTCCGACTTGACCTTCTCCTCGTCGCTCACGTCGATGTCGATGAAGGCATTGATGAGCGATACGTTCTCCATCGAGACCGAAACTACTCTCTCGATCCCGGTGACGTTCTTCAACTCCCCCTCGATCTTGTTGGTGACGTTGAGCTCCACGTCCTCCGGGGAGGCTCCCGGATAGGTCGTCGTGATCGACATGATCCCTACCACCACGCTCGGATAGATGTCGCGCTTGATGCTGGCCAACGTGCTCAGCCCCAGCAGGATGGTCATCAGCGTGATGAGATTTGCCAGGATGTGGCGCTGCGCAAAAAAGCGGAAAAAGCCCTTCATTGCCTCACCTTCGGTTTCATGGGTGTTGAATTGGGCCGCTCTTCTGGAAGCGTAACTACTCTGCGG
>CP070656.1:538636-543750 GCA_020355065.1 Fidelibacterota bacterium | reverse complement strand
GTACCTTCCGCCCCGCCCGCTCCGATAACCACGCCTCAATGGCCTCCTGGTCCTCCGCCTGCTCCTGAATCAGGATCTCACCCGGGATGAACTCCGTCTGGCTGTAGTATTGCTTCAGAAAACTGTAGAAATTCTCCTCCTGCTCACCGGGATCCGCTACCGTCAGGTTGAAGGTCTCCTTCCCCAGCAGCTTGCCCTTGCGCACCCGCATGACCACCCCCACCCCGTAGCTCGTCGCCACGTCCACCGCCAGGATGTCCCGGTCACCGAAATCCTGCGACAGGATGGATTGTCGCTCCGTGTAATGCTGCACCGCCTGCAGCTGGTCCCGGTACCGGGCCGCGTCCTCGAAGCGTGTCTCCTTGGAGGCCACCTCCATCTCCCCCATGAGCCGCGCCACGATCTCGTCTGAGCGGCCTTGCAGAAACGCCCCCACCTGCTCGATCATGGCCTGGTAGTGTTCCTCGCTCACCAGCCCCTCGCACGGCCCCTCACACCGCTTGATGTGATAGTCCAGGCAGATCTTGTACTTCCCCTCCCGGATGGTCTGGTCCGTGATGTGGTAGGTACAGGTGCGGATGGGAAAGATCTTGTGCAACACCTGAAGGGTCTCCCGCAGCCGCTTCACATCGGTATACGGGCCCAGGTACCGCCCGCTGTCCAACTCGACCTTCCGCGTGAGAAAAACCTGGGGGAATGGCTCCTTGGTGATCCGGATATAGGGGCTGGACTTATCGTCCCTCAGGCTCAGGTTGTACCGCGGCTGGTGATGGCGTATCATCTCCTGCTCGGTGATGAGCGCCTCGGTCTCGTTGGCCAGCACGATCCAATCCAGGTCCGCGATCTTGGGCACCATCCGCCGCGTCTTGGGATCCTTCCCGTCCATTGACTGGAAATATGACCGTACCCGGTTACGCAGGACTTTGGCCTTCCCGATATAGATGATCTCCCCGTCGGCGTCCTTGAACAGGTACACCCCCGGCGAGCGCGGCAGGCGCCTGAGCTTGTCCTCGAGGGTTAGGGTTTCTGGCATAGTTCCACCAGGATACCGGCGGTGGAACGGGGATGGATGAAGGCGATCCGGAAGCCTTCGGCTCCTGTGCGCGGCTCCTCGTCAATGAGCTCCACACCGTGCTCCTTGAGATAAGCCAGCCAGGCCGCCAGGTCGTCTACCGCGAACGCTATGTGGTGCAGACCCGGACCGCGCTCCCGGAGGAACTTCGTGATGGGCGAATCTTCGGAGGTCGCCTGGAGCAACTCCACCTTTCCCCCACCGGTATCAAAAATGTCGGTGATGACCTGTTGGTCCGGTACCTCTTCCGTTGTCCTGTCCTTGATGTTCAGCAGTTTGTGGAATACTCGGGCGGGCTCTTCCAGGTTCTCCACCGCCACCGCGATGTGCTCAATACCAAGGATTTTCATGGCATATGCAAGTATTTCACCGAAACCGCAATTTCACGAATCTGCACAGCATCTTGTACGTCTTCTGACCCAGGTCATACCACCATAACTCCATCGGTAGCATGATTCGGCTGCCCACCACCGATTGCTGCCGCGACATGTTGCGCAGTCCTTCGATCCCATGGACCGCTCCCAGTCCACTGTCACCATGACCACCGAACGGCAGTGAGGCCACGCCATATTGGATTAAAACATCATTGATCGCCACTGTGCCACACATCAGTTTGGATGCAATTCGGCGGCCGCGGCGCTCACTACCCGTAAATATATAGGCACTCAGCCCAAAGCGGCTGTCGTTGGCCTTCTCGATGGCCTCCTCCTCGGAGACAACCGGCATCACCGCCAGCTCCGGCCCGAACGTCTCATCCGTCATGATGAGCATGGAATGGTCCACGTTGGTCACCAGGAAGGGGGGCATGTGACGCCCGTCGGGCTCCCCGAACATCTCGATCTTCCCGCCGCGCGCCTCGGCATCTTCTATGTGTGCCGTGATCTTGTCATACTGGACATCCACCGTCACTGCTCCTACGGCGTCATCGGGCCCGCGTCCCACCGTGAGCTTCTGGGCCTCCTCACGGACCAGTCGTAGGAATTCATCATAGACGGACGCCACCACATAGATCCGTTCCACGGCCATACACGTTTGACCAGCATTGGTGAAGCCCCCCCAGACCGCCGATTTGGCCGCCCGCTTCAGATTGGCATCCTCCATGACCAGCATGGGATCCTTACCGCCCAATTCCAGGACCGCCGGCTTAAGACTCTCGGCACACGACTGGGCGATCAGCTTGCCAACCTTCGTGCTCCCGGTAAAGTTGATCACGTCCGTCAAGGGTGAACGCACCAGATGCTGGCCTACCTCTCCCGTACCCAGCACGATCTCGAGCAACTCGGATCTGCCGGTGGCCTCATCGAATAAATCCTTGATGAATAGGCCCGTTAGGCTCGTGTATTCCGAAGGCTTTGCCACCACCGTATTTCCCGCCAGCAGTGACTCAACCGTGGGGGAGACAACCAATATGAAGGGATAATTCCAGGGTGAGATGACCACGGCTACCCCAAAGGGCCGGAAGTCCACGTACGCTCTCTTGTGCACAAAGGTGCCGCTGGTACGGTATTGACGGCCTAGAACCGATGTGGCCAGCCGTTCCTGGTGGCGGATAATTTCGAGCGCGGCAAAGATCTCCAGCAGCGCGTCCGGCGGCTTCTTCCCCGTTTCTGTGCAGATCATCTCGATAATGCGATCCAGGTTCTTGGTGATGGCCTTCCGGAATCGCCGCACCAGCTTGACGCGCTCGCGGATGGCGGTGCGATTATAACTCGCCGCTGACTCACGCAGACGCTCCAGCGCCTGGTCCACCTCCTCGAGACTATGCGCCTCCAACGCCCCCAGGGATTCCCCAGTGGCGGGATTGAAGCACTTCAGGACCGTTTTACCCGCCGCATTGGTCTCGATCGTTGCGCTCATGGTTCCCTATCCGGTCCTCATTTCCCGGTGAATTTCGGCTTCCGTTTATCGATGAATGCACGCGTCCCTTCCTGCATATCCTCGGTGGTGAACGTGAGGGCAAATAGTTGCGCCTCCAGGTTTAATCCCTCCTCCAGCGTCATGTTCAAACCCCGGTTGACCGCCTCCAATGTCAGTGCTACCGCCCTGGGTGCCTTCCCGGCAATCTGCTCACCGATCTTTATACAGGTCGGTAGCAATTCTTCCGCCGTGGTCACGGCGTTTACCAAACCCACGCGCAAAGCCTCGGTCGCATCCAGCACCCGGCCGGTCGTCAGCATTTCCAGCGCCACTCCCTTCCCAACCAGACGGGGCAGCCGCTGGGATCCACCAAATCCCGCCATGACACCCAGGTTCACCTCCGGTTGACCCAACTTGGCCTTCTCTGACGCTACCCGCATGTGACAGGCCAGGGCTAACTCGCAGCCACCGCCCAGTGCAAAACCGTTGATGGCCGCTATGACCGGCTTGGGAAAGGCTTCCAGCTTCCTGGTCAGATTCTGCCCCCGCACGGCAAACTCCTGTGCCTGAAACGGTCCGAAGGATGGGAACTCCTTGATATCTGCTCCCGCGGCGAATGCCTTCTCCCCCGCTCCCGTCAGGATCACAGCCCGCACTTCATCGGTGTTCACTACCTCCAGGGCTTGGGATAACTCGTCCAGTACCTGCGGTGTCAGCGCGTTGAGCGCCTTCGGCCGGTCGATGGTGATCGTAGCCACGGGACCGGAGATATCAATCCTTATGAATTCCATGAGAATTTCCTTTTTTCCTTCGGTAGCTACTTCCAGAACATGCGGCTGAAGAGTACCATCACAGTGAAGATCTCCAGCCTGCCAAGCAGCATCGCAAAACTGAGCAGCCACTTGGCAGCATCGGCCAGGTGGGCATAATTATCGTAGGGCCCCACAGTGCCAAAGGCGGGGCCGATATTCCCCAATGCCGAAGCGGAGGCACTCATCGCCGAGACCATATCCAAGTTGAACAAGCTCAGCGCCAGGGCCACTAACAGAAATAATCCCAGATAGAATACCAGAAATCCCAGCGTATTCCGAACGACTTCGTCCGGTATCGTGTGATCACCCACTTTGACCGGGATGATGGCATGGGGATGAATGAGTTTGCGCACCTCGGCCACAGTGTACTTGAGGACCACCAGTATCCGGATCACTTTTATACTGCCCCCCGTTGATCCAGCCGATCCGCCCACAAAGAACAGGGCGAAAACCAGCATCTGGGCCAGGGGACTCCAGGTTTCATAGTCCACCGTGCCATAGCCCGTAGTGGTCGTGATGGATGTCGCGAAAAACAAGGAGTGCCGGAAGGCGTACTCGCTCCAGCCATAGTTCTTCAATGAGTTACTGATGAATAAAAGCAGCGTAAAGATCCCGATCACACTCAGGAAAAACAGGAACTCACGGTTGCCCTTATAGCGGTTCTCACGGTTCATGATCAGTTTGCCATGGAGTGTGAAGTTGATCCCTGCCATGAGCATGAAAAAGATCACCACGTACTGGATATAGGGCGTCTGGCTGTTGAAACTGTCATTGTAAATGGAAAAACCGCCCGTGGCCATGGTCGTGCACGTATGCGTCAGGCTGCTGAACCAGGATAATCCGCCGATGCGCAGCAGGATCGCTTCGGCACCGCTGATAATGACATAGGTAATCCAGAGTGTCTTGGCGGTCTGGCGAATGCGCGGTTGAATACGGTCTACCGTGGGACCCGGTACCTCCGCTCGCAAGAGGGATGTCCCTCCCATACCCATGAAAGGAAGGATGGCCACGGAGAACATGATGATACCCATACCGCCGATCCATTGGATAAACGCCCGCCAGAACAGGATACCGTGCGGCATACTCTCAATTCCATTAGGCAAATGCGGATGCCGCTGAACGTCTCCCAGGATAGTCGCACCGGTCGTGGTCAGACCTGACATGGTCTCGAAAAACGCGTCCGTAAAGGAAGGAATAGCTCCCGAAAGCAGGAAGGGGAGCGTGCCGAAAAAGGCCATCGTCGTCCAACCCAAAGTAACGATAGCAAAACCATCTCGGCTGGTCAGATGATATCGGCCTCTGGTGATGAGATACCCGGGAACACCCACCCCCACACAGATACCCATCGAAACTAATATAGCCTTCAGATCACC
>CP070656.1:535864-538536 GCA_020355065.1 Fidelibacterota bacterium | reverse complement strand
GCAGACTGGTGAAGGAGGCGGAAAACCAGGGAATCCTTCTAGAGAAGCTCCCCATCGAGGCGTATCGAAAGGTATCGAATGTGTTTATGAAGGATATCCAGCATATCCTGGCCGCAGGATGGCAAATACCGGGTGATGGGGTGCTAGGCGGGAGCAACGTAAAGTCGGTCCAGCGTCAGATTAAGGCCGTAAATGCCTGGCTGGAGAGTCGGTAGGAACTATTCCAGCGAGTCCAAGAAGCTGAGAAGAGCCATATTAAAGGCGGCAGGATTCTCCAGATTGCTCAGATGAGCTGAGTCGGGGATGATCGACAGCTGGGCTTGCGGCAGATGGTCCTGTAGTCGTTGGGCCGCGTCAATAGGTGTCAGAGCATCCTGTTCACCTACCAGAACGAGGGCCGGGAGGTCCATGCTGGTCAAGGAGGGGGTGGTGTCGGTACGGGCCGCCAAGGCTAGAAGGGTACCGCAGATACCCAAGGAAGTATTGCTGATGATCATGGCCCTGACCATTTCGACCACATCCGGCTGGGACTCGAAGGTGTGGGGAGCGAGGACCGCCTTCAGGAAATCTTCCGCGAAGGCAGGGGCGCCATATGATCTCACGATCTGGATTGTGGCTGCGCGCTTGATACGGGCCTCATTCGTATCGGCTTCGCTACGGGTGTCACACAGGATCATTGCCAGGAAGCGTTCCGGGTGCCGCTCGACGGCTCGCAAGGTGATATAGCCCCCCATGGAAAGGCCGCATACAACGGCCTGGGATACATCGAGATAGTCGAGGAGACCGAGCAGGTCGTCCACGAACAACTCGAGGGTATACTGACCCTCGCCCACCCCGCTCTGGCCATGTCCGCGGACATCATAGGCAATGGCACGGTACTTAATAGGCAGAGCGGCGAGCTGGGGATCCCACATGCGGTGACTGAACGGAAATCCGTGGATGAACACCACGGGTAAGCCATCATCGGCGCCCTTGAGGATATAGTTCAGTGCGTGGTCGTTAATCTCAGCCTGCATTCCCGGTTCTCCTCATTATTTCAACAGGAGCATTTTAATACTTCGTGACATTCCTGGGCTAGTCAAACGAGTGATATAGAGCCCGCTGGGAACAGGTAGGCCGGATTGAGAGGTTCCATCCCAGGTTTCGGCATAGGAGCCGGGCTGCAGGAGGCCATCCACTAGGCGCGCGATCTCCCGGCCCCTGATATCATGAATGGACATCCTGATCCACGAGTTCTGAGGGACATCAAACCGGATAGTGGTCTGCGGATTGAAGGGATTGGGATAGTTAGGATGGAGAGCAAAGGCTGCCGGATGGCGCGGGGAGTGATGTGCGGCCACGATCGTGACAGGATCCGTCACAGCACTGTACTCACTGGTGTTGCCGTTTACATCCATAGCCAGCACACGATAGTAGAGCTGACCGGGTGTAGGACCGGTATCGTGATAGGTGGTATCCATGGTCGCTGCCAGGAAGCTGTCACGGCTAACAGGCAGGAAATCGGGGCTTTCCCCGCGATATATCCGATACGCTGCAAGGTCGCTATCGGGATTCGCGTTCCAGGTCAGTAAAATTCCGTCTCCGCCCGAGGATTCGGCGGTGAGTCCTTGCGGGATGGCAGGGGCCAGATTGTCCACGGAATGGCCATCGAAGGATTCAGAGAGGGAGACGATCAGGGAGTCGGCGGCGTAGGCAGCTATCCGGAAGGTGGACCGATTCAATCCCAGGTGATTGGAGTCGACCAGCGTAGGGGCGTTCCATTGATAGGTCATTTTGCCAACCGAATCCGTGTATCGAACCTGAATCCAGTCGCCATCCTCGAGCTGTGTCATCGGCCATGAGGACAGCAGAATCCCATCGTCGGTGTCTTTCAACCAGATGCCATAGGCCACGACCGGTCGCTGAGGATTGCTCTCGTCGGTGGAGGCATTCCAGGTGACGAGCACTTCTCCGCCCTGATCGGCGGGTACGTCGCTGACCGAACTAATCTGGGCTTTCTGTCCAGGGGTCACCGACATATCCACCCACATGGTGTCGCCACTGCTGGAAATATTGGTCAGGAAGATGCCGGTGTGGGTGCCGCTGTAGGCCCGACTACTGGGACTGCTGAAGTTGTAGAATTCCGCGTTCTGAGATGAGCCGGGAAAGGGATCACCATCATCGGCCCAGTCGCCCTTTTCCAGGTTGTAGGCACCATCGGCCTGTTCCACGGCTACCAGATAGTGGCTGGAAGTGGTATAGCCGGGGTACCACTCGTTATCATTCTGGGAGGTAATGGATTCATCGATGTGATAGACCAGGAGGCCACCGCTGGGCAGGTAATAGTCGTAGCCAACCCGCTGGCGGTTTTCTATCAGGAAATATTCATTGCTGGCATTGCCATAGGTCCATAAGCGATAAATGTCAGGACTAGAGGAAACATTCACGATAGATTCAGAGAGCAGGTCGACGGTGACATTCTGAGCGGCGGCATATCCCATCTGAATCCTACTCCAGGCATCGGGTTGGGACGGGGAGGTGCCCATATAGGGATGCGAGCCCAGCGGTCCCAGCCAGACCCCGGATGCCATCAGGCTCCAGTCGTCTACACCATTGGATGATTCATCCCGGTCATAGAGATCGGGGAGGCCAAACAGGGCGTGACCCAGTTCATGGGCGAACACACCGATGGT
>CP070656.1:530822-535764 GCA_020355065.1 Fidelibacterota bacterium | reverse complement strand
TTGCGTTGGATGCTCTGGATGAGAAGTTGGGATGTGAATTTCCGGAGGACCGGGACTATGATACGCTCGGCGGCTTCCTTTTCGACCGCTTTGACAAGATTCCTTCCGTAGGACAATGGATTACCGCGGGTGGCCGGCGGTTTACGGTCAAGGCATTGGAGGGCAACCGCATTTCCAAGGTCCACATCAGTGCGCACGACGTGAAAACCAAGGACAGCACTCATGACATCTGAGGATCAGGGGCCGATCCGCACATCCGAGGTCGGTGAGCGACTGGTGGAGCTGTTGAGGATACTCGATAAGCTGCGGTCACCTGGAGGCTGTCCCTGGGACCGGGAGCAGACATCCCGCAGCCTCATTCCCTATCTACTTGAGGAGACCTACGAATTAATCGAGAGCATTGAGAGTGGAAATCACGCTGCGCTGAAGGAGGAATTGGGCGACCTGCTCCTGCATGTGCTCTTCCAGGGGGCCATTGCTGAAGATGAGGGCTGGTTCACCCTGGAGGACAGCATGGCGGGTATAACCCAAAAGCTTGTGGATCGTCATCCCCACGTGTTTGGGGAGGACAAGGACAAGGCGGACGGGGCTTTCCACGCCAAGCAGAACTGGGAGCAAGCCAAGCAACGTGAGAAGTCTCGTAGTTCCCGCATGGATGGTGTGCCGCGTCACCTGCCGGCACTGACGAGGGCCCGTCGTATCCAAGAGAAGGCGGCATATGTCGGTTTTGACTGGGACACGGTGGAACCCGTTTGGGAGAAGGTTCTCGAAGAGCTGGAGGAACTGCGCGCCGCCCATCAGTCCCAGGACACAGATGCCCTGGAAGACGAGTTAGGAGATCTGCTATTCAGTCTGGTGAACCTGGGGCGGTTCCTGGGAGTGAATCCTGAAGGAGCCCTCCGCAAGGCAATTGCCAAGTTCGAATACCGTTTTCGAAACATCGAGAAGGAGCTTCAAGCGCGGGGAAAGACGCCTGAGGAGTCAACACTGGAGGAGATGGATGAAATCTGGAATCGGTACCGGGAGGGGTATACGCCCAAAGGGGAGTAAATGCCCTCAGCGGCCGGGGACCGGTCGAATGACCTGGTGATTGGCGGGGGGATTCGGCTTGGGGAGAGGTAAAGGGATTCAGTGGCAGGTGGTACTAGATAAGTCTCCGTCGCCGTTTGGTTCCCGAATCGGGGGCGACTTCCTGAATGATATGGACACTGGCATTCAGTTCTCCTTCCCTTCCGCCGAGATCGACACAGAGATGCCACTTTCCGTTATGGGGTGGTTTGATATTGGCGGGTGATTTCTCGGCCAATCCTCCGTAATACCGGTAGTTGCTGCCGGCTCGATAGGCCTCGTAATTCTCCTCGTCAAGAAGGCGGACATAGGCCTGGGTTCGCAGTTCGACTTGAACCACATCACGCGTACCCAAGTCAAGGGAGTAGTGAAGAAATTGCATGCTAGCTCTTATACACTATCTGTGCGCAGCTCAACCATTCTACAATGGCAGGACTCCTTCCACCCGGTAATCAGGAATATTCAGTTTATACCAGTGCCCTCAGGGGTCATATCAATTTAAAACAGTTCCTCTAGATTGAAAATAAATATAAAGACCAGTGTATGAGTGGTCAAGGGGATTGCTTCATAGCCCTGTAGGGCTTAATCGAGGGTACGAATATAGAGATACAAGACCAGTGCCAAGAAACTGATCAGGACAGTCGCGATACCCAGTCCGATCTTCCGCATGCGGAATTCGTGTAGGAGCTGTTGTGCGCTCTGGACGATCTGAGCGGCCAGCTTCAGACCTGGTTCCGCTTCCTCACTCATGAGTTGGGCATCAAACGTATGGACCATCGTCCGGGTTTGCACCAGCGAGGTGTTGGCGGTTTGCAGATCGAGGTGGAGTTCCTCCACTTCCAGGCCCCGGTTATCGGCCTCATGCAGGGATGACGCCGCCTGCTCGAGAGACAGGGACAGGCTATCCAAGACGGCAAGCATATTCTCGGCCTGGAGGGCGCCCGCATCGCCGGTGGTATGACAAAGGCCGCACACACCATCCGCGCTCACACTGATCACGTCATCCCCGAGGTGCTGTATATCATGGGCAGTATGACAGACCACGCATCCATGCAGGCCCTGTTCGGAGAACACGTCAAACATTTTGGAGGCATTGAACAGGGTCTGGTTATTGATGTGGCAGACGCCGCAGACTTCCTGGATGGAGCCCACTTCCGGTGGGGCAGCACCATGGTTGCCGTGGCAATTGTTGCAGGTTGGGGCTGCCACGTCACCACGTTCCAGCAGGGCGATGCCATGCACGCTGCCGACATATTGGTGAACGGTGTTCGAGGGCAGCTTGAATTTCGCCATCAGCCGTTCATCAGCGTGACAGGGGGCACAGGTGGCGGCGACATTGGCGTGGTACACCGGTGAACCGGGGTCTGTGCTGCGCTTGATGCCGTGGGCACCATGGCAAGAAGCACACTGGGCCACCTCGTGATTACCTTGTCGAAGACTGTTCCCATGGCCACTGGTCCAGTACTTGGCCGTCTGGTCGGTGGGGAGGTTGGGATTGTAGCGCCGCATGAGGTCGGGATTGTTGTGGCACTTTCCACACAGTTCCACAATCTGGCGTTCGGAAGGCGCACCGATGAATCCGGCGGCCGGATCCTTGGCCTCATCGTAATCCCAGGCCTCCGGATCCCCGCCGTGACAGTCGTGACAGCCGAATCCGGCCCCTCCATGGATGTCCTGGACAAACTGCTCGGCTGGGGTGGAGAAGGGGGGATCCTGCTCCAGATGGCAGCCCACACAGCTGCTTTCTTCGGCGGTTTGCGCCCGGGCTGTTCCGAGATATGTGATCAATACCGGAATAAGGAGTAGGTGCCGCTTCATGCCAGATACCCCCAGGCGGTCGTAGCGGCGATGTAGATGATCACCACGATACCGATGCGTTTCAACAGACGATAGCGGTCTTCGTCGTCTTTGCGATCGATGAAGGGTACAAGTAGCCAGACCAGAAATCCCAGCATAAAGCCCAGGATACCGATAACCTCGCCTTCGAAGATCAGGATGTGAGCAGGAATGAACTTGAGTGTCTGGAACATGAACATGAAGTACCATTCCGGTTTGATGGCGGCGGGTGCCGGGGCGAACAGGTCGGCTTTGGCGCCCAACTCCCAAGGGAGGAACACTGCGAAGATCGCCAGGATATTCAATACAATCAGCCACAGCAAGGCATCCCGGAGCATGAAGTGGGGAAAGAAGGGCATGTAGCGGCGTTTTTCCTCGGGCTGCTGGGCCCATGCCCGGGGTTCATGCATACCCTGCACCTGAATGAAGATCAGATGCGCCCCGAGGAAGACCGTGAATATAGCCGGCAGAATCGCGACATGGATGCCGAAGAAGCGCGGCAGCGTGGCCCCGGTAACTTCTTCACCCCCGCGGAGCAGGATCATCATGGCCTTGCCGATCAGTGGGATGGCCCCGACGATCTCGGTACCTACCTTGGTGGCGAAGAAGGCCAGTTCATTCCAGGGCAGCAGGTAGCCGCTGAAGCCGAAGAACATGCTCAAGCCCAGCAGTATGATCCCAGTAACCCAGGTAAGTTCTCGGGGCCGGCCGTAGGCGCGCTGGAAGAAGACGGAGAACATGTGCAGAAAGGCGGCCAGGACCATGAAATTGGCCGACCAACTGTGGATTGAGCGTATCAGCCATCCGAACTGGACCTGTGACATGATGAAACGGATGGACTCATAGGCTTCGGTGGCACTGGGTTTGTAGTACATGAGCAGCAGGATGCCGGTCACGACCTGGATGGCGAACAAGAACAGAGTCACACCACCCAGATAGGACCAGTACCAGCCGCGATGGAGGGGCACCTGTTTTTTGCGTAAAAAATCTAAAACCGGAGCGAAGTGATAGCGATCTTCGAACCACTGGGAAAGCTTCGCCATAGGTCAGCTTTCCCTCCGCGAGACCCAGATCTCGCCGCTGTCGGTGATGTTGACGTCGTAGGGTTCCAGCGCCTCGGGCGGTGGGCCGGAGACGACCTTGCCGGAGAGGTCGAATTTGCCGTTGTGGCAGGCACACCAAACGATGTTGTCATCCTCCTTATACTGCACGATGCATGCCAGATGGGTACAGGAGGCCTCCAGAGCACGGTAGGTTCCCTGGCGGTCCTTAAAAAGAATGACCGGTGACCGGCCGAACTGGATAATGCGGAACGGTTGCTCCCATACATCGGAAACAGCGCCCACTTTCAGGGAGGAAACCTTGGCCTCTCCCAGCGGTGGCGGGACCAGATAACGAACTACGGGATATAGAACGCTTCCCAGCCAGCCAACGATACCGATGCCCAGGAGGTTTCTAAGTGCTCGCCTCCGGGACAGCTTGTCTCCGGTCGGTTGCTCAGGGGTTGTGGTGATTGTACTCATCCTTATTCAATCTGATCGGTATCAAGATCAAGACTAGCGTTGCGAAGCACTCTCCAAGTAATCCAGGACGGCCTGTGGATTATGTCCTCCCAAGCTACCCTCTGAAGTTAACCACTTTATGGATTCGGAAAACTGATTCTCTGGCAGCTCTCGCAAGAGGGATTCAATGTCCTGGCGCCACTCGAGTACCATATCCGAGTAGCTCTCGTCGTGGCATTCGGCGCACAGATCGGAACCCCTCCTGACCATTCCACTGGTTACCAGGTGGCAATCCGCGCAGGTCACGTCCACATCCCACATCAGATCAGGATCACCTTGGAAGTAAGGAGTTCTGCCTGAAAGGAGCATCTGCTGTTCTTCATGGCAGACGGAGCAGTCCGTATTTTCCTGACTGTGGTGGCAGTTCAGGCATTCCGCCCGGGTATGCAGCAGCTCACCATGGATGCGCAGATTCGAATGACATTTGGCACATGTTACGCCGTGCGTCAGGTGGCGGTCGTGTCGAAACTGGAGAC
>CP070656.1:527210-530722 GCA_020355065.1 Fidelibacterota bacterium | reverse complement strand
CGAAGTGCACTCCGTCGATATCGTACCGGCGCACGACATCCAAGACAACAGCGGTGATGTGCTGATGGACACCGGGAATCCCGGGAGAAAACGAGATATAATGATCGGAAAGTGGCATGGTGGTGCCGCTGGAATCGCTGACAATCCATTCAGGATGCGTCAGATAGGGTGAAAGAGGGGCGGTCTTTGGGGGTGGCTTACGACCGCGCCACGCGGGAAAGGTATTGAACCAGGCGTGCAGTTCCAGCCCGCGAGCATGAGCTAGTTCCAGGGCAAAATCAAGAGGGTCCCATCCGGGATCCTCACCGAGGGTTCCCGTTAAGAGATTCCCCCAGGGTTCCAATCCGGGCATATAGTAGGCATCGCCGTTGCCCCGCACCTGGAAAAAGATGATGTTGAAGTTGGCGTCGGCGGCATGGTTGATTACATCGGCGATATAGGCACGGATGGAATCCTGATCGTGGGTCGGAGTGACCTCGCAATATTCGAACCGATGCAACCAGACTCCCCGTGCTTCCTTGGTAGGAGGATGGGGTGCCGGCGTGAGGGCGCAGGCAGAGAACACAAAGGCCAATCCGCCCATGATGACCGCTGCGATCAGGTGATTCCGAATCTGGCCGCCGGGGTTTTGCATGGGCAGAAAGCTAGAGTAATTCTTCTCGTTTCTGAAAGAATTCCTTCGCAGATTCAGTCCGTTCCTCAATCAAGATAAGGGAGTGAAGATGCAGTTCAAGGATAAGCGGATCGTTCTCACGGGCGCAGCGGGAGGGATCGGGGAAGCACTGGCCCGGCAACTGGCTTCGGAAGGTGCCCGGCTGGCCCTGGCTGATCTGAACGAGGAGGGACTCCAAAAGGTGGGACAGATGTGTCAGGAATTGGGGAGTGAGGTTATCACGATCCCAACGGATGTAACGCAACTCGAACAATGCCAGGCTTTGATCAGCAAGGCCGTTGAGACCTGGGGCGGGCTGGATGTTTTCCTGTCCAATGCGGGACTGTCCATGTGGTCCCGGTTCGAGGATGTCACGGACATATCCATTTTCGAACGGATCTTGGCGGTGAATTACTTCGGTCCCTTGTACTGCACCTACGCCGCTTTACCTTATCTGAGGGAGAGTAAGGGTATGATCGTGGCCATCACGAGTTCCTCAGGCAAGCTAGCCGCGCCGCTGCATTCCGGATATGCCGCCAGTAAGCATGCCATGCACGGCTTTTTCGACTCCCTAAGGACGGAACTGGTCGGCACCGGAGTGACCATTACCCTGTCCGTTCCGTTGTTCGTGGCGACGCGGATACGTTTTCATGGGTATCAAGGGGACGGGACGCATCCGGATCAGGATCCCTACGACGATACCAAGTCGATGACGGCGGAGGAAGCGGCGCGGATCACCCTGAAGGCAGCCCGGAAGCGCCGGCGGGAGGTAGTCATGACCCTGGAATTAAAGGCAGGCGTGAAGCTCCGTCCGTTCATCCCCCGGCTGGTGGAGCACTTTTCCCGGCAGAAGGTGGGGCTGAAGACCTGAACAGGGTAGCCCGGCTCATGTCATGGATGAGCCAGGGGCGTAGAAGAGCAACGGTGATTAGAAAAGGAACTCAGCCGAACTTGACCGGACGCGGGTAGTATTGCTTTCCCAGCGAGCCAGGTTCGCTGAACATCTGCATATAGGCGACGGGCTCGGCTTCCTCCATGTCGATGCCACGGAAGAAGGGATGGTTATATAGAGTCCCGGCGTCGCCTGTGTTCTGGTGCTCGAATAAACTTCCCTTCATCAGTACATCCGCGACATACAGGTCACCAGCCTCCTCCACGAAGGCCTGAAAATACCGTTCACCCGGTTCGTACACGGGATTGGGATGGACATTTTTCATAGTGGTGATCAGGCCGTGTTCGTCCTCGTATTCAACTTCGTGGGGTTCCTTCTGAATATTGACACAGCTGAATTGCCCGAAAACGGGCAGTTTATAGTAGCTGACACAGTGCTCTAGATGCTCCAGGTTGGTGCTGCTTAGAGAAAGGATGAGCATGGCAAACTTGGGTACTCCCCGTGACAGATCCGGCGTGACGACCAGCCCGTAGATGAGTTCCTGAAACTCCGGGAGGTTCCCCAAAGCTCCCGCCGGAAAATTCAAGGCGGTAAGGGCCAGGAGCGCGATTCCGGGGGCGACTTCTACTATGCTCATGCGTTTGGGTATCAAGTGTTCAACGGCCTCGAGTTCAATTTCGTAGTAGGTGGAGAGGGCGAAATCGAATTCCCAAATGAGGCAGCCGTCTTGATTCTCTGGATTATTCAAAGCTAGGAACTCCTATACTAGTCGATGGGTGTGTTACTTATCAAGCAGAAATCCGAATTTTTCAGCTGCTTGCAGGATGATGTCGGCGCCGCGATCCAATTGGTCCTGATTGTGTTCCGAGGTGACGAAGAGGCGGATCCGGGATTGATTCTTCGGAACCGCCGGGAACGACATCAGGGAAGCATCCACGCCCTGACGCTGGAGGTAGTCACTCAGGGGAATGGTGAGATGCTCATCGCCATAGATGACGGGTATGATCCAGCTGTGGCTATCCCCGATATCGACCTTGTCCTTGAGCCGTGCGCGCAGGTAGTCGGCGTTGCTGCGAATCCGTTCCCGCTTGGCCTGGCCGTCGGGTCCACCGGCAAGTTCGAGAGCTTTGATCAGCCCCCCGGTGACGGCCGGATCGAGGGCGCAGGAAAACATTCGTGAGCGGGCATACCAGTTGACGTAGTTGGTCAGGTCTTCCCGGGCGTAGAGGCAGCCTCCCACACCGCCGAAGGATTTGCTAAAGGTAGCGATGATCATATCCACTTCATCGAGGACACCCTGCTCTTCAGAGACACCCCGTCCGTGTTCACCGGCAATCAGGAGGGAGTGGGCTTCGTCCACCAGGACAGTGGCGCCATATTTCTTGGAGACGCGCACAATGTCGGCCACGTGGCCGGTGTCCCCATCGGCGCTGTAGACCCCTTCAGTACAGACAAGGATGCGGGTATTTTTATAATCCAGCCGGTTGAGCACGCGATCCAGATGCTCGTAGTCATTGTGTTTGAACAGTTTGATGGTTGCTTGGGAGAGGATGGCCCCGTCAACCAGGGAGGCATGTGAGAGGCGGTCCAGGACCACGATGTCTCCCTTGTGGGCATAGGCGGAAACCACGCCGATATTGGCACCATACCCTGAAGAGAACAGGCTGACCCCATAACCGGGCATATCGAAGAATTCGATGATCTTCTGTTCCAGGAGCTGATGGAGACGAAAGGTACCATTCAAGACCGGTGAACCGGTGGCTCCAAGGCCATAAATGTCGAGAGCGTCCTTGGCGGCCTGCAGGACCTCGGGATGATAGGAGTAGCCCAGATAATTATAATTGGCGAGACTGATCAGGTCGAGCTTTTCACCGGAGATACGTTGAACGGCTACTTCCGGACGCTGGGCACCAAGATGGGGTATCTGGAAGGTGTACATTTTGGCGTCCACGACCTGCTGGCGCCACT
>CP070656.1:523286-527110 GCA_020355065.1 Fidelibacterota bacterium | reverse complement strand
CTGCTAACCGACATGCCCCATTCTCATGAACCGTTCTCAAATGAGTTTGGCAATACCTCCGCCTCCGATTACACGATCAGCCAGAACCCCTACCACCACGGCGATGAGAAACCACCGGATTACATGGAGGAACAGAACGGAACTTTCCAGGAAACGGCGCAGCATGACTAGATTATCATTTTATGAACGAACAATATAAACAACTCCTCACCGGGAAGAAAGTCACATACCCCGGTAGGGGTTGATATGGTGCACCGAGTTTAAAATCAGACGGCGGGATCGCCGCTGGGAATCACCGGTCTGGTACCAAATCTACCGGTGCACTACCGTATAGCGCTTCAGATCACCGATGGCCTTGGTGATGTGGATCTCCCGGGGACAGGCATCCGTGCAGTTGAAAATGGAGTGGCAGCGCCAGAGACCATCTTTATCATCCAGGATTTCCAGACGCGGTTCGTTGCCGCCGTCCCGCGAGTCGAAGATGAAGCGGTGAGCCTTCACAAAGGCAGCCGGTCCAACGAAATCCTGATTGAACCAGCGGAATGAGGGACAGCTGGTGGTGCAGGAACCGCACATGATACACTTGGTGGTATCGTCAAAGATGGCCCGATCCCCGATAGACTGAAGCCGTTCCGTGGCCGGGGCGGGCTCCGCCGGTATGAGATAAGGCTTTACTTTCTCCAACCCGGCAAAGAAGGAATCCATGTCCACGATCAGGTCGCGGAGCACCTTCATACCCCGGATCGGCTCAATACGGATCCGCTTGCTCTTCAGGTCCTGAACCAGCACCTGGCAGGCCAGCCGGTTGAGGCCGTTGATCTCCATGGCATCCGAACCGCAGACGCCGTGTGCACACGATTTGCGGAACGCGATAGTGCCATCATCCTCATCCTTGATGGCCATCATGACATCCAGAACCCGGTCCTTGGGATCTACCTCTTTGACAAAGGTGTCAAAACGGGACTCCTCCGTATCCGGGTCATAGCGGTAAATCTCAACGGTCACTTCCATCTTAGTACACCCTCGGCTTCGGTTTGAATTTTGTAATAGTTACCGGCTTGTAATCGAACTTCACCTTGCTATCCGCCTCATAATGGATGAAGGTGTGCTTCAACCATTTCTCGTCATCCCGCTCGGGAAAGTCTTCCCGGGAGTGAGCGCCGCGACTCTCCGTTCGGTGCAGAGCACTCTCGGCAATCATCCAGGCGGAATCCAGCAGGAATCCCAGCTCGATGGCCTCCACCAACTCGGTGTTGAAATAGGCATTCTTATCCTGTATTCCGATCTTTTGATATCTCTGGCGCAGTTCCAGGATGGTATCCCGCGCCTTCGTGAGGCTCTCCTTGGACCGGAAAACACCGCTGTTCACCATCATTACATTCTGCATCTCCGGGCGCAGATCCACTACCTTCTCGGTACCGCCTCCGTTCTGCAGCCGGTCGATCTCACCACGGATGAATCCATCCGGCTCACCAGTGATATGGCCAAACTCAGCCTCATTGATGTAACGCACCATATCCTTGCCGCCTCGGCGGCCGAAGACAACAATGTCCAGCAGCGAATTGGTCCCCAGGCGGTTGGCACCATGCACCGACACACAAGCCACCTCACCGGCTGCATACAGGCCCGGAACAACCTTGTTCTTGGCATCCCACAGCACCCGGCCTTCAATATCGGTAGGAATTCCTCCCATGGCATAGTGGGTAGTGGGCTGCACAGGGATGGGCTCCTTGATCGGCTCCACCGCCAGGTAGGTGCGGGCAAAGTGAGAGATGTCCGGCAGGCGCTCATTCACGATCTCGGCACCAAGATGCACCAGGTCCAGATAGAGATAATCCGAACCGGTGTCCCCGCTACCTTCTATTCCGCGCCCCTCCTTGATCTCGTTATACATGGCCCGGGCGATGACGTCCCGGGGCGCCAGGTCCTTGACGGTGGGCGCAAGGGCACCCATGAAACCATCCTTGCCGGAACCGATGTTCTCCAGATCCTCCCGGTTGCGCAGAATGCCACCCTCGCCGCGGGCCGCTTCCGAGATCAGGATACCCAGCTTACGCATGCCGGTAGGATGGAATTGGACGAACTCCATGTCCTCCATCGGGATACCCCGGCGGAAGCAGATCGCCATCCCATCGCCTGTATAGGTATGTGCATTCGATGTCACCGAGAATGCCCGCCCATGGCCGCCCGTGGCCAGCATGGTCGCCTTGGCCTGGAACACGTGAATCTCACCCGTGGCCAGATCAAACGCGATCACACCCTGGCAGATATCACCGTCCATGATCAGATCCAAGACATAGAACTCATTGAAGAACCGCACCTCGTTTTTCACGCACTGCTCGAATAAGGTGTGGAGAATCATGTGCCCCGTACGGTCCGCGGCATAGCAGGCCCGCTTGACCGGGGCTTCGCCGAAGTTCTTCGTGTGACCGCCAAAGGGCCGTTGGGCAATCTTACCCTCCGGGGTGCGGCTGAAGGGCAGACCGAAATGCTCCAGCTCCAGGATGGCCTCCACCGCATCCTCACACATGATCTCAATAGCATCCTGGTCACCCAAATAGTCAGAACCCTTAACCGTATCAAAGAAGTGCCATTCCGGATTGTCGGGCTCTTCGTTCCCCAGGGCGGCGCCCACACCTCCCTGAGCGGCTCCCGTGTGGCTTCGCACCGGATACAGCTTGGATAATACCGCCACACTGTAATTATGCTGGCTGAGTTCCAGGGCGCACCGCAGGCCAGCACCACCGGCACCCACAACGATCGCATCAAACTTGTGTACCATGGCCGCCCCCTAAAACAATTCGGGATTGAAACTGATCACCGCCACGATGCCCATCACCCACAGGACCACACCGCAGATGTAGACCACCCAGTTGGCAACCGAACGCCAACCGTCATGGGTGACCCAATCATCGATAATGGCTTTGATACCATAGAATCCGTGGTACGTACCCAGGGATATGAACGTCACATCGAATACCTTCCACAGGGGGGCCGCAAACAGATGAGCCAGCTTATAGTACTTGGCCATCTCGGGATTGCTTTCCATCATGGCCTTCAATGTGGCCAGATCCGTGGCTCCGAAACCGATACTGTCGAAGCCCCACATCCCCGGACCCATGAAATAGTGATACAGGTAGAAATGTGTACCCAGTGTGATGAAGAGCAGGGCACCTGTCACCCGCTGGAGCAACCATGCGCTGGAACCGCGACTACTCATCCTTCCGCCCTCCACATGAACCAGGCGCCCACCAGGAAGAGTGCCCCGGCTAGTATATAAGTTAGATACACCAGCAGTTTGTGCTGCTTCATGGCCCAGGCGGTGAATTCACCCAGGATCAGCCGCATACCATTGAGTGCATGAAACAGAACGCCGCCCAGCAACAGGACTTCACCCGCCCTGAAAAGCGGCGTCTTGTAGGTCTCAATGACAGCGTTGAACGCCTCCGGGCCCTTCGACATCTTGGACATGCTCCAGATATGAAAGATCAAAAACGCCACGATGGCGATTCCGGTGATCTTGTGCAGAATCCAGGCCAGCATGCCTTCCTTAATCTTGTACATTAATCCCTCCTATCAGACGGGGTGTGGGAGTGGGTGTAGTAACACGGATAGACAATGCACATATATCCATAAATCAGCAGCCCCCATAATTTCGGACATGTAGGTCTAAATATCAAGTGCCCGATGTGTAAGCCAATCAGAGAGACTAGCCGCGACACGGCTTTGGATACGATTTATCTATGCAATTATTATGTATAGGAGAGCTGCAATCCCCGCCCCGATCAGCGCGTAGGGAATCTGTGTCCGCACATGGTCCATGT
>CP070656.1:518231-523186 GCA_020355065.1 Fidelibacterota bacterium | reverse complement strand
CTGGCTGCTGGCAGGACCTCCCTGGATAGAAGTCCATACCCGGTTTGAATTACTGCGGCAGCCGGAATCGGCATCGGAAGTGATCACTGCCCGGCAGGCTATGATCGCTCATCCCCGGATCAGCGCCTTGGTCGAGGAACTGGCCGGGTGGCCTGGTTCCATCCTGAAAAGTCACAAGGATGCCGGCCACCTGCTGCACAAGCTGACCTTTGCCGCCGACCTGGGACTGCGCCGCAGCGATCCCGGGGTGGATGTGGTGGTGGATCGCATCCTGAGTCATCAGTCACCAGACGGTCCCTTCCAGGTGTTGGTCAATATCAACCCGCGCTACGGCGGGACCGGGGAGGACCAATGGGCTTGGATGCTCTGCGACGCCCCCCTCATCCTATACGCACTAACCAAGTTCGGTCTCGCCGATGATGACCGGATCCAGGCTGCCGGCCGGTATCTGGCCAACTTGATTCACAAGAACGGTTGGCCGTGTGTCGTCTCACCGGTGTTAGGTCGCTTCCGGGGACCGGGCCGCAAAGCGGACCCCTGTCCCTACGCCAACCTGGTCACGTTGAAAGCACTGGCCCAGCTGCCCGAGTGGCGCGAAAGCGATGTCTGTCGTAGCGGTGCCGAGGCTCTCCTCCAGTTATGGCAACAGCGAAAGGAAAGACGGCCGTATCTGTTCGCTATGGGATCGGGTTTCACCAAACTGAAGGCTCCCCTCATCTGGTACGACGTCCTTCATGTCTTGGATGTTCTCTCCCGCTTCCCATGGTTGCACGGTGATCCGCGATTTGGTGAGATGATCGAACTGGTGCGCTCCAAAGCCGATGTGATGGGCCGCTACACCCCGGAGTCGATCTGGATGGCTTGGAAAGGGTGGGATTTCGGCCAGAAGCGCGAACCCTCACGCTGGCTCACTCTCATCACTCACCGTATACTGAACCGGCTCGAGACCTGACCCAACAAAGGTTTGTGCTGGCGGATAATTAGGTTGGGATGATGGCGTTACATCAAGCAGGCTTCAAAGCTCTCCGGTAGCGCACGCAGGGCAGGGACTCACACAGCTCCATTTCCTTTGAAACGTCATCTAGCGCGTAGCCCAGCGCCTCGTAGAACTTCCGTCCGTTGAGGTTGGCCTCGAACACCCACAGGATAGCCTCCGCATAGCCTTTTGCAGCCAGTCGCTCTTCGGCGAAATCCTGCAGCCGGCGGCCTACACCTTTCCGCCAGTGCTCCGGGGCCACGTACAGACCCCATATCTCCCCGGTCTGGAAAGCATCCACGTCCTCGTCCCGGCAGGCACCCAGGATGACGAATCCGAGCACATCACCGCCTTCTTCGGCCAGCCAGGTCTCACCCTCGTCCTGGCTCAACAGCTGACGAAACACGGCCTCACGCTTCGCCACCGTGAAGTGTCGTAGCCGGGACTCCGGCACGATCCCCGCATGCCCGGCCTGCCACGCCGCCACGTGCACCTTTGCTAGAGCAAGGACATCTTCTGGTTTCGCTCGGCGGATATTCATAACCTTAGATTACTCATGGCTAGACGTGCGCGAACTATATAATCCGGATTCGCGTCATCTGGCCGAATGGTATTCGGAGACAGAGGGTGGGGCTCGATCAACCTCTCCCTATTGTATCGATATTAATACTCTGGATTTACTTTGCCCCGGTGGCAGGTCATGCAGGTCACTTCTGGTGAGTGGTACTCGTCGTGCGCCACATTGGGCAGGAACTCACGGTTGATGTGATCCACCATGCCGAGCATCACCCGGGCTTGCGCCTTGGAAGGTTTCTTATCGGACGGGAAGTCATAGGTGGACAGGTCATCGCCCTCACCTACATGGCAGAAGGAGCAGCGCACACCCAATGCCTGCGTGAATCCTTTCATCAGGCTGCTCAGTTGCTCCCGGGGGATATCCTGCGGCAGGACCTGCAGGTTCTGATAGGCGTTTGACTTCTGCCCCAAACCCAACGATAACAATGCCACTGTCAGGCTCATGATTACCAGCAACGATTTCACGTGATCTCTCTCCTTATATCACGGATTAGTGAATGTGATGAAGATTGGATTATACGTCCGACACCGCTTCGGAACCAAGGCAGAAATCAGGCGGCTGTCCCTACGCCAGTATTTTCCCCGCCTTCGGCAGGACATCTACGACGCTATTTCAGTAATAGCATCTTGATGGACTTAGAATGCGTCTGCGTTACCAGACGAGCAAGGTAGATGCCCGAGGGGAGCTCCCGGCCGTTTGAATCCCGGCCACCCCACCGAACTTGATGATAGCCGGGTTCCATATGGCGATCTACTAGTCGAGTCACTTCCTGACCCAGGAGGTTATAAACTGTGAATACCACCCTGGTGCCTCGGCGTAGATCATAGCGGATTGTGGTAGAGGCATTGAAGGGATTGGGATAGCCTGGGTGGAGAAAAAATACCGCAGGCAACTCGATCTCCTCCCTCTGATCATCATCAAACGCAGGTACAGCTAAATTGTCGGCATTACCGCCGTATGCTCCCATGTCGCTCCTGGTTGTGCCCAAGGCTGGCCATAGAGCGAGACCCGGATTGCTTGGATCTTCCGGATCTTTATATACAGAATCGGGTGATCCGGCATCTATACATGGAGAATCCGGTTGCAAGTGGTAATCACCATCGCTTGTGTCGGCAAATAAGGGATCTGTATCAAGATTGCCGTCCAGCCAATATACAGCAGCATTACTCGTAATATTGATACCCGGCAATCCGCCAAGTATATCTGAGTAATATATGCGTACGGCTACTGGGTAGGGATTCTCATGAAAGTGTATCTCCTCCGGGCCATTAGCCCACAGAATCGTATTAACCAGGGTGACATCACAGTAGCGCTCGAGATGAATTCCTCCTCCTGTATTATTGCTGATAGTTGTATTCACAAGTGCGGCAGTTGACTCAAAGAAAGAGATCCCATAGGTTCCAGAATTATTGGCCAAGATAACCTGCGCCAGGTGAGGATGTGAATAGTTGAATTGGATACCACCTGAGTTACCCCGAATGTCAAGCCCTCTTAAGATCGGATCGGAGTACTTACACGTTATAGCAGCCCCGGCAGAGTTATGGATGAATGTTCCGCTGGTCATCTCAACGTCAGAACCAAAAATATGAATGCCCCCTCCGCCAGTCCCTTGATTATCGCTTATTACGAAATCTGTGAGAGAGGCAGATCCACCATTGAGGAAAATACCGCCACCCATTGAATAAATACCTTCTCCAGGTGCGTAATTACCTGATATTGTTATTCTATTCAAACTGCTCTCTGATCCGGCTAACAGCAACCCGCCACCCTTATTGGCGGTATTCCCCTCTACGGTCACATCTTCGATGCATATCGTGGATCTATCAACGTACATACCACCGCCTAAGAGGGATAAACCGCCCGTGATCGTCAGTTGCCTGATATCAACTCCCCGATCCTCATCAAGGAACACCACACTACCCTGACCTTCACCATCCAGGATTGACACATCGTCAGTATCGCCAATTATGGAGAGCCAACTTATCAAATTCAGCGGTATGAGCTCATGGGTAAGAGAGGGGCTGTATGTCCCGCTGGAAAGAAATATGGTGTGTGGATTCAGGCTGTCGGCTATAAGGGTGGCCAGGGCATACGAAAGAGATCTGAGCGGCGCAAGAGGTGAGAGACCATTATTCGAGTTATCACCTGCTGGGCTGACATATAAGTCTGCCTCCACTTGTGCCATCATAGGATGCCAGATATCAAAGTTGAACCTGCCTGGCGGATGGGCATGATGACCAGTGGGCTGGCTGACTATAAAGGTATCTAATGCCACATTCAATAATGCCGGGCTCTCACCGAATATGTAAAGTTCGCTTCCAGAACCGGCGTGGTTCGAATGAATGCTGCACCGCTTTTGTAGATCAAATATTGGGGACGAATTGTTGAGGCATATGCCGCCACCGTACCTGGATTTATTGTTATTGACCAACGAAGACTCCAAAAATGGACTGGAGCCCCACTGGAAATAAAGTCCGCCACCTCTATCGTCGGCCGTGTTGTCATGAATATGAACATTAATCAGATGTGGATCTCCGCCTAAAACAACCATACCGCCGCCCCATTTTGCAGAGTTGCCATAAATCTTAACGTTCATGAGTACAGTGCTCGAATTGCCTAGATAAATCCCTCCTCCGCGTCCTCCATATCCTTCGGCGGTATTTTCCGTTATGTGAACATCTCTCAGTGTTGGACTGGAATCTATGATGAAAATTCCACCTCCGGAGGGAAACAGGATATTCCCTATTTCCGGGTCTCCTCGTTCAGGTGCGGAGCCATTGAGGATCGTCATGCCACACAGCACCGCTGTCGAGTCTTCCCCATTCTCAAATTCCACTACACTTCCCATGCCATTACCATCAATTACTGTTTGCGAGATGTAAGCGGTGTCTTGTGTTGTTATAATATGTGAACCAACGACAATGTTTTTGCCCATGAAGTTGATGTTCTCTACATAACGACCTGGTTGAACCAGCACAGTATCGCCAGGTGTGGCTCCGTTAATTGCAGCCTGAACTGTAGAGTAATCAGCAGGAACGTTGATAATTGTGGCTGTGGCTGTAGAAATGAATATCAGAGCTGTGAGAATCTGTTTCATCGATTACTCGATAATTGGCTCTCCAAAACAGTACCAACAAAAGATACATGGCATGAATCAAAATGACAATCTTTATGTTACGCTTATGCAGGAAGGATCGATTGCGGGACAGGAAATATACGATCAGCCAAGACATGCTGAATCGGTCGTAGCACAATACCAGCCACTCCCAAGAGTAGAGATCCCGGATCTCCCCCTTTGCCCCCCTTTATTTAATTTATTTAGGTTGCTTCAGATAAATAAACTCACGTCCGCTTCGGCGGCGAACTCCAGGAAGGTGGCCGCGCCCCCTTTCTCGACGCCCT
>CP070656.1:512879-518131 GCA_020355065.1 Fidelibacterota bacterium | reverse complement strand
TTTGGCCCAGGCCGCTCATCTGAGGGAAATGATCGAAGGCGGGCTTAATCCTGACGATATGCAGAACGCTTATTACCCCTTAATGGGTATGATCCACCTTGAAAAGGAGGCCTACTCCCAAGCTGTCGAATATTTCCAGGATGGCAATCTCGACAACCCATACATGCACTACTATTATGGCCTCGCTCTGGCTGGAGCTGGGAAGCAGGAGGAGGCCACGAAATCCCTTCGATTAGCAGCTAACTGGAACGAGGACAACTTCGGCTTCGCTTATGTCCGTGCCAATGCCTTGAAACATCTCGAGGAATAGCGTAGTACCAGTTGGTCCTTTACTATTCCGCTCTTTCCTGCTCACCTTCTCCAGCAGCACCGTATTGACTGATTTCCTGGATTCTGGCACCATCCGCTAACTAATAGAAATCCCAGCCCTGTCGCCGAGAACTGGGATCATTTCTATCGGTAGCGGTGGAGGGACTTCCCGCCGCTGGCAGCTTGTAATCCCGCTGGAAGCAAGCCGTAGGCGCAGTCCCACTGCAAGTCCCGTCCGCAGGCGGGACAGAAAGCGGGGCGGGGCGAATCCCCAACCAGCGTATGATCCCGAAGGGATCCCTCCATGAAAAGAACGCCGGGCCGTACGGAAAAAATGTGGGTGCACCGTGCATGGGCAAGACATCCATCTACTCAGAGACTCTCCACAGCGGAATTATTGCATGCCAATCTAAACCGATCGTCCTAACTTCAAAGCGGGTTAAAGGATTGGGATAGGTCAAGGAGTAACGCTGGTTATTCTTTCCTTGTTTTTCACCACCTGTTCAATACAAAATTCAGACCCTCTCAGGCACACACCTGGGCGGCGCACCACCACGAGCAGAAGGCATATTGGGATAGGTTGACTTGGCGCAGATTTTCCCTAGTTGGACGAACCGGCTTCCACTGGCAGTGACATTGGCCTTCCTGTCCGGGGTGGTCCTGCTCGTCTTTCTCGTCTGGTACTACTTTTCTCCGTGGTATACGGATGTGGGCTACCGCCCGGTCCAGCCGGTGCCCTTCAGTCATAAGTTTCACGCCGGAGAGCTGGGCCTGGACTGCCGCTATTGTCATGTGGGGGTTGAGATCTCGTCCGTAGCCATGGTTCCTCCTACAAAGACGTGCATGAACTGCCACACCCTCATCAAGCCGGAGAGTGAATTGTTGGCTCCCGTCCGGGAAAGTTGGGAGACGGGACTTCCTATGCAATGGATACGGATACACGAAGTACCCGACTATGCGTATTTCAATCATAGTCCCCATATCCAGGCAGGTGTGGGCTGTTTCAGCTGCCACGGCAATATTGCCGGCATGGAAGTGGTGGAGCTGAACAAGCCGTTGAGTATGGGCTGGTGTCTGGATTGCCATCGGAATCCGGCGGGCCATTTAAGGCCTCTGGCTGAGATCACGAATATGGATTGGGAAGCACCGTTGGATCAGAGAGAACTGGCCAAGGAATGGATAGCGGTAAAGAGCATCGATCCGCCGCTGAACTGCTCGGGATGCCACCGGTGAGCAAAGTTGCTCCAGAGACCGCCTCTGACCGGCTCCCCAAGGACGGGCAGGCCTACTGGCGTAGTCTGAAAGAGATTGCGGATACGCCCGAGTTCCAGGCGCTTCTCCAGGATAAACCGACGGGAAAATCAGGGACCTCCGGCGAGGGCATCTCGCGGAGGAACTTCCTCAACCTGATGGCCGCTTCACTGGCCTTGGCCGGTATGGCCGGCTGCCGCCGCCCGGTGGAAAAGATCGTCCCCTACGTGATCAAGCCCGAAGAGATCATCCCGGGAATCCCTCAGTATTATGCGACGTCGATGCCGCTGGCCGGGGAAGTCTACCATCTGTTGGCGGAGAGCCACGAAGGTCGCCCAACCCAGGTTATCGGCAACAGCCTGAACCAGGTATCCCGGGGCTCGGCCAATGTGTGGGCCACGGCCTCGATCCTCGGGCTCTACGATCCGGACCGTTCCCGGAAAGTCCGCCACGCGGACGCAGAGAGTACGCTCGCTGCTTTTATCGAAAAATGGCAGGAGCTCTATTCCACCCACCGTGATGATCAAGGCGCCGGACTCGCTGTCTTGACCGAAAGCTTCGCGTCACTCACACTCAGCCGTCTGGCCGATGAGTTCAAGCAGCGGTTCCCCGAAGCTACCTGGTGCACCTACGAACCGGTCAGCGACGAGAACATTACGCGCGGTATCGAAGTGGCCACCGGGGAATCCCGCTTCCCGGTCTATCACTTCGACAGGGCGGATATTATCCTCGCACTCGATGCTGATTTTCTCGGACTGGAAAGTCACCAGTACGCCCATGCGCTGGGCTTCGCCGAGGGACGGCGGATGACGTCGGAACAGGATAAGATGAACCGACTTTATGTCGTCGAGAGCACGCTCAGCCAGACAGCCACCATGGCCGACCACCGCCTGGTACTCCAGAGCCGTCAGGTCGGCGCTTTTCTGGCAGCCTTATGCCTCGAGATCCAAAGACAGGGCCTCGACCTGCCCATAACGACGGAATTGTCGGCCTACAAGGAACACCCGTTCGATGCTCACTGGTTGCGGGTGGTGGCGGAAGACCTGCTGGCGAACAGGGGTCGGTCACTGGTCCTGGCGGGGCGCCGGCAGCCGCCCGCCGTTCATGCCCTGGTCGCTGTCCTGAACAGGGCTCTCGGCAACCAGGGACGCACCGTGGATTACCGGGCTATCCCCTACCATAGTGCATCCAAAATGGAGGACCTCAAGGATCTTGTTTCACGGATGGAAGCAGGTACCGTCAATACGCTGGTCATACTGGGGGGAAATCCCGTTTATAACGCTCCCGCTGACGTGGACTTCCAGACCGCTCTTGCCAAGGTCCCCGACAGCCTGCATCTCAGCCCGTACTACGATGAAACGTCACAAATGGCGACGTGGCACATCCCCCAGCACCATTACCTGGAGAGCTGGAGCGATGCCGCCAGCCTCGACGGCTACCTCAGCATCATCCAGCCCCTCATTCGGCCGTTTTACACCGGGCTCAGCTCCGTGGAGCTGCTGGCCCTGCTGGTAAGCGGTGAGCAAGGCAAGGGGTATGACGAGGTCCGGTCTACTTGGCGGAATATGCTCCCCTCCGGCAGCTTTGAAAAGCAGTGGCGGAAAATATTGCACGATGGACTCTACGCCCGTGAGATACCTGATGCAAACGTACGGGTCCGTACCCGGGCGGTAGCCAGCTTCATACGGCAGCATCCCTTTCCCACCGATGCAGCCACCGGAAAGAGCTTGGAAATCGTGTTCCAGCCATCGCCAACCGTTCATGATGGCCGTTTCGCGAACAACGGGTGGCTTCAGGAACTACCCGATCCCGTCACCAAGATCACCTGGGACAATGCTGCTATTATCAGCAAACGAACCGCCCAGGAACTGGGGCTGAGAAACCAGGAACTGGTCTATCTGAGCTACCGCGGAAAGCAGCTGACCGCACCCGTCTGGATCATGCCGGGGCAGGCTGATCACTCCATCACGCTGACGCTGGGCTACGGCCGCAAGGCCGCAGGTAGGATCGGCAGCAACGTGGGCTTTAATGCCTACCGCCTGCAAACGTCAGATGCACCCTGCTTCGACGATGCGCTGACGCTTAGAAGCCTCCATGGCATATACGACCTGGCCTGCTTACAGGATCATCACGGACTTGACGATGAGATGCTGGCTGCTGAAGGCGTGGCTGAACGCCTTCCGCTGATCATCCGTGAAGCTACCCTGGACGAGTACCGGCGCCACCCCGATTTCGCCCGTGAGCGGGTGGAGCACCCTCCCCTAAAAAGCATGTGGGAGGACCACCGGTACGACGAGGGTTACCAGTGGGGTATGGTCATCGATCTGAATGCCTGTACCGGCTGCGGTGCCTGTACGGTGGCCTGCCAAAGTGAGAATAATATTCCCATCGTGGGCAAGGCGCAGGTCATGAATGGCCGGGAAATGCACTGGATTCGCATCGACCGCTATTTCTCCGGGAGCGCTGCAGAACCGGCCGTGGTCGCCCAACCGGTGGGGTGTGTCCACTGTGAGATGGCTCCCTGCGAGAGCGTCTGCCCGGTAGCCGCTACGATCCACGACGAGGAAGGCCTGAATACGATGGCTTATAACCGGTGCGTCGGTACGCGCTACTGCTCCAACAACTGTCCTTACAAAGTGCGCCGGTTCAACTTTTTCAACTATACCAAGGACCTGCCCGAAATCGTCCGCCATGCCCAGAATCCCGATGTCACCGTGCGTTCACGGGGCGTGATGGAGAAGTGTACCTATTGCGTCCAGCGGATCAACCTGGGCAAGCGTGAAGCCAGGCAGGAAGGCCGTGATGTGCGTGACGGGGACATCCAGATGGCCTGCCAGCAGGCCTGTCCGACCCAGGCTATTACCTTCGGCAACCTAAACGACCCCGACAGCCAGGTATCACAATTGAAGGACCGGAACCGGAATTATGACCTACTCGGGGAGCTGAACCTGCGGCCGAGAACAAGCTACCTGGCGAAGCTTCGCAATCCCAATCCCAAGCTCGAGGAGCAGGTATAGTGCGTCGGTCGATGCGGGTGAATCTGGATGTAACGAGAGGCATGTCTTCATGAGTGCCACCAGCCTGAATCTGGAAGAGCTGCGGGCTCGTCCCCGACGGGAGGAGCTACTGGTTACCGGCGATCACAACCTGGGATCGGTGACGGATAAGATCAGCGGCATCACCGAGGTCAAAACACCCCGACTCTGGTGGCTGCTGTTCGGTCTGGCCGGCGCCCTGGCCCTGATCCTGGCAGGCTCCGCGGGCTGGCTCATCTGGGAAGGCACAGGCATTTGGGGGCTGAACAATCCCGTCGGCTGGGGCTGGGCTATCGTGAACTTCGTCTTCTGGGTCGGTATCGGGCATGCCGGCACCCTGATCTCGGCCATCCTCTTTCTCATGCGCCAGAAATGGCGCACCGCCATCAACCGTTTTGCCGAAGGTATGACCCTCTTCGCGGTGATCTGTGCGCTCCTCTTCCCGGGACTCCACATGGGACGTATCTGGTTGGCCTATTATATGTTCCCGCTACCGAACCAGATGGGGATGTGGCCTAATTTCCGCAGTCCTCTCCTGTGGGATATTTTTGCCGTGGGCACTTATTTCACGGTCTCCTTCCTCTTCTGGTTCGTGGGATTGATCCCCGATTTCGCCACCTTCCGCGATCGCGCCATCAAGAAAGTGAAGCGGGTGGT
>CP070656.1:498215-512779 GCA_020355065.1 Fidelibacterota bacterium | reverse complement strand
TTTCAGCGCGGCCGGTGTAGATACCTGCTCCGCCGATACGATGACCATCCAGATATCCCGCTGCTCGTGACTGGTCCCGATAGAGATCAATTGCACCTCAGGAGCTGCCGCGGCCAGTTTTTTCAGCCACGCCACGTTTTCAGCATAGCTGGGTGTCGCAGTCAAACCGGTGCGTTCGGAAGGCGTGATCCAGGGATCGTCAGCGTCCACCATAAGGGCTTGGCTTTTCCCATCCCAGGCGGGAGCCGGTGGCAGCGGCGCCGACCAATCCATGGTCGACTGGGCAAAGATAACGAAGGGAATAATATGCAGTGCTGCGAAAAGCGAATTCCGGTTCATTCAAAGGTTCCTGTTTGGTTGTAATCCAAGGTTGTCTAAGTTAGAGAATCTGGCAGCGCAATCACCAGTTGGATCATTGCGCCGGGCATCATCCTTTCTGAATCATGAAGGACTATTATTCACACAGTTTATCTGCCCACCGGCTGAAACAATGCTACGATCTGGCCCCTCCCAGAGTGCAGCAATACCTGGAGGCCGAGATCATCCATGTGCTGGAGCGTATTCCTGGCAGTTCGATTGTCCTGGAACTGGGCTGCGGCTACGGCCGGGTGCTGAGGCGACTCGTTCCTCAGCCCCGGCATGCAGTAGGAATAGACACCTCGCTGGAAAGCCTCACCTTGGCCCGTGAAATACTGCGAGGCTATCCAACTTGCCGACTGGCAGCCATGGACGCCGTCGCGATGGGCTTTTGCGATGGGCAGTTCGATGCGGTCATCTGCATTCAGAACGGGATTTCCGCCTTCCATGTGGATCAGCGGCAGTTAATCGCCGAAGCCGTGCGCGTGACACGCCCCGGGGGAAAGGTCTTGTTCTCCAGCTATTCAGAGAATTTTTGGGACGCGCGACTCGATTGGTTCCACATCCAGGCCGAACATGGCTTCGTAGGCGAGATCGACGAAGCCGCTACGGGAGAGGGAGTCATCGTCTGTAAGGATGGCTTCAGGGCCACAACCGTCTCAGACCGGGATTTCGCCGGTCTCGCTTCAGGATTGGGACTTGAAGCGAAAATCTCCGAGGTTGATAGCTCCAGTCTGTTCTGCGAGCTACTCGTGGGGTAGAGAGCGGCGTTATCTTCAGCCCTTGAACTTGCGTGTCCGAAATCACGTACCAACAGCATGTATTCAACCGGATTGATCATATGAATCTTCTCAAACCATTCAGCTGTCACACCCGCGCGGCTCTGCTGTTCTGCCTTATCCCCCTCCTGTTCACCGTCGTTTTTCCGCAGCCGGAGGGACTCACGCCCGTGGAGCAGGAAATTGCAGCAACGGTCGAGCAGCAGTCGGATCAGGCGGTAGACCTGCTGCGCCGCTCAGTAAATATCAACAGCGGTACCTTCAATGTGAAGGGGGTTCGCCGGGTGGGGAAGCTCTTTCAAAAGGAACTGGCGCCCCTGGGCTTTGACGTGCAGTGGATCGACATGCCCCCCGAGCTCCACCGCGCGGGACACCTCTTCGCCTACCGCCGTGGCACCCGGGGCAAGGGCGTACTGCTCATCGGTCACCTGGACACGGTATTCGATAAAAATACCCCCTTCAAACGCTTCGAGATCCACGATACTACGGCTACCGGTCCCGGCACCGAGGACATGAAGGGCGGCAATGTGGTTATCGTGTACGCCCTCAAGGCCCTGCACGACCTGAGCCTGCTGGAGAATACCACCATCATTGTCGCCCTCCATGGTGATGAGGAGGAAGCCGGCCGCCCCACGTCCATCAGCCGGCGGGATATCCAGGCCGCCGCTGAAGAGTGCGATGTAGCCCTGGGATTCGAGGGCGGTGTGTCCGGGACGATTACGGTGGCCCGGCGGGGAATCAGCGGTTGGCGTTTGGAGACCGCCGGCATTCGGGGTCATTCGTCAGATATTTTTAATGAGAACTCCGGCAACGGCGCCATCTACGAAACGGCGAGGATCCTGAACGGGTTCTTTGAGGAAGTCAGGGGCGAGGAGTATCTCACTTTCAATCCCGGCGTCATCCTGGGCGGTACGGAGGTGCACTTCGATCCGGCACTTTACCGCGGGTCGGCCTTCGGCCTGGCCAATGTGATTGCCCAAAAGGTCGTGGTCAGCGGTGATCTGCGCTTCATCTCCGATGCCCAGAAAGACTCGGCCCGTGCGAAAATGAGAACCATTGTTGCCGATCATCTCCCCGGCACCTCTGCTTCCATCTCATTTACCGATTCCTATCCCGCCATGGCTCCCACGGAAGGCAATTACGAATTACTGGCTTTGTACGATCAGGTGAACCGCGATCTGGGCTATGGACCCATTGAGGCCCTTGATCCAGGCAGCCGCGGTGCCGCCGACGTTTCGTTTGTGGCCCGTCTGGTGGACTGCCTCGACGGCCTGGGCGTCGAGGGCAACGGCGGCCATTCGATTCATGAAAAGGTGTACCTGCCCTCCATGGACCGCGCCACCAAGCGCGCCGCCGTCCTGGTCTACCGCCTGACGCGGTAGGCGCGGATCCGAAGCCCGGAAAGTCCGCTAATTACAATCTGGATAGTACCTGGGACGGTGGCAAAGCACGCAGCGTCTATGGCTCGAACAGCCCGCTCCCGTTTTCCACCAATTCCTTAAACTGGTGAATAAATCTCGCAGCGGGTGCTCCGTCAATAATATCGTGATCGAAACTGACCGTGAGACAAAGGTGTTCCCGGTCTTCCAGCCGTCCGTTGTTGAGACATGGCCGGTTAACAATTCCGCCGACCGTGATGGTGAGCGTATGACCTTCCAGGGGAATACCCCAGCCGGCACCGTCACCGAACATGCCGACAGAAGTGACCAGCACCGTACCACTCATCTTTTTCATTCGGTGCGGCGCTCTCACCAGCGCTCGTAAAAAGAGGCGGCGTAAAAAGGATGGAGCCATCCCGATCCATTGAGATGCCTGCGCCTCGGCAACCCTTTTGGCTTGAGCTTGCCTGATCTCCTGATGTATTTCCTGGATGGATTTCCGGTTTGCAGCCCGGATAACCGAGAAAATGACTCCTCTTTTTCCCTCTGATGTTCTCTCAACCATCGTGGCGATGTCCACCTCTTCAAAAATGATAAGCCGGTTGCGCCAGTCGCGGTAGGCGTGCACATCCTTGTCCGCCTCTACTGCTCGTGCGCAGCAGTAGATGATGAAACCAGTGAAGGACAGGGACTCGCCCGTTTGCTCCCGTATCTCCTGTATGCGCTGGCGCGGCCTGGTTACATCCACTTCTATAATACCATGGACCTTGTGCCTGCGGCTGGCTGCGTCCAGCATGTCGGTCATGAGCCGCCTGCCGCGTGAAAAAGGCTTGTGGGTGTAGTTTCTGCGGCCCATCAAATCATGTCCCTTGGGAATATCGCATAATTGTCATCAGGATGATGACGCCTCATGAGATGGTAAATATTGGGTGAGCTCTTCTTATAGGCTACAGTGTCATCAGATCCACCCCGCCCTTCCTGGGCGGGTGATGTCGCGCTTAGGATTTGGTCTTTACCACAGTATGCCAAGGAACGCCACAATGGAGAACAGTACCGTCGTGTACGGCGCCACCTGGTGTACGACCGAAATGATCGCTGGTGGTGACTTCATCGCACTCAGTGCACCACCCGATGCGATCATGATTAGAAATGACAGTGTCGCCAGCGATACGACGATCCACATGCTGGCACTCAACGCGGAGAGCTTGTTCGCACCGACGGCCTGTATTAGAAGATAAAAGAGGATTCCCGTTGCCGCGAGCTTATGCACGGTCATGAGTGCCACTCCGTAGGGCCTGCCCAGGGCTTTTAACCAGAAACCGGTCGCGAAAACCAGTAGAAAAACTGCTGCCACACACGCCATGCGTAGCCAGGCTGCATTCATTCCTCTTCCTTCCTTTTTTGGGTATCGGTGATTTCATCCGCCGATTCGGCCTTCTCATGAGCAATTACTTCTTCGAGTTCGCGACCGCTGGATAACCACTCGGCAAAACGGCTCACGAAGCGCGCTGCCGGCGCTCCATCGATAAGATCATGATTGAAAGAAATAGTAAGGCACAGATGCTCCCGTTCCTCCAGTTGGCCGCTGCGAGGAACCGGGCGTTTCGCAATCGATCCAACGGCCACCGTGACAGTCCCGCTGGTGAGCGGCACCGGCCATAGCGGCCCTGAACCGAACATTCCGACGGCAGTCACGGCTGTGACACCGAACCGTTTTTTCATGGCGATGTTGCGAGCCGCCAATCGCACAAAGGTCTTCAGCAGGAAATCCGGGATGAAACGTATCCAGGGAATACCCGACGCCGAGCCGAGATGCTTCCCCGTATGTTGCTGCACTTCCCGCAGCTCGTCATTGATCTGGCGAAATGTTTTGTGGTTAGCCTCCTTGATGCCCATCCCTTCTGGAATGCTCTCACCTTCAAACTCGCGCTCGAACAAGACTCCGATCGTAAGATCGTCGAGGATGACCAGCCGACCTCCCTTGCGAAAGGAGTTGAACCGAGGGAACTCCTCAAATGTCCGGGCCAGGCAGGCCACGATGTACCCGGTCAGCGACAGCCGCTCACCGGTCCGCTGCCGATACTAGGAAATGAAACCCCTTGGCTCGGTGATATCCACCTCGGTCATGAGGTGAATCGCATCGTACTCCCGGCTGATCGCCGAGACCGCTGCCACCATCCGTCGGTTGCCGCTGAGCTTCTCTACCCGATATCCTCGGCGATCAACCAACTACCCCTCCGTGCACTTGATTGTCACGATTGAGGAAGTAGAGTAACGCTCCCGTAGAGATCATTGTAAGCCATGGGCTGGTGTGGTGGATGGTTTTAACCGCGGGTGGCAGCTCGTCCACAACGGTCAACAGCGAACCGGTCACAATGGTGGCCAGGAAACAGGTGTTCATTGCTACCGCAGCTGTTTTTACAGTTCCGGGGAGGGGACCCGCTTTCTTCATCTCAAGGAGCGTCCGGTTCAGCAGGTAGAGATCTCCGACGGAAGAGAGTTTATGGACGGTCAGAACCAGGGAATTGATCGGTTTGCCCTGCTGGGCTAGGAGGTAACCCGACATGACCATCGGAACGAAAAGTGAGGCGGTGGTGATCGTCCGCTTGCGTAAATCCAGCGTTTTTGTTCCTTCGGTACCTGCCTGCGCCGACTGCACATTCCATTGAAAAGCGGTACCCCCAGTGGCCATGAACGTGGCCGTATTCATCGAATACCTGTCAGAACCGATGGCGAAAAGGGGATCTCTCCAGATTGATGCCGGTCCCGACTGAGCCGAAGCCATACCCGCCAGAACCGGGATCCAGAGCAGGCTGTTGATTAATACCTGACGTATGTTCATGCTCGATCTTTCATCAAGGCGCACAGCGTAACGTGTCCACAGCTGTTTCAAGTTCAAAGGGTTGATTACAAGGGTGCAATCAGGCCCTGGAAAGGCTGTACAGTTTCCAGCCGACCGCGCAAAACCAGACCGCAAAAAATGCCCACCACCAAAAGTAGCCGATCCATACGACAGACCAAAGGGACATAGCAATGATGGCAATGGGAGCTATTGCAATGCCAAGATAGGCCACGCTTTTGTGGAAAATTCCCTTCAACATAACGATAGATAGAATCATGATTCCTATCGCGAACAGACTTTCGTAGATGGGATTGAAAGCATTATTCTGGGCGATGAGGGCTTCGGCAGCTGCTGCGAGCAGACTCCGTTGCGCTTCCGTGCCTTCCAAATACTGGTCACTCAAATAAACCAATCCCAGCAAAATAGGGTAATATGCCATGAACAGGATTTGGCAGGTGACGGTGATCACTGCACCGATGAGCGCATAACTTTTATTGATATTTTTAAGTGCTACGAATAACGCAACAAATGCCACTATCGCAAAAATACTGGTTTCCAGAACGAGTGACTGTAAAAATATCCACCACGTTTTATGGGAGGCGATGAATTCTAGAAGCGCAGACCCCTCCAACTTGAAGTCGTATTTAGGGATCAATACGAGGAATGCTGGTACTATGAGCGAGAGTACTACGTACAGGAGCGCCGAAATCCCGCCCAGCTTGTAAAGTGTCTTCCAGGACGGATCCGGACTCGTGAGCAGCTGCCCCGATAAGTTCTGTTGCATGGTTATAATCCTCATTTGAGTGCTGAACAATCTATAATCCTTGCCGGCCATCTCCGTTCGCCAGCATGTAGACCGGCCGCCGTTGTCGCCTGCAGATCAGATTCCGCGAAAATGGGCGGGCTGATTCCCCACCCTTACCAGCATAGTTCCGCTACCAGCCGTAACCGACAGACGATCCTTACTCCGTATTTGTTTGCCTGCTTTCTAGCCAGGTCTCGAGCGTGATCTCGGGAGCACCAAGCAGCCGATTCGTTTCGCTTCCATCTCCCAGCTCGCCGGTCTTGTTGAAATAGTTCATGAGTTCGGCAAAAAATTTCAGCATCGGATTACGGGTCAATACCCCCATGCTCTTCGCCAGCCAGACAGGCATCACCGTTACCGATTTTATCTCCGGATGGAAAACACGGATATAACGCTCCAGGGCTTCTTTCATCGGGATGGCTTCCGGTCCATGGATGAATAATCGCTGCCTGTTTGAATTTTCCCGCTGGTAGGCATTCGATACCATCCGCCCAAAATCCTCGCATGCGAACCAGTGAAGCGGCGCGGGCTGTTCTCCGATGATCGCTGCCCGCCCATCCCTTACAAAGCGCGGCAATTGCTCCATGGGCCACGTCGGACAGAAGATCGTATATCCTACACCACACTCCCGGATGGCTTTCTCCGCCTCCAGTTTTTGGGCGATCATGGGGAACCAGCCGTTTTGCGGGCATACCGTTGAACCCGAAACATAGGTGATATATTCCACCCCGGTGCTCGGAGCCAGCTCGGCCACGGTTTCGGCGCTCAGCCGGTCGAATTCCCCCCCAATGCTGATATGCACCCCATTACACCCCCGCATCGCGGCTTCCACCTGTCCGTGATTCGTCACGTCTCCAGGTGCAATCTCGTACGAATCACCGAATACCTTCTGCGCTTTAGCGGGATCGCGGGCGAACAGGCGCACCTCAAAGCCATCCGACTTCAGCCGGGCAGCCACCGGTTTTCCCAACAACCCGGTGCCGCCTAGTACCAATATTTTTCTCATAGCCAATTTTCCTGTCTGCGATAGTAAATTAAACAATGTCGAGAATTGCACACAAGCAATTATTGTATAACGTATAATACTATACCAAGATCATATTTGTACTACGTTTAAAGGAGTATAATATGAGCTCAGAAGAAGGATCGAGTGATAGCCGGATTGAAAGGAAAAAAGAGAGAAGAAAACAAAGGATAATTTCGGCGGCCATGAAACTGTTCAGGAGAGATGGTATTGACCAAACCACCATGGAGGCGATCGCTGAGGAAGCTGATATCGCCAAGGGAACCTTGTACAACTACTTCCCGATTAAGGAAGCAATTATCAGCGAAGCCATCAGTCAATCGCTGAATGACCAATATGATGAATGGTTTGCAAAGCTAAGCGAGATGCCTGATACACGGTCACGCCTATTCTTCGTCTTCGATGAACTGATCAAAAGGGTTGAGGAGCGTAGGGATGTGTTTCAAAAGTACTTCGCGTACCGGCTGCAGAGCATGACTTCCTTGCCAAAGGACTGGCAAGGTACTGGCCGGAATGGTCTGTATCCATTGGGACAGGCCATCATCAAACTCGGACAAGGTCAGAACGAAATACGGGACGATCTGCCGCCGGATACGTTGGCAGACCTCTTCGAGTTCGTCCTCATGGGCGTGATCAGACAGTATTACACGAATCCGGAGAAGTTTGAACCGCACCCGGCAATCGAGAGGAGTGTGGATCTTTTCATGCATGGTGTGATCGGCAAGACCGAGACCTAGGTTGAACGGAGCTATAGAAGGAGAAACAAGTGAAAGGATTTGATGCATTCGGGATTCTACCGGTAGGATTGCTGCTGATCCTGGGCTGTGCCGCCAGCAAGCAGAAAAGTACCCCTGCGAGCTTGTATAAAAGCCCGGAAGCAAAGGCGATTGCATACGAGAGCTACGACAAGGTCATGGAGTTCTGGCCGGTGGCTTATGAAGAGGTTTGGGTGGAAACGGACTACGGCACCTCCCATGTGATCGTATCCGGACCCGAGGGAGCCGACCCCGTGTTTCTCCTCCCCGGTCTCTTTGCTGATGCCACCATGTGGTATGCCAATGTAGGTGCCCTCGCGGAGCATTACCGCGTCTACTGCTTGGATCAGATAACTTATGGTGGGAAAAGCGAACCCGAGGGGAATACCGTGGAGGATATACATGACTATGTAACCTGGTTCAGCCAGCATCTGGCCCATTTTGGTTATGATAAGGCCGCAGTGGCTGGACTATCCTATGGGAGCTGGCTTGGGCTGGCCCTGGCCAGGGAGATCCCGGACGCCATCGCTGCCGTGATCATGCTTGACCCATCGGAGACCTTCGTGAAAATGGGGGGCGCCATTGCTTGGAAGGGATTCTGGAACTTCGCGTTCTTCCCCAACCGGAATAAGTATCGCAATTTCTTCACCTGGATCGGCGGAGGCTTCAGCAGCCCCCAATCGGACATCTGGCTGGAGCACATGCTGGATGTAATCGAACACGGCTCCGTAGGTATGTTCGACATACCCCAGCATCGGATCTATTATTCCGAAGATCTGACCAATGTGACTATGCCGGTTCTTGTCCTGGCCGGCGGCAAACCGATCGTATACAAGGACCCTCAAGTTTTTGCCGCTGCTGCTGCCCAGGCTCTACCACATGCAGAGATCGAGATTGTGCCGGGTACCGGCCACAGTCTGAACGTTGAGAAAGCAGATGCGGTGAATGCCAGAATGGTCGACTTTCTCTCCAGGAATTATGTTCAGCACTAGCCTGGAGTGTGTCTCAGGAATCACAATCTGGTTCGTCACTATCTGAATTTCTCGGCTAGTTGATCGGATAAATCCATCACTGGCGTAACAGCCCGCAAGTATCTAGTCAGGGGGCTGCATTGCTCATCTACCGCCTGACAAGGTAGTCGCAGCTCTAAAGCCCGACAATTTCGCCCCTCGCCTTTAGCCGAGCAGCGTCTTCGCTTCATCAATTCCTGAAAGTTCCTTTCCCTCCCTTAAAAGGGAGGGAACTTCACAAAGTGATCCCTTTGGGACGCGTAGCGAGAAAGGTGGGTTGCTTCTTCGCGCACCTCGCGCACCAGGCGAACGACAACGCCGTTTTCTTTCTGTACCTTCTCCCGCGTTGCATTGGCATGCGTGGAAAGGAGGTTGATGGTGATGACAGCACGAATTAATTGGCAGAGGTCTGGCGGAATCCAGACGGTTTTCTACACTGTTCTCGTCGGGAACTTTTTTCAAAATGGGGGATTTTGTAGGGGTTTTGTTGGATTCCTGGCCGTCCCCTCCCCGTCGAGAGTGTCATGAAAACGTTGCAAGCACAAAGTCAGGTGTTGAATTTTCGGTTTCTCGAGAGGGAACTGCTTGGTTTCCAGGTTGGCAGGTCTGCGGCTGAGCTAAATTCGTCGAGCCACCTGGCGGAGTCGAACCGCCGACCTGCCGATTACGAATCGGCTGCTCTACCATCTGAGCTAAGGTGGCTATACCCGCTCTATCCTCGAAAATCCCTACCGAGCGTAGCGAGCGTCGGGACTGAGCTAAGGTGGCAATGCCCGTAGCGGGCGACGGCCACGAATTTAATGAAAATTCCGAGTTCGTGGGGGCGAATCGGGGAGCAGACAGATATCAGCTGCTTCTATTTTGGTCACCACCGCTCTTGATCACGGACCAATCCCGCCCTGTGACCCGCCCTGTTTCCTGCCTAACTTCCCGACGACATTAAATCAACCTCAGGATCCTGCAATGAAGCTCCGCAAGTCTATCGTGCTCCTGTCCGTCATCCTGGGCCTTTGTACCATCCCGGCCTGCTTCTCTCCGAAAGTCTCCCTTCAAACCGGGGATCGGATAGTATTCCTGGGTAATTCCATAACCCAACTGGGCGACGATCCCGGCGGTTTTGTCAGTCTGGTACGGGACACCCTCTCCGCACGTCACCCTGATATGGGTCTGGAGATCATCGGTGCCGGTATAAGTGGCAACAAGGTGCCCGATCTTCAGAAGCGGCTCAGCACGGATGTATTGGCGCTGCGGCCGTCGGTGGTGTTCATTTACATCGGGATCAACGACGTGTGGCATTCCACCATGGCCTGGGGAGGTACGCCCAAGGACCGCTACGAGGAAGGCCTTGCCAGCATCATCAGCCGCATCACCGCCGCCGGAGCCGAGGCCGTCCTCTGCACCCCCACCGTGATCGGTGAACACCACGACGGCACCAATCCCCTTGATGATATGCTGGACGAGTATGCCGGGATCAGCCGTCAGGTCGCTCGAACCGCCGGCATCCCTCTCCTTGACCTGCGCAAGAGCTTCTTGAAATATTTGCGCACCCGCAATACTGAGAACCTTGAGGAGGGCATCCTTACGGAGGATGGGGTTCATCTGAATACCGCCGGGAACCGCCTGGTTGCCTCGGAGATCCTCCACATCTTCGGAGAACTTGCCCTGGACTAGGTTTAGACTGCCCCGGGTGCTGTGATCCATCACTTTGCGCAGCAAAAGGACTATCCATGATTAAACATATCGTCATGTGGCGTCTGAATAATGACGTGAACGAACGTGAAAAAGAGGAGCGGGCCATTGCTATGCAAGCTCGCCTTGAAAGCCTTCCGCAGTCCATTCCTCAGATTAGGCAGATGGAGATCGGACTCAATATCAATCCCTCCGAGCGTGCCATGGATATCCTCCTCTACTCAGAATTCGCCAGTCGCGACGACTTGAATACCTACAGTGGTCACCTGGCGCATCAGGAAGTGGTTACCTTTATCCGCAGCATCACCAGCGAGGTTCGGGTTGTGGACTATGAGGCCTAGCCGGGCGGCGGCGTTTGCCCCCTAGTCATACCCCGGTTGGCGCAACTGCACCAAGATCGGCGCCCATGGCCGTCTTCCAATCCAAGTTGGCAGTGCTGCTGTGGATTCACCTGATGAGCTGAATCATTCATCGCAGGTCGGTTATCGATGCGGCCTGGTCTTTGCCTTCGGAGTAAGAAGGAAGGAGGATTTCCCGGCTCATTGTGTTGGTCTATTGACAATTCAAGTTATATATGGTAATCTAATACGATACATTTGCTGTGGGGCCGAAAAGTCATATCGATACGCCATTCCGTAGGGTGAAACAAATGAGTGGAGATATAGTCAGGTAGCAAGGTACAAACCCATTATGCTCAGACTCTATTCCTCTATTTTTTTTGTCATTATTGTACACCAATTTGTGTTTTCTCAGGATGCTAGACCCACCGTTGCCGTTATTGACTTTGAGGGCTTGGGCATTTCCCAGTCCGAGGCCTTGGTACTGACCGACCGTCTCCGTTCCTCGGTTAGCAATACGGGTGCAGTTCGCCTGGTTGAGCGAAGCCTGATGGAGGAAATCTTGGCAGAGCAGGATTTTCAGCTGACGGGCTGTACTTCAGACGAATGTGTTGTCGAGGTAGGTCAGATCTTGGGCGTACAGTTCATGATTGGTGGTTCGATTGGGAAGCTCGGTGAAACCTACACTATAGATGCACGAATGATCTCCGTGGAGACAGGGGCTTCCATAAGGACCCAGGATGTGACCTATATTGGTGAGGTAGATGGATTGATCATAGAGATAGAGATTCTTGCTTATGAGATAATGGAACTGGATCCCACGCCGGAGTTGCTGGACAAACGTCGCTTGGGAGCAAAGGAATTCCTGGTACAGCAAGCAGAAAGTATTGTGAGAACCCGGAGAGGCACCTGGATGCGATCATTGATTTTCCCGGGACTTGGGCAGATATATTGTGGGAAGAAAGTATCGGGATACGGGTGGTTGGTATCGGAGATAGTGTTGACGGGATGGATCTATTTTGAATACAGCAAATACCAGGCAGCCTTTGATGACTACAACCGTTACCGGAACCTCTACGAGATAGAGACAGACCATGATAAAATCTTGGCTTACAAGGAAAAAGCCCAAGAAAACCACGATGAGCTAAGCAGTAGAAATAATAGTATGATCATCCTTTCACTGGTAGTTGGAGGTCTTTGGGTGGCCAATGTACTCCACGCCTATCTGACGTGGCCCAAACGCCAGCCGGACCGAGCCTACCTCGCGCCATCCCAAATCCGCCTTGCCTACAATCCGGCAACTCGCCAAACAAGCCTGAGGTTGGAATTTGCATTGGAATAGAGCATTATTTCTGCTGGGAAACCTGTTACTCCTCAGTTGTGAGGTGCCGGTAGAGAAATATGATAATCCATTAGATAAGCCTCCTGCTCCCCAATTACTCATGCCCGAAGATGGAACCGTGCTTATTGATTCAAACAAGGTGATATTAGTATGGAATACGGTGCCCGAGGCTATTGAGTATAAGACAGAAGTATCAGAAGACAAAGGCTTCTCTAGAATAGAGTTTTCGTTAACGAATGCTACTGACAGTATCATAACATCACCTCTAGCGGATGGACGACATTACTGGCGGGTGCATGCAGGTAACCTTGAGGGTCGTTGGGGTAATTGGAGTAACATAGGTCTTTTTTACTTGTACGTGGTGACCGATGTCCCATTCACACGAGTATACGGTGGCTCTCAACCGGACGAAGCCCGCTCCGTCCAACAGACCAGTGACGGCGGCTATATAATCGCGGGTTGGACCGAATCCTATAGTGTGGACACTACCGATGTCTGGCTAATTAAGTCGAACAAGTATGGCAGTGAGGAATGGAACCAAACGTATGGGACTTCGTCGATAGATAGAGGCCATTCCGTCCAGCAGACTACTGATGGGGGCTACGCTATTGCTGGGGTGAGTTATTCCTATACCACAGGTAGTGATGCTATGTGGCTATGTAAGACAGATGCTTGGGGCAATGAGGAGTGGAGCAGAACATTTGGGGGCTCGATGGGCGAAAGTGGCTATTCTGTCTGGCAGACCACTGATGGAGGCTACGTCATTGTGGGAGAAACTTGGTCCTATGGCGCGGGAAGTCGCGATGTATGGCTAATCAAAACCGACGCTAACGGCAATGAGGAGTGGAACAAGACCTTTGGGGACTTGAACGACGACCGAGGCTATTCCGTTCAGCAGACCACAGATGGTGGGTATATCATTGCAGGCAGTACCCAATCCTACGGTGCTGGTGGGATCGATGCCTTGCTTGTCAAGACCGATGCGAGTGGTAATGAGGAGTGGAGCCGGACATTCGGGGGCTCGGATATGGACATTGGCTATTCTGTTCGGCAGACCACCGAAGGGGGATATATCATGACAGGCTATACCGCGTCCTACGGCGCAGGTCAGAGCGATGTCTGGCTGATTAATATTGATACCGGGGGCCACGAGGTATGGAGCAAGACTTTTGGTGGTCCGGTTGAAGATTTTGGGTATTCCATTCAGCAGGTCGCAGACGGTGGGTATATTATCACCGGGTGTACCCGATCTTATGGTGCTGGTGGTAACGATGCCTTGCTTCTCAAGACCGATGCGAGTGGTAATGAGGAATGGAGCAGGACGTTTGGGAGCTTGGATTCGGACATTGGTTATTCCGTTCAACAGACTACTGATGGGGGGTATATCATTGCAGGCTATACAGGGTCCTACGGTGCGGGCCAAGGGGATGTTTTATTGATCAAGACTGATGCTAACGGAATTGCTTTGCCTGGAGAAGCCGAATAAGCCTGCCCCAGGCGATTCCCCAGATCCGGCACTTTGAGATAGGATTCAACGTCAACCCATCCGAACGTGCCATGGATATTGTGCTCTGCTCGGAATTTGACAGCCGGGAGGATTTGAATACCTATAGTGCCCATCCGGCGCATCAGGAAGTGGTTGCCTTTATCCGCAGCATCACCAGCGAGGCTAGGGTTATGGACTATGAGGCCTAGCCGGTCGGCGGCATTTGCGCTACTCGGTCTGCTAGTACTTCTGCCGTTTCGGACCAGCGCCCAATGTGATATCGCTCCCGAGCGCTTGAAGCGCAGGTATGCTCAGCCACCGTCCCAATTTGTGCAGGTGGATGGAATGGAGGTTCATATTCGTGACCAGGGAACAGGACCGGCGGTTGTGCTGCTCCATGGGATGTTTTCATCACTCCATACCTGGGATGGCTGGGTAGAAGCTCTGCAGGATTCTTTCCGCATGATACGGCTGGATTTACCCGGTTTCGGCCTTACTGGTCCCCGGCCGGATGCAGACTACTCGCTTTCGGAGTACGTCGGATTTATGGATGCACTGCTGGATGAACTGGGTGTTGAACGTGCCATTCTGGTGGGCAACAGTCTGGGAGGCGGGATCGCCTGGGAGTACAGCCTGGCCCATCCCTCGCGTGTGGAGGGCTTGATTCTCATCGATGCCGTTGGCTATCCCCGGGATTCCACTCCCAGGATCATGGTCCTGGGGGCAATTCCTGGTATCCGGCAGCTCTTCAGGGTCTT
>CP070656.1:491779-498115 GCA_020355065.1 Fidelibacterota bacterium | reverse complement strand
GGTTGTCCCTGGTCAGGCCGTTCGCTCGAATACCGTTCGGATTGGAATCATAAAAGCACCCGGCGGCATAGAAATACTTATCATCAACGGCTAAACGTACTTTAGTCAGCTCCGAACCCGGACTGCCGAAAACAGGCCTGTGCTGGATCATCGGCAGTGGTTCAACAGCCTCCCAGGCCGGCTCATCGATCACACCCTCCAGTCGGACAGGCTCAGTCAAGCGGGGCAGTATGAACGGCCCCTGTGTCTGGGCCTGAACAAGCCCGACAATAAAACCGACCATAACCAGTGGCAATTTCACGGTATCCAACATCAAATTCCCGTTCCCAAGTCGCCGCTCAACTGTTCGTAACACACGGTATTTCATAGACATTACCATCCGAATCTATTACATTTCACAAACCAGAGGCTATGCGTTTATCTGCTTCCACCGCGTTACTCTTTTTGTTGGGATCTATCGCCTGTTCCCTCATGAAGGAGCCCTACGGTCATTACGTTCCCGCTTCCCGTAATTATATTTTCGCCGACGAGATAAGGAGAAGTGTCGCTACTAACGCCTATGACCTTATCGAAAGCCTGCGTCCCCACTGGTTACGGGGACGCGGTCCTAAATCTGTCCGCGTTCGCATGGCCTCCAATCCCATCGTCTATGTAGACGGTCTCCGCCACGGTTATGTCAGCGCCTTGATATCCCTTCCCGTTCACAATATCGTTGAAATCCAGTACATGAGCTCCGGTGACGCCACCATCAGGTTCGGTATTGACCACCCCGGGGGAGCTATCCTCATATCTATGTTTGAGTGAAATCGGCTGGTGACCACCATCCGCACCAGACCCTGCCATCCACCCTATCCATAAAAAAACCTGCCTCGAATTGAAGCAGGTTCTTGCTGAATCTCGGTCAAACCGGTCTAGGGTTCGCCTGGGTGGTCGGGATCGTAATCCAGAATGCGATAAGTGGAATCCGGCATGGTGGTAGCGATGCTCTCGCTGGTCTCTCCCCCCTCCTGCTCGTTGTCCTCCTCGCGGTCACCGCCCCCCGTCAGCCATTTGCTGCAGCTGAGCGTGGAACCCGCCAGGAACAGAACGATGAGTATGATGCCCGTCTTCCGCAACATGTTTCCAAACCTAATTTACATTAAACCATGATCTATTATGCATTGATATTCCGACTCTGCAACCGGATTGAATGCACAAAAGATAACCCTGCTCCCTAGTGCAGGAAGCAGGGTTACCTAGTTCACGTCAGTTTGCTTCGCGCTATTGCGGATCGTTATCGTTCCGATCGAAGATTGTCAAGCCGAGTGGCATGTTCGGATTGGTATTCTCTTCGTCGTCCGGATAATCGAACCGGCGCGGTGTCTCGGGGCAGCAAGCATCCAGGGTCAGCACTGGATACCCGGTCCGTTTCCAGTCGCTCCAGACTTGGGGATTGAGATACAGGGCTTTGTATTTCTCATTGATGATGGCCTCAAGTAGAGCTGCACCGGTCAGCCCGCTGTACTCGGGAATCGTGTCCCCAGCAAAATAATCTGACCACCGGTCCTCGATCCCGTTAAGCGTTTCGTTTAGCGTGGCCAGCGCCTCGGTCGCGTTGCCGGCCGCGTACTGACATTCGGCAATGATGAACTGGTTCTCTTCCCACGTTACCAGGTCGAAAGCCCAATCCTTCGCATTGTATGTAGCCGGATTCAGCCAGCTGGCATCGTTGTTGAACTCCACATGTCCCGAGCCTACGTAAGCACCTGTGTCGTCCGTGGCGAAATAGAACTCGAGGCGGGGATCGTCGGCCAGCATGTCCACGATCTGTTTCCCTACCTTGGCATAGGGACGTTCGTCATCCCACTGCCGGTAAACGAACTCTTCACCCAGAGTCTCGCTGTGCTGTGCCTGCCAGTTGCCATCGGGCGAAATGATGCCTTGCAGGGCTTCGTCCAGCGCCAGGGCATAGTTGCCGGAATTCACTTTGGCCCAGTTCAGCAGGATCCGTGCCCTCAGCGTGTGCGCTACTGCAATCCACAAATCATACTGGCCTTTGCCTTGCTTGTCGCCAAAAGCGAAATCATAGTCGCTTTCGAATACATCATCCTCACCGTCAGCATCTGCGGCCGTGAAATCGGCGATAGCCTCGTCCAGCAGGTCCAGCATGGCGGTGTGCACGGCCAACTGGTCATCGAAGGCCGGGGTCATGTTGGCCATCCCCTGTCCCGCCTCCGAATAGGGTATGTCCCCCCAGACGTCGGCGGCGGCCGATACTATCAGCGCTTCGTGCATCCGGGCGATGCCGGCCACGGTTCGCATATTCGTCGTGGTGTCCGCCCGCTCGATGACCTCGTGCATATCGATCAGGCCGCCTTCATTGTAGATCTGCTGCCAGGGACCGCCGAACAGGTCGGCCGTCATGAGGTACTGCTCATACCCCTGGTACTGATGCTCGGTGCCGGCGACATGCTGCATCCACACGCAGGCAAAGATGCCCACATCCCCTTCAATAAAGCCATACGTCACCGGCTGGATGCCGGCCAGGAGTGGATACAGCGGTACTTCCGTCACTCGGTTTGGATCTTCGGTGAGCATCGGACCTTCCAGGAAGTCCTCGCAGCTAACCAGTAAACCGGCCAGCGCAAGTGCAGCCGAGAAAATAACTAGATTTTTCTTCAACATGACTCGCCTCCCGGTTTAAAGGTTAACCCGCAGGGTCAAGGACCACACACGCGTCTGCGGGGAATTGAAGTAGTCCACTCCCCGGTTGTTGGTGGCTTGGCTGCGGTTGGTATCTGGGTCGTACCCGGTGTACTCGGTCCAGGTCTTCAGGTTCCGGCCGCTCAGGCGCAGGCTGATGTTGCTCAGCCCCAGGTTCCTGACGAAGTCGCCTGCTAGCCTGTACGTAACCGCGATCTCCCGCAGTTTGACATAGCCGGCGTTCTCAATGTATTGCCACCGGTCACCCGAGTAGCCGCCCATTCCCTGGAACCACTTCTGGTCGGTCGGGAACGCCACCCCGGCACCGGGACCAACACCCTTCTCACCGTGATGGAGGAACTTCTCGATCGGATGTTCCTCGTCGCGGATCTCTGTGATCTTATGGGTTCCGTAACGATACAGCTGCCCCGCACCGTAATTGTCCATCCAGCGGTCCTTTACGATGTCGATGAACGCCGAGACACTCAGGTTACCGAACAGGGTAAGCTCACTCCGGATGCTGCCGGTCCACTTGGGATTGGAGCTGAATGGCGTCAGCAGATCCTCTTCCCACATCACCGGCATGCCATCCGCACCGACGTATACGTCGTATTTCTTCCACTGGCCGGCATAGACCGAGTCGATGTTCTCCTTGACGTCATCGCCGTCTAGATCATACATGAGATCATAGCCGAAACGCATCCAGGAGTACGTGCGTATGATGCCCAGTTCCTCTCCTTCCATGGCATAGTTGTGGGCGGCCAAACCTTCCCACGCCGCGCCGGACATGTCGGTCACCTTGTTCTTGTTGGCCGCGTAGATGAGTCCCAGATCCCAGGTCAGATTCTTCTGCCTGATAGGCGTCAGGTTGACCGACAGCTCCACACCCTTGTTGGTGATGGTGGCGGCGTTTTGGGTCTGCGAGAAATAGCCTGCCGAGGGCGCTATGTTCAGATCGAAGATCACGTCTTCCGTCAACTGGTCATAGTACGTGAATTCGACACCCAAACGGGAGTTGAGAGCCGAGAAATCAACTCCGAACTCAACTTCCGAGGTACGCTCAGGCTTGATGTCATCGTTGCCCAGGGTGGTGGAGCTCCTGAATCCGCTCACTCCACTGTAGACCCCTGTTTGAGCCAGTTGGGCGTTGGTATAGATACCATGTCCCTCACTTTCAGCTTTATAGGTCGAAATGGTGGTATACACCCCGGGCTGCACCCCGGAAACACCGTAAGCCATGCGCAGTTTGCCGAAATTGAGCCCGGGAATCGGCAGTGCCCGGGTGAATTCCCATGCTGCGCTCGCCTTCGGGTACCAGTGCCGCTTCTGCGACTTGCCGAACGTGGACGATCCGTCGTTCCTGAGCGCGCCGGTGATAAAGAATTGGTCGAACAGGTTGACGGTCAGCTGCCCGAAGAAAGCTTCGATGGCTCTCCGGAACTGGTACTCGTCCACCGTCTTCTCTACCGTATTGTCCACCTGGTCGAATCCCTCGGGAACGCCCATGTCCAGGCCGGCGGTGCGCAATTCGTTCTTCCCGCGCAGGTTCAGGTTGTGACCCAGCATGAGAGTGGCATCCACGAATCCAAGGTCCTTCAGGAACGGCTCTCCCTGAATGGTCGCCGTCAGGTTCTGGTCATATTCATGGATGGTGATGGCGGCCTTCATGATCCTCCCGATACCGCCTTCCCGCGAGGTGCTCGGAGGCAATACGTTGGCGCGCTCATCCGTCGAATGATCCGCACCGAGGTGATAATCAAGCGTGATCCAGTCGGTGAGATCGTACTGTGCCTTGATATATCCTTGGATCCGGTTTACCTCGCTGGGATTCTTCATTTCGTACATGATCCAGTAGGGATTGTCGAATCCCCGGTTGCTCTTCAATGTCTTGGTTCGGGAGACCGTCTGGTATCGGTACGAACGGTGATTCCCCGTCTCGGGATGGAGATAGGGATCGGGATTGAAATTGGGTGGGGACCTTAACGACGCAATGCCGATTCCCGATAGGTTGTCCGCCCTCTGGATGCCGTTCTGGTTCGAGAGCGTATAGGCAAGATTACCGGTTAGGCGCAATTTCTCCGATACGACTTGCGTCGCTTTCAGTCGGGCGGTGGTCCGCTCGTAATCGGATCCGGCTTCCCAGTGGCCCTCCTCGAAATACCGCCCGGCGGACAGGAAGAAGGTCGTAAACTCATTCCCACCCGAAACGGTAATGTTATTGTCGGTCAGGTATCCCCCATCGGAATACATGGTGCCGTGGTCGTAGGTCTTGCCATTGTAGTACAGTTCTCCGCTCACCACCTTACCTACCTCGACTGTATCCAGCTTGGGACCCCAGGAATAGGAACTGGTCACGCTGGCTTTGCCACTCGAGCCCTGGCCCCACTGTCTCTGCAGTGGGTAGGATTTGGATATTTCACTCACGCCGTACTGGCTCTTGAAACTGATCTGCACCTTGCCAGGCCTGCCCGATTTGGTGGTGATCATCACCACTCCACTGGATGCTCGCGAGCCGAAAACCGCCGCAGCGGCCGAACCCTTCAGGATCTCGATGGAGGCAATATCCTCGTTGTTGATATCCCCGGCGCGGTTGGAATACTCAACATTGCTGCCAGCATAGGCACCCCCGAATCCGCCAAAATCCAGATCGTTGAAGGAGTTGTCAACCGGCACTCCATCGACAATAAAGAGCGGTTGGGTGGTGCGATCGATCGAGGCACCGCCGCGAATGCGAATATAGGAATTGGTACCGGGCTCACCACTGGTCTTGACGATCTCCACGTTGGGTGCCTTGCCAGCTAGAGCTGATACCAGATTCACATCGTCTGCGGCTACAATCTCCTCCGCCTTCACCTTGGAGATGGTCACGCCCAGCCTCTCCTTGGTCTGAGTTCCCAGACCTGTAACCACCACGGATTCCAGCTCCAAGACATCGACGTCCAGCTCGAAATTCCGGGTTATGGGCTCAACCTGAACGACTATGGTAGCCGTCTGGGACATATAGCCAATAAAATCGGCCTTGAGAGTCAACTCATCGCCCAGAGCAGCTATCCCGGCCAGCAGGTTGATCCGATAGTTGCCATTCACGTCGGTAGCTGTCCCCAATCTGGTTCCCTCAATGGTCACGTTGGCTCCTGGCAGCGGCTGCTCGGTAACAGCATCCGTGACTCTACCGGATATGGTCGTGATTTGTGCCGATAGGACTAGAGGAAACGTTATGAGGAATGCTAGCACGAGAAGGCGCGACGTCATTTTCGTACTCATGAATCGAGTCCCTCCCCAACTTAGAGGTTAGGTCCATCGCGAGTACATAATATACGATTGCCCACCATATATATGTAATATCGGTATTATATATATCGAATCGTCTCATACTACAATTAAATATCATATGAATCAAGGAAAATATGTGATCTGTGGCACATTTAGCCCAGCAGCCCGAGACGCATGGATCGTATTCGCAGCCTGAATCCTGTCACTATCTGTAATCCCAACGTGAACTGTGGCTACACCAAACCCATGGCACATTCTTCCGCTAGCTTCATAAGTGCCTCTGATGTGATCCCATGATTCTTCAAAACGGATTCCTGTCGATATAAGCATTAGGTGTAGTCATTTTTAATGCAATAAGCAGCTGAGGGCTGCAACTCAATC
>CP070656.1:486857-491679 GCA_020355065.1 Fidelibacterota bacterium | reverse complement strand
TCCACATTCTCATGGTGTTCACCCGTTCCTGCATCCGCTGCAGGTGCTCTGCCCGCCTGCGCGGTATCTGTTGTTGCCGGGCGCGGCCCCGCTGCGGACGCTGGAGTCGCCGCTGCTGATCCATACCCGGTGGCGGACTTATGGCCGGGGATTTGCCCCCACTTCCCCAACCCTGGGCAGCTACGTGCGTTGTACCAACCATCAAGAGCACGATCAGTGATATTATATGCCTTTTCGCCGTTTGAGATCTCATCATGCTACCCTTTCAGACTGATATTTTGTAGCCATTCCTCGCCCTCCTCCAGGCCGAGGATCTCCTCAAGGAGCACATCCAGGTCCTCTTCCAACAGGAGGGATCCCAGGTACAGCTCCCAATCGAATTCGTCCAGCATCTCTGTGTCTACCGTCAACTCCTCGTTTGTGCTCATCTCACTGAGCAAGTAGGTCTCCCACAGTTCCTCGTCGATTTGACGCTGCATGGACGTATAGGAAAACACGAACAGCAGTACGGCGCTCGCGGTCGTTGCCAGCGATGTGATCACCGCGCGTCGGCGCTGTCGGCGTCGTAGCGTCCCTCGCAGGCCGCCGAGAAACTCCTCACCGTCGCTGAAATCCGGTAACTGGAGCAGGCTCCCATCTTCTAGGATGCTTCTATGGTTCATCTTGCAGCAACTCCTTCAATTTTTTCCGCGCCGAGTGATAGGCCACCTTCACCGCGTTCTCACTCGTGTCCAGTATCCGGGCTGTGTCCGCCACCGGCAGCTCCTGCAATCCCCTCAGTATAACCACTTGCCGCTCCTGGGCTGAGAGCTTTGGTAGTTGGGCCAGCAGCTCCCGGAACCGCTCGTCCTGGTCGTCCCCTCGAGGTCTGGCTTCAAGGTCTTCCCGCTCTCCCAGGGGAATCCAGCTCCGCAGACGCTGCTTCCGGAAATAGGAATTGAGCACATTGGCCGTCACCCGGTACAGCCAGGTGGAAAACTCGCTGTCTCCCCGAAACCGGTGCAGGTGATGGTACACCTTGATGAATACTTCCTGGGCCAGATCATTCGTCTCATCCACGTCTCCCGTAGCCCGGTACAGGAACTGCCGCACCTTCTCCTGATGCGCCAGCACCAGCCCATCGAAGGCTCGCTGGTCGCCTTGCAGGAATCGGGCAATCAGGGTCCGGTCGTCTTCCATACATGCTATCCTTTGGACGCGGAATACCGGGAAAGGTTAAGACCTTTTTCTCTAGGCTGCCATCATCTTTCCCGCCGTTTTCACGCGGCATCCCATTGACTACCGGGGTCCCTTATTTTACCTTCGCCCATGCCTTTTATACCCCTTTTGCCCACTCCCTTACTGACCTGGATTCTCTTTCTGGTGGCCATCTTCCTCCTGCTCGGCGTCTCCGAGTGGATTTCCGCCCGTATCGGCATGCGCCCCGAGAACAGCCGCCAGCTGGTGCATGTCATCGTGGGCATCTTCATCTTCCTGAGCCGCTTCATTTTCCAGGAACCGTTCTACCCCCTGGTCACCGGCCTCTTGTTCGTTGGGGTGAACCTGGCAACCCTCACTATGGGCCGCTTCAAGAGTATGCACGCCACCGATCGCGTCAGCTATGGAACGATCTACTACCCCCTTGCCTACGTCCTGATTGTCGCCCTCTTCTGGCATCGCGATCCCGTCGCGCTCCTGATCGCCATCCTACTCATGGCCTTCGCCGATCCCCTGGCAGCCTGGGTCGGCGAACGCTACGGACGGCGGCCATTCACCCTCTGGCATGATCCCAAGACCCCCGCCGGAACGGCCGCCATGTTCCTCGGCTCGGCCCTTCTCTCTACCCTGGGATTAATTATCCTGATCCCCCTCAACGGCGATCCCGCACCCGCCTGGTCGTGGCTGCTGCTGGCTGTGATTCTGCTGGCTGTGTTGGCCACCATCGCCGAGATCCAATCCAACAAGGGCTCGGACAATATCACTATTCCCCTTACGGCGGCCTTGTTCGTCTTCCTCCTCCGGGCTCTGCCTCCCGACTGGATGTTGTCGTTCATCCTGTGGATAATGGGGTCCGCGCTCCTCCTGGGACTGGCCGCCCGGCTCCGGGCCTTGGCTCCCAGCGGAGCCCTCACCGCTTGGGCTATGGGCACCCTCATCTTCATGGCCGGCGGTTGGCATTGGGTTCTACCTATCGTGGCCTTTTTCATTCTCAGCTCCATCCTCACCCGCATCAATCCCGGCGGTGAGGTCAAACCGGCCAATCCGCGCTCCCACGCCGGCCGCCGCAACCTCATCCAGGTCTTCGCCAACGGTGGCTTCCCCCTCGTGATCGCCGCCGCCTACGGCCTTTGGCACTCGGACCTGCTCTACCTGGCCTTCCTCGCAGCCCTGGCCGCCGCCACTGCCGATACCTGGGGTACCGAGATCGGGGGCTGGCAGCAGCGCCCACCCCGCAATATCATTTCCTGGCAACCGGTCACCAAAGGTGACTCGGGAGCCATCTCCCTGGCCGGTACCCTCGGTACCCTGGCCGGTGCCGCCGCCTTGGCAGCCCTGGGTTGGTGGCTCCAGCCTCAGCTGATCGATCTCCATCACTGGCTGGCCCTTACCGCCATCGGCTTCCTGGCTGCCACCATCGATAGCGTTCTCGGAGCTACGGTACAGGTCCGCTACCGCCTTCTCGATACCGGGCGGATCGTCGAAAAGCAGCCCGCCATCGACCAGGACTCTGTCGTCCATTCCGGCTGGCAGTGGCTCGATAACAATATGGTGAACCTGGTCTGCACCGGCAGCGGAGCTGCCCTTGGTCTGCTCTGGCTGATCACATGACCGGATTCGGGCCGTCAGGACAGCTGGGGGACGAGCCCGCAATACATCTCACACCCGCGCAACTCGAGGCCGTCCGCCACCCTCTCGCACCCCTCATGATCATGGCCGGCGCCGGCACCGGAAAGACTACCACCCTCATCCATCGCATCGTCCACCTCATCGAACAGCAGGCCATCCGCACGGAACAGATCCTCGCCCTGACCTTCTCCGAGAAGGCCGCCGCCGAGCTCCAACTGCGCGTCCGGGAGGCCACCCGCCAGGACCAGCCCGTTGCGGCTGCCACCTTCCATGCCTTTTGCTATCAGGTCGTACTGGAGTTCGATCCGGCCTTCCGCTCACGAGCCCTGATGACTGACGGCGATATCCTCTTCCTCCTGCGCGAGCACTACGCCGAGCTCCGGGACCTGTCGTCGGAAGTTTTTCGTCGCGAACCCTTGCAGGCTATCCAGTCTTTCAAAAACTTCTTCCATCGCCTCCGGGATGAACTCATCACACCTGCGGAGCTGCCCGCTCTGTTGGAAAAAACACGGCAGCAGCTGGCCGCGGACCGCGCCGAAGGTTGGGAAGAGACCGCTCGACAGCTGGCTGACCATTGCGCTGTCTTCCCCCGCTACCAGCAGTGGAAGGCCGATGATCAGCTGGTGGATTACGGCGATATGGTCTACGAATGCTGGCACCTCATGGAATCTGCCCCGGATCTGCTCCCCACCCTCCAGCAGCGGTACCGGGCTATCATCGTGGATGAGTTCCAGGATAACAACTATGCCCTGAACATGATCGTCGGCCGCCTCGCTGAGGACCGCCCCCACGTCACCGCCGTCGGAGATGACGACCAGTGCATCTACAGCTTTCGCGGCGCCAGTGCCTACAATATCCGCGATTTCCAGGATCGCTATCAGGCTTTGCCTGACTACGCCGAGATCATCCTCGATATCAACCACCGCTCCACCCAACCTATACTCGATCTGGCCAACGAGATCATCGCGCCCAATACCGGGCGACAGAGCAAACAGCTCCGTGCCGATCAGGCCGCACCCACCGGCTCGCTGCCCACCTTGGCTATCGGGAGCACGAGTGCTCAAACTGGCTTCATAGCTCAGGAGATCACACGGCTCCTGGAACAGGGCTCCCCACCGGGCGACATCGCCATCCTGACCCGCACTCACTCCCACGCTCGGGAAGTGGTTTCCGCCCTCGTACGACATGATATTCCCTGCCTCTACACGAACGTCAAGTTCTTCCAGGTGCCCGCGATCCGTTCCGCTCTGGCCTGGTGTACAGCGGTTGCGAATACACCTGCTGCTCCCGCTGCCCTTTTTCGCTTGCTCGGAGAGTGCGTTGGCCCGGATGCCGGCAGCTTGCTGCCCACAGTCGTACAGCATCTGGTATCGGATGCCGCGGACACCGTCACCGAACCCGAGCTCCCTGCAGCTGCAGCTGATCTTCTTCGGAATATCCTGGACCTCCGCACCGAAAGCCGCGAATCCGACGCCAGTCATGCCTTGCGCCGCATCCTGGAGGTCAGCGGCCTCTACCGGCAGCCCTTCAAGGCCGGCTTTCAGGAAGACCAGGTCGCCATTGCCAACCTGAATCTCCTCCAGGACCTCGCTGCCAGCTTCACCGATCGTTACACGGACAACCACCTGCCCCGCTTTGTCCACTACATGGAGGTCATGCAGGCCGCCGATGCCGTCCAAGCCCGCGTCCCCGACTCCCCCGCCACCGACGCCGTCCACGTCATGACCGTCCATGCCGCCAAGGGCCGGGAATTCCCCGTCGTCTTCATCCCCTTCCTCCAGAGCGCCCGCTTTCCCCTCAACTACCGGCTTTCCCCGATGGTGGATTCCCCCCCATTGCAGTGGCACCACTGGCAGCCCGATCCCACCCTGGATGGCAAAACCGCTCACCTGGAGGAGGAACGCCGCCTGCTCTACGTCGCCATTACCCGTGCTGAGGAGGATCTCTACCTCCTCACCACGCCCCAGCGCCGGTCGTCTTTAATCCGTAACTTATC
>CP070656.1:482590-486757 GCA_020355065.1 Fidelibacterota bacterium | reverse complement strand
GACGACCTGACGACGTACCTTGGTCCCCGGATCAAGCGCGTCGACCCCACCGATTTCTTTATCACCCAAGAGAAGCAACGGATAGATGATGAACACCCGGTGATGGTCCGCAGCTGGCACTCGCTCGATTACTTTAAGAACAATCCCCTGTTTTTCAATTACGACAAGCTCAAGGAAATCGTGGGCAGCAGGGGGCAGGGCGGCAGGGCCGGCAGTGACAACTCGCAGCATAGCTATACTAAGCGTATGGCGCGGGGGATGCGCCCCGATCATAGCTCCAAGGCCGAGGAGATGCAGTATGTTGAATGGCAGGGAATGGTCGACAAAAAGCTACCCATTTGGTCTGTAATTTTTATCAATCCGCGCATGGCCGAGTTAAAGAACAAGGCGCCGCTGATGGAACACTATGGGCATCCCGTGGAAGAACGGGTGCCCTTGCCGCACGCCTACATCAGCATCCTCGCCTTCCGCAAAAAGAAGCGTGACGCCGTCATAGACGGACTATCCGAGGTTCTGAAATCCTGCAAGGGGGAGTTCCTCGGCGACCGCGTCGCCCGACACGAGTGGAAGAACCGATTCAAGCTGATGGTCGTCAAGCGCCTGGGGCCGAGCCTGGTTCCCGCTGAAGTGGTTATCCCTCTGCGGGCCTTAGGCGATGTCATGACGGACATCGAGCGCAAAGTGGACCAACCGGTCGTGAAGGAGGGGATTGTTATCCGGGGGGGCTCCAATGGACAGCCAGAGGTGGTGATCTTGGGTTTCATCCCCAGCGACGAACGGCGCTTCAACTACAACTTCCTCTTTGGTCTGGTACTCACCATAATGAAGATAGCCAAAAAGCATGGGGGGCGGCCCTATGCAACGGGCCTCTACTTCGCGAAAAAGGCGCGAGAGATCCTGGGAGAGGAACGGGTTCGGCGATTGAAGCAATTCAAGGCTCAAATAGACCCCAGATCCATCCTGAACCCTGGCAAAGTCATAGCCAATGGGCTGCTTGGAACGGCCGTGAGTGCGGGGACCATCGTCGAGCCCCTCATCCGGCCGCTTGCAAATCGCATCACGGCTCGGATTGGCGAGAGGCCAAGTGGGCCCGTGCGTGGTATCCCGGCCGACGTGGCTTGGTATGCCTATAGCTGCTCCCAGTGCGGCTACTGCATTGAGGAGTGCGATCAATTCTACGGGCGGGGCTGGGAAAGCCAGAGCCCGCGGGGCAAGTGGCACTGGTTGCGGGAGTACATGGAGGGGCGTGAGGAGTGGAATCAGTTCATGGTGGATACGATCTTGGTGTGCACTACGTGCGAGCTTTGCAACCTTCGCTGCTCATCGGCCTTGCCTATTGAGCCCTCTTGGATGAAGCTTCGCGGCCAGCTCGTGAACGAGGAGAAGAGGATGACCTTCCCGCCCTTCGAAATGATGGCAGCCTCGCTCGCGAAGGAGGGTGACATCTGGGCTGCATATCGCAAGGACCGCGCTGCCTGGTTCCCGCAGGATCTCGAGGGAAAACACGGACCGGATCACAAGGCAAAGAATGTCTACTTCGCCGGTTGCACTGCAAGCCACGTGGAGACGGACATCGCCATGGCCAGCGTAAGGCTGCTCCATGAGGCTGACGTGGATTTCACGTATCTCGGTGAGAAGGAAAACTGCTGCGCAACGCCTATGCTCGTAGCCGGCAAGTGGGACCTTTTCGCCGAGGTGATGAAGAGGAACATCCAAGCAGTCAAAGAGGCCGGTGGTGACACGGTTATAACCTCCTGCCCCGCCTGCGACATGATGTGGCGGCAGGTTTACCCGAGGTGGGCAGAGAAGTTGGGGATCGAGTACGGCATCACCACCAGGCACTACAGCGAACTGCTTGCGAGCAAGATTGAGGCAGGGGAGCTCGCTTTTCCCGACCTCCCGCCCGTAACGGTGACCTGGCACGACTCATGTCACATCGGCCGCGTGTCGGGCGTGTACGAACCGCCTCGCCAACTCATCCGGGCCATCCCCAACGTGAAGCTCGTGGAGATGGACCACAACCATGAGGAGGCGCACTGTTGCGGCAGTGTCTTGACCCTGATCAAGGACCCGCCCGTAGCCGCCGAGGTGGGCAAAGTGCGGCTGGATGAGGCAGTGAAGGCGGGTGCCGAAAAGATCCTGGCACTCTGTCCGTGCTGCGAGTTCCAGTTCCGTGTCACCGGGGAGAAGAAAAAATTGCCCATCGAGGTGGAGGACCTGGCGCGCTTTGCCGCTTCAGCCCTGGGCCATAAATTTCCGGATCCTAACCCCGAGGTGCAGGCGCAGTGGAGGGTCTTCGAGGCCATGATTGCCCTGATGAGGCCCGAAGGTTTTGCTGATCTGATGGGGACCATGTGGCCAGAACTCATCGATGCCATGCCGTTCGGCATGGGAGCCATGATGCGCCTCATGGTTAAGATTCCGGGAGCCCTGGAGCTCATGAAACCCGTGTTTCCTATTCTCTTTCCCAGACTCCTCCCCATGATGATGCCGAAGGTGATGCCGGTCATGCTGGAAAGAATCGCAGAGCGCATCCCCATGCCGGATTACATGCTGGAGCAACTGCCGGAGTTAATGCCCAAGGTGATGGAAAACCTGATGCCTCACATGATCGGTGATGTAGTCCCCTTGGTGACGCAACCCCTAATTGATCACCTCGGCGGTAAGAAATGAAGGAAAGTTCTCCGCGGGGTCAGATGGGAATGGGCCAATCCCCGGGCAAACGTGAGCCGATAAACCTCGATTTCTCGGCTGGTAACAGACCAAACTATGCGAGGGGTTGCCATCATGAGGCTGTTCAAAAGGGAGGCAGATGATGAAAGTTCTAAGGATTTTCTTGGTGGTCTTATTAATAGGCCATTTTCTGCTAGCTGAGGTTTGGTCAACCGATGTGAGGGTTCCATCTCAACCCGTGGTGGTGAATTCCCACAACTCCTTTTCTGAGACCATAAACACATTGAAAGTGGCAATCAAAAAGAGAAATTTAAGGATCATTTTTGAGCTTAACCACGGAGAAGTAATGGCCATGACAGGTTTTGAAGGTAAGAACGGTGTTACCATTGGATTTGTTGGTCCGGAGATGGAAGGTGATGTACTGAAGGCAGAGCCTAAAGCGGCCTTAGAAATGCCCTTGAGAATTGGGATACTTGAAACGGATCATGGAGCGGTCGATGTCATTTATTACCAGCCTTCTTATCTATTTGACCATTATCAGAATAGAGAGCTTAATAAATTGAAACGAGAAATGGACATTCTGGTCGGTTCGATCATTAAAGAAGCAGCGCGAAGCACAAGGTAGATCGGGCACTTCGTTCCCTGTCGCCAGTGAGGGGGGTGTAGGTCCATCGCGGGAATGGGGTTTCCTCCGGAGAATTCGGTTGCATATCTGGAAAGATACCTAAGGGCTGAAGATGGCGGGAATCTTTCTTGCCCGTAATCTAGGCCAAATGGCAGTCGTTGTGATTAGCTTGACAGGCTAGTAGCCTGAGAAGGGAGGGGCAAACTGAATGTTTGCCCCTTTTTTGAAGTATGGGTTTTCGATAGGTGAGGTCAGCATGCAGAAACGGTATAGCCTTAGACTATTGTAGGAGGTCCAAGCTATGTTGAAAAGGAGGAAGTTTCTCAAGGCCATTGGGGCTGTTCTGGCTGCTGGTATTTCGATATTTTCAACGCGGCGAGCCTTCTCCAAATCTGGGGAGATGGAGGGACACGGGCATATCACTCACTCCCAGCCGAAGGGTCATACCCACAAGCCCATGGCCGAATATTCCCCCATCGCCTGGGCCGATCCCAACATTTCCATCTCACCTCCCCCGTCCCTGATGGGCAGGCAGATGGGCAAAGTCCACACGCTCAATGTTCCCCCGCTGGGGTACGAGATGGATGGAGTTGTAAAGGTCTTTACCCTGATTATGCAGCCGGTGAAGCAGTTTCTCAGCGCCGGAGGGCCACCACACCCGGTCGTATCTGAGATTTGGAAGCTCAATAACCCCTATGTCCACCACATGAGAGTTCCCAAGGAGGTTAAGCTCTGGGGGTTCAACGGTTCGGTGCCTGGGCCCACTATCGAGGTCACACAAGGCGATAGGGTGCGGATTACGGTGAGAAATGAGCTTCCCGAGCCCACGAGCATCCACTGGCACGGTTTGGAGGTGCCGTTCACACAGG
>CP070656.1:475037-482490 GCA_020355065.1 Fidelibacterota bacterium | reverse complement strand
GGCTTCAGCGCTCAGAATGACTTCCGGGCCCACTTCGGCCTGAGGGAGGCTACCATCATCGATTCGCTGCAGATCACATGGCCCAGCGGGATCGTACAGGTACTCACCGACGTGGCTGTGAACCAGTTCCTGACGGTTAACGAGGATATGTCACTCTACCCGCCGGCGGTGCCCACCGACCTCACAGCCACTCCCGGCGACCAGAAGGTGACGCTGAACTGGTCTGCCAATACCGAGGAGGACCTGGTCAAGTACCGCATTTACAGCGGGACTTCTTCGCCGGCTTCAACTCTGATAGACAGTGTGGTTGGATCAGTGTTGGTCCCGCCGGATACTTTCTATACCGATACCGAGCTGACCAACGGGCAGACCTATTATTACAGCATCACGGCGGTAGATACTGCGGGTAATGAGAGCGGGAATTCGGCTGAGGTAAGTGCTGCACCGTTTGAGGTATTTACCCGCGTGACCACCGGGCCGGTGGTTGCCGAATATGGTACTTCACACGGAGGCGCATGGGGAGATTACGACAATGACGAGGACGTAGACCTCTTTGTGGCCACTACCGGTACTAATAGCAATTTCTTATATGCCAATAACGGTGATGGCACGTTTACCAAGATCACTACCGAGTCTGTGGCTACGGATGAGATTAACTCCTTTGGTGGCTCCTGGGCAGATTATGATAACGATGGTGATCTGGATCTATTCGTGTCGAACATCGGAGGCACCTTCAATATCTACACCAATGATGGGGATGGCAGCTTCACAAGATTTTTGAATGGTCCATCCGGGGGTTGGCCTGGATTAGGATACTGGGGAGACTATGACAATGACGGTGATCTGGACCTGTTCGTCCCGAATAATGACGGTAGCACAAGTTACCTATATAGCAATAATGGTGACGGGACATTTGAATTCCTTATTACGGGTCCGGTGGTTACAGATGAGGGGAATTCTCAAAGTGCCGCCTGGGGTGATTACGATGGTGATGGAGACCTGGATCTGTTTGTGGCAAATGATGGGGGGAATAACTTCCTGTATACCAATAATGGCGATGGCACATTCACGAGTGTGACAACCGGTCCGATAGTTACTGATGGGGGATATTCCCTGGCTGGCTCGTGGGCCGATTACGATAATGACGGCGATCTGGATCTATTTGTTGCGAACACTAATTATCAGCAGAATTTCCTATATAATAACAACGGGGATGGGACCTTTCAGAAGGTGGACAATAGCCCGGTGGTTACAGATGAGAAGCACTCCCAGGCCGGGACCTGGGGCGATTATGACAATGATGGGGATCTCGATTTATTCGTATCCAATGGTGGCCACAGTGGTGAGAGAAATAATCTGTTTACTAATAATGGGGATGGTTCATTTACCAAGGTTGCCACGGGCTCGGTGGTCTCGGAGAGCAACGGCACTTTTGGAGGCAGTTGGGGAGATTATGACGACGACGGCGACCTTGATCTCTTTGTACCCGTGGGTGATGTCACTGATATATTATACCAAAACAACGGCAACGACAATAACTGGATTACTATCGCCGCTGTCGGCATCGTATCCAATGCTTCCGGCTTTCGTGCGAAAGTTCGTCAAAAGGCGGTTATTGGCGGCAATCCCGTCTTGCAATTGAGGGTCATCTCCGGGCAAACGGGCACCAGCCAGGATGACTTCCGCGGCCACTTCGGCCTGGGCGATGCCACCATCATCGATTCGCTGCAGATCGAATGGCCCAGCGGGATCGTGCAGGCACTCACCGATGTCGCAGTGAACACGTTGCTGACGGTTACCGAGGATATGTCACTATACCCGCCAGCGGTGCCCACCGGACTTACAGCCACTGCCGACGACCAGCAGGTGACACTGAAGTGGGCTGCCAACACCGAGGAGGACCTGGTCAAGTATCGCATTTACTCCGGGACTTCTTCGCCAGCCTTAACTCTCATAGACAGCGTTGTTGGATCAGTGTCGGTACCGCCGGATACTTTCTATACCGATACCGACCTGACCAACGGGCAGACCTATTATTACCGCATCACGGCGGTAGATACTGCGGGGAATGAGAGCGGGTATTCCGCTGAAGTAAGTGCTACACCGTTTGCGTTATTTACCCGCGTGACCACCGGGCCGGTGGTTACTGTTCAGGACTGGTCAGAAGGGAGTGCCTGGGGAGATTACGACAATGACGGGGACTTAGACCTCTTTGTAGCCAGTACCGGTACTGAGGGCAATTACTTATATGCCAATAACGGTGATGGCACGTTTGCCGAAGTCACAACCGGCCCCATCATCACAGATCAAATTGGCTCTGCGGGCGGTTCCTGGGCGGATTACGATAATGATGGAGATATTGATCTATTCATAGCGAATCTCGGCGGCATGAATATATACACCAATAATGGGGATGGCAGTTTCACAAGATTTTTAGATGGTCCATCAGGGTGCTATCTGGGATACTGGGGAGACTATGACAATGACGGAGATGTGGACCTGTTCGTCTCGAATGACCAGAGTAGCACCAGTTACCTGTATAACAATCATGGCGACGGGACATTTGAACTCCTTTCGACAGGTCCAGTGGTTACTGATGAGGGAGATTCCCGAAGTGCCGCCTGGGGCGATTACGATGGTGATGGTGACCTGGATCTGTTTGTGGCAAACTACGGCGAGAATAACTTCCTATATGCCAATAACGGTGATGGCACGTTCACGAAAGTGACCTCCGGTCCGATAGTAACTGATGGGGGCAATTCCCGGGCCGGCTCATGGGCCGATTACGATAACGATGGTGATCTGGATCTATTTGTTGCGAACACTAATTATCAGCCGAATTTCCTGTATAATAACAACGGGGATGGAACCTTTCAGAAGGTTGACGAGGGTCCCGTTGTTACTATTGGGAAGAACTCCCAGGCCGGGACCTGGGCTGATTATGATAATGATGGGGATCTCGATTTATTTGTGGCCAGTGGTGGTGGCAGCGGCGAGAATAATGATTTGTTTACTAATAATGGGGATGGCTCGTTTACCCAGGTTACTATCGGCTTTGTAGTCAATGATTGGAGCTACTGTTATGGGAACAGCTGGGCTGATTACGACGGCGACGGTGACCTTGATCTCCTAGTACATGATAATGTTCACCCTGATTTCTTATATAATAACAATGGCAACGACAATAACTGGATTACTATCGCTGCTGTTGGCACTGTTTCCAATGCTTCGGCCTTTGGTGCGAAGGTGCGTTTACGGGCGGTTATTGGTGGCAATCCCGTCTGGCAATTGAGGGTCATCTCCGGGCAAGCTGGGACCGGCCAGAGCAGCTTGAACGCCCACTTCGGCCTGGGCGACGCGACGGTGATCGATTCGCTGCAGGTGGAGTGGCCCAGCGGAATTGGACAGGTACTTACCAATGTAGCGGTGGATCAGTTCCTGACGATCACGGAGGAGGTTCCACCGGCCATCGTTACCACGAATCCGGCCACCGACATCACCAGCACCACCGCCACCCTCCATGGTACGGTGAATCCCTATAATCTGGAGACAAAGATAACATTTGAGTACGGAACCACAACTGATTACAGCGACACCGTAGATGCGACACCGGGGCAGATCCGTGGTTTCGGTGATCAGGCGGTGTCGGTAGCTATAACCGGGCTGGAGCCCAGCAGCGGCTATCATTTCCGGGTAGTGGCGGAGAATACATCCGGCCGAGTAGAGGGCGCCGATGAGACCTTCACCACGCTGCAGGCAACCTTCGCGGGGGTCACGACGCTCCCGGCAACTATGATCACTACCACTTCAGCCACACTGAACGGCATCGTGAATCCGAATGGGCAGAGCACAACCGTTGTCTTTGAGTGGGGAACCACGCAGAGCTATGAGAAACCACCCGTGGCAGTAGACCAGGGTGCCCTGGACGGTACGCAAGATGTGGAGGTGACCGCCGACGTACCGGTTGAGGCCGGTACGGATTATTACTTCCGATTGGCGGCCACTACCAGTGCCGGGACAGCCAGATCCGCTGGGCTTGGATTTACCACCCCGGCTGATGAAACCACCACCACCGGAGGACAGATCATCGCCGGCGATGGGGAGGTAACCATACCTGGCACCAACGTTACCCTAGGTATCACCTTCACCACTCCCGGTGAGGATACCATCGCGGTGTCCCAGATGGATACTCAGCCGGGGGGATCGCTGCCGACGGATATCGACCTGCTCGCCTCCCGGTACTGGGAGATCTATCACACCGGCACCGGCGACATCGCTGCGGTAGATCTCACCCTGATCACCGGTCCCGGGACGATCGTTGATCCCTACCTGTCGACGCCCTCCCTCATCGTCCTGCTACGCCGTGATCAGGAGGGGCAGGACTGGAGTGAGATAGCCTCCGGTACCAGTGCCACCGACAGCTCAGTCACATTTGTGGGTATCACCGGCTTCAGCCAGTTCACGGTTGGGGAAATTCCAGGATCGGCACCTACTTCGACCACTGTTGCCGCCACCGGAATTATCGATACCTCGGCCATCCTCCACGGTACGGTCAATCCGGGTGACCTGACCACCACGGTTACCTTCGAATGGGGTCTGACCACTTCCTATGATGGGGGGGCGATAGACGCCACTCCCAATCAGTTCACGGGTACAAGTGATGTGCAGGTGAGCGCGACCCTGACAGGTCTCACACCCGACACGGAATACCACTATCGCGTGGTGGCTGAGAACCGGCTGGGCCGCCAGGACGGCGCCGATCGAACCTTCACAACCCTGATCATCGATGTTACAGCGCCCGAAATCGGCACACCATCCATCGATGCTACGCCACCGGTGAATCCGGGGAACGATCTGAAGGTGACGGTAGTCATCACCGACAACATAGGCGTGGATCAGGTTCATCTTCATTACGCTCTGGGCGGTGCTGCGAACTATAAGACTCCGGTCAGCATGCAATCCAGCGGAACCGTAGCGGATGAATACGAGGTGACCATTCCGGGGAGTGATGTCGGTATCCGGGGTATTGCCTACTTCGTAAGCGCCAGGGACGCCGCGGAGAATGCCGACTCGTCAGAAGTCCAGTTTGTTGGTGTCAGATTCGGCAACAACGTCGTAACCACTAGTATCCCAAGCAGTGCTTTCCCGTCCGGTTTCCCTAAGGATCAGTGGCGCTTACTCTCGATACCGGCCGATCTGGATGATCGAACCGTGGGGAGCATCATCGGGAATGAACTGGGAGCGTCCAAGGATACCACCTGGATGCTCTTCCGGTATACCCATAATCCCAGTGACCAGTGGCGAGAAGCGGCCAGCTTCAATCGGGGCGAAGCCTACTGGCTCTACCAGCGAGTAGACAGCGATGTCGAGTTTAACGCTGGTTCGGGGCGTACCAATCAACTGATCAATTTTGATATTGAACTCCAACCCGGCTGGAACCTCATCGGGAGTCCCTGGCCCTTTGGTGCAGCCATTCAGCTGGACCAGCTAGACTTCTGGGGGCCCATCACCTACAACGGCAGCACCTGGGTTACCAGTATTCCAGACCAATTAGCACCCTGGGGCGGCTATGCGGTATATAACCGGGACCAGGCCAACACTTATACAGTTTCCCTGACCGGCGAGCCGGGTGGTGGGATAAGCAAGGAGCTATTAGCCAAGGCAAATGCCGAACCACCTGCCGGTTGGCTGCTGCACATGGAGGTGAGAGGAGCCACCTATCGTGATGGTTTGAATACCATCGGCCGACTAGAGGGGGCTTCGGAAGGACTCGATTCCTTCGACAATCCCGAACCGCCCTACATTGCTGAATTCATCTCTCTGGCCATGGAGCGCCCGGACTGGGGGACCAAAATGCCGCTCATGACATCGGATATCCGTTCCCTAGAAGAGACCGGAGGTGTCTGGGATATGGCGATGCACGTTAAGGGTGAGAGCGGGCCCATCACCCTCACATCCAACCTGCAAGGTGACCTGCCGCCAGGTCACAGCGCCATGTTGCTGGATGTGCTGACCAGGGAGGTGCACGACCTGTTGGCGCCCGGCGAACCGCTGACAATCCGGGATTACCGTGAGGACTTCCCCTATCATCTCAAGGTCATTGCCGGGTCGGCAGATTACGTGGCCACTACCACCGAAGAGATTCTGGCATCGCTGCCGGAGGATTTCGCCCTGGCACAGAACTATCCGAACCCGTTCAATCCGAACACCACGCTACGCTACAGTCTCTATCGACCGGCCAAGGTGGCCCTAAAGGTTTACAGCCTGCTGGGGCAGGAAGTGGCCACTCTCTTCAATGGCTGGCAGGATCTGGGGTACTATGAGGTACAATGGAATAGTAAGGACAGGTTCGGCCGAGAGCTACCTTCTGGAATCTACTTTGCGCGATTGAGTGCTCCGGGCGTTTCCCGAATGATCAAGATGGTTCTGTTAAGGTAGTAAACGGCTCCTTTGCACAAACCTCATGTCACTGTTTTGTGGCACCGTTTTTCATTTGTCGACGGAAGACGTGAGGAATCATAATCCGCGTGTCTGATATAACTCAAACGTAAATCCTCAAATTCGACCTTAAACGGTATTGAGGAGATAATGTGTGGAATCTCCTGAATAACTACCCGCTTTCGTGGGTATTATCCTGCATCACATAAGTGATCGTCTGAAATTCTAATAGGTTATGCAATGCTTTTCAGGGGATATGCGTCGGATACGGCCGGATCTTCCCGTCCAGGCTTGTATAATCCGCAGTCCGGGTGACTGGGGAAAATTGGAGAAGACCCTACCAGCAAACGCACACTCCTCACTAGAGGATCGACGACCTCGGCTGGAACTTAGGAGATTATCTCTGCCGCTCATTTTTGTCTGACAGTTACCGAAAAGCAGCTCTGCCAAGTGCCCTTGTCGAATAGCTCGGGTCTAGGTGGCCGGAGGATTAATCTTTACCCTGCTTATGCCACAGAGAATTCTAACATAAATATTGGGCCAGTTATTGGGGCAAGGTCACAAAATTCAAGCGTGTCTGCACGCGTCGCCATTCCTTCACTCGCGTGCCTATCTTGTGGATTGTAGAACAGCACATTGATATTATGTTAGCTCAATCCGCCGTTGAGTAATTCTGGCTTATTTCACAATGGTGTATGGCGTTATAGCGGATGCTGGGGATACGATTTTCCTTCTGAGAAAAAATATCATATAAACATTCAATACATATATATAGCATTTTTCTTTAAGACCTACTTTGAGGTCCAGCATCAATCAACAAGGACTCAGGAGGATTCCTGAGTCCCTTTCAGTTGCTGGCGATTAACAGAAAATCTGGCCTTTGACCACTTTCTCCTGATTCGTCCTGACAGTTCGTAAATGCTTTGGAGCGTTTAGCCGCACGTCATGAATACGCGCGGTGTGCGCCAAAATCTATCGCTGGTATTCTGACATACTTCATGTTCAACAAAGCCTT
>CP070656.1:470162-474937 GCA_020355065.1 Fidelibacterota bacterium | reverse complement strand
GAAGAGGTGGTGGCGGCGATCAGGAGCATGGTGATCCGGGGAGCGCCGGCGATCGGTGCGGCGGGTGCCTACGGGCTGGCGATGGGCATTGGTCAATTAAAGGATCGGGATATGGCTGAGGTCGAGCGGCTCAAGGGAGTCCTGGAGGGTGCGCGACCGACGGCCTACGATCTCCAGCATGGACTGGAGTACGTCTTTCAGCAGGCTCAGGAGGCGGGATCGTGGGAGGCGAAGCAGTCCGCGGCGAGGGCGGCGGCCGAGTCGTATGCCGAACGGAGTATCGAGGCCTGCAGGCAGATCGGTCTGATCGGGAGCGAGTTGATCCATGAGGGGGACGGTGTTCTCACGCACTGCAATACCGGTGCACTGGCGACCGTGGATTACGGCACGGCCTTGTCGGTGATCCGGATGGCCCATGAGGCGGGTAAAGATATTTTCGTTTACGTGGATGAGACCCGGCCCAGGCTGCAGGGAGCCAAGTTGACGGCCTGGGAGCTGCAGCAGGAAGGCATTCCGTACGCCGTAATCGCAGATAACGCGGCCGGGTACTATATGCAGAGGGGTGACGTGGACGTGGTGATCACCGGAGCGGACCGCATCGCCCGGAACGGCGACGCGGCGAACAAGATCGGTCCGTACGCGAAGGCGGTGCTGGCGAAGGAGAACGATATTCCGTTCTACATTGCGGCGCCCCGATCGACGATCGACCTGTCGTGTCCCAGTGGTGACGATATTCCCATCGAAGAGCGGGACGAGGAGGAGGTTCTAAGCATCGCCGGGCGGCGGATTGCGCCGGCAGGGAGCCGGGCGAAGAATCCGGCCTTCGACGTCACGCCAGCAAAGTATATCAAAGGAATCATTACCGAAGTCGGTATTCTAAAGCCTGAGGATATCCAATCCATAGAGCTGCGCGATGGGTGAGGTCTACACGGGGATCAAGTTCCGGACCGTTTTCAAAGGGCGGGAGGTGCTGGATTTGGAGCCATTGGCCGACCTGGGCAGCTGGTGCCGGCGGCTGGCGGAAGCAGGGCTGGCACCCTCGGGTGCGGAAGGGTCGGCAGGGAACCTGAGCTTCCGGCACGGTGATGGCTTCGTGATCACCGCAACGGGGGTTAACCTGCAGCACGTTGAGGAGGGGGATTTTACGGAGGTGCTGGAGGCGGACCGCCGGAAACTGACCGTGGTGGTCAGGGGACCGAAGGAGCCATCGTCAGAATCCCTGATGCACAGTTTCATCTACGAGCACCGCCAGGAGATCCAGGCCGTGTTTCACGGACACGACGAACTGATCCTACGGTATGGGGCGCGGCTGGGTCTGGGGGTGACGGAGCTGGCCCAGCCCTATGGTACACCAGCTCTGGTGGAGGAGGTGGGGAAAGTGCTGGCCCGGCACACCTATCTGGTTCTGAGGGGGCACGGCTTTGTGGCCCTGGGGGATACCATGGAGGCCGCCGGACATGAGGCACTCCGGTGGCACGAGGAGGCTCAGCGCTATTTACGTTCAGCGGGGGAATAGACCTGCCACGGTCTTACGTGCGCCAGCCAAGACCTCCTCTTCATCCTCAACATTACCATCCTGCATGAGTATTCGGCCATCGCAAATGGTGGTATCGACGCAGCCGCCGTGGGCGGAGTAGACCAGGTTGGAGATAAGTTCGTGCAGGGGGGTCATTTGGACCGAGCGAGTGTCGACGAGTATGAGGTCGGCCAAAGCACCTTCCTGCAATGTCCCGGCTTCGAGACCGAAGATGGAGCTGGCGTGTTCGGTACCCAACCGGAACGCCTCGTGGGCATTCAAGGCCGTGGGATCGCCGTCATGGAGCTTCTGGAGAAGAGCGGCGAATTTCATTTCTTCCAGCATGTCCAGGTTGTTATTCGTGGCACCGCCGTCGGTTCCCAGAGCGACATCGACCTGGGCTGCGATAAGCTTGCGGTAGGGGAAGAATCCGGCACTCAGTTTCATATTGGAGGTGGGGTTGTAGACTACCTTCACCTGATGTTCGTGCAGGAGTTCGATCTCATGGTCGTCGACCCAGATCACATGTGCGGCGACGAGGTTGGGGCCCAGGAGGCCGATGTCATGGAGGTACTCCACGGGGCGTTTGCCGAAACGGTTCAGGCAGTCGTCGACTTCCTGCCGGGTTTCGGAGAGGTGGGTGTGGATGAGGACACGGTGTTCATCGGCAAAATCCCTGGCCCATTCCAGGCTACGGGTGGAAACCGTATAGATAGCGTGGGGACCGAGGGCGAAGGTGATGCGGGGGCTGTACCGTTCCGTTTCCTGGAAGAGGCGCTGATTCAAATCGATCTGCTCTGCCGCCTTGGTCTCATCGAAGAGGTCGATGAACACGGCCGACACGGCAGCCCGGATGCCGGCATCTTCCACGGCGCGGGCCACTCCGTGGTAATACCAGTACATGTCGTTGAAGAAGGTGGTGCCGGTCTTGATCATCTCCAGACATGCCAAGCGGGTGCCCCAATAGACATCCTCCTCGGTCAACCGGGTCTCAAAGGGCCAGATCTTATGGTTCAGCCACTCGGAGAGGGGCATATCATCGGCATACCCGCGCAGGAGGACCATGGCAGCATGGGTATGGCTGTTGAGGAGCGACGGAAGGGCGGCCTTATGAGTGCCGTCCAAGGTGGTATCGGCCTTAAAGGCCAAGTCCTTACCGATGGTGTGGATGCGGTTCGCCTCAATATAAATATCCTGACGTTCATCATTCACAAGTGTGTCTTTGATCAGTATGCTCACAGCAGGTTCCGATACGGTGTTTATAAGGGATGGCTAAGGCAGGAAATTAAGAGAGGCAGTTGGCTATTTAAAGGCTTTGCATGCAGGAGGCGAGTGTCGTGATCCCAGAGAAGAGGATCAACCAGCGGGTTGGAGTAGCTAAATTAAGCCTTATGGAATCAGGTCCTGATCAACCCGTAGCGGGTCATCCATTTCATGTGCTGGTCAAGCCAATAGGCCCGATCTGCAATCTGAGCTGCGACTACTGTTTCTACCTGGAGAAGGAGGAGTTGTATCCGAACGTGGGTGACTTTCGCATGAGCCGGGAGACATTAGAAACGTTCGTGCGGGAGTATCTCCAATCCCAACCGGAGGGAGCGCCGGAGATCAACTTCGCTTGGCAGGGAGGTGAACCCACGCTGCTGGGGGTGGAGTTCTTCAGGGAAGTGATCGAGCTGCAGGAGCAGTATCGTAGGGCGGGGGACCGGATCACGAATTCCATCCAGACGAACGGTGTTCTGCTCGACGATGAGTGGGGAGCCTTTCTGGCTGAGCATCACTTCCTTGTCGGGCTGAGCATCGACGGGCCGGAGGAGCTGCACAACCGCTACCGACGCGACCGGAAAGGTGGGGGATCATTCCAGAGCGTCATGGGGGGGCTGGCGTTCCTGCAGAAGCACGAGGTGGAATTCAATACCCTGACCGTGGTTCAGGCGGACAACGGCGATCATCCCGAGGAGGTGTACGATTTCCTGAAGGAGATCGGCTCCCGCTATTTTCAGTTTATCCCGATCGTGGAACCGTGTGGCAACGGGGGTGTCAGTGAGCGCACGGTGGGGCCGGAGCGGTACGGCCGTTTCCTAGCCCGGACGTTCGACCGCTGGCTGGAGGAGGAAGATGTGGGGGAGGTCTTCATCCGGGATTTTGACATGCTCCTGGGATTGGTTATGGGGCAGCCGTCATCGGTTTGTGTTCACGCGGAGACCTGCGGCCAGGCCATGGCCATGGAACACAACGGCGACCTGTACAGTTGCGATCACTTCGTTACCAGGGAGGATTTTCTGGGGAATATTGCCGAGCGGCCGCTGGTTGAGGTGGTGAACGGAGAGCAACAGGTCCGGTTTGGCCAGGATAAAAGGGACACGCTGCCGCGATATTGCCGGGAGTGCCGATTCCTGGAGTACTGCCACGGAGGTTGTCCGAAGGATCGGATCTGCAAGACACCGGACGGTGAGCCGGGCCTAAATTACCTCTGCGCCGGGTATCAGCACTTCTATGCGCACAGTCTGCCGGTCATGGAGCAGATGGCGAAGTGCCTTCGGGTGGGTCGACCGGCCAGGGACTACCAGGATATCGAGACTCTGATCCAGGATGAGGTCCGAACACAAGGAATCCCGGTGGGGCGCAATGATCCCTGTCCCTGCGGCAGCGGTCGGAAGTACAAGAAGTGCTGCGGTCGGGAAAGGGTGTAATTCCGTAACAACCACATCAATTTTTCCTCGAATTGTCCTTCTCATAGTCCCCGTTCCCACGTTCAACCGGTTTAAAGCAGCTCGCAAGATAGCTCGCCAGATGCGGCCTCAGGATGGCCCAGGCGGAGATTTTTGGCGGGCTGGCAGGTGATTCCAGCGTGCGATGGAGGTGTTTTTCAGCCTGAATTGAGCGTTGGAAGGGGTGGCGACCGAACTTTTTTTCAGGGGACCAGGAACGGTGTATTGTCGACGTGGGAATGGCTCGTTGCCGGGCGGTTCAGGGGCTGTCCAGTGGCAGAAATTGTTAAAGAAACGGATTGGAGCGCCGATAGGGAATGCTGGAAGCAGAAGGGAATCAGCGCTGCCGCATATGCGCTGGTTAACCTGAGCGAGGGCACCTCGATGGAGCGATAAAAGGTGCCCGAATCAAAGCCGCAGGGGCAGTAATGCCCAGGCTCATGAAACAAGGAGGTAATCATGAGTTTCACCCGCATCAATGCCAACTTGGCAGCGTTGGCTTCCTATAACGAACTTATCGGTGTCAATCGCCAAGTCGGCAAAGGTCTGTT
>CP070656.1:465608-470062 GCA_020355065.1 Fidelibacterota bacterium | reverse complement strand
TCCTCCTTGTTTCTCAGGTTACGAACTGGGGAGGGCAGATCCCCCAAACCCAGCTCATTAGATGTAGCACACTATTGGTATAGGGTAGTGTTCGGATATATCCGGCTCATTATACTTCATTTTTACAGCTGTGCTCTTAATTACGCTGAGATTCACCGCGCTGTATTGAAAAAGAAATTCCTGTCCGTTTCAAACGTGTTACCACTGATATCCGCCGCGCCATAGGTGTCCCGCAGAGTCTCTGTATCGCTCTCGAACGTGCCTCGAATGCGCACCCGGTACCTGGTTGCCGGCAATAGGATCTCATCGGGCGTGAAGATCAACTTGGTGGCCAGAGGATTGTCATCAACCGGTGGATCGCCTTCCCGCCCCAGGGCAATCCATCCTTCCAGGGCGCGACTGATCACGTAGGGGAAAATGATCGTGGTGTCTATAGTGGCAGAGTCCATGGCAGCGATCACAGTCGTGGAATCTTGCCAGGTTTCGAATACGGATGATCCTGTCAGATAGAGATCCTCAACAGCTATATGATTGCTTTCCAGCCAGAATCCGCCAAAATCGAGGCTCCGATAGACCCCCCCTGCAGTGGTTGCAAAAACATGATCCGGCGTGCTTGGGTCCATTGACAGCGTGAAGATGGTGTTCGCGGCGGGTATATCCCCTGGCCCGGTCCAGGTCAGGCCCTGGTCTTCCGTGACGAAGACACCGCCAGGTGCAGCGATCATAAGGGAACTGGTATCTTGTGGATGTAGAATTATTGAGGTTGTTTTGATGACGGCCGCCGCAGCTGATATCAGACTCCAGTTGTTGCCACCATCCCCTGATTTGTAAAACCCGCCTCCATTGGATCCGGCAAAGACCTGGGAAGTATCCAACGGGTGAATATCGACGGTACTGAAGTCATTGGTCAGCATGCCCGTCCTCAGCCGCTCCCAACTATCACCGCCATCAAGGCTCCTGAGAATAAAGTCACCTGAACTGGCAGCGAATACGATGCTGGGATCCAGTGGATTAATAGCAATATCACGTGGTGCTCGACTGACCCGGACGCCATTGTTCTTCTCAATCCAGTTTTCCCCGGCATCCTCGCTTTTATAAATACCATTATCCTGCAGGATCAGGTAGATGATGTCATCGTCCGATGGGTCTATGGTCATATACTGTACGTTCAGTACGGGCAGTCCGTTATTGGCTGATTGCCATGTCGCCCCACCATCGGCACTTTTGTAAAACCCACTGTCCGCGGTTGCCACATAGATGAGATCAGGATTATTGCCACTGATCCATATACCGGCAATAGGGAATCGCAGATCGGACGGGGTCAACCACTCCCACGTTTCCGCTCCATCGTTACTCTTGAACACCCCGCTCCACATCGTGCCGGCATAGAGTACATCCGGATCTGTGGGATCGATAGCCAGGGCAGGTGCCATATCGTTGGCAACACTGACCGCCGGCCACATATCGAAATTGTCCCGCACCGATTCTTCATCCATGAGTTCATCGAACCAGAGCGTAATCAATGTGCCTTGATCGACATCCACAGCTTCCGCCAATGGAACATGATGCGTGAGACCCGGCCTCCGGTACTCGGGGGCTTGATAATCGGGATCCGTAACGGTTCGGTCAGGGAATCAACTTGTCGTCCACGCAGCAATTACCGTGAGCAACAGTTGGTATGACAGGTAGTGGTAGGTCCTTTTCATGGGTATTCTTATTTGAACATGAAGATGATGGAAAACTTCTGAGTGATATCAAAAATCCCGTAATCGACATAGGCATAGTCGATGTGCAATCCCATTCCGGACTGAGTTGTGAAACGCAAGCCGGCACCGAGTGTGGAGTTCACCTCATCGTACCGGAATTTGTACCCGCCCCGCAGGAAAACCATTTCCTTGATGGCCAACTCTACTCCGGTTCCAATGCGGTCATAATAATCTCGCGAATCCATGACTTCAGTACTGGATGTGATACGGAGAATGTTATTTCGAACCACATCGGTAGCCACGCCAAAGCGGAAGAGCAGCGGAATATCCCACGGGTCCGTAGCCAGACGGGCGTAATGCATGACCCCCAGATCCGTCAGAAACTGCTCGTTCAACCCACTCCCGTCCAGTTTCAGTGTACCGCCCAGATTGGATAAAGCGAATCCAATACGCAGGTCGTTAAGAAAGTTGGTTACGAACACGCTGCCCACATCGATCGCCACGGTTTGTGCCGTTTCACGGTCTAGTTGTTCCGTGATGTATTTAAGAGTGATCCCGGTAAAAAAGCGGTCCGTGAGCTGGCGCGAGTAGGTCAAGGCTGCGGCAAGGTTAGAGGCACTGAACGTGCGTCCCTTTCCCTCTGGATACTCGATGGTCGTTTCCAACATTTCTCCCGAAGAGAAAGAGTATACACTGACACCAAACACCCCAAGCATACCGAGGCGATACGAAAATCCGAAGAAATTCAGCTGGGTGTCCACCAGCCACTGAGCTGCCTGAAACATCATCTGGTTGTTTTCCAACGTGCTTAGGCCGCCGGGATTCCAGTAGAGCGTACTGATATCATCTGCGAGGGCGACATAGGCGTCACCCATGGCGCTTGCCCGCGCTCCAACTCCGATTTTCAGGAAGTTGGCCATGGATGTGCCGATTTGATTCAATTCCGCCTGCTGACCGGACACCGCCAGGGGGCTGATCAGAAGAACGGCCAAGCTAAGGAACCAACCAAACCTTCTCTTTCTTGTCATCCTAGAAATTCCTACTTGATGATCACGAATTTGCCGGAGGTATTCCCCAAATCCGATTCCAGGTAATAGAAATACAATCCAGGGGCTACTTCACGGTTTTCCTTGCTACGGAGGTTCCACTGTTCCTCCGAAATAATGGGTGAACCTGTACCGTGCTCCAGGGTCACGATATGCTCACCGGCCACATTGAAAATCCGTATGGTGCATTCCTGCGGCAGGCGGGTGAACTTGATCATCCGCTCCCTGACAGCACTTTCCTGGGGATTGTACACCAGATAGGGATTGGGTACGACTTTTACGGCATTAAGATCTGCCCGGCTGGTTGTCTCCGGTGCATGAGGAACCGCGGTCACTACGTTTGGTCCTGATGTTTTCGGGCTCTGCAACGGCTGCAAGCCCTCCGCGGTTTCATCACCAGCACCGTAGGCGACTATGGCATACTGATAGGAAAAACCGTTGAAAACATCCGTATCTACATAGACATAGCGAAGGGTATCCTCGATACTCTTCCCGAGCTCCCCGAGATACACCTCATGGATGGAGTCAGATGGAGCTGTGATCGCGTCCAGCCCCGAATCTGAGCCACGATTGAACGATGGTATGATCGGTGAAGCCCCCGTGATTCCGTTGGCCAGATCATACTGACCCGCCGGGACGTAATCAATGATGGTTCCGTTCTCATCGGTTATCGGCATGGAGCCCCAGGTGGCCCCGCCGTCCTCGCTGCGATAGATCTTGTATCCCTCAAAGGCCTGACGACCGGACAATGCATTCAAGGAATCATTCTCGCTCAGTGTGCCCCATCTAAGCGTAATCCTGCCGCTCTCCTCCATGGCAACAACCCGAGGCTCAAACGGACCCCGCGGAACCAGCCAACCGGAGGCAAAGATCTGCCGGGCAACCTTGGCATTCTTGAACAACTCAGAGCGGCTCATACCCATGACCGTGGCCAGAATCAAGGTGTCCGTCTGGCCGGGATTCAAACGTAAGGGACCGGTATTGAGGGTCATACCGCACCTTTCGCCATTGGAATAGATGGTTTCCAGGCCAACCGGAAAGGGGTGCTCCCAGGTCCAGTCGTCAATTCGATCGCCATCGAGATCATCGGGATCATTCCCCACGTTAACAGGACCAGTATTGGCAATATTCAGCCAGTAAAACCGGTACGCATCATTCCCTATTCCTTCGGGCAATTCTCTGACCGCAACCGCGAAAGCATCCCAGGTGGCAAGGCCAAGCTCCTCCCCTGTCGCTGTGTCGAGCGGTGTTTGGAGAAAGATCACGCCAGCCAGGGCTACGTTGTCAACTATGGATTCATCCGTCAGCTTGGCCGGTTCGCGGGGCCAATTCCCGATGGTCGCGCCCTCCACATAGCCGTCACCATCCCAGGCGTACCCGATCTTATATTCCTGCCCGGTCTCTTCATCGATATCATAGGTGTCAAGAGCATGGGCATCCGATTTGGAATAGGTATTGTATTCGGCATAGCTGGCCCAGGGAAAATCGAAATCGGCATAGATTCCAATGAACGTGGAGTCAATGGGCGCAGTGCCTATATTGGTAACCGTGAAGATCCAGAACAGAAAATCCTCCGCCAGATCTCCCCGCCAGCTTAGTCCACGGAGGGTAGTATAGATCATGAGATGGCCATTCAGTGGGTCATTATCACGGCTCTTGGCAAAACTGACCGCGAAGCTCTCCTGATCGGCAACAACCTGAC
>CP070656.1:456054-465508 GCA_020355065.1 Fidelibacterota bacterium | reverse complement strand
TCCCTGGTGAAGATCACGGACAGCAGCTGACTGAGGCCGGAATTGTAGTTCACCACGGTGCCCGGCTCGGCGATGGCGGGCCGGTCAAGGACAAACTTGATCTCATCCGCCGCCAGTTCCCAGAGGTTGAATATATTGGTGGAATCGGCGTAGGGTACGGCCAGTTCGTTCCAGTCGAGCCCGGCGGACATACTGAGCAGGTGCCGGACGGTGATCGACTCCTTCCAGGTATTCCGGTTGGCGATGGATTCGTACTCACTGAAATAGTCCAGCATCGGTTGGTCCAGGGATTCGAAATAGCCCTGGTAGACGGCGATCACATAGACGGATGACAGCACGATCTTGGTTAAGGAGTAAAGCGACTGCAAGTCGTCCCGGTTATAGTCCTGGAAATACTCCTCGAGCACAACACGGTCGTGGCGCATGATGACCAGACTGCGTATTTCGCCGTACTTGCCGTCCGTGATGTCCTGGACCAGCCACTCCAAGGCCTTGCCGTTGAGGCCTTCCTCTTCGGCGAGGGGGTAATCAGACTGATATTCGTTATCGAACGCCTCGGTCGAACAGGCGGCCAGCAGCAGCATACCGAACAATCCGGCGGTGGTGATTCTTATTATCAGGTTTTTATGCATCGTGGAATACCTCAAGGTTTCTAAAATGAGTGTCCGAGACATCAGGGGCTTTTCGCAGCATCTTTCACAGGCTGCTTTTCAGGCACGATGACCAGTTGTCCCTGCCCGGTGATGACCAACTCCGTATTCGTCTGATCCAGGATGTGGACCAGGGCATCCAGGACCGTCACATCCGACAGGCGCAAAGACACCAGCTGGTTCAAGGGCAGGTGATCGTGATTGTAGCTCAATCCTACCTGGCCGTGCCGGGCGATCAGCTTCAGAGCCTCTTCGAGGGTGATTTCCCCGGCCTGGATGGTGATGTGGTCAGCCAAGGCTTTGGGGGCCAGCCGGCCATTGAGCTGCGCCAGCCGGGCGAGAGCAGGTTCCTGTTGGCCCGTCAGCGTGGAAAGCCAGGGCGAGGCAAGTAGGGGAAGACAGATTACAAGGATTCGAACCATCAAGCTGCCAGCACCCCGGCTTTCCCTGCCGGTTGAAATAAGCTTAGCTGTAAGACAGTTTGTCAAGTTTACAGATCCCAGATGATCCCGAAGGACGGGAGTATACCCAGCCAGCCATCCGATTTATAGCGCCTGACCTTCACGTCCACTTCATCGGATCCCTCGCTGATGGGAGTGGGGGAGCCAGCGAATTGGTACTTGCGCGGATTGTAGAAGTCCAGGGCATTCCGGAATTCGAAGAATCCGGTTATGCGGCCGAACCGGGTATGGAAGTAGCGGTTCAGGCGGAAGTCCACCCGCTTATAATCGGGGAACCGCTCTGCATAGAGTGGACCGGGTTCCCACCGCCAGCTCCAGTACCCGGGTTCGGGCTCGTGGAGATCCACTACCTGGGCCTTGGTATAGGGCCACCCGGAGTGATATTGCAGAGCCAGATTCACGCGCCATTTGTGATTGGGCTTCCAGGACAGGTCACAGTACAAGGTGTGGCGTTGGTCGTAGAAGCGGGGGATCCACTGCCCGTCCACCTTCTCGCTAACCTTGGCAAGGCTATAGCTCAGCCAGTAGCTGAGCTTGTGGCCGGTCTCACGTCGTATATAGAACTCAAGGCCCCAGGCCTCGCCGGCTTCGGGTTCCAGTTTAAGGCGGTCAATGTCCACCATGGGTATTGGCCGGAGGGTACTTTCTTCCCAGGTGATATAATGGGGCCGCAGCGAGGTAAGGACCTTCTGGTATCCCACCACACGCAGCTGGACACCCCCTGTGAAGTTGTGTTCGAAGCCGATGACCCGGTGTTCGGCTCTTTCGGCGGGGTAGAATTCGGGATCGCCGTACAGGCCCAGTTCCTGGGTAAGGTTCTGGGTCTGGTAATAATGGCCCCAGCCGCCGCGGAGCGAGGTGCGCTCGTTGAGACTGTAGGCCAGATTGATCCGGGGACTCCAGTGCCTCTCCTGAGTCCAGGTGCTGCTCTCATAGCGTAGGCCCATTTCGACAGCCAGGGGTTCAACGGGACGTATGCGCTGCGAAAGGTACCCGTTGAGTTCCACGCCATCCATGAAGCGATAGCGAGAGGCGAGATTATATCCGCTTACGAAATAGGTATCTATCTGGCCCAGGATGACCCAATCGCGATGATAATAGTCAATGTGTGAGCGGAAGTCGCGAGCATTAAAGCCCCACTTCAGCAGGTACTTCTCCGAGAATTCCCAGGTCCAATCCTGTTTCAGGCCCCAGAACTGTAGATATCTCCTGTCCTTAATCTTCAGGGAGGGCTCACGGTCGCCTCCCTCAATAGCAATCATGGAAATCAGGTCATCATAGCCTCCCCTGGAGACGATCGTGCGGGAGGTCAAGCCAGAGTTCCATTGGCTGTTCCACGTCAGCCAGCCATAGAGATTGTCGTTGTTAGAGGTAACGTCCACCTGATCCAGCTCCCCGTTCCAGCGGTCGCACGCCAGGATGATATGCGCGGACACACTCTGCCGAGGAGTCAGATTGAACTGGATCTTGTTGAGGATATCATAATAGAAAGGAGGTTCTACTTCCTGGCCCGCCACTTTCAGGAGCAGATCAACGTAGCCGCGCCGTGCGAGGAGCTTCCAGCGGCCGCGTCCTTCAGCGAAGCTGTTTTCAGTCAGCAAGCGGGCGTTCAGGAAGCTGATGGCCAGCGAGGTGCGCCGAGCATGGGGTTGGGGCGAGATGGTATTCAGATTGAACACTCCGCTGAGCCGGTTGCCGTACTCGGCGGGGAACGCGCCAGTCATCATTTCGATGCTGCGGATGCTCTCCACATCGATGAAGCTCATGAATCCGTCCTGGATCTTGAGATGGAAGGGATTGTAGAGCTCCATGCCATCGAGCAGTACCAAGACTTCATTTTGCCGTCCTCCGCGGATGTAGAAGCCAGCGGCGAAGTCGTTGTTGGCGAGTCCCGGGAGGCGGTTCACGGCCCGGTAGATGTCTTCGCCCAGTTGGGGGAAGCTGCGGATGTCCTCGGCGCGGAGCGCGTGGCGGGTGGTGGGGATATCCTCCATCAGGGAGAAATGCCCGGGAGTGATGATGATCTCGCTGAGGGAGATCACAGTGGGTTCCAGTGCAATGGTGATATCCACAGGATTACGGCCATCATAGACCACCTCCGCGATATGCCGCGGTTTGTAGCCCATCATCGAAGCCTGTACAGCGTATTCACCGGGGTAGACATGCTGGATTTCGAAGTGCCCGGTCTGGTCGGTGGCGGCCCCGAGGTAGGTACCGGCCAGGAGCACATTGGCGCCGTGGAGGGGCTCGCCGGTCTCACTATTCATTACCTGACCCGCGATGGATCCGGGGCGGGGACGAGTGGGGACCAGTGCCAAGTGTTGTCCATTGGTCATCACCACATCAATACCGGTCATCTCGGCCACACGCAGCAGAGCTTCCAGCGCGGGAACATTCGTCAGTTGGAGCGTGATTCTCCGGTGGACGGGTATTTGATCCATGTTGTAGCTCAGTTGGAAATCCCCTTCCACGGCGAGCATGTGTAAGGCCTGGTCCAAAGGAGTCTCATCGAAGGCGACGGAGATGGACATGATCAGGGCGGCGGGTACCCGCTCCAGATCGGCACGGGTAAGCCGCCGAGGACCGGGATTCGATTGGCCGGCGAGAGAGGCCGCCAGCAGCAGCATTATCCACAGAGGAGCTTTGATCGAATATTTGCAGTGTATGTGTTTCATGGCCCTAAAAATCCCACTTAATGCCGAATGAAGGTACCCTGCTGGGCCAGGTCTCGGTATCGGTGGTGGAAATATCGACTTCGGGTTGAGTTCCGTCCCCAATTTCAATCATCCGGCCTGCAAAATGATGTTCACGTTGATTCTGATGGTTCAGAATATTCCTGATTTCCAGGAAGGCGGTGATCAGGCCGTATCTGGTATGGAAGGCACGGTTCACGCGGAAATCCAACCGATTATAGTCGGGATAGCGTTCAGCATATAGGGGGCCGGGTCCCCAGCGCCAGTCCCAATAGCCCGCCAGATTTTGGTGGAGATCGAGCACCTTCGCAGCGGTATAGGGCCAGCCGGAATGATACTGCCAGGCCAGGTTCAAACGCCATTGACGGTTGGGCTTCCAGGATACATCGCAATAAAACGTGTGCCGTTGATCGTAATAGCGGGGCACCCAGGTGCCGTCGATTCGCTCGGTGGTCTTGGAGATGCAATAGCTCATCCAGTAGCTCAGTGCCCCGCCGGTCTCACGCCGCAGGTAGAATTCAACGCCCACAGCCTCGCCGCGATCGGGTTCCACTCGGGTGCGCTCTTCCTGCAAGGTGGGCAAAATATTGAGCACCATGCGCGCCCAGTTGATATAATGGGGTTGAAGCGAGGTCAGGATTTTCTGATAGCCCTCTACCCGAATTTTAACGCCGTTGGCGAAATCATGCTCCAAGCCGATGACCCGGTGTTCGGCTCGTTCGGCGGGGTAGAAACTGTGGTCCCCATATTTGGATAGTTCCCGGGGATAGGCCGGTGCCTGGTAATAATGGCCCCACCCAAACCGGGCTACAGTGTATTCGGCAAGATTATAGGCCAGGTTCAACCGGGGACTCCAATGACTCTTGCGATTCCAGGCTTCGCGGTCATAGCGGAGACCCAGTTCAAGCGCCAACGTGGCAAGAGGCCGAATTCTCTGTGATATATAACTGCTGAATTCAATCCCATGATCGGTACCGAAAACCGACCTAAGAGCAAATCCTTCGGTCCAATAGTTGCCCTCCAGCCCCAGGAATTTCTCGTAACAGTGGAAATAATTGATATGAGCACTAACTCGCTTGGCATCAAACCCGAATTTCAGCAGATAATTATCAGTGATATCCCAGGTCCAGTCCTGTTTCAATCCAAACTGCTGTAAATAATCCTCGGATCTATAGCGGGCCAAATCTCTGCTCGCATCCATAAAAATGATAGAATCGCTGTAACTGGCCGCCTGGAGATCTCCAACGATCCCGTAGGAAGCTAGGGTCCGTGATCTGAGTTGATCGTTCCACTGGCCATGCCAGGTCAACCACCCATAGTTATTGGTATGCCTGGAAAGGAGACTTAAGGATTCCTCGTCATCTACGGGTATCTCCCAACGATCAAAGGCGGTCAGGAAGTGCGCAGAAATGCTGTGATTGGGATTCAAGTTGAAGTTGAATTTGCCGAGCAGGTCATAATAATAGGGTGCCCCGAGCTCGTCTTCACCTGCATTTTTCATTAGAACATCCATATAGCCTCTGCGGGCCAGCAACATCCATTGGCCGCGACCCCGGGCAAAGCTGTTTTCAGTCAGCAGACGGGCGTTGAGGAAGCTGATGGCTACCGACGTACGTTTCTGTTTCGGTTGGGCGGAGATGGTCTGCAGATTGAAGACGCCGCTGAGCCGGTTGCCGTACTCAGCAGGGAAGGCGCCGGAAATCAGATCAACCCGCTGGATGCCCTCCACATCGATAATGCTCATGAAGCCATCCAGCTCCTGCATGTGGAAGGGTTTATAAATCTCCATCCCGTCCAGGAGTACCAGTACCTGTTCATTTTCGCCGCCCCGGACATAAAAGCCGGCGGCGAAATCGTTGCTGGTAATACCCGGTAAGCGGCTCACTGCCCGGTAGATGTCCTCGCCCAGCTGGGGAAACGAACGAATATTTTCAGCCCTGATCGCTAACCTCGAAGTGGGAATGTCCTCCATGAGGGAGAAATGCCCCGGGGTGATGACCAGCTCATCAAGGGCGATAACGGTCGGTTCCATGGCGATGTCCAGTTCAACGGGCTTATAGCCGCCATAGGTCACGCTATCGATAGAAACGGTGGTGTACCCCATCATCATAGCCTGTACCGTATGCCGGCCGAGCTCCACACTCCTGATCTCGAATTGGCCGGTCCGGTTCGTGGCCGAGCCCTGATAGGTCTCGCTGATGAATACGTTGACGCCCCGCAGTGGTTCTCCGGTCTCCACATCGGTTACCCGGCCCTTAATGGATCCCGGCCTAGCGATAAGCGGGACCAGGGCCAGATGCCGCCCGTTGGTCAGAACCACTTCCGTGCCCGTCATTTCGGCGAGTTGAAACAGCGCGACGAGGGCCATTTCGTTTTCCACCGACAAGGTGACTTTACGGTCCATCGGTATCCGGTCCCGGTTATAGCTGACCTGAAAACCGGCCTCCTCGGCAAACAATTCCAGTGCCTGCTCGAGTGGAATGTCCTGCAAGCTCAGCGAGATCGTTTTAAGCAGGGAGGTTGGTACCCATACCAAGTCAAGACGGGAGAGGAGCCGGGGTTTGGGACTCGACTGACCGGCCAGGATGGTGCTCAGGAGTAAGAACAGCAAGAGAGTCCGCGACCAACGTTTCAAGTGCATGACCATACGTACCTCATGGTATCGTGATAACCAACCTGACGGTTCATCCTGTTCATTGACCTTCAGCCTCGTGCGGTGAAGGGTCAGGGAATCCAAGCAGAATTGTGCGGCCATCACGCCGGTAGGGCAGTCCCGACAGCACCGAGATCAGTTCCAACACATCCTCCACCGAGTTGCGGTTGATATGCATGGTGACGCGTTCGTCGGCCACCGCCGGTACAGCCAGTTCGAAGCTGAGGTCATACCACCGCTCAACCTGGAAGAGTACTTCCCGGAGGGGTACATCCCGGAAGACGGCCTCGTTGCGCATCCAACCCAGGTGCTCGTCGACGTCGACTTCCATGGGCTGGGTGGGTTGGCCGTTGGTGGGCATGAGGCTGCCTTGCCCTTCGCGGATGATCACGCCTTCCTCAACGGGGGTTGCGGCCGGGCGCAGGGATACATGTCCTTCAGCGACCGCGACCTGGACGCGTTCATCCGGCTCCCAAGCCCGCACATTAAATTTGGTCCCCAGGACCTGGACCAGGGCGTCGGAGGCGTGGACGATGAACGGTTTGCGGGTATCGGCCATCACATCGAAGAAGCCCTCACCATCCAGGTATACCTCACGGGTATCCCGGGCGAACTTTTTCGGATGGCGTAAGGTCGTGCCGGCGTCCAAGACGACGTTGGAGCCATCGGGAAACGTGATCCGCTGGCGTTCCGCTTGCGATATCCGGACCTCGACCAGGCGCGGCGTCCCCATATTCCAGGGGAACCAGCCCGCCCAGCGGGTCACGAGCAGGGGCACAACCAGGACCAGTGCAATGAGCACAGCATAGCGCAGCACCGGTGTGGGATCAGGCAGGATACGGAGGTCAGGGATTAGCGAGCCCAGCCGGTCCTTCAGCCAGTTGGCGAGCCGGTCAATCAGGGACGCGCGATGGAGTCCCGTTCGAGCTGCAACCTGGTACCATAGCCGCTGCACATCAACTTCCGGTTGAGGCAGGTCCGGAGTATCCCAGATGGCCTGCATCCGTTCGACCAGCATCCGGTTTTCGGGATCGGAGGCCATCCAAGCCTCTACCGCCGTTTTTTCCCGGCCGGTACACTCGCCGGCCAGGTAACAAGCTAACAGGTTCCAATCAGATGGTTCACTCACGGTTTTGTTCTCCCTACACTTGAGATCGAATCCTTCATTGTACCCGTAATACACTTAAAAACGACCATACCCCTACAAGCATTTTAAACCGTTTGACCGAGCGACTTGATGTGAGCGGTGGCGGGCTCTGGCGGGAGGTAGATCCTTTCCAGGCCGGGCGGTCCGGGTTCGGGATTACAGATGAAGGTGGGAGAGGCTGAGGCGGAGTGCTTTGAGGGCGCGACCCATCTGGGTTTCAACGGTCTTGACGGAGATGTGCAGGATTTCGGCGATCTCCGCGTAGGTCAGGCGGTCGAACCTGCTCATGGTGAAGATGGTGCGGCACCTGTCCGGCAGCTGACTAATGGCGCGGTGGACCTCCCGTGATACCTGTTGTTGCTCCAGCTGATTCTCAGGAGTGGTGACCTTCGAGTCCAAGCGGGCGAGTTCTTCCGTACTCTGGCGTTTGACACGGGAGTGCCGCAGCACATTCAAAGCCTGATTCCTGGTGGCCGTATACAGGTAAGTCTTGATGTTACGGTCAGGATCAAGCTGGGAGCGCTGGGTCCATACGCGCAGGAACACGTCCTGTACGACGTCCTCGGCCAGGTCCTGGTCTTGCACGAAGCGCAGGGCGAAGCTGGTCAGGGATTGGCAATAGGCGAAGAACAGCTGCTCGAAGGCCCGGGCATCGCCGGCACGAATTCGTTCGGCCCAGCGAGACTCCCTCCGGGATGGTTCAGTAGTTGGTTTATGACCGGATCGGTTACCCATCGAGGCAATTCCAATGAGATTGAGAACTGAGGTGGAAAACTAGGCCGGAAGGGGGAGGATTACAAGGGTGGAATGGGGCAGAAATGCAGGAACCTTCAAGGTGTTGTCACCGGGGTGGATTTATTTTTACTTGTCGAGCAAGCGTTATCCCCTTGCGCAACTTGGACTATGCGGGATAAGTTACTTTGATTCAATGGATACGATCCGCCTGAACAACATCGTTTTGTACGCGCGCCACGGGGTGGCCCCCGAGGAGCGGGAATTGGGCCAGCGGTTTTTCCTGGATGTGGAGATACATGCTGATCTGTCGGCCGCAGCCCAGACCGACAAGCTCTCACAAGCCATCAATTACGAGGCGGTGTATCATACCGTAGCTACGACCTTCACAGGGTCCACCTGTCAGCTCCTGGAAGGGATCGCGTGGCGGGTGATGCAGGCGCTGTTTCAGGAGTACCCGGTGGAGCGGGTGACGATCCGGGTGCGCAAGCCCTCGGTTCGGATCGAGGGAGTGCTGGATTCGGTGGAGGTGGAGCTCAGCCGCAACAGGGAAGAGATGGGTGATGGCTGAGCGGGCGATCCTGAGTCTAGGTTCGAACGTGGGTGACCGCGAGCGGTATCTAGAGCAGGCAGTGGAGCTGCTGGTCAAAGACGGGAGTATCCAGGTGGTGGTGGGGAGTCCGATCTACGAGACGCAGCCGGTGGGTTTGCCTACCGCTCAGGCGGACTATTTAAACCAAGTCATCGTGATCACCACGGAGCTGACCGCGCAGGGATTGCTGGCGGTCTGCCAGGGTGTGGAGGAGAGCCTGGGCCGACCCGGGAATCACACAGCGGCGGCGCCACGGACCATAGACATCGACATCATCACCTACGGGAACCTGATTCATTCCAGTGAGGAGCTCATTCTTCCCCATCCCCGTTATACGAAGCGTAAGTTTGTGCTGGTGCCGTTGGCGGACATAGAACCAACCTTTCACGACCCGGTGACCGGGCGGAGTATCCAACAGCTGGTGGAGGGGTGCCTGGATACATCCTCTATCGAGCGGTGGGACCACGCCAGGAGTACGGCGTGTTAGGTAATGCCTATACGATCGCTATTGAAGGGCCGATCGGGG
>CP070656.1:451435-455954 GCA_020355065.1 Fidelibacterota bacterium | reverse complement strand
TACGCCGCATCGCTCACGTGATCCACCGAAAATTGCGTCAATCGCAGCGCCTCCTCGGCCCGCCTGCGCTCGGTCACATCACTGAACATGGCCGAGATTTTTCCCGGTGAGGGCTGAAAGGCATGCACCTCGAACGCCCCCGAAATCTGCTCGTCCTCGTACACGGAGTCTTCCTTCGTCCAGGTACCACCCTCGTGAGCCAATCGCCGGTAATTGCCAAGAATATCAGTTCCGATCGCACCAGGAAAAGCCTCCTCGATCGTCTTCCCGATGAATTGCGTGTGATCCACACCCAGGATCTCATCCGCCGCTCGGTTGGCACCTTCAAAAATGAGCCGGTCTTCCTTATCTAACCGGTAGGTATGAATCCCCATCGGGGTGGAATCGATAATACTCCGATAACGTGCCTCGCTCTCCCGCAGGGCATCCTCCGTCTGCTTCCGTTTGATGGCGGTCGTCAACTGGCTGGACATCATCTCCAGTCGACCAATATCGGACCCCGTGAACGGCGTCTCACTCGAGATCTCCATCAGACCGATCGTTTCACCATCCGTCTGTAGCGGCAATACTACCGAATATTTATATCCCAGCAGCTTCCGCACCTGGGGCGCCAGCTTCCGCAATTGACGCCGCACGGCCGAACTGCCGATCCACGCGTCCGTCACAAACTCGCGCATCCACTGTTGGATCGCCCCCCGGGTGTCCAGCACCCGCGTCCGCCCAACTTCCAATACCTCCCGGTGCAGCGGACCTTCCGCCAGGTTGAGAGTGAACTTGGGCAAGGTCTTCCCCGTGAGCTTCTCGATCTGACGAACCACCTTCTCACTCAAGGGTAAATTCTGCATCAACAGACGCTCACCGTCCTCACTGAGCAGAAATACCCCCGCTCCCACTACACCCCAGGGGGAGTACATCTCCTTGATCGTATCCGAGATCAACTGGATCACTTCCTCCAGCTTGGCGCCACTGTTCAACGCATGGTTGACCTCGTTGATCAACGCCACATCCTCTGTTCGCTGTCGTATCTCTTCCTCGGCTATCTTCCTTTCCGTGACGTCAGTGATTATACCCAGGATGGCTGGTGCATCCTCCAAGTTGATCAACTTGGTAGTATGTAGACCATGAATACGCCTCCCATCCTTTGAGATGATCGTATACTCATAGGGAGGAACCTCCTCTCCCTTTGAGTGCCTCTCATAATTCGCCTTCACCGTAGCCAGCGACTCCGGGGCAATCAATGACATAAAATTAAAATCGGGGGCGTAGAACTCCTCCCTGGTGTAGCCCGTGACCTTCTCGCATTCCTTATTCGCGTAGACCACTCGTCCCCCCTGATTGATATAGATCATATTGGGCGATTTCTCCGAGAGCATCCTGAATTTCTCTTCACTCTCTCGCAGGGCATCCAGGGCTCGCTTCCGCTCCGTCACATCCCGCACGATCCCCCGGTACCCCGCCGGCTCTCCCCCAGCATCCCGAATTAACGAAGCGGACAACTCCAGGGTCCGCCGCACACCGTCCTTCCGGATGATCTCGTAATCCATGACCTTGGCCGAACGACCCGTTCGATAGATCTCGCTGAAAGCCTCGTACATCGCCTTGGCTGTCTCCGGCGTGGTGTAATCGCGGTTGTTCATACCGATCAGCTCCTCACGGGGCAGGTCCGCGATCCGGCACATGGCATCATTGCAATACGTGAGGTTCCCCGAGAGGTCCACCTCAAAGTATCCCTCCTCGATGCTCTCGAGTATATCCTGATACCCCTTCCCCGACTCTCTCATCCGTTGGGGACTTTCTTCTGACTTGGCACTCATAATAACTCCTGAAACAGCTCTACTGGTCCTCTTGTGACTTACTCACTCGAATCCTCGTTTACACCTTCTGTACAGCTATAAATATAGGGGAGGGATTAATCTAAGACCGATACCCGGCCAATGCCAAGCTATCGGCGTGTGAAAGGGATTCTAAGATCTGTCTATTGTACCTGGGAGAAGGGAATCCATCGCTGCTATCCCTTTTCTCCAGCCGCCGTCAACCACGCCCGCAGCAGCTGGCTGGCCGCCTCCGGATTCTCCTCCACGAACTTGCGTACATCTTCCATCACCTTCTCCTGCGCCTCCAATTGCGCCCGCGCCTCCGGCGTCAGCCGCGACAGGTACGCATCCGAGGTTACCTCCCGCGCTCCCCGCGCCTCACCTGTACTCACCGGCACCTTCCTGACCGCCTGCGCCGGGGCTCCCTTCCCGGACACGGTCCGCACCGGCGGCCTCTTCTTGACCTTCGACTTCTTCCACATCAGCTCCAGCTAAGATAGGCCCCTCCCCTGCCCGTGTCAAGCCGCGTCTCAAACCAGCCCCGCCAAAGGAAACCGGTTGCCCCTCATCGGCCATACCTGTACCTTCCGTCACCAATCCCCGGTGCCGTGCATCTTAGCAGGGAATTGATTGGAACATATGTCGATTTCAAAATATATCTGTAATACCTTCAAATAGGAGACCGAAATGGCAGACAAAACCTACCCGCTGGTCTTGAAGGGCGAACTGATCGAAACACCCTCCCGACTGCTCTGGCTGGTGAAATGGCTGCTCCTCATTCCCCACTTCATCATTCTCGTCTTCCTCTGGGTCGCGTTCATATTCGCGACCTTCTTCGCCTTCTGGGCCATCCTCTTCACGTCCCGCTATCCCAAGTCACTCTTCCAGTTCAACGTGGGCGTCATGCGCTGGACCTGGCGGGTGATGTTCTATGGCTACGGCGCCCTGGCCACCGATCAGTACCCACCCTTCACTCTCAAAGAAGTCCAGGACTACCCCGCCACCCTGGAGGTGGACTATCCGGAACGGCTCACACCTTGGATGGTGCTGGTGAAATGGATCCTGGCCATACCCCACTACGCCGTACTGGCCGTATTCCTCGGATCGGAAACCACCAAAAACGGATACGCCGACGACGCTCAAGGCGGCCTCATCTGGATCCTGGTGTTCTTCGTGGCCATCGTCCTGCTCTTCGCTGGAACCTACGTCAAGGACCTTTTCAAACTGGTGATGGGCATCAACCGCTGGGCGTATCGCGTCTGGGCCTACGTCGCCCTCATGACCGACGAGTATCCCCCCTTCCGCCTGGAGGACTAGCCCCTACTCCTTGGCCGGTTGATCCACTCCAGCGCTCAGTGCCCCATCATACTGAGCCGAGTTTGCCCTGAGCTCGTTGAGAGGAAGTACGGTGAGGCCCCTGCTTTCCTCTCTCTTGAGAGAGGGAAGCTCACGCTAGTGAGTGGGGTGAGTGGTCGAGGAACCTCACACAGAGCGCAGGGTGGGTTCTGGATCCTGGCCGGCTGCCTGCCCCCCCAATTCAGCAGCACCATCCTAATGGATTTGGTGTACTCCTGCGTCATAAGGTGGATGATGTAGATGCTAATATGCTGCTGTTAATTCATCCAATCGCTCTTGAATGACATCTACCCATTCAGTTCCATCAAAATGACGTAGAGCAACGGTAAGGAATCTGGTCTCGGCAAACTTGGTCTTTTGTACCTGGCGGGATTTCCCTTTATAACAGCATCGGCCCTGCCAGAGAAATATCGCTGTTAATACCTTATATGGATATGCACCTAAGGCCCCGGCCCGAGCAAAAAATTGGTCAATGGGTGCAACCAATTTGGCGTAATGTAGCTGGGCTTCATCAGCGCGTCGTAAGCCCGGAGATTGATTTATTATGTAACTCCCCATAAAAACGACTGATCCAGGTGCGACCATTATGTCCATTTCTTTGATCAATTCTTTTGGGAACAAGGTTGTATTTGTTTTTCCCGGCTGGTATTTGGATAATGGATAGGTAGAACGAGAGTAGGAGCGAGAAGCCACAGCCGCATAGTGTCCAGGCTCTGCATTGACGAGATAGGCCTGTCCATCCCGATAATAGTTAGACTTGATTATAGATTCCTGGGTGAATGGCTCACTTATATCATCCATTCTTACAAAATAAACGTATTCATTTTCTATGCCTGGTCTACGTGGCTTGGATTGGGTCCATACTGTTATTCCAATGATGGACTTTTGTGGAATGAGAGGACTTGGTGGACGTTGCAGGGCACACCCCATCAATCCTACGGCTGCAGGCCCAAGGATTATCAATTTCCATTTACTCATGGTTGTAATCCCCCCATATATAAATAGTAAAATATAAAATACGCTCAATGTCGCAGAGCTTCAAGCTTATTAGGACACATCTCAGGAAGCTGCAGCCTCGTCACACGGAGCTGTACTATCCCGCCCTTTAGCCCCGCAGGATGTGGGACTGGAGGTTGTATGGATCGGTTGCGGCCTTTCCCTGCTTCTAGCTAGTAAATTGAAACCAGGAACTCGGAACGAATTCCCCCTCTTCACTAACAACTACCCCCATCCCGGAATGGTGAATCCTCCCTCTTCTTGAATTACCAACCGCTACTCACTCCCCCCACGTCTTGCTAACCACGCCTCATGCCGCGTCAGGTACTCCGCACTCCAGTCCCGGTCTGTCT
>CP070656.1:448385-451335 GCA_020355065.1 Fidelibacterota bacterium | reverse complement strand
TCAATATATCTTATTCTTAATATCTATTGCGCCCTTTGCGCCCCCACGGCCCGTCCGGAGGCGGGCTTTGCGGTTCATTCCTAATACAAAAAAGCCCCGCTCTCGCAGGGCTTCGCGCAAATGCGGATACTTGGAAAGTAATGTGTAATAATTCCTACATCTCCCCACCCATCATCCGTTCGTACTCCTCCTCCAGGATGTACTTGTGCTTGGCCTCCTCCTCGGCCATCATCTTGAAGAACTCGTGCAGAAAAGGTTCCGCTGCATATCGTAGCGCCAGCTCCGCGTACAGGTCCCGGGTGGCCTTCTCCCGCTGTGCTGCCAGTATCAGGATGCCCTGGGTGGTTAGCTCCTGGCCGGGTTCCGCCACCTCTAGGTAGTCCGTGGTCTTCAGATCGATGATCGTGGTGGGCACCGTCTCGAAGAAGGCCTCCTCATCCAGCTGCTCCAGCCGCTGCTCGTGGCCCCGTTCCATTAAGGCCAGCTCCCCGAATAATGCCTTGGCGACCGGATCGTCCGTCCCCTGCACCAGCTCCTCGTAGAAGGCGGCCGCCGCCTGCTCCAGCGCGATGCAGAACCGGATGGTCTCCTCGTACGTCATCGTATCGAAATCAGGCCTCTTCTGAGTCCAGTCGAATGGCTTATCCATCGATCTCCACCCATTTCCCGGTGTTCAGGTATTCATTGATGGCTGCGGCGGCCTGGCGTCCCGCCCCCATGGCCAGGATTACCGTCGCTCCGCCCGTAACGATGTCGCCCCCAGCGAACACCCCCTTCTTGCTGGTGCGCCCCGTCTCCGGGTCGGCGATAATGTTGCCCCAGCGGTTGATCTTCAGCCCTGGCGTAGTCTTGGCCAGCAGCGGGTTGGAGCCGTTCCCGATGGCCACCACCGCCAGGTCCGCCTCGATGGTGAACTCGGACCCCTCGATGGGCACCGGCCGCCGTCGTCCCGATTCGTCCGGCTCACCCAGCTCCATTTTCAGGCACTCCACCCCCTTGAGCCACCCCTGGCCGTCATCCAGCATGGCCTTGGGGGCCGTCAGCAGCATGAATTCGATGCCCTCCTCCTTGGCGTGCTTGATCTCCTCGTCCCGCGCCGGCATCTCCTCCTCCGACCGCCGGTAGACGATAATGGCCCGCTTGGCTCCCAGCCGCTTGCTCACCCGCACCGCGTCCATGGCCGTGTTGCCCCCGCCGAATACCACCACCGTATCGGCGATCTTGATCGGCGTGTCCGACTGCGGGAACTGGTTGGCCTTCATCAGGTTGACTCGCGTGAGGAACTCGTTGGCCGAATAGACGCCGTTCAGGTTCTCGCCGGGGATATTCATGAACCACGGCAGGCCGGCGCCAGTCCCCACGAATACGGCGTCGTAGCCCTCCTCATCCATCAGCTCATCCACCGTCATGGTCTTCCCGATTAAAAAATTCTTGATAAAGGTAACCCCCATTTTCTCCAGGTTCTCGATCTCGGTCGCCAGGATTTTCTTGGGCAGCCGGAACTCGGGGATGCCGTACACCAGCACACCACCGAATTCGTGCAGCGCCTCGTACACCGTCACCTCGTGGCCCCACTGCGCCAGGTCCGTGGCGCAGGCTAGCCCCGCCGGACCACTGCCCACGATGGCTACCTTCTTACCCGAACTCTTGGCGATTTTGGGCAGCTGGACCTGACCCGTCTCACGCTCGTTGTCCGATACGAAGCGCTCCAGGTGACCGATGGCCACCGGTCGGAACCGGTTACCCACCACGCAAGTCGCTTCGCACTGGGTCTCCTGGGGACATACCCGCCCGCACACCGCCGGCAGCGAATTGTCCTCCTTGATCTTGGCCGCCGCCCCAAGGAAATCGCCGTCCACGATCAGCTGGATGAACTCGGGGATCTTGATGTTCACCGGGCACCCGTCGATGCACAGTGGCTTCTTGCACTGCAGGCAGCGCTGGGCCTCCTGCATCGCTGTCTCGGCGTCATAACCTAGGTTCACCTCATCGAAATTGTGGCTGCGCGCCTCTGGATCTTGTTCGGGCATCTCCTGCCGCGGGATGCGCATGCGCTCTTTGGGCGTCAGGGTCTGGGGGGCGGAACTCATCGCGCTTTAGAGGTCTCCTCTGCGGCGGTTTCCAGGCGGCAGCGCTCCAGGAAATCGTCCAGGGATTGACGCTCGTGCTCACGGTATATGCTGCCCCGCTGGCGCAGCTCGTTAAAGTCTACCTGGTGGGCGTCGAACTCCGGACCGTCCACGCAGACAAATACCGTCTCGCCGCCCACCGTAGCCCGGCACCCGCCGCACATGCCCGTGCCATCGATCATGATAGTGTTCAGTGATACCACCGTCTTGATACCCAATGGCCGGGTCATATCCGCTACGGCGGACATCATGGGCAGGGGGCCCACGGCCAGGATCATCTGCGGCGGCTGATCACCGGTGATGATCGGCTCCAGCGCCGTAGTGACCAGTCCCTTGGTGCCATAACTGCCGTCGTCGGTCGTGATGATCACTTCGTCGCAAATTTCCGCCATCAGCTGCTCGGCGATGACCAGTTCCTTGGTGCGCGCACCGATGATCGAGATGACGTGGTTGCCCGCCGCCTTCATGGCCCGGGCGATCGGCAGTGCCTCCGCCGTGCCCACGCCGCCGCTAACCACCACGGCCCGGCCCCAATTCTCGATGTGCGTGGCCGTGCCCAGGGGACCTACCAGGTCCTGCAGGTGATCCCCCTTCTCCTTCCGGTTCATGTCCTTGGTGGTCCGTCCGATGCCTTGCACGATCAGCGTAATCTCACCTGTCTCCGGATCGCTGTCCGCGATAGTGATGGGTATACGCTCTCCGTCTGGATGGACCCGTAGAATGACGAACTGGCCGGCTTGATGCTTCCTGGCAATGTGGGGAGCTTCGATGCGGAACAGCTTGACGTCCGGGGCAATGAATTCTGCGGCTGTAATGGCATA
>CP070656.1:429976-448285 GCA_020355065.1 Fidelibacterota bacterium | reverse complement strand
GCTTACTCCACTGGACACACGGTGGATCGTCACCTTCAGCTGAACAACTCTTTATGTAGACGACCGATTCGTATCTAGCGCAGCCAGGCATAGCCCATCTTCAAGAAGATCGACCGATCCTCCTGCGCCAGGTTGTACTCGTGGGTACCCGTGTAATTGCTGCTGTAGCCGAGAAAGAAGACCGTCTGGGGATTCACTTTATAGGACAGCAGCAGCTGGACGAACAGATACCGCTCCTCGGGATCGATCTCGAAGGTATAGAGCTTCGTATTGTAGCGGTAATCCACGTGCTGAACAATGGACCGGAAGAAGGTCCGTATATTGAATTGATACACGGCGGACATCTGGGTCACATTGGCGGTGTAGAGTCGTCCCCCTTCCACGTTCAGACGTTCGAAGGCATGATCGAGTGTCAAGTTCATGTGGCGGCCTAAATTGTATTCTATCCACGGATTCACTAGCAGCCGCTCCCCTTTGCGCGTGTTGTCGTAGTCGATCCGGTCCCCAAACCGGGTAAAGAAGTTTAATCCCAGATCACCAAAAGGTCTGCATTGTGTAAATATCTCGACGGATGTTAGGTCAAATTCAGCATTATCATAGGCTTCCCGTGACCGGTGCAGGTTGACGTTGACATACGACTGCATGAATCCCTGATAACTACACCAGATCGAAGCGCCTTTCTCTAACAGCTGGTCACTTTGATCCACATAATAATTGAAATCACTCCCCAAGGTGAACCTCGACCACCATTTGCCCGGTTCTGCGAACCAGCGGTAAAAATAACCTCCTTCGACATCTTGGAAGCCCACCCGTGGTATGAAACCGAGATCTGCCCGCAGACCGTCCCCCACGTAATCATAGTCCAGCCACCAGTACTGGTTATGGCTATCGTGATCGTATTCAAAGGCAATATATCGATCCTGGAACGAGCCGCCTGGTTGATCGTACTCCTCTACAATAGAGTCAGGATAAAGGGTCCACGATTCCAGGTATTGCAGCTGGATTTCATCGGTCTCCGTCACTCGCAAATGATTATCCAGCCCTACCAATCGGTTGTAGTAGTCCTTGCCCTCTCGATCGGTCAGCAGGGCGCCAAACGTATAGGTGCTCCCGAAATCTCGCTTATACCGTAGCACCGATGCGGTGGAAGCCCTCTCCAATGACTCGCTGTCCGAACCTTGACTGCCGGGAAACAGAAGGTTGGTCTGCTCGTCACGGACGACATACCCGCCTATGGTGTGCACTCCCTCCTTGCCAGTCAGCTTCAGACCGGCGGAGGGATCATGCATGGTACGGGTATAGATGGCGGTCTTAAGTGTGCTGAAGAAGTCGGCCCCTTCGGTGAAAAAGGGCCGCTTCTCCCGATAGTACAGCGCAAATGGCTGGTTGACATCCAACTGCAGGGCATCGGCTTCCACCTGGCTGAAATCGGGATTGAGCGTACCGCTCGCAGTCAGGTTAGTAGTAATCCCCCACTTAGCTGTAAGTCCGAGCTCGGAGGTAAGCTTACCATCATCAAAACTTCCATCGGGTAGATCATCACGTGTATCGGTACGCCCGCCGATCGCGGTAGGACTGATCTCCAGGTTCTCCCCCGGAGTTACACCCTCGAAACCCTCGATTTTGATCATCTGGCACTGCCAGCAACTGTTGTCCCGGTCCTGGGGGAAGGCTCCGATGAAGTGCAGAACGCTTCTGGAGTGCACCCGCCACGCATCGAATCCCCATACTTGCGGACCGTTCGTCCGTTGAAAACGCAACTGGCTGAAGGGTATCGCCAGCTCTACTATGTAGCCCCAGTCAAAGATGCTGCCGGCAGACGCCCAGATACCGTCCCAACTCCAATCAAAGTTCTGGTCGGCCGCAATGGCATCCATCTGCACTCCTAACGGGTTGGCTCCTAGGGCATAACTCCGCCGCTCGTCGTTAAAGGTATCGATATGAATGTTCACGTGATCATCGTTCCAGAAATTTTCCCGGTCGGTAAGATGTGCCCGGATCTCAGAGGCATCGTCAACGTAGCAGCGAAACGCGGCATAGAGCTGGGTTCCATCGTTCATCAGCAGCACCTCGGTGGGCACCGGCGCCGGAACATTATCGCCCGGGTCGAATTCGTAATTCAATTCCAGCACCAGGGCCTTATCCCAGTCTGACTCGTTCAGAATCCCATCCACCTTAATACGCGACTCAATGCGTGGTACGGGATACGGATTCCCATCATGCCCCTGCGTTTGCGCCGCGGACGGATCCCCATAAACCAGGGAATGAGAGGCTAAACACGCACCCGCGACACAGACATAGATAAGCCATTTTTTAGAGATCGGACTCGTCGTCATGAGGACAGCTCCCGGATTGAATGGTTGTCTTTTTTGTAATTGCTGGTATGATATACAATACGGATATCCGGATGATATCGATCGGGTATTCTTTAATTATATGAATGATCCCGTTCGCCCAATATGACGTTCACTATCCGCAAAAGGTTGTCATTCATTACGACGACCGCGATGGGCTCCGGTTCTCCAAGAGCTCTTAATCAGTCCGTGCCGTCGGCGTACGGTACTTACACGTCTCTTGGACGAGTGCGATAAGCTGCTATCGAGCAGGAATTAAGGTAGCGAACAGAATATGCCGGGATCGTACGACGTTACCGACGGAGAATCACTGCTGATGGGAGAGGCATGGTTTTCAAGGTACGGTAGATTCCTTGATAATGAAAACGGCGATCAAGATTGAGACCATCGGGGTTCCGATCAGCAGGATCAGGGTAATCATTCCGGCTGTCCTATTTGCCGCCTGGTGGAGCTGTTCCGATTCCGCGATGATAGAGGCTACGTGCGAGTGACACTGGCGGGCAATCTCCGTGCACATGTGCATCATTGAAATCATATCGTTCCCAACTGGATTGTCACGGCGATATATGCTGATAGCTCGGAAAGCCTTCTGGTAATTGTCCATCTGAGCAGCCAGAGCAGAACAGGCAGTCTTCGCATTATTCGGCAACCGCTTCTGCATCAGTTTCAGTATGAGACTGCTGGCTGTATCATGGTTGGCTGTATACTGCTGGATAGCCTCCATACTGGTACGGATGAAAAAGTTCTTCTCCTGACGTCTGCATTCCAGAAGATACTTGTCGACTTCCATTGCCAGAGTGTAAGCGGAGAGCGCTTCCAACTTCCGGGACTGCTGCCAGTAGATTATGCTCGACGAGGCGATGTTGAGGAGAATCAACAGCGTCAGCCAGGTAAGTACTTTATTTCGCCGTGTCATTGGTCACCTCCTCGTTATGGCTCCCGGGCATGAAGACTTCCTTCGATGCTCTGCTATTGGAATAATCCCTTGATAATGCCAGTGTTCATTTGTATCCCCATGTATGATCAATGCACGGAACATGAGACGCATGGATCGTACGCGCGCACCAGCATCGAGCATAGCAGTTCCAGCTGTTCGCTGGTCATTCCCTCCCTGGCGTTGGCAGCGACCAGGTCGCGAAGTGTGTGGTGAATGTTGGCGTTGTTCTGGGTGGTGGGGATCACGCAGTTGGCCTTGGTAATGTAGCCCTTCTCGTCGTAGCGGTAGTGATGATAGAGAATGCCGCGCGGGACTTCCACCGCACTGATACCCTCACCCGCCTTCGGCGTGACCGGCACCAAGGTGGGCTCAGAATCGGATCCCTGAAGGGCATCGACCAAACGCATGGCATCGTGGACTACATGTACACACTCCACCAGCTGGGCGACGTTATTCATGAAAGGATTGTGGCACACCGGTTTCAATCCAAGACCGGTTGCGACTTCCAGTGCCTGGGGATGGAGCAGATGGTGATTGTTGTTGAAGCGGGCCAGGGCTCCCACGGCAAACGATTCCCGGGACAGCTTGCACCACTTGGAGGTATTATTCTCGACGACCTCTTCATTGGTCATGACGGTATACTCGTGCTCGGCTTTGTCAACACCATCGGACGAGACCAACCGCCCACCAATCCATGGGTATTCCTCCTCACCCTTAAGCGAAACAAATTCGGTCTCACGCTGGAATTCGGGGATATCGAACGTACCGAACAACTCGGCCGCTGCAGCCAGATCATCTTGGGCACTTTCGAGATCATACTGCAGGTCGTCCAGTCCCTCCGGCATTCTCGCCACACCACCCACCAGGAGGGAAACCGGGTGGGTGGCCCGGCCACCTACCACCTCACAAATGCGGTTACCAAGTGCTTTCAGGCGCAGCCCTGCGGCAACTATATCGGGGTGGCTGTCGAGCAGTGGGATGGCACTCGGCACCTTCAAAAAATCGGGAGCTGCCAGAAAGAACAGGTGCAGGATATGGCTTTGAAGGGTCTCGCCGTGCTTGGCCAACAGACGCAGCTGGGCGGCTTTATTGGTTATATTTATGCCGAAGGCCTGTTCGGTAGCCCGCAGGCTGGCCAGGCAGTGGCCGATGGAACAGATCCCACAAATACGGGCCGTGAGGATACCAGCCGAGGTATAATGCTTGCCCTTGAGCATGACCTCAAAATAGCGGGGTGTCTCCACCACATCCCAGCGGGCTTGCTTGATCTTTCCATCCTTCACCTGCACGTGGATGTTGCCATGGCCTTCTACTCTGGTGAGGTGGTGCAGGTCTATATTCAGATCGACTTTCATGGCATATCCTCAAAGCCGCCGTAGAAGCTCAGTCGTTCTTTGATTTCCCTTTTTTTGAAGCCCCGGTCCTTTGCTATCTGCAGAAACTCTTCCAGGTTAGGGTCGGCGGCCGGTCCTCGGCAGCCCCAGCAGCCGCTGCCCCCGGCCGGACAGGGAGCATGGCATCCGCCACGGGCGATTGGCCCCAGGCAGAGCTGCCCCAGTTCAAAAACACAGGTCGTATACCGCTGCTTACACTCGAAACACACCGGGTAGGCAGGAAACTGGTAGGGAACGTCCCAGATCAGGTGCTGAACGATCCGCTCCACCTCGGCCTTGTCCACGGGGCAGCCAGGAATTTCCAGGTCAACAGAGACCACTTCTTTTACCGCCTGCGTCGGTAGGGTTTCTTTCGGTTCTGTACCGTAAACTTCCTGATTGACCGCATCCAGGTCATAGCCATTCTTCAGCCGATTCACCCCGCCGAAACAGGCACAGCTGCCCAGAGCAACCAGCAACTTGGCGTGTTTACGGATCTCTTTCAATCGCCTGATCTCGTCATCACGGGTGATAGCCCCCTCTATAAGGGCCACCTCGTAGTCATCACTGCTGGTTGAGCTGATCTCGCGAAAGTCGACCACCTCAATGGCCTGGAGGAAAGCGGGGACCGTCTCCTCCTTGTTGGCCAGCTGCAGCTCGCACCCCTCGCAACCGGTGAAATCGAACACACCAACCTTCGGTCTCTTCGGCTCTATACCCAAATACTTCATAACCTGAACCTCAAATGGCCTCTTTCAGGTTCATCACCGTCCAGTAGTCGAACACCGGTCCGGAAAGACAGGTGTAGGTGGAACCGATATTGCAGCGGCAGCATTTACCCATACCGCAGTGCATCCGACGTTCCAGGGACACGAACATGCGGTCCATGGGAATGCCTTCCCGCTGCAGGTGGGCGCAGACGAACTTGAACATGACCGGCGGTCCACAGATGATGGCATAGGTCTCCAACGGCTCAAGGCGTATCTTTTTCAGGAGGTCAGTGATCAGGCCAACCGGACCGGTCCAGGATTCGTCACCCTGCTCAACTATGACCTTGAGGTTGATATCGGAAATCCGGTTCCATTCCTCATACTGGTAATTGAACAACAGCATGTCCGGTTGACGGGTGCCATAGAGGATGTGTACATCATGGAAGTCGGTGCGGTTTTCGATGACGTTTAAGATCGGTGCCCGGAGCGGTGCCAGCCCGAGACCACCGGCAATCAACAGGATATGGTTGCCGCGCATCCGCTCGATGGGAAAGTGGGTTCCGAAGGGACCGCGAAGACCCACCACGGCACCGCGTCTGGTCTTGTGCAGGATGCCGGTCACCACTCCTGCCCGGCGAATGCATAGCTCGATATAACCCTTATGGGACGGGGAACTGGAAATGGAAATGGGAATCTCACCATAGCCCGGGACTTCCACCATGACGAATTGGCCGGGTAAAAAGGAGAATCGCTCCCGTTCGGCCCCATCCAGGATGCGCAGCTGAAACAGCTTCTCCATATCGGTGAGCGGGATGATGTTGATGATCTCGCTGCGGAAAACCTGGTCCACATGCTTGAGCCGGCTCCTCCGGTTGTAGTCCAGAGGTTGGGCCATCTCGGATTCCTGGATGATGTAGTAAGGTCGGAACAGGCTGGTCATTCCTGATACTCCGTTTGTAGGTCACCGATAATGTCCGTTGGATTGATACCGGCCAGGCATACCCGTCCGCAGCGATAGCAGCCCACGCAGAGCGGCTCCTCATAGGCCTCTACGAATCCGCGGTGCTGATGATAGTAGCGGTATTTCAGCCGCGTCTCACGGTCAGGCCGGAAATTGTGCCCGCCCGCCACCATCGCAAAGTCGAGAAATTGGCATGAGTACAGCTGCTTAACCTTGGCACTCTCCGCGTTGTCCATGGAAACCCGCTCTTCGATCCCGTAACAGTAGCAAGTGGGACAGACCATAGCGCAGCTGCCGCAGCTCAGGCATTTATCCGCCCATTTTTTCCAGACTTTCGACTCGAACTCGATGTCCATCAGGTTGGGCAGGTTGTGCACCTCGAGGGGTTTGAACTGGCCGGCGATTCGTCGGCGCACATCCAGATAGTCGTTGTTATCCCGTGCAGTAGGTTCCCTGGTTTTCACCCGTTGAAGCACATTGAAACCCCGCTCCGAGTTGATCGCTACGAAGTAGCGGTCTTCTAGATCGGTCAAATACAGATCGAAGCCGTGCGTCACCACATCGGCTCCCACCGCCTGGCAGAAGCCGCCCTCACACGGATCATGGTCGATCCCCACGATAAAGGTGTTTTTCCGGCGTGAGATATAATAGGGGCTGGGGAAACGATCACCAGCCAGTACTTTATCCAGCTTAAGCAGGGCATTGATATCGCAGGCGTGCAGACCGATGATCGCTCTGGGCTGCACCCGATATTTAATCTGTCGATCCCAGACCATGTCCAAAAAAGAACAGGTGGAGAGGTTCTCCCGGAAGGGGAGGAAATAGGTCTTGGCCGAGTATTCAGTGGTTTCGTAGCTGAGATCGATCTCGGTAAAGGCTTGGACCGGCAGGTACTGGTGGAGTGGCTTCCCGGAGGTATCGACACCGACCTGCTTGGGTGCAATCACTTCGGTATCATTAAGGAGGAGTTCAATGAAAGTCGTAAACTCCTTTTTGCCTAGTACTTTAAAAAGCATTTGTTTGCGTTCTATTCAGTTCGTCTTCGGTAACATAACCTTAAATGTACTCCCCCGTCCTTCCTCACTGACTACCTGAATTCTGCCGGAGTGAGCATTCACAATTTTCCGTACCAGAGATAATCCGAGTCCACTACCAGGTATTCTGCGCGTCGCACCATTCTTGATGCGATAGAACTCATCAAAAATGAAAGGCAGGTTTTCTGCGGAAATACCTATACCCGTATCAGTCACATCCACAATCACGTATTTGCCGTCCGCATGCGCGGATATTTCAATCTTCCCCCCTTCAACATTGAATTTAATACTATTGCTGATCAGGTTTGTAAATACTAGTTCCAACGCTTCCGCATTCCCGAGTACGGAAGGCAGATCATTGGTGGAGTCAACGCGGATGGTTACCGCGTTCATCGCTGCCTTACTTTGCAGTTTATGGGCAACATGAGCCAGTAATGAAGCTAAGTTTACCGGCTTTGGATGGGCAACAATCTCACCCGATTCAATTCGTGATAAGCTCAGCCAGTCGTCGACTAGTTTTAAAAGATCGCTAACACGTTCCCTGCAAATCTTTAAAATCTCCCCCTGGCTCTGATTCACCTCACCAACGAAGCCCCCGAGGATTGTATCGCAATACTGATGGACCGTTGCCAACGGAGAACGGAGTTCATGGGATACCAGAGTAATGAAATACTCTTTGATCCTCTCTTTTTCTTGACGCAGCTGCGCCGACTCGAGAGAGAGTTTCCTTTTTTCCAGCCCCCTACGCACGATGATCCGGAGCTCATCCGGAGCGAAGGGTTTGGGTAAGAAGTCATAGGCTCCCAGTTTCATCGCCTCCACCGCCGATTCGATGTTGGGATAGCCTGTAATGACGATAGCGATCAGCTCCGGATCGAGCTCCTTGATTTCACCCAATAACTCAAATCCGTTCATTCCTGGCATCTTCAGGTCAACAATGGCCACATCGGGCTGTACCTCCTTCACCTTCTCAAGACCGATCATGCCATTCTCGGCCGTGATAGCACACAGCCCCTCCTTGGCAAGTATCTGGGAGCAAGAGTCCCGAATTACTTCTTCATCATCAATGACCAGAATGGTAGGTATTTTATTGTCCATGATCCTGTCTGGGATATTTCTCTAAAAGCATCTTGATACTGTCCAGCAATTCATCGGGCTTGATCGGCTTATCGAGGTAGCCATTTGGGCCCACATGGCCACAGGAACCAGGATCAAACGCAAACCGAGAGCCAGCTATTTCCTTAACCGCTGAGACAAAGATGATCGGAGTGCGGTGATGATCTCTATACTCCTTATCAGTTTTGATATTATGACACATTGAAAAACCGTCAAACAGACTATCCATCATGATATCCAGCAGGATTAGGTCCGGATTCTCTGATAGCACCTTCTTCATCCCCTCCTTGGGATTATCCGCCGACACGAACAGGTATGAAGACGCTTCCAAGATAGCACGCATCGATTCTAAGAAATCATGGTCATCATCGATCACTAGTATCTTCGGTTGACTTTTTCTGTTCATGTTTTCCCCCGGCATTTCTGCTTTGAAAAGGTTATTCACCGCCATAATCAATTCGTCACTTGTGAACGATTTTATATGATAGTAAAAGATATCCTGCGCCCGTACTCTTGCTTCCAACTCTTTCGTATTGTTTCGAGCCGTTAGGATCACTTCAATACTCGGATTAATTGCCTTAATAATACCAACCGCATCATAGCCTTTGATGTCCTCCAACTCCACAGCCATGATGACACAATCGATCCTGGTGCCCTCGATGATCTGGACCGCATGGGTGATACACCGGCAGGTGTCGACAAGGTAACCCTCGTTTGCTAACAGAGAACTGCACTCCTGTACCGCGTCGGTGTCAGAATCAACAATTAGGATTCTTTTGGTTCCTAACATTTGGTAGCTCCAGTGCTTCCGTTTCTTCAATCACAAACCATATGCCAGAAGAAAAAAAATCACCCGGAAATGATCCTATGTGTTTTATTATTATACTCTTCTGCTTCTTTAACCTGCTGAATCCCAATTGGTACTCCAGTCTTCAGGAAGCTATTCGGGGGTAGCATGCCCCAACTTGGGGGCATTATGCCCCAATGCCGAACATTATCCAGTCTATAGCTGAAATCGATGATGCGAGGTTATCGTATGAAAGCAAGGAGTAGGAGACTGGCGTGACTTACCTTGAAAGGATACTATTCCAACCCGTATTTCTTCATCTTCCTCCACAGTGTCTTCCGGTTGATCCCCAGGGATTGAGCCGTCTTGGATCGGTGCCCATTATACGTTTCCAGAGTCTGGGAAATATATTCCTTTTCTACATCCTCGAGGCTTCTTGGACGTTCTTCTCCATGGGAAACCTCCCTGGCGGTTGACAACTCATGATACAAAAGATCAACGGGTTGGATAACATTACCTTCGGTCAATACCACAGCCCGCTCGATGGCATTCTCCAATTCCCTGACGTTCCCTGGCCAGCTGTATTGCATGAGTGCCTTCATGGCTTTCTCAGAAATACTGCCTACGGTCTTCTTTCTCTTCTGGCTGTACTCTCTAAGGAAATGCATAGCTAGTACAGGAATATCCTCAGGTCTTTCGCGTAACGAAGGGAGATGGATAGGTACCACACTCAGACGGTAAAAAAGATCCTCTCTGAACCGTTCCTCGTTCACCAGATGCTTCAGGTCCTGGTTGGTAGCGGCAATGATTCTTACATCTACTTTAATTACCTGGTTGCTGCCGACCTTGGTGACTTCGCCCTCCTGAATGGCTCTCAGGAGCTTGGCTTGAATATTGGTGCTGATGTTCGCGATTTCATCAAAGAAGATGGTTCCGCCATTAGCCAATTCAAATCGTCCGTGTTTGGTGGCCGTTGCACCGGTGAAAGATCCTTTCACATGCCCAAACAACTCGCTCTCAAAAAGACTCTCTACCAAAGAACCACAATCGACGGTTATGAAGGGTTTATCCTTCCGGTTGCTGTAGTTGCGGATCGCCTTTGCGATCAGTTCCTTCCCTGTTCCGCTCTCCCCTGTGATCAAGACTGTACTTTCTGTCGGGCCTACTTTCCGAGCCAATTGGAGGACCTTTTGCATGCCTTCACTCTGCCCGATTATATCACTCTCCAGCTCTTCCTCGTGCTGCCGCTTCAGGTAGATATTTTCCAGCACTAGATCTCTCTTTTCCAGTGCCCGTCTTACATTGATCCGCAATTCCTCCGGTGTGAAAGGCTTCGAGATATAATCATAGGCTCCCATTTTCATCGTTTGGATAGCTGTCTCTACAGAGGGATATCCCGTCATGATGATCACGATTGTCTCAGGATTGTCCTCTTTTATCTGCTCCAGGATTTCAACACCACTTCTGCCAGGCATCTTCAAATCAAGAAGAATGACATCAAAGGCTTCCTCTTTAAATAAGAGTAGTCCTTCGTTCCCTTCTTTCGCTGTCTTGACCCGACAACCAGCCTTCGAAAGTGTTTGTTGACAGGAATCGCGGATGGGCTCATCATCATCAATGACGAGAATGTTCGGTGACACCGCCACTTAATTCTGCTCCTTTTGTAAAGGGAGATTTACACGGAAGGTTGTCCCTACCCCTATCTGACTCTTCACCTCAATAGATCCTTTGTGTTGCTCAATGATCCCATAACTGATCGCTAGTCCCAGACCGGTTCCGTGACCGGTCTCCTTCGTGGTAAAGAAAGGATCAAAAAGTTTCTCGATATTCTCCTCCGGAATACCTGAGCCTGTGTCGGTAAACTCAACCTGTACGAAGCTCCCATCCCTTATCTTTGATACCCTCAAGACTAACTCACCCTGACCTTCGATAGATTCCGCAGCATTGATGAGTATATTAATGAACACCTGCTGAATCTGAGATGTATCCACCATGACGTTCAAGGGAGCAGGGCTCAGATGCTTCGTGACATTAATATTATGGAATAAAGCCTGCTGCTCAACCAGCGCCAGCGACTCATTAAGGATCCCATTGATATCGGCTAAACTCATCTCGGGCTCCGTCTGACGGGCAAAATCCAGCAGTCCTTTCACAATCTCTCTGCATCTGGTAGCTTGAACGACAATCTTTTCCAAATTCTGCCTCCTGGAATCCTCCTCCTCTGTGTCCTCTAGTATAAGATGGCTATAGGATAGTATCCCTCCCAGTGGATTATTGATCTCGTGCGCCACCCCCGCCGCTAACTGACCAATGGTTGCCAGTCGTTCAGACTTCATGATCGTCTGGGTGGCTCGCTCTTTAAGCTGCTCATCCCTATCCTTGAGTGATGAGGCCATGGAATTGAATGCTTCTCCCAGGGCACTCAGTTCGTCTTTCGCCTTTAGCGCTACTTTATAATCAAGATCACCACCGGCAATTTTTTTCGACGCATACACTAGATGCTGAATGGGCTGCACGACACGATTTGCCAGGAAATAGGATACGACTGCTGCGATCAGAATCCCGAAAAATGTGATGCCCAGGAACATCCATAAGGTTCTCCACCTCATATCTTCATATTTCTCTTCAAGGATGCCCACATATAATATCCCAATAATGTCTTGCTGGAGGTTCTTTATCGGTTCATAGGCCGTGTAATACCAATTGTTCACTACAAACGCTCTCCCGATCCATGGCCTACCATTCACCAATACCTGATCATACACCTCTGCTGAGACCCGTGTAGCGATCGCTCGGTCACCATCTTCCTGCCTGACATTCGTGGATATCCGGAGATCACTCTGGAAGATGGTGGCGGTACCGATATCTTTCCCCTCATAGACCTGATCCTGATATACTGTCTCTTTCACCTTATCAACAATGTCATAGCTTCGATTCAATAGCTTTCCCCCGTAGAGTACACCGATCAGATTCCCCCCCTCGTCACGAATGGGTGCGGCTGCCTTGATCATCATTCCATTTGTTTCGATACGCGCAGGCTGAGGTTTGGCCCGGGGAGTATGGATGATTTCCATGTAGGCACGGTTTGCAAGATCATCACCTTCTTTTAGTAGCTCTTCTCTAGTGACGATCAAAGTCCCTACGGTGACCCTCCCCTTTGACATGGTTGTACCGACAATCTCATCGCCTGATTGGTTGTCTCCGGAAACGGCGGGATTCCTCGCTCGGTGGATAACATTCCCATTCTTATCTGCGATGGTCAGTATATCCAAGTCTTCCCCTTCTCTGATCCTCTTCAATTCTTCTCTTAGCTTCTCAAAGCCCTCCCCCGCTATACCTTCCGTAATAAAGAACCTTTTAGCCGTAAAGCGGACAACGTCTTCGACCTGTTTCAATTGCCGCTGATATATTTCCCTGGCAGAGTTCAGATCAATCCGCACCTTATCTTGCGCTTGCTGAATAATACCCCTACTGATCAGGCGTTCGCCGACCAGCGTGGCTATAAAGCCCGTAAGTAGCACTACAACTAGGAAACTGATTACTAATTTGGATCGGTAGGCAAGTCTCATGGGGATCTTGGATATTAATGAGTATAGGCGGGATCTACTGCCAGTTCACCCCAAGATGGTAGATTCTCATCAACGCACAAGAAAGTTAGCCATGCCCTCCCTTGACATGAATGATTTTCAATGCCCTACCAAACGGTCTCATGTTCATTCATTCTTTATGGTGCTATCCAGTCAAATGCCCGTCAATGAACATGTTATCGCTTTTAATAAGATACCGTAGAAGTTAGAGCCGCGATCAGTGTATCGATCAGCTGGCTTTTTATGCGTCTCGGAACTCCCAAGCTTTCTAGAGTGAATGTATCCTTGATGTTGTCCAAGCTATCGTTCAAACCATGGTAACCATAGGCTGCCAGTAAGTGCTGAACCTCGGCACTCCATAAAAATTGGATGAAAGAGTTAACGAGTTCCTCCTGCCCTGATCTTATGTTCCTATTGATCGGCAGCACAATGTGCTCAGTAACGATGGTGCTGCTGGGATATACCAGCTGTCCGGGAATTTGATCCCTGGCAATGTTCTCCCGGAGATTGGCTTCATACATGATAAGAACATCACCCGTGCCCTCGATAAACAGTTGTACGGCGTCTCGGGCGCTGGCGGGTTGTTCAATGACATTCTGCCATGCTTCAGCCACCCTCTGAATAGCTCCTACGCTGTCCGAACCGACTCTGAGAGCAGAACCATAGATGGCCAGGATCGCCCACTGGCCGGCACCTGAGGTGATCAGATTTGGATGCAGAAATTCAATACCCGGTCGAGATAGATCTGAAAAATCTTGGATATCCAGAGGATTGCCATCACGCACGATCATGATCATCGCTGAGCGATTGAAAACCCCAGCGTTGGGCAGCGTCTTCCACCAATTTGAGGATATCAATAACCGTTCCGATAGACGTACGGCATCAACGGGGGAGGATAGTATGGCCACTTCAGCGGGGAACCTTGATATTATTTTATCGACGATAGTGCCCGAACCTGCGAACGTTGAAATGACCTCCACGTGCTCACCATACTCGTCTTGCCAATATTCCTTGAAAATCGGGATTACGCCATTCTCCATCACCTCCTGCATCCCGGTGAAACAGTACAAGACCAAAGTACGGGATTCCGGTGCTGTTGCCCGGTGTTCCCCTTGCCAGACGATTATAATAAAGACGATCATGACGACAACAATGGATATGATACGACCTCTTTGAAACCCAAAGTCATCTCGTCTGTCGGCATATATGTTTCGTTTCATGTTCACTTAGGCATCCTACTTTTAAATTGTGATAACCTCCTCAAGTCGGCGTTCTACATTTCCCCGTTGCGCATATCATCACCACTATCTAGCGGGTGTATCTCAATGCACCTTGCAGGTCTTTGATGGATCGCTGTTAGCTTGGCTTGCGAACAGTACCCATCGCAAGTAGACTGCATGATGATAATGCATGCCTGCTCTATATGATCGCACAATTCTCATCTAGTCTCTGTACGTCCTTCAGACGATTACCCCTTTGATATACCCTTGGGTTAATTCCTTCTTCGGAGATTTGAATACCTCTTCTGCCGGCCCATGCTCGATCAACTCGCCGAGATACAGAAACACGACATAATCCGCCAGCCGGACTGCCTGGCGCAGGATATGCGTAACAACGACTATGGTGTACCTCGCTTTCAATTGGAGAAATTTCTCTTCAATACGCTGACTTGCCGTTGGATCCAGAGCCGAAGTGGGTTCATCACCCAGTATGATTTCCGGTTCCACCGCGAGCCCTCTTGCCAGACAAAGCCTCTGCTGCTGCCCTACCGAAAGTCCGGACGCCGGGGTATGCAACCGATCCCTTACTTCCTCCCACAGACTCGATTCCTTGAGATAATGCTCCACGATTTGATCCAGCTTCCGTTTTTTTCGGATACCATGGATACGCGGTCCGTAAGCCACATTATCATAGATCGACATGGGGAGGGGGTGGGGTCTCTGGGACAACAGGCCCATCTTCTTCCTGAGAAGGGTGACATCGATCTTCGGGTTGAAGATATTATCCCCGTTCATGGAGATTTCCCCCGATACACGTACTCCATCGATCGAATCGATCAGACGGTTGAAGGACTTTAATAGTGTGGTTTTGCCACACCCGGAAGGGCCAATAATGGCGGTGATACGTTTCTCAGGTATATCAACGGAAATATTCTTTAATGCCTGCTCCCGTCCGTAGTACACACTGAGTTCCCGAACTCGGATATGGGTGTGATTTTCCATGGCTACCCCTATTTGACCACGTGTTTCGTGAACGACTTGGCTAGCACTCGTGATAGGATACTGATGATGAGGATGACAGCTGTGAGCACCAGTGCCGAGGCATAGGCTCGGTCCTGTACTTCCGGGAACGGAGTCCCCAGCTGGAAGAAAATGGCCAGAGGCAAGGTGGCAGCCGGTCGGAGTATGGATGTGGGTATTGAATCGGTGAATCCCGCGGTGAATATCACGGACGCGGCATCACCGATCCCCCGGCCGAAAGCCACCAACACGGCGGTCAGAATCCCCGGCAAGGCCTGCCGTACAACCACTTTCGCGGCGGTCTGCAGCCGGGTCGCACCGAGCGAAAAAGAAGCCTCCAATAGATCCCGTGGGATCATCTTGACAACCTCATCCATCGCCCGACTCATGACCGGAAGAACCAGCAGAGCGACTGCGATGATCCCGCCTAACAATGAAGCCCTGAGACCGAAAAAGAGCATGATCGTGAATCCGAACGCGCCAAATACTATGGAAGGCACCCCCCACAGCACATCCAGTGAGAATCGGCAGGCACTCACAAACAACGACTTCTTGGGCGCATAGATGTTGAAATACATGACGATGGGCAGGCTGATCAGTATAGCCAGGACCGTGGCTCCGCCCGCCAGGTACAACGAGCCGATGATGGCGTTCAGGATACCACCCTCCTTACCGAGGTAATAGCCCCCCTTTGGTGTTTGTGTAATCATGGACAGACTCAGGGCGGGCAGTCCTTTCATGATCACCGTCAATAGGATCACCCCGAGAGTGGAGATGATGATGAGAGTCGCGATGATCATCAGGGTCTTGAAGAATTGTTCTTCGACTTTTCTGGTGTTCACCTTACTGGATCCCTTTCTCGACATGGATCAGAACGAATCGTGATAAAATGTTGAAGAACACAACAACCAGCAACAGAACCAGCGATGCCAGCAGTAACGCGGAATCGTATAGAGGAACGGACATCATTTCGCCATAGTTGTTCGCGATCAGTGCTGGCAAGGGATAGGCCGGATCAAACACAGACTTGGGAACTCGAGCCACATTGCCAGCCACCATCAGAACCGCCATGGTCTCGCCGAAGGCGCGCGAGATACCCAGAACGATGGCGGCAATGATACCCGGCATCGCCTTCCGTAAAACCACGAGTTTCACCGTCTGCCATTTTGTTGCGCCCAGCGCAAGAGACGCTTCCCTGACCTCGTACGGGACCGAGGAAAATACCTCCAGGGCTACATGGATGATGATCGGGAAGACCATCACCGCCAGAACCAGGCCTCCCGCCAGAACGGTATACCCGGTTGAGAAAGTTCCGAAAAGGGGTGCCAGGTGGTTCTTGATCAAGGGTACGATGATCAGCACCCCACATATGCCGTAAACAACCGAGGGGATACCGGCCAATAGATCGATCAGGGGCTTTACCCATTCACAGATTCTGCGTGTCGCATATTCCGAGAGGTGAATCGCGCACAGCAGGGAGAATGGTACCGCCACGACGATCGATACACCTGTAACCCACAGGGTACCCAAGAGAAATGGAAAGAGACCGAATTCACCCTTCAACGGATGCCAGGAAGATGAGGAGAGTAACTCGAATAATGGGAAGGATTCGAGAATAGGCCTGGACCTCACAAAAAGGCCAAAAGCCATCAGAAAGACGATCAGACCGGCAAATGCCGCGAGTGCGAACATCACCTGCCGGGCGACTCTATCCTGAATAATCTGCAGTTTCTGCATGACGATCAACCCTGGATAACGATCATCATATTCGGTTGTAACCGGTCTACCCGCTCAGCAATCATCAGTCTTCGAGCCTGGTCAACTGGGTTTGGAGTATCTCCCGGGGCAGGGTGATATATCCCGCCTCCGTGACGTATGCCTGGCCATCCGTGAGGACCCACCGGATGAATTCCCGGACCACCCTTTTTTCGGGTCTGCCCTGACATACGAAGTGCAGATCCCTGGCCGGAGGTGAGGGGTAGTTCCCGGCGGCGATGGCAGCAATAATCGCATCTCGGTTGTCATAAAAATTCTCGGTACTGTCTATACGGCCGTTGCAATCAAGGTCGATAGGCAGGATACGTATGCCCGAAACCTGTGCTTTCGTGCGGGTATCGTAAGCGTAATTGATATTGTTGTAGCCGATACCCAGGTCGTCCTGTTTTACCGCCTCTGCTAATCCGGGGTCGCCATACACGCCCACACCCAGGAGGTCTTCCTGCCGAGCTCCTAAATACTGTGCCCAGGTCTTGGCCGCCCCGCAGGCATCAGATCGGGTATACACATGGATTGGCTTGCCAATATCCCGACGTACGACTTCTCCCCAATTCTCAACGGTACCTGTGATCCATATGGCGGCAAAAATCTCCTGATCCACGCCCTGCCGGAGCAAATCTTTCAGGAAGGGGTTCTGTGCATTCACTGTGGGAACAACAGCATCCTTGGTAACGGAGACCCACCAGGCTCCCTGTTCGATCTCCTCGGGATAGATCATCCGGGAGACGTTCCCGATATCCGCCACGCGCGCGAGAGCATCGGCCATGCCTTTGCCCGCACCACCCGCGGCGACATCAATGCGGACGTGGGGGTGCAACTTCTGAAATTCTTCCGCCCATCTAACCGCCATGGGATACAAAGCCCAGGCACCTGAGATGGCGATCGTTCCCTTGAGCTCCCCTTCTTTGATCTCACTGCGAGATCCCGACTGACACCCGGTGAAAAGCATAAGGCTTATGACTGGCAGAACGCGGAATACATTCCTCATCGTGAGTTCCTCCATAAAAAATGGGCTACAGGTTTGTCTGTAGCCCATAAAGGTCTAATATCTGTCCCTTCCAATGCCTACGGGGTTAGCTGACGGGTTAGGACTGGGAGATGTCCCTCCCGCGATACGCGGGATACACCCCACAAATTGGGTTCCCCCGTTCAGTCCGAGCTCGGACCGATTAGGCGACAGACAATTCTGCTTAATTTTGATTGGATCTTGGCAATAGGGATACTACGCCGATACCAATCCACTTCCTCTTTCAAAGACCAGAAATATTTACCTGATATTCGAACTCTTTCCCAGTTATTAGGATGCAAACATTACAGAACAAGTCTCTACACGAACTGGCGCAAATAACATACCAGATCAGGATGTACTGAAAACCTGGTTTGATATGCTGTTAAATATCATAATCTTATGAGAATCTGGGATTAACGTTCATG
>CP070656.1:422924-429876 GCA_020355065.1 Fidelibacterota bacterium | reverse complement strand
TGGCACTATTGTTGAACAAGAACTTCACCGTGATTTCGTCAGCGCGGATCGGGATAGATATCGGATCCGTACTCTTCACTTCTACCCAGCCTGTTGAGGCGGTTGTCTGTGGCACGTCCAGAACCAGCGGTGCTCCAAGCAGGTTCTGGCCAAAGGCGTCGTAGAAGTTGAAGATTAGCTGGATTTTATCCGCTTCCGCGGCGGGGGAGGTATTGGCACCATCCAGTTTAACCCATGCGCCCACTTCCATCCCCACATTGGCACCGACGTACACCGACCAATAGCGATACAGATCCTCACTCTCCCAGTAGGCATTGCCGTCAGCGGCAGTCTTCACGATTTTGAGTGAGTGCCCACCGGTTCGCGATTCATCTGTAGCCCAACTAAGGACAGCCGTGGTCGATGTTCCGCCGCTGCTAAAGTAGTTTGGCGCATCACCCTCGAAGCCACCGTTGGGGATTTCTCCTTCCGCCCAGACAGTGGCAACGATAAAGGTGAAAGCCGCAATCCATATAGCGACACGTTTCATGTTGACTCCTCCCTTGTTGTTAGAGTCACATCGTCATTGCGAGCGCGAGTCAGCTTTCTGGACCTCCTCCGCTCGCCTCGTATCATGTGTTCCTATGCCAGGAACACTGATCTTTCCGTTTGGGCTGGCTGCTCGCAAATGGCCGATCAGGACGGCCTTGCGGTCCAGCTCAAATTCAATGGTTCCTGTTTCCAATTTGGTCGTCGGTACGTTGGCAGTTAGAACTCTTCCAAGTCCCTGAGCTAGATGCACCGATCCCCGGCGCGGATCCCAGGCATGGTTCACCACCACCAGCTTCACTTCACCGGTGGCGGTATTCCTCCAGGTCCCCCACTCGAGATCCTGGCCAGTAACTGAAATCTCCGGTGCCTTCGCTACCCGGTGCCATATCGCCCTAAGGGTTTGTCCCCAGAACGCCTGGGCAGGATGATCACCTGCTTTTAAAAGGATCATTTCTATGGGGAATAGGGAGTAATAGAAACCACCTTTTCCGTGTGGCTGGAATATGAGTATTGGATTCTGATTCTGATCCTCTATAAGCAATTCCCCTGTCTGGTCTATGACCGGGCAGTAGGCCATCTCGGCCGACCTATCCTGGATTGGAATGGCAAAGCCATCCCCTATTCTCTCTCGTAGCCAATCAGGTAAAATGGTGACCGATAGTTCATCTTCCATAGGTACGGCCGGTAACCCAAATCGCACGTCGCTGGTCACACCGAACGTCTGCTCCCAATCCACGATCCAGTGATCGTGAGAGAAACTAGTGTATAGATATCCACCGCTGTAGACGTATTGCATGATCTGGCGCCAGAAAGGTGCTGTAATTCGTTTAAGCCTGGGAAGAATCAGCAGGGGATTCGTAGCCGGATCTAATTCGAGGAGGATATGGTTACCTTTCGGAGCTTCCAAATCCCCTGCCGGTTCGAATATGCTCTGTACTCGGAGGTTCGCACGTTTCAGGGTACTGAAAACATCCAAATAAAGTGGATACCACTCGGAAAATGTGCTGTCCCAATCATGCGGCAGTATTTGGTAGTAGGATCTGGGTACGACCAGTCCGACGCGTGGGGCCTGATCCGGATCCCACTCACCCGAAGACAATTCGTGGCACAGTGCGCTGAAGGATTGGACCTCATGGGCGGCAGGTTTGAGGTGACCGTCCGAACGAACCAATCCAAACCGCATCTCGAATGGATGATGAGTATAGGGACGGGTGTCCCCTAGTTCGAAGTCGGAGAAGCACCAGTTGAAAGCACCTTTCGCTCCATTGATAATACTACTGTGCAACACGGTGCGATAATAATGGGCCTGATTTTCTTCTGATCCCATGGTCGTGGAGTGGCCGAATTCTTCGATGATCACCGGTTTGCCCCATGCTGCGGCCATCTGCAATCTGAAAGCTGCCGTAAATGACTGGTGCCATACATTGCCCATCCTGGGATAGAAATGCAGACCGATGAAGTCCTGCAATGGCGCCAGGTGTCGTAGGGGAAAGTTGAAGGCGCGCCGGCTTACCTCCGGCGCCCAACATCCATCCCCAATGCTCACGGGATGATCAGCATCCTGGTTTCGAACGGCTTGTATCATCCGCTCAGCCCAGGCCACAACCTCCTCAGCGGTGCCCCGGGGTTCAAAGACGGGAATCTCGTTGGAGAGAACCCACCCCAGGATGGCTGGCGAACTCCGTCCGGCTTGCACTACATCAGAGATGTACCGCTCTTCCACTTTAAGAAGTTCAGGATCGGTGTAGAAATTCTGCCCCTCGCGCCAGGGCAGATCCCAGTCTTCACCAGACATGTGCCCAACAAAAAGGCTGGGAAACGTGCCCATACCGATTTCTGTACCCCAGCTGAGATAGTGCTGGAAACGTTCCAGCATTAACGGATTGGTTTCGTGGGGGGTTGGGAGGAAATCGGGCAGAAATAAAAATGACCGATGAGCATTCATACCCAGTTCGGTCATTCTCTCCAGATCCTGGCGAATCCGTTCCGGATCCCAACGTGACCACATATGGACACCCGTGGTACCGGGCCAATAGTTTGAACCCAGGGTAAATTTCGTCAGAAGTTGGCCTTCAGGCGATCGTCGGTCTTTCACGTGCATACTCTGTCTGCTTCACTTGCGTGGCAGTGGATTCTCTCACGATGAGTTCGGTATGGATCATTCGTGTCTGTTGACCCGTTCTAGGGTGATCAAGGAGATCAAAAATGAGGCGCATCGCCTGCTGTCCCATCTCGAGTTTGGGTACGTGGACCGTAGTCAGAGTGGGTTCAGTTTCAACAGCATGCCTGATATCGTCAAATCCAACCAGCGCAACATCACCAGGAACGTGCAGGGTTCTTTGCTGAAGAGCTTGGAGGCAACCGATTGCGGTGGTATCGTTGGCACATACGACAGCATCGAAGTCTATGGATTGGTCTATCATGGTGCAGATACCACTGTACCCGATCTGGTCTGATGTCTCTTCATCGACCAGGATATGCAGTGATTGATCTTCGCTGATCGCTCCCAAACCAGCCTCGTTCAGTGCTGCCTGATAACCCTGGAAACGTTCCTTGATGGATGAGTGATAGAAAGATCCGCCCACGAATGCGATCCGTTCGTAGCCGTGATCAATCAAATGCCTTACAGCCTGATAAGCTCCGGTATAGTTTTCTATGAGGACCAGATTGGAGGGAATCAGCGGGTGATGAAAATCCACTAATACATAGGGAATAGTGAGTTCATGCACACATTCGATCAGCTCATATGGAACGCCGCCGGCGATGATGATTCCATCCACATCATGACTTCTGATAAATCTGGGTGTATCCTTGGCCGGGGCAAAAGATTGTCCGATGGTTGCCAGCAGGACATAGTAATCTCTCTTTCGAGCTTCCAGTTCCGCTCCAAGCAGAACGCGACTATAAAAGACCTCGTTGCCGTATAGATGGAGGTCTGATATGATGAAGCCTATATTGCCAGTCAATTTGGAGGGTAATCGGCGTGCACTCTGACGGGGATGATAGTTATATTTTTCGATGACCTTTTCGACTTTGGTCCGGGTTATGTCGCTTACATACCCCTTCCCCGAAAGGACCAGAGATACAGTGGAGACAGATACGCCCGCCATGCGGGCGATATCTTTGATTGTGATTTTTCCCACCAGCGCGGTATTTATAAAAAAGTTTGCCTATGACATCGAAACGTTTCGATAATAACTCTTAGAAACCTGATTGTCAATATTATTTCATTTGCCGGTCATCCAGTCTGCATAGACTGGTCTGCTCCAACGAATCTCTGGCTGGCTGTGAATTGAGATCCGCTGAGGTCGATGGGGTAGGATCAATTGGACCAGGATACGGATGCCTGCATGGCCAGTAAAGCTTCTATGGTGGATTCCGCCCCGCTGTTGAGGTTGAGCTCTGAAGCTGAGTTAATCCCATCGTAACAACGCCCAGTAGCTGGATCATACATACTGCGGCTGGCTCGATTGTTTCCGTGGAACCACTGCAGCAACGTCCCAGCAGAGGCAATGTGTTCCGCATCCCCCGTTAAGGTAGCGAGTGCCCGTATTCCCCGGTATGAGGAGCTAATACCATACGCAATCTGGGGGAATTCCTGTACCGATATCGAATCGTTTGCACTCACCGTTATTTCCCAGAAATACTGCTGCTCGATTGCCCACCTGAGATAATGGTCTGCCCAGTGTTTCACGGCCATCAGGCAAGTGCTATCCTGTAATACTTCATATGCCTTAAGGAGAGCCAGAGGCTGTAGGTTTCCCCAATTGTGCCAAACGTTTCTCCAACAGAAAAACATGCCATCCACAGGCGACCCTTCCCAGTGGTATTGATAGCTAAGAATCCCTTCCTTGAGCTTGCGTATCTCCGCCGTATAGTCCAGCGGTGACACCTGATGCATCTTGGTCAGCGACAAGAGATATTCCGCAATGCGGTCGGGCGCATCATAGGGCATCCAATCCGGCCTGAGACCCAGGGGGGTCGTTTTCATCGCGGGATAATTCTTGAGGATGGGTGTGAAGTGCCGTGCACTGAGTTGAAAGCGTGACCTTAGGGTATCAGCGAATTCAGTTTCTTCAGTTCTGAAGATATTGTAGGCTGCAGCTAAGCCCCGCATGCCCCGGGCGGCCCACCAGCTGAATTCTGCCCTGCTGTTCTTATGGGTCTTGTTGATCCTGCCATTAGGATAAATGAAATTGTACCAGAGCCCATCGTCCCGCTGCATATAGAGCAGGAAGCGGGTAATTCCTCGAGCCAGGGGAGTCAGGTCGGTCCGTCCGTACTCCAGGATTTCTACTTCAAGAACTTCTATAAATCTTCCCGCATCATCAACACAGGCGATGCCTTCACCCGGGGCCATAACCGGTTCATAGCTTGGATAATCGGCATAGATGTTAATGAACATCAGTGTCTTTTCGTCCACCTGGATAGAATCCACCAATGATAGGGCATGCTGAAGGTTGGCGGGAGATTGAGCCCGGCTATCGGTCTTGGTCGCTCGCTGACAGCTGGTCCCAGTTATGGATAACAAGAACAGCAGTGTGGTCAATGCCAGCTGTAAGGGATAGGGCATGGGCCGGAGGGTGCTGCTCTTTATGCTTGATATTTTAGGGTGTGGTTTCCGATTATTCATTCGTGCCTGCTGATGCTCCTGTTATTCAAGCATTTCCGTTCTCCAGATTCGCCTGGCTCCTGCCTCTTCGTCGAGAAATTCAAGTCCGCATCCGACCCGTATCCGGAAATGTGGGGGTGATTTGTCTTTCCGCTACTTCACCAGCACCATCTTTATGGATTTGGTGGGTTCGATTGAACCTGATAGTATGACAACGCTGTCTATGGCTGTTTCGAAATGGCCTGAACTGTTCAGTTTCAACTAACGCTGGAAAATGTCAAAACAAGTGTTAGTGCCAGTGCTCTTCAGTTCCATCGGTTCCATACTGGTACCCATTATAATAGCCCCGTAAGTAGGCAATATTTCTATCGATTTCATCAGTATTGCACAGGTAGCCATGACCAGGACAAATGACCTCAATATCCATCTTTTTCAATCGTTCTAACTGCTTGATCCAAATCCTCCAATCCTGCGGACCGCCAAACCGGGTTGTCGGGTCCATTCCCTCGTAAATGGCATCACTGGCGAAAAGTGTTCTGGTCCCTGGTTCATAAACGGCTAATTGGGTTTCCGTATGACCTGGTGTAACCAATACATGCAATTCTTCGCCGTCAATTGCCAGTATTGTGTCTTGAGTAATCACCTGATCGGGCAGAGAGAGCACAACCGCTCCAAATATGTCGTCACCCTTCTCGTCGCTCCAACCGAGCCGCTCTATCATGAAAGACTTATAAGTATCCCGGGATTGTTTCAGGAAATCGACCATAAGGTGATGAGCGATTACGGTGGCGCCCTTTTCTTTCAGAACATTCATACCGAATATGTGGTCGGAATGACCATGGGTGAGAATCAAATAAATAGTTTCATTTCCCTGCATCCTTTGACTTGCCGTTTTCCACAGGAACCGGGCGGAGGCTTCCGTCATCCCACAATCAATAAAGACTACGGTGTTTTCAGTGAATATTATCCCGGAATTGGTCCAGCCACCGGGATGTGAATGATACAGGGATGTAACCGCATAAATGTCTTCACTGATATGATGGACTTGTGGATTTCCAAGACCGGGATGTTGGGCCTGAATCGGCAAAATCATGTTGAGTATCATGATAACAGGGACCAGGAATTTCATAGCATTATCCTTTTGTTATATTGGTTTGATGCCCTTTATAACTCCCCCCCTATTTCAGCAGCACCATCTTGATCGACTTGCTGTACTCCGGTGCCTTTTGCCCCGCCGTAGGCGGGGTCACCAGACCGGGCCTGTCCGGCGAAGCGCAGCATAGCCGTGCGATATAGATGCCGGAGGGGAGCTCCCTGCCTTGGCTGTTTCTACCATTCCACTGCGACTGATGGTATCCCGGTTCCAAATAGCCATCCACCAGTCTAGCCATCTCCCGCCCTAGGATGTCATAGACGATCAGCGAGACATCGCTACCTTGCGGCAGGTCATACCGGATCGTAGACACCGGATTGAAGGGATTGGGGTAGCTCTGGTGCAGGGCGAAAGCATCAGGGATGAGCTCCAGGAAATGGGCTATTTCAGCAGTGCCATTTAAATTGAGCAGCACCGACACGTTGACGCTATCACTATTCGCCACCGCCAGGTCGCTGGCTCCATCCCCGTCAAGGTCGGCGGCGGCTACTGAATGGGGATTATTCCCCACGCTATAATTCACGGCGTCGGCGAAGGTGCCCAGACCGCCATTGAGCAGCACCGACACGTTGGCGCTATAATAATTCGCCACCGCCAGGTCGCTGTCCCCGTCCCCGTCCAGGTCGGCGGCGGTAACGAATAAGGGGCCATTCCCT
>CP070656.1:416313-422824 GCA_020355065.1 Fidelibacterota bacterium | reverse complement strand
TCCAATTCGGGGCGCTTCAGTTCGACCAAACGATCCCACCTTGGATCACTGATAAGCTGATTGACCTGTTCCTATTGGAGAATCCGCCGTCCGTCCGGTGCGGGCATTTCATCACTCACAGTGTCAACGGCGATTGGATATTGATGGGCGTCTTTCACCAGGAAGAGTAGCGGAAGAGGATGCCCTGGTTGTAACCGACGAGGAGCGTCGGCCAGGATTTCGGGTTCCTTCCTGAAATATCGACTGGGGAGAGGCCACCAACGATAGTGGATTTCAGCGTACAGGATGAGTCCCGACAGGAGCCAGCCAAGAGCGGACCAGAATTGTTCGATATCAAGCAGCATATGGCCAATAACCAGGGTACGTTGAGTGCATGTCACGTCCGACGAGGGTGGAACCTTGCTTGATTGCCCAGGGGGGCGGGATTAAATTACTTCGCTTTCCAGTTAATACTAACAAATTTGGAGACTAGTTGGCGACTACTGCTGATTTTCGTAATGGGCTCGTTATCGACCACAAGGGTGGTCTTTGGAAGATCGTTGAGTTCCTGCACGTGAAGCCCGGTAAGGGGCCGGCCTTCGTGCGCACCAAGTTAAAGAATATCCGCACCGGTCAGGTTGTGGATGAGACGTTTCGAGCGGGTGAAAAGGTGGAGGAAGTGCGGGTCGAAGCACGGAGCTTGACTTACCAGTATAATGATGGGCAACATTACTATTTCATGGATAATGAGACGTATGATCAGCTCACGCTAACTGGTGAGCAGATTGGAGAGGGCACAGATTTTCTGACCGAGAATCTGGATGTAACGGTTGCTTTCCATGGGAGCGATCCTGTAGAGGTCCGAGTGCCACAGCATATGAACCTGAAGGTAACGAAGACAGAGCCGGGAGTCCGGGGAGATACCGCCACCGGCGGCAACAAACCTGCAACCCTCGAGACGGGTGTAGTGGTTCAGGTACCCCTATTTGTTGAGGAGGGGGAAACCATCCGGATCGATACCAAGGAACGTCGCTACATTGAGCGAGTGAAGAGCTAGATTCAATTCGTATCAAATGACCAACCAGAGGGGGTCATGTTTAAAGATAAAATAAAAGAACTTATCGCCATCGTCGAGGAAAGTAACGTCCACGAAGTGGAAGTGTCGACCTGGTGGGGCCGGAAGATCCGGGTCCAGAAAAATTCGTCCTTTTCACCAAATTCATCTTCGGCAGCCGAGGTGCAGGCTGGATCTCCTCTCACGGTGACCACTTCTTCCGGCCAAGGACCGGAGGTAGTGGCCGAAGAGCCGGTGTCCGAAGCGGAGAGAGATTATTCCAAGCTGCATCAGATCACGGCTCCTATCGTGGGGACTTTCTACCGAGCCCCGTCGCCAGACTCAGCACCCTACATTAATGTGGGGGACAAGGTTTCCGCTGGCCAAGTGATCTGTATCATCGAAGCGATGAAGATCATGAACGAGATCGAGAGTGATGCCAACGGTACCGTGGTAGATATATTGGTCGAGAATACCAATCCTGTGGAGTACAACCAACCCCTCATCGTTGTTGATCCCAGTTGATAGCGGTCCATCCAGGATCGTCGGTTTTCGCAGTTAGCCCGATTATTTAAGCTGAAGGGCCAGGAACAGGGAGAGTGTTCAATAAGATACTCATAGCGAACCGTGGCGAGATAGCTCTGCGGATTATCCGGGCTTGCCATGAGCTGGGGATATCGACGGTGGCCGTTTATTCCACGGCGGACGAATTGGCCTTACACGTTCGTTTTGCCACGGAGGCGGTCTGTATCGGTCCTCCCGAGAGCAGCCGCAGTTATCTCCACATTCCGGCCATTATGTCCGCGGCGGAGCTCACCAATGCGGATGCCATTCACCCGGGGTACGGATTTCTGGCCGAGAACGCCGAATTTGCCGGTATTTGCGAGGACCATGGGATCACGTTTCTCGGTCCTCGATCGGAAACGATTCGCCTGATGGGTGATAAGTCGGCGGCCCGGGAGACCATGATGAAGGCCGGGGTTCCCGTAACGCCCGGTACCCAAGGAGTGATCCACAACGTACAGGATGCGGTCCGCGAGGCGGAAGGATTGGGGTATCCCGTGATGGTGAAGGCCTCGGCTGGTGGCGGTGGCCGAGGGATGCGTCGGGTGGAAACCCCGGATTTACTGCCGGAAGCGTTTGTGCAAGCCCAGAATGAGGCTCAAAGTGCCTTTGGCAACGGCGATCTGTATGTGGAGAAATTCATCTCCGAACCGCGCCATATTGAGGTCCAGGTTATGGGGGGGCCGGATGGCAAGGCTGTCGCCCTGGGTGAGCGGGAGTGTTCCATCCAACGCCGCAATCAGAAACTGATCGAGGAATCACCTTCTCCGGTGGTGGATGATAAGCTGCGGCGCAAGTTGTGTGACGCTGCGGTACAAGCCGCGGAGCAGGTCGGTTACCTCGGTGCCGGCACGGTAGAGTTTTTATTGGACAATGAGCAGAACTTCTATTTCATGGAGATGAACACGCGTATCCAGGTGGAGCACCCGGTCACTGAGATGGTTTATGGTATTGATCTCCTCAAGACACAGATCGGTGTGCATGCGGGCATTTCGGTACCTGCCTGGGTAGCAAAAGCCCAGTTGCGAGGTCATGCCATCGAATGCCGGATCAACGCGGAAGATCCGCTCCATGACTTCCGTCCCGCCCCAGGGTTGATCACAAGTTTCCACGTACCGGGGGGGATGGGTGTTCGTGTGGATACGGCAGCTTATGCAGGCTACCATGTCCAACCCCATTACGATTCCATGATCGCCAAGCTGATCGTTCATGGTACCACACGGGAATCGGCCATCAACCGCACGCAGCAGGCGCTGGAGGAATTCGTGATCGAGGGTATTCCGACCACTATACCCTTTCACCAACAAGTGCTGGCTGATCCTGACTTTCGGAGCGGTCGCTTTACTACAGCCTTTCTGGAATCATTTCAATATCAACCGAGTGAGGAACCTGCATGAGCATCCCGGACGATCTACGATACAGCAATGACCACGAATGGGCTCGGCTAGAGAACGATACGGCCACTGTCGGTATCACCGATTTTGCACAGGGTGAGCTTGGTGACATCATTTTTGTGGAATTTCCTAACCTGGGCGATTCATTCAACAAGGGCGAGACATTCGGCACGATTGAAGCGGTGAAGACCGTAGCCGACCTGTTTATGCCCCTATCGGGCGAGATTGCTGCCATTAATTCCGACCTCGAAGATGCGCCCGAGAATGTGAACAATGATCCTTATGGCGCCGGCTGGATGGTAAAGATCAAAATAGCCAATCCGGGTGAGTGGGATGAGCTCCTGGATTCGGCCGGTTACAAGGATTTGATTGCGTGACACTGCAGCATCCCTACATTCCAGCCACCGAGGCGGAGGAACTGGAGATGCTGGAGGCTATCGGTGTCCAATCCTTTGAGGAATTGATCAAGATCATTCCGTCCGATTTACGGATGGCGGGAGATCTCGGTCTTTCTGCCGGTTTGTCGGAGATGGAAGTTATCGGTGAACTGAGCAAACTGGCCGCAACAAACTACCCATCCAGTTCGGGAATATGTTTCCTCGGGGGAGGTTCCTACGACCATTTCGTGCCCGAGGCGGTGAGGGCGATCACCCAGCGCTCAGAATTTTATACCGCCTACACGCCATACCAGGCAGAAGTGAGCCAAGGTACACTTCAGGCGATGTATGAATTTCAGAGTATGATCTGTGAGCTAAGCGGGCTGGACGTGGCCAATGCCAGTCTATATGATGGAGCGTCCGCGGCGGCCGAAGCCTGTTCCATGGCGCTGAGTATCACCGGCAGAACAAAGATTTTGTTGCCGGAAACCATCCGTCCCGAGACACGGTCCGTGATTGAGACCTATCTTCGGAATCGGTCGAGCGAGCTGGTGACGATCGCGAGTATTGATGGTCTGATCGACAGGGCCGATCTAGCCGCGAAGTCCGTAGATGCCGCGGCGGTGCTCATCCAGTCGCCGAATGTCCTGGGCTTAGTGGAGGATTGGGCGGGAGCGCGTGAAGCCTTAGCTACCGATGATACGGTTCTCATTGCCGATGCGGATCCACTCACATTGGGTCTTCAGGAGAGTCCCGGGGCAGCTGGTGCCGATATCTACGTGGGGGAGGGCCAGAGCCTGGGGATTCCGTTATCCTATGGAGGACCCTACCTGGGACTGATGGCGGCGAAAGAGAAGTATGTCCGGCGTCTACCGGGACGGATCGCCGGTCGGACGGTTGATCAAGATGGCCAGACCGGCTTTGTGATGGTATTAAGGACCCGAGAGCAAGATATCAGAAGGGAGAAAGCCACTTCCAACATTTGCACCAATCAGGGACTGATGGCCTTATGGGCTGCGGTCTACCTATCGCTACTAGGAAAGGAGGGCTTGCGCAGTTTAGCGCGTCTGTGTTTTAATAAGAGCCAGTACCTTGGCCGGGCGATAGCGGATCTGCCTGGTTACGAGCTTCCATTCGGCTTCGGGTACGCCAAGGAGTTCACCGTTCGACCCCCCGTATTGGCTGAGGATATCCGTGCAGAGGCGGAATGCGAAGGTTTTCTTATTGGCCTGGTGGAGTGGCAAGGTGAGAAGCTGCTGCAACTGGCCGTCACCGAGAAGCGTACGAGAGCCGAATTAAACCGCTTGGTAGAATTCTTAGGAGGATTCGCTTGAGCATCTATCAATCTTTAATTGAGAGGCTTATAGAGCAGCGGGCGAACTATCTGGTACTCATTGATCCGGATCGCAAGAACGACGGTCTACTGGAGAAATTAGTCACCAATGTCAATGCCTCAGGAGCCGATGCTCTGCTGGTGGGTGGCAGCCTGATCATGGACGGCAGCTTTGATGAGCGGGTTGCCAAGATCAAAGCCATGTCGCAAGTCCCGGTCATACTCTTTCCAGGTTCCTCCAACCAGCTCACGCGCCAAGCGGATGCCGTCTTATTCATGTCACTCCTGAGCGGTCGGAATCCTCAATACCTCATTGGGGAGCAGGTGCAGGCAGCTCCGGTGGTTAAGCATCTCGGTCTGGAAGTCATACCAACGGGCTATCTTCTCATGGCGGGTGGCAGTCCGACGGCGGTGGAATTTATGAGCAGCACTCAACCTTTGCCGATGAACAAGCCCGACATCGTCATCGCTCATGCCTTAGCGGCACAATACCTGGGGATGTCTCTGGTTTACCTGGAAGCGGGCAGTGGGGCTCGCCAAGCTGTGCCGGATGATATCATCAGCAAGGTTACCAAGGTGGTAGATGTCCCCGTCGTGGTTGGAGGAGGGATACGTACGCCTGAAGGGGCGGCGGCAAAAGTGCGGGCAGGCGCTCAGTTCGTGGTGACAGGAACTATCCTGGAAGAGGACGGAAGTCCGGCGACATTGCGTGCCCTGGCAGATGCCGTGCATCAGGGCTGATGCCAGTGTCCTCGTCTACTCCAAAAGACGCACGGGACATCATTGCGGAGCACCTCAATGCCGGGGCTGCCACTATCCAAGGAATGCTAGCTGAATGCCTGGATGATCTTCTCGCGGCTGCGGACAGGTGGATAACCACGCTATCGCAGGGGAACAAGCTGCTATTCTGCGGAAATGGCGGTTCCGCCGCAGATGCCCAGCACCTGGCCGCCGAATTGATGGGACGATTCATGGGCGAGCGTCATCCCTTACCCGCGATTGCACTGACCACCGACACTTCATTCCTCACCGCATGGTCCAATGATGTAGCCTTCGAGCTCGTGTTTGCCCGACAGGTAGAGGGTTTGGGGCGTCCGGGAGATACACTGGTAGCCATCAGCACCAGTGGGAACTCGCCCAATGTTCTTCGTGCGGTGGAACAGGCCCAGCGGCAGGAGATGAACATCGTCAGTTTCACGGGGCAATCCGGGGGCCAGCTCGGTCATCTGTCTCGTCCTGATGATGTTCTCATTCGGATACCATCGTCCGACACCCAACACGTTCAAGAAGGCCATATCACCGCAGGTCACGTACTTTGTGCTCTGGTGGAGAACGCTCTTCGCTCCGGGACCGCATAATGTCCGACAGTCCTCTAGTGGGGGAAGACTATCTCAAGGACTTTCTATTATATGCCAAGATCGAGCGCAACCTTTCGCCGGCAACCTTGCAGGCTTATGAAAGTGATATCAATCGTTACCTGAAGTACCTGCATGAAAACGGTATACAGGATCTTCAAGATGTACGGCAAAGCCAAGTACGGGGCTATACTCGCTGGCTTCATTCGCTTTGTCTTTCCGCGGCCACCATTCATCGCTCATTTTCCGCGATACGGGGTTTTCATCGATTTTTACTGGCGGAGAACCACGTGAGTGGAGATCCTTCCGCCTTTCTTGATCCTCCAAAGTTGCCCCAGCACCTTCCCAAAGTGCTGGAGGTGCGCGAGATTGATACGATTCTGGAATCTGTCGATATAAGTAAGCCACTCGGTGTCCGTGATCGTTCGGTCATTTCGCTACTGTATGCCTGTGGT
>CP070656.1:413245-416213 GCA_020355065.1 Fidelibacterota bacterium | reverse complement strand
CTTCCAGGATCTGGTCTAATCGGTCATCGTCAGCATCGTATTTATTATAGAAGTCGGCCAGGACGGCGAATCCATTCCACGGACTCGAGGGCAGCTGGTTGTAATGCAAGGTTGCCTGGTGGCGGAAAGCTGTGACTCCGTCCGCTGGCAGCGTAGCTATTACAAGGATATTCTCCGTGTTGGCTGGTCCCTCGTTTTCCAGCGCGAAAACATCCGCAACAGTGGGCATCAGCGCATACTCACCGGAATTGATCACTGCGTCACAGGCGGCAGCACATTCGCTCCACTTTGCCGTTCCTGTATAGACCTCGGCATTCAGGTATACCGTGGCCAGCAGGGTATTGGCAGCCCCCTTCGTTACCCGGCCGTAGCTGTCGGCTGTGAATGTGTCCTCTAGATTCGGCAGTGCGGCTGTGATCTCCGCCACGATGAAATCGAACACTTCTGTTCGGGTACTTTGGCTTGGGGGATTGTCCGGGTCCGTAGCTGGGTCGGTGACCAGGGGCACCCCGCCATACAGATCCATCAGCCACCAATAATAAAGCGCCCTGAGAACCTTCACTTCTGCTATAAAGGTCTCAACCAGTGGTGTCTGTTCAGCTCTTCCCAAGGCATCCAGAGTCGAGTTCGCCCGCGCTACGCCCCCATAGGCATTCTCCCATGCATTACTAATACTGGGGTGAACGGGCGTCCAGGTATGTTCCTGCAGTGCCCGCCACATTCCTCCATCGTCCCAGTCTCCGCCACGCGTGGGTACGACCATGGCATCCGAGGAGATGTCCTGCAGTCCAGTAAGGCCATCCCAGGAAGCCAGCCCGAGACTGTTGTAGACCGGGATCACCGCAGCGATTAATTCACCCTCTGTTTGATAGTATTCGCCCGGTGTTACCACTCCGTAGGGTGTTTCCTCAAGGTCCGTGCAGCTCCAGAATAGCGGTAAGATCAACAGGAACGGCATCAGAAAACGAAGTTTATGGTTTATGTGCTTATTTCCCATAGCATCATGCTCCCTTATTAAACATGAAATTCCTGGTTATAATCCAACGCTTAAGCCGAGTGTGAAGGTCCGGGCTCGAGGATAGTTGGTGTAGTCAATCCCCAAGCCATACCCTGTATCGGTGCTAACTTCCGGATCATAACCCGTGTATTTGGTCAGTATTAACAGGTTATCACCACTCACATAGAGCCGCAAGTTTCTGAGCATTGCCGTGCTGAAGGTGTATCCAAGGGTGACATTCTGCAGCCGGATGAACGATCCATCTTCTATGAATTTATCCGTGTAGGCTACCGCCGCTTCAGGGTCTAATCCGGCATCCACATCATCCTTCACTTCCGCAAAGGCATTAATGCCATTGAAGACGTTGGAAGGCCGCTGATACTCCAGACGGGTATTATTCAAAATATCCACTCCCTGCACACCCTGGATGAAGAACCGGAAGTCTATGCCCTTGTAATTTATGATGTTCGAGATACCGAAGGTAAAGTCCGGCTGAGCATTGCCCAGAATGTGCCTACCATCTTTCAGGGGTCCAAGTGTGTCAGCTCCGGCAACGTCAGGATCTATTAATATTTCCTGTCCTTCAGCATCATATCCATAGAAACGAAACCCCAGGAATGTTCCTAATGGTTCACCGGGGATGATAACCTGGGCTTGTACATCGCTTAACCCGGCGCCACCGACATTACCGGTCATGATATATTTATCCGGATCAGGACCCAAGCTGACCACTTCATTTCTGTTCATGGCAAAGTTCAAGCTGGTCCGCCAGAAGAGATCCGGGGTGGAGATATTCACCGTATTCAGCATTAGCTCAATCCCCTTGTTGGATACCTCTCCCACATTATCCAGCCTGGTGGTGACCACCGCCGGCTGCGGAACGTCAAACTCGAGTAATAAATCGGTGGTCGTTTTGGTGTACACATCGACTGAACCGGAAATTCTGTCCCGGTTGAAACTGAAGTCCAGCCCCAGGTTCAGCTGGCTGGTTTCCTCCCATTTCAGATCGGGATTGGCCAGCTGGGTCGCGGCAACACCGGTCATTGCCTGACCCCCGATAACGGCACGGTATCCCGGGCCAAGGGTAACCAGGGAGAGATAATTATCGATGTCCTGGTTTCCAGCAACACCATAACTTACCCTGACTTTCAAGGCATCAGAGAGGCGATATCCAACAGACCCAGAGGGGAACAGACCCCATTTTTTATCTTCTCCAAAGCGAGAAGACCCTTCGCGGCGGATGGCGCCACTGATCAGATACTTATCAGCAATATTAAGATTTACGCGCCCGAGGAAAGAGATCAGCCGGTTTTTATTCCTGAAGGAAAACGGTCGTTCGGTAAAATTGGCTGCCCCTCCGATGTTATTGTACGACCAGGCATCGGTGACAAAGTCTTGAGCAACCGCTCCAAATCCCGCATTCTCGAACTCCTGGAAGGTATAGCCGGCCCAGGCCTCCAGTTGCGAGGCGCCGATATCCGCTTTATAATTCAGCGCCGACTCAAATAGGGTAGCTTGCCGATTGTTATTTCTGGCATCAGCTCTCCCGCCAAAGGCTGCCGCATAGGGTAACGACCTCGGTTCATAGGTAGACCGGGAGGTGCCGGATCGATCCAATCCCAGGTTTACCTTTGCGCTTAATCCCGGGATGAATTCATATTCTGCGGTTGCATTCAAAAAGATACGTATGCTCTCGGAAATATCCTCGACTTCGTTAGCCAGGGCAACCGGATTCCGGATAGTTGTGGTCGCCCATTCATAATATGATCCATCTTCGTTTTTCACCGGGTGAGTGGGATTCATCTTGAGGGCATTTGTAAACACTCCGCCATAGTAGCCCGCACTTTGGTTATACGGAGTATTATTGCGCTTGACGAAGGTGGGATTAATGCCCAATCCCAAGCGCAGTTTTTCATCGAGCATTCTATGGTTGACATTCAAGCGGAGTGAATATCGCTGCCGTGCGGAATT
>CP070656.1:409414-413145 GCA_020355065.1 Fidelibacterota bacterium | reverse complement strand
CGTCTCATCGCTCTACTCCTTCTCGAGAGTGGTGAATGTTGAAGGCTGTCAGCCGTTGCCGGCTCGGACAGCCGAATCTTGGAAAAAATGGCATACTCCAGGCGCCTGCCCTATTACTACAACTCGGGAAATGGCGGTGGCATCCCGATCGGTGGTGGCGGCTCGGTTGTTTCTTCGGGTAGTGTAAGGAAGTAATAAGCCGCCGCTCCACCACCCGCTACCACTACCGCTGCCAGCCAGGGAAACTTGCGCTTCTTGGGCTGGGCCGTCGGTGCGGCTGGTCGTTCCGGCTCGGGCTGCTCGCTGATCACTTCCTCTAACTGACGCGCCGGCGCCTGCCGCAACTCCTCCAGCATCTCATCCGGATGCACCAGACCCACCAGCTCCCACGAGATATGCTCGATCTCCGTGATGAGTCCGTCGATCTCACCCCGGTAATCCCGGGTCATGGTGTTCTCAATGGCACCGGATGCCACGTCGATGGTCCGCAAATCCACCGTATAGGTGGACCCGATCTTGCCGATCGAGCCGGCGATCATCTTGGTGATGCCCAGCATCTGCCCGATCTCCACCGCGCACTCGTCCGACGTACAGCCCGTCATCTGGAAGTCCTGCTCCGAGAGGATCTGCTGCATCTGTCCCCTCTCAACTACCGTAACCGCGCCCGTCTTCACCATCTCCGAACGCATGCGGTCGGTGAGCGTGGCCGCCTCTAGGGCCGAAATACCACGCCCCTCCAGATCAAGAACCGCGTAGGACTCCTTGCCCTGTGCCGTGAGAAGTGATGGATGTATTAGTAAAACCACGCAGGCTGCCGATACTATACGTCTCAGTAGCCTGGTCACAGGTATTAATTGGCACATACGTTGTCCGCTCCCTTATGTGGAAGACTTGAAGTAGAAATCTGCGTTGTGTCCGCTGAAGTGAATCTACTTACGAGAGCCACCCATTACAAGTGTTGGGCATCACATAGTAAATATGTAGGTGTATATAATCTATATATTGTGTAGCGTCGCGGAGAGAGCGGGATTTCCCCATGCCGGTAGGATTGCCGTGCGGAGAGGGAGGGATTTCCCGCTTGCAGCCCCGCTTTCAGCGGCGCTTCCTGCGGGACTTAATCCCGCCGGAGGCGGGGCGAACCCCCGCCAAAGGCCTTTTGCCCCGCAGGAAGCGGGGCGCGGGAACCCCCGATCAGGGCTTGGAACGGCTCACCACCCTTCCAGGACTTGAGCTGCTGCTCGCGTGCCTTGGCATCAGCCTTGCGTTTGAACTCCTCTGTGTAGATCAACTCCATCGGAAGCCGATGTTTCAACGAGCGGGTCCTCCCCGCATTGTGCTCCTTGATGCGCTTGTCCAGATCGGAGGTGTAGCCGATATAGTAGCCGCGGTCTTTCCGGCTTTGGAGGATATATACGAAATACATGCTGCGGAGAGGGAGGGATTCGAACCCCCGTCCCGAATCAACGGGAAACGGTTTTCGAGACCGCCGCATTAAACCGCTCTGCCACCTCTCCTTCAGCCTCCAGTCAACTCCGTCTCACCAGAGGCCACAGACGAGTTTACACATATCGGCAGCGAAAGTAAATCCTTGCCACTACTAGGGATCGGCTTCCCGCTGCTTGCGGAAGAACTCCTGCAGCAGCGAGCGGCACTCCTCCTCTAGCACTCCCCCCATCACCTCCACCTGGTGGTTGAAACGGGGATCACGGCACAGCTGGTACAGCGATCCGCAGCAGCCCGCCTGCTCGTCCCAGGCGCCGAACACCAGCCCTTTCAGCCGGCTGTTGACGATGGCCCCGGCACACATGGGACACGGCTCCTTGGTCACGTACAGCGTGCACCCCTCCAGCCGCCAGTCATTAAGGTGATTGGCCGCTGCGGTGATGGCCAGGATCTCTGCATGGGCCGTGGGATCGTTCAGGCCTTCTCGCTGGTTATGCCCCCTCCCGATCACCTTGCCCTTCATGCCTACCACCGCCCCCACCGGCACCTCTCCGGCCTCAAACGCCCGCTGGGCTTCCGCCAAAGCCTGACGAATAAAATGCTCGTGGGGAGGTGCAATCACGAACGGTAATTTAATATGACCTGAGATGGGATCAGGAAGAACTGCCGTTGCAGCTGTCGATCTGGGTCTGGCCGGATCAATCCAATCCGTACTTCTTCATCTTACGATATAAGGTGGTCCGGCCAAGGCCGAGTTGGGCAGCCGCCGTGGTTATGTTCCCTTGGGTGGCCTCCAGTGATCGCACCAGAATGTCCTTCTCGATCTCCTCGAATGGTCTCAGTTTTCCTAGAACAGGATCCTTGACCACAACTCCTCCCTCCCCGATGGGGCCTCCTGTGCCCAGGGCTGGTTCCATCTCCAGGGGCAGGTGTTCAACCGTGATCTGCCCCTCATCTGCAAGTAGCAGCGCCCGCTGGAGGACATTCTCCAACTCACGCACGTTTCCCGGCCAGGAATAGTTCATCAGCCAGCGAATCACTTCCGGTGAAACACTGATATCGCCCTTGAAATCGAAGCCCTTCCTGTACTGGGCCAATAGATGTGCCGTCAATGGGGATATATCGCTCCGCCTCTCCCGAAGGGGTGGAATTTTCAAGGGGAATACGGATAACCGGTAGTAGCGGTCCTCTCTGAAACGTTTTTCTTCCACCAGCTCGCTGAGTGTCTTGTTCGTTGCGGCAATCACCCGAACGTCAATTCTGATATTCTCCCGCCCCCCTACACGAACGAGTTCCCTTTCCTGTAGCACCCGTAAAAACCGCGCCTGTGATTCCAGGGGTATCTCGCCAACCTCATCCAGGAAGATGGTGCCCCCATGAGCCTGCTCGAACTTGCCGATATGCCGGGCGATCGCACCCGTGAAGGCTCCCTTCTCATGTCCGAATAGCTCGCTTTCGATCAGGCTCGGGGGAATGGCCGCGCAGTTCACTGCAATGAACGGAGCCTCCGACCGGTTCCCATTATAATGGATCGCCTTGGCAACCAGCTCCTTGCCCGTCCCACTCTCGGCCTGCAGCAGGACTGTTACGGGATTATTCAACACGCGCTCCATCCCGTCAAAGAGGTTCAGCATCGCAGGGCTCTCGCCTATTATGTTCTCAAAACGATACCTCCCCTTCAGATTCTCCCGTAAACGTGCGATTTCCTTATCTGCCCTTACGATCTCAAGCGCATGCTGAATGGAAATCAGCAGCGTATCGAAATCGATGGGCTTGGTCAGGTAGTCATAGGCCCCCTTCTTCATGGCATCCACCGCCTGATCTACCGATGAAGATGCGGTGATCATGATCACCTTCACGTCTGGAGCAGAGCGTGCTATTTCCGGTAATGACTCGACGGACGAACCCTCCGGCAGCATGACATCCAGCAGCACCAGGTCCACATCACCACTCCCGGCTAATTCTAGACACTCCACGATGGTTGTGGCCGTCAGTGTGGTGTATCCCGCCTTCCCGATCACCTGCTCCAGGCTTTTGAGCACCACCGGATCATCATCGACAATTAATATCGTCTCGCGTACTTCCTGCTCCCTCTTGACAGTCAAGCTCAATCCTCCCCTAGGTGGCTAAAATCCTGACCGGATTGTTTCAATATGAAATGTATGTTTCATAATGTAACGTTTTTTAGCCTCGCTTCGCAACTCCAAACCGGATGCTCTGCGAGGTGGACACACCGGATTTTGTGATTGGTCTCACGGCATTTCGGCCTTTTTCCGCGCTTTTGGCCT
>CP070656.1:404889-409314 GCA_020355065.1 Fidelibacterota bacterium | reverse complement strand
GGTTAGCACGAAGGTCAGGGTCAATTTCATCATCGGCGCGAGATCCAGTACTCCCTGCGCATGAGCCTGTAGCAACAGGGCACTCACCAATACCATGCCCGACAGAACGTAGGTCCGGCTGCCCGGCTTGAAGATCACATGCATGTCATCGCTCCTTTCCAATTCATCATTTCCACTCCGACCGGACGTTACGTAACGGAACCCGGCGTGTCGTTCGCGCTATGCGCCCCATGCGCCTATTCGGCATAAAGTCGCTTGTCAGTCTCCCAAAACATCACCAACTTGCCCGAGTCTCGTGTAATATTCAAATACTCCTGTGCTACTCACCTGTTTATCTATGCCGACCCCTGCACGATGGAGGTTCTTATGCACCGTCTGCAAATAGCACTCTCGATATCTCTACCGGTACTGTGGATACTGCTGCTGGCCGCTGGCTGCTCACAGGATACCGTCGCCCGCGGCCCGTACCTGGGACAATCCCCGCCCGGTGACCAACCACAGCTGTTTGCCCCGGGAATCATCTCCACCGGCCTCTCCGTCCGCGACTTCACCATGACACCCGACGGCCGGGAGATCTACTTCACCGTCATCTTGCCCAACTACAGCCACGCCACTATCGCCGTCTGCCGCCAGGAAAACGGCCGCTGGACCGCTCCTGAAGTGGCCCCCTTCGCCTCCGATCCCCGCTTCCGTTTTATCGAGCCCCACATCTCACCCGACGGCCAAAAATTCTTCTTCATGTCCACCCGGCCGGGGGAAGGGCAGGCTGAACAGCCCGGCTGGGGCGTGGCCGAGATCTGGGCTATGGATCGGACCGACCACGGCTGGAGTGAACCCTACAACCTCGGACCACCCATCAACTCGGAACACCAGGAATACTTCCCCTCCGTTACCCGGGATGGCACCCTCTACTTCACCCGCGAGATCGCCGCCGAACGGTCCAGCTACATCTACCGCTCACGCCTGGTACAAGGCAGCTATACCGAGCCTGAAAAACTGAGACCTGAGGTTAACTCCACATCCTACCAGTACAATGCCTTCATCGTACCGGATGAGAGCTACCTCATCTTCAGTACTGCGCGACGGGATGACGGCCTCGGTCGGGATGATTATTACGTCTGCTTCCGCAGTCCCGAGGATGTCTGGACCGAACCTATCAATTTGGGGGATCGGATGAACTCACCCGGCGGATTTGAATACTCCGCCTACGTCTCCCCGGATGGCAAATATGTCTTCTTTACGGCCGCCCGGGCGGTGAGTACGGAGGAAATCTTCGACGACCAGGTCACCTACCAGCGCCTATGGGAAATCCATTCCCGGCCCGAGAATGGGAACACGAATATCTACTGGATCGACGCCTCCTTTATCGAGGAATTACGGCCTGGCTAGTGGCGCCAATTGAGTCCCGGCCGCAGGAAGCGCTGATTACCGGACGGTAAGCCCCTCCACGATCCGCCGGGCCTCCGCCTCCGTGAACAGGCCGCCGATGATCGCCACACCCTTCAGGATCGGTGCATTGATGGTCGGAACCGACGTGAGCACGCCGTCCACCAGCATAGCCATGTGTTTCCCAATGTTTTCCCCCGTGACTTGAGCCCACTTCGCCTTGCCGCTGAACGTCATGGTGACCTGCACCACCGGCCCCCGCTCTCCCATAACCACCTCGGCCGAAGCAATGTCCGCGTTGCTCAGCAATACCTCCTCGTGCAGGTAAAAGATCTCACCAGTGGGCTCGAAAAGCATCTCCGTCCTGCCATCCCCCGATGACTTCTCGGCCAACCGGAACTCCAGCACCACCGGGATCGGCTTCTTGGGCGGGCAGGCACAAGCGGAAAACAGTAGAATAATGACTAGACCGACTATCCTTTTCATAGTCGTGGTTCCTTTCATGTTGCCGGGTAAGTAGGTTACCACCTCAATGCCTGGTATCCACCATCTTTTTACCTCTCCCCACTGCATGCACTGTCTGAAATGCAAAAGCCCCGGGATCCTCTCCCGGGGCTCGCTTGGTCGAAGGTCGGAGTCTCCTCTATCGAAAGAATCCTCCCGTGCTGCGCTCTACTGCGGCGTCAGCTCGAAATCCCTCGTAGTCTCGTTGCCGACGACAATCTCGATCTCCACGGATAACGTATCGTAACCCTCCAACGTGGCGCTGGCTGTATAACTCCCGGGATCCAGACCCAGAATGGTGTATTCACCGGTCGTCGTATCCGTATACGTAGTCGAAAACACCGTGTCCTGCGACACCCAGACCCGGGCGTCGCCTAGACCCACATCCAGCGCATCCGTTACACGGCCGGCGAGAGACCCCACCACGGAAGCGTTCACGGCTCGTATGACCGGCTTGAAATTGAAGCCCGTAAGGTCCGTCCTCGGACCCTTCGGTACAAAGGACTTCTCCACGTCAAAATCCAGCAGTAGATCCGCGGTGAGCCCACCCACTACCTCGATGGCGGGACTGACCAGCAGCTGAATACCCGTCTGCGCGCCGCTGGGTACCGTCAGATTGTAGGTCGTCCCGTCCTTCAGGATAATCTCACCCGCGGAAACATACAGCCGAAACATGTCATACGTGCCCACCGGAACATCCAGATTCGCCAGGCTCGTGGTGACACCATTCCGCAGGTCCAGAAGGTTGAAGGTCTGTGTCGAATCGGAGAGCGTCAGGAACGGACTGTGCGTATCCTCCACATCCTTCTCTCGCGCCTCCAGCTCCGTGATGGTCACATTCGCCTCAGCCACCAGGTCGGTGGGAAACGGCGCATCCGTCATGGTCACCGATAGGGTACCGGTGTCATCATCATCGGTCGTGCTCTCACAGGCGCTGAACCCTAGAGCCAATACAAGACTCAACATGATCGTTAGTGTGGACCTTAAGATCGTTTTCATAAAACCCCCTATTATAAGATTATTAGGTATGTATCGAAAAGTGTCGCTTACTCTCAGATGGAAAGTCCATTACGATTCCACACGCTTATTGACAACCTATACTGTTTTAAATGTAAAAGATTTGCGCTGCATCACATGATCCCGTTTTGTGTGATGCCTCTCACAACCGCGCTTCCGGCTTCTCAATCGTCGCCAAACCTCGTCTCCAGCCTCCTTGGCCGGACGTTCCGCCTACCGACACTCCGCATTCTGCTGGTTCCGGTGGTAAATGGCCACGATGGCCACCGCCGAGAAACCGGCACTCACGATGATCGTGGAGATCGACGTCAGGATATGGGCGCCCATCAGCGCCGGCAGGAACCAGATCAGCACCAGATTGAACAGCACCGCTACGATGAAGGCACTCAACGGGAAAAATAGCCCCAGCATGAACACCGGGAGCAGCAGCGCGACCAGTAACAGATCAAAGGCCACGTAGGCCGGGATCGGATTCAGCAGGATCGCCGTCCAGATACCAACATACATGCAGCCTGTCGACAGCACCGCTCCTGACTTGCACCAGCCCCTCCGACCCAGGAGGAATGCCAGGATATACCCCGCCAGAACAGCAATTGGGATGTAGAAAAAGGCCTCCCTCCAGAAACCATACCCCAGCATGACCGCGGCGGCCAACGTTGCCACCACCATGAGCGGGATCAGGAACACCAGCAGCATGAGCAGCAACTGCTCGTCCTGACGGACGGTCGCGTCCTGGATGGCCGTGATCGGATGCACCAGCCACCGCCAAACGGAACTCCATCCGGACAGCTCCGGCTCTTGGCGAACAGTCATGAATCCCTACACCTGAAATCGAATGTTCCCAAGGAATCTAATGTGATCTCTCCCCTTTTGAAACCTTTGATAACTGGGCTAGACCTTGCCGTAGCCCACATCACCATGCCGACCGAACACCCGCAATCCAAAGCACACCGAACCCATGATCCCGGACTATAATCTGCCATTATCAATAAACCTAAGTCCTTTATGGCACTATAGTTGCACTTAAACCTGTCCGGAGAGGGAGAGAAGACATGCTGAACCTCGTAACCAGCCTGGCGCTGTTCGTCGCATTGACGGTAGGTGGTATTTCCTATCAGGTTCGCATAGCGCTCTCCCATGCGGTCATATACTACCAGGATGGTCATACCGAACAGGTACGCGTGGTCAACTATGGCGACTTCTTCTGCCCGGCCCATTGCCGCGTCCAGCATCGCCACCGCGTCCATGACATCCGCTGGACCTGCCCCGATGCCGACTCCTGCTCCCACTTCACCGTCCTTCACGTGCTCGTCCAGCCCGGCCAGGACCGTGAATCCGCCCTGGCTGCCGAACTCGCCGCTCACTGACTCCCACAAGTCTATCCCTCCCGTCAGCTTCGTTGATACATCGCCCCCGACCGGGAACTTCTCTTCCCCAGCTGTGTACAACTCTACCAAACGGTCAGGTAGACCACGAAGTGGAACGCATCCGCCGTTTCTCTTCCCGCCAAAAGCAGGT
>CP070656.1:400595-404789 GCA_020355065.1 Fidelibacterota bacterium | reverse complement strand
GGATTGATCGCCACGCTGGCGCTGCTGCTGAACATCGTGGTGGTATTGGCCGCCCTGGCCTCGCTACGCGCCACCCTGACCTTGCCCGGAATCGCCGGCCTGATCCTCACCATAGGAATGGCGGTCGATGCCAACGTGCTGATCTTCGAACGCATCCGGGAAGAGATGGACAAAGGCAAGTCCATCCGGGCGGCCATCGATAGCGGCTACGGCCGCGCCACGATTACCATCATCGACGCCAACGTCACCACGATCCTGGCTGCTCTGGTGCTGTTCCAGTTCGGGACCGGGCCCCTTAAGGGCTTCGCGGTGACCCTTTTCTGGGGTATCCTCGCCTCCATGTTTACCGCTATTTTCATGACCCGGTCCATTTTCATGGTCCTTACCCAAAGCCCCAAAGTCAAAACTTTGAGTATCTGATATGCGCCTGCTTACCAACGTCAACATTGATTTCCTCGGCAAACGGAAGCTTGCCGCCATTACCTCCGGGGCCGTCATCTTCATCGGTCTTGCCTCACTCGTGGTCAAGGGGGGTCCGGCCCTATCCATCGATTTCACCGGCGGCACCCTGGCCCAGCTCCAGTTTGCTGCCCCGGTGGAAGTGGGTGACGTCCGGGAACGCCTGCTGGACTACGGATTCACCCGACCTACCATCCAGCAGTTCGGCTCCGAGACCGAGATACTGATCCGCGTGCCGGTCGAGGAGGCGGGTGAGGACCTCAGCGAGAAGATCCAGACCGCTTTGGCCGGGACGGATTTCGAGGTCCGGCGCCTGGAGACGGTGGGCTCCAAGATCGGCGGTGAACTACGCAGCAAGGCTCTGCAGTCGGTCCTCTTCGCCCTGTTCGGTATCCCCATCTACATTTCGCTGCGTTTCGACCGCTACTATGCACTGGGAGCCGTGGCGGCGCTGGCCCACGACGTACTCATCACCCTGGGAGTTTTCTCCCTGCTCAACCTGGAGCTGGACCTGGCGATCATCGGAGCATTCCTGACCATTGTGGGCTACTCACTCAACGACACCATCGTGGTCTTCGACCGTATACGTGAGAACGTGAAGATCTTCCGCAAGGGTGACTTCTTCAATACCGTCAACCGGTCGATCAACGAAACCCTCAGCCGCACCATCATCACCTCATTAACCACTTTCGTGGTGGTGCTGGTCTTGTACCTGATCGGCGGCGAGGTGATCAAATACTTCGCTTTTGCCCTGATCATCGGTGTCCTGGTCGGGACGTACTCTTCCATCTACGTGGCCAGTCCCCTGATGGCCGCTCTGGAAGTCAGGGCCCAGGCCCGGACCAGTAAGTAAGTGGTCTCCACCGATTCCACTTTACCCCATCCGTTACATTCACAACACATGAGCATCTAGCCATGCCAATTACTGCCGTCATAGGAGGACAGTGGGGCGACGAGGGTAAAGGCAAGATCGTCGACCTGCTCTGTAAGGATATGGAGGTGGTGGCCCGCTATCAGGGCGGAGCCAACGCCGGCCATACCGTTAAGATTGACCACGAGACCATTATCCTCCACCAGGTTCCCTCCGGGATCTTGCACCCCGAAACCACCTGTATCCTGGGTCACGGCATGGTTGTGGATCCGGTGGCCTTGTCGGAAGAGCTGGATACCCTGATCGATCACGGCATTCAAACGGACGGCCGGATCCAGATCAGTTATGCCGCCCACATTGTGACACCCATTCACAAGGCTATGGACCGCGCCACCGGCCACGTGATCGGCACCACCCTGCGGGGAATCGGGCCGGCATACGCGGATAAAGCCCGGCGCCTGGGTATTCGGGCGGTCGACCTGATGGATGCCGACCGGGTGCGCGAGTACCTGACGGAGCGCCTGAACATGAGCATCCAGCAGGGCGAGGTCCAGGCCGATGAGGAGCAAACCGTTCTGGCTGAGATGGAACCTTTTCTCAGCGCAGCCCAGCGTCTGGTCCCCATGCTGGGTGACGCCATCACCACGCTGCACCAGGCGGCCGCTGAGGACCGGAACATCCTCCTGGAAGGTGCTCAGGGAACCCTGTTGGATATCGATGTAGGCACCTATCCCTTCGTGACTTCATCCCACCCGATTTCCGGAGGCATTGCCACCGGGCTGGGGCTCCCGGTGCAGAGCGTCGAGCGCCTGATCGGGATATTCAAGGCTTACACCACCCGCGTCGGTGAGGGGCCCTTCCCCACCGAACTGTTCGATGATGACGGTGACCGGCTGCAGGTGCAGGGTGCCGAGTTCGGGGCCACCACCGGGCGCAAACGCCGCTGCGGCTGGTTCGATGCCGTGGCCGCTCGCTATTCCTGCCAGGTCAACGGCTTCACTGAACTGGCCCTGACCAAACTGGACGTCCTCGATCAGTTCGACAAGATCAAGGTATGCACGGCCTATGAACTGAATAGCACACGGCTGCCCGGTTTCTCCGCCGCGATCCACCAGCTCGACCAGGTGACTCCCGCTTACATCGAGCTTCCCGGCTGGCAGACCGAGACATCCGATCTACGGTCAGCGGAAGCCCTGCCCGCCGAGGCACGCCGTTACATCCAGCAGCTGGAGGAATTGCTGCAGGTTCCCATCGCCCAGGTTTCGGTGGGGGCCGAGCGGAGCCAGATCCTTACCTTATGAGCCGCCGGCCGCCGGTCGGACTCGTTTTTGCCGCCTTGTGCCTCATCTGGGGCTCAACCTTCGTAGCCCTGAAAGTAGGCCTGGAGGGGACTCCGCCTCTACTGGGTGTATCCCTGAGACATTTACTGGCGTCGCTGCTGCTGTTCCTGATCATCTTCTGGCGCAAGATGCCGATCCCGAAAGATCCCCTGGCTATCCGGCAGTACCTTACCGTGGGGCTGCTGAACTTCTCCCTTAGCTACTCGCTGACCTATTCGGGAACCCAATTCATCTACAGCAACATATCCTCACTGCTGTGGTCTTCCGTGCCGATTACCACGGCGGTGGTCGCCCATTTCGTCCTGCCTAGCGAGCGGCTGACGTTCATGAAGGGACTGGGGATTCTGATCGGCTTCGGGGGCGTCACCCTGATCTTCACAGGATACGGACTCGGGAAGAGCGAGCACCTGCTGCTGGGGATGCTGCTGGTCATGGGAGCGGTGCTGGCGGGGACCTGGCCCGGCGTGTACCTGAAACACCGTCCCGCCCGGGCAAATCCCATCGTACTGAATGGGGTCTCTACCGGCATCGGAGGCCTTGTCACGCTTGGGGTGAGCTTCCTGGTGGAAACGCCGTCGCGGATGGTCTGGAGTCCCCTCAATATCGGTATCGTCGCCTACCTGGCGGTGTTCGGGACCGTCCTCGCCTGGGTATCCTACTTCTACCTGGTCAATCACATTGAGGTGGTCAAGCTATCCTTCGTGGGGTTCATCGCACCCATTATCGCCATGTTCATGGGCATGATCGTCCTCGGAGAATTGCTGCCGCCGATTGTCTACCTGGGCGCCTTCCTGGTCCTGTTCGGGATCTTCCTCAGTGACGCCCGGCGCTTCCGGCGGATCCTCTTCCGGAAATCCCACCGGGCCGCCGCGCTGCCGTGAGTATTACGCTACACCTGGTCAGCAAGGGACCCACCAATCTCGCACTCTGCAACCAGCCCGTAACGGAGAACCAGTCCGACCGGGCCGCTTTCACCAACAGCACACTGTACCGCGCGGCGCGCATCCATGGAATACCGGTGATCATCCGGGCCCGCAGCCGCAGCCGGGATGAGATCGAATTCCGGGTCTCGCCCGCCGGGGACGCTCCTCTCCCGTCCAAGGACGCCATCACCGCTACGTTGCGCCGGAAATTCTCCCTTGATCTGGACCTGCCCGCCTTCTACCGGTTCGTGCAGGATATCCCTGCCCTGACCCAGCTGCCTAGCCGCCAGCAGGGACTGCGGCCGATCCTCAAGGACAACCTATTCGAAGCACTATCCCTGGCCATCATCGACCAGCAGGTCAATGTCGCTTTCGCGGCCACCCTGAAGCACCGCCTGCTGGAGGCCTACGGCCATCATTACCGGGTAGACGGTCAGGATCTCTGGCTGTTCCCAGCCACCGAGGAGCTCGCCCGCCTCGATCCCCTGGCCCTGTATCCCCTGCAATTCACGCGCAACAAGAGCCGCTATATCATCGAACTGGCCCAGCGGTTCGTGGCGGAGCCGCACTGGGAGACACTGACCGGACCGGAGGAGGAGAT
>CP070656.1:392995-400495 GCA_020355065.1 Fidelibacterota bacterium | reverse complement strand
GGTCCAGGGCGTCGGAAAAGTCACCCTGTAGACATGACAATTCGGCCAGTACATAGCAGGCGGCAGCTTTATAGTCCTGGGACCAGACCGCCTGATAGTAAGCGTCGAAGGCTTCTGCATAGCGGGCTTGCCCCCGCAGGGCGACTCCCAGGTAATAGGTGGCTTCTCCACTTCGTGGCTTGGTGTAATCTTTCGTCAACTGCTCCAGAGCTCGATTCAAGTGAACCTCCGCCTCCGGGTACATGGCACGCCGACAATAGTATATACCCAAGGCTGTGTGCGCGCGGCTGTTAGCCGGATCCCGGCTCAATGCTTCCTGATAATAGGACGTGGGATCCAGACTCGAGTGGTGGAATTGCTCCAGCCTCTGTCCGATGAGACAGAGTTCCTCTACGGTTTCCACCTCAACCGGGCTTTTGGGCGGCTGGACGGTGGCCGGCATGGGCGCCGCCGGACGGGTAATGGGTTGGTAGGTGACCAGCTCCTCCCCTTCAGCCGACAGCAGGGATGCACGGAGGTCGGTCTCCACCACTCCCGGGGGTAGCACAACCTCCCTGGTGAAGGGAGCGGTAGGGGAGATGGTGATCTCCTCATCCAGTAACAGGGTGTCTCCGGCTTTGAGGATCGCCTTCGCGTCCCGGTGCCGGGCTGAGGTATTCATGCCGATCCACACCTTTCCGTCAGGCAGGAGCTCCAGGTTCACGCTGGCATCGATATTGGCCTCTCTGACACCTCCCAGTTCTCGCAACGGATACCAGTACTCCTTGAAGGTGCGCACCTCGTAGGGCTGAAACCAGCTGTAGTCCGGCTGGTTGTCGGTATAGGCGCCGGTCATGATCTCGATGTAGGGACCGTCGTGCTCGGTGTAGATCTTTTCCCAAGCCTGGCCCTGGAGGCCTTTGCCCCAGGTCCAGACCTTCTTGCCCGGCGCGATGTGGTGGTTGGAGATGTGAACGATCCCGGCCTGCTTGCCGTGGTCATAGCCGGCAACGAAATCATCCTCGTAATTCCAGGCAAAGAAAGAGGTGGCGGCCTTATAGTTGCGATAGCGGCTGATATCCACGCCGTCAGAGAAATCGATACCGCGGTACACCTGGTGGGAAATCGGCCACTCGGTAAAGTCGTTCTTGGCGTGAAAAGTGGCGTATTGAGTACGGGGAGGGAAGAAGATCTGGTAGTCATCGTTGGCGTGGACGGCGGCATTGGTCCAGAAAAGCATGGAGTTCACAAATGGCGTTTGATTGAAAAGCTTCACGGTGACTTCAATGGTTGATTTGTCGGGGAAGAGGGTCAATCCCAGCGTCCAGGTGATGCGGTGACGGAGTTCCAGTTCGCCGATCCAGATGGTCTTGCTGCCATCCGGATTTTCTTGAAGCGAGTATTCCACGGGCAGGAACGTGGCGGCACGGTGGTGATGAGGGAAGTTCCACTCGACCCCGCCCGCGATCCAGGCCCCGAGCATCCCCACGAGACAGGGCTTGATCACACTCTGGCGATAGAACAGGTCATAGCCGTTGGTTTTGTCCACGGCCGAGAAGATCCGGCCACCCAATTCTGGTAGTACACATAACTTGATGTAGGCATTCTCCAGGTAGAGGGCGGTATATGCTCTGCTTTCCTTGGTATCGGCAAGAGCATCCATGAAAGGGTAGGGATAAACGGAACGGGTAGCACCCTGGTAGGCATTTCCCCGGTAAAAGATTGGTAGGATCTCGTTCGCACCCAGGGGATAGGTAGGCAAGGTCAGGGATTCCTCCCACACTTTTACCTGATCATGGGACAAGTCAGTGCAGGACGTTGAGTAGCTGAGGAAGAGTAATAGACCTAAAAGTAGTAATCGCATTTCCTGCCGGTTTCTCATATTGATATCTCCCTTTTCTCGCTTGCAGTGATAAACGGTATTGATATAGTATAAGATAAGACGATCTGCGACTGGTTAACGTGTGTGTCTAGAAATATATCTTCAATAACCTGTCCCTATTCGTTAGGACACTCATAAAATAACTATTTTCGACTGCAGTTAAAATGTAATAAGCCGATTCCGGGTGTCCAAAATTAGGTATGATCTGCCGAAGGGCAGTGATGTTTCACGGAGTTTGTATGACATCCCGGGCTGGGAGTTAGCGAGACTGATGGACGGCTACATGGAACCGGGGCATCATCAGATCCAATGGGATGGCAGTGTTGCAGGTGGCCGAGAAGTCCACTCCAGCATCTACATCACTCGGCAAGTGACGCCGGAGTATAGCAAGTCCATCAAGATGCCTATAATCCAGTAAGGGACAGGGGAGTCCTGCCGTAGACGGGGGTACTGCTGAAGCAGTGCGAGTATCCATCGTTTCGAATATTGCTGGTTATTATCTGACATTAGCCGCTAGTTGCCACCCTGACTGTTTGAGTGAAGGAACCATAGCCTACTACTGTTTACTTATTTTTATTTGACAAATGCAGAAAAGACTAATATTTTGCAGATGTATCGAGTCTGAGTATTCAGAGAAGATGATTCAATGGCGAAAAGCAAAGGCAGTAGCTTAAAGAACCATACAAAGGGTGAAGTGATCGATCCAGCCTTCGTGAAGGATCCAGTGCCGTCAGTTACCTATCGCAGGAAGAAAGACACCAGCATCTGGCACTCACATCCCGATTGCTCTAATTGGCCTTCCTCGAATTATTTCTCCAGCAAATCGAAATTGGTTACGACAATTGGCAAAGTCTGCGAAGAATGTAACAAACTTCACCAGTAGACTCATCAGACCCCCCTCCTGAGCAGCGGGGTGAATATTCCCTGGACATCCCCTAAAATGCATGATACATAACAACACGTTGAGTACTCTGCTCCGGTAGCCTTCTTCTCGAAGACTTCCATTAAAATGTGATAAACCCCGACTTGCCCTGCTCACTCGTTAGCCCGGCAATCGACTACCGGATTTTTTGAGTCCTGGTGGTCTCGTCGAGAGATTATAATAGTATGCAATAAAATGTAATTATCTACATTTTACAGAAATAGCCATAGTACAGCCTAGTAGGCTTTATATGGGATTTCAGTCAAATCGAATAGGAGGTAGCACTCTGTCCTCCGGATGAAAAACCGATTGCAAATCCGCTAAATTCTACCAGAGCGGATCCAATAGATTCGGGTCGACAGGCTCCATCAGGCGATAAATGGGATATACTTCACCCACGCGCACATATTCAGAAAAATTATCCCTGCGGCCACTGTATTCCGTCACGATGCTGAATGAGGAGTGAGGCTCAAGCATAAGCGGGAGCAGATTCCCGGCAGGTTGATTGATGGGAATAATGATGCTTTCTGCCGCTAAGGTTTTCGTTTCGGTGAAAGGGTGAGCATCCACGTTCTCCATCTCCATCTCTTCCTCGTGCCTGGTCGTAAAATTCACGATACGATAGCCTTCTACCTTTACTTCGATAGGTTGCTTCAGCTTGAACATAATAACCATATGCCTGGATAGTAGATTGACAATCTTCTCATCCCCACCGGCAAGGATATACCCGTGGGATTTCCAGATGCTCTTCTTGGGCATGACCAGAGGTTCGAAAGGAGTGAGATCGCGTATTTCTGGTCTCCAGGTATGTAGATTGAAAATGGGAAATTTCACGGACGGTCTGGTCGAGTCCGGGAAATAGTCCATCTGGATATGGATCATGTCCTCCGGGTCCATCGAAGGAACTCGAAGCAGCTGCTCGCGAGCTTCACGGGTGATCTCAAGAATGGATTTCTGGTGCTCTGCTACAACTTCAAGGAACGCAATCATGGCTGCCAACTGGGCTTCGGTCCTGCGCCGAAGCCGATTCGTGACGTCCCCGTATCGCTTTCCTTCCAGAATGAATGCAAACGTATTGTAAATCCCCAGACTCTGACGGCCATCATTGATCGCGGTCGTGCTGTACCGAAGCCGACCGTCCTCGAAAGGTGAGCCAACGATATACCGGTGGAAGGTGTAGCCGGCAGCCTCCAGCTTGGCGCCAACTGCTGGAATCATTCGCTCCCGGGTAAAGGCCATGATTTCCGTGGAGATGTTCACGTTGGTCACCCCACCGAGCTGCTCGTCCGCATCCTTTACGTATCCTGAATCCACCCAGGATTCCGTGATGGCATTGTATTCATGAACATCTAGGGTCACCTCCGGCATCCATTCTCGGAAAACGCGGTGTATTGCGGCTGTCTCAGGCTCGATGAGAGCGACATGGCTGCGATTGAGATCCTCATCATTCGCATTCCTCCGTTCGTCCTTCTCGCTACCATCCGGATTCATTTGCGGAATGAGGATGATGTCCATGGACTGCAGAAAGTGCTTTTGAGCATCACGGAGCTCCCGTGCGAGAATCAAGGCCGCCTCCTTACCGGAGGGTTCGTTCCCATGCTGCTGGCAGAAGATCATCACCACCGGTTTCTGGGTTCTCTTGGTTCCAAATGTTCGGTCACGGGTGAAGAATAATGCCGGGATATCGCGATCCTCCACCGATGTGCCCATGCTGGACATGCTTACCAGCTTCGACGAGGCAGTAACTTCCCTGAGATACTCCATCAATTCCCCATGCCGGGTGAGCTCCTGAAAACCGGTGATCTCGGCAGTTGTTTGTAATTCTGCCGCGGGAATACCGATGACGAAGGTCACGGTCGCTATTATTATAAGCACTGGAAAATATACTTGTTTATTCATGATGCACTCGCACTTGGGGAGATTGATTGATAAGGTAGTCGCTCAGCCTGAATCCCATGCAGGATAATCCGATGACCATATCAAGATAATGCTTGACAGGCTGATAGTGCAACTTTATCTTGAAACGGTCTTTTCACCGAAAAGCTGTTATGTAATAAATATTTCACTAGGTGTCCGGTCGTTACAAAGGTATGGCCTCTGAAGACTACCAAGCTCTGATCGATTGCTTTCTCGAATTAGCAGCCCTGAGTGCCCCCTCAGGTTCCGAGAAGCCCGTCGCCGATTATATACAGAACTATTTGGCGGATCTTGATATCACCGTGTATGAAGACAATGCTCGAGAATCCACTGGTGGTAACGCCGGCAATGTGATCTGTCGTTTTGGGACCGGTGGAGAAGTGGTTTTCCTGGCTCATATGGACACTGCCCGGCCTACCGAGGATCTCAAGCCGGTAGTTACAGCCGATCGCATCCGCTCCGATGGGAGTACCATCCTGGGGGCCGACAACCGGGCCGGTGTGGCCATTCTGCTCTGTGCCCTAGAAAAGGCTGCCCGAAATCCTGCTTCCTACCGCGACTTCACGGTCGCGTTCACGGTCTGTGAGGAAACAACCCTGGGCGGATCCAGACACCTTGCCTTGGATCCGGCCATTAAAATGGGCTATGCCGTCGATTCGTCCCTTCGCCCCGGTCATTTCATCCATGCCACCTACGGTGCTCAACGTTTTGCGGTGGAAGTAAATGGTAAAGCTGCACACGCAGGATTGGAACCGGAGAAGGGTGTGAATGCGATCTGGGCAGCCGGAAAAGCCCTTGCCAACCTGGAGTTGGGCCGCCTCAACGGAGATGTCCTGGTCAATATCGGTTCGATCTCCGGCGGCTCGGCCGTGAACGTGGTGCCTGAAAAAGTGACCCTTAAGGGTGAGGTGCGCAGCCGGGATCTCGGACACTTGGAAGAGACCCTGCATACAATCGCGAAGCAGTTCGAGGCTGCCGCGACAACCCTCAAGGCCACAGTTGACTTCCAGTCCCAATGGGATTTCAAACCATATCTGATCCAGCCGGACCAGGAGGTCTATCAGAGGCTGGTATCTGCCATCGAGACTGCGGATCTAAAGCCGGTACCGCATCTATCTTCCGGCGGCAGCGATGCCAATTCATTGAATGCCAAGGGAATCCTGGCCATGAATCTTGGCATCGGAGCCCAGAATCCTCACGCTAACGACGAGTTTATTCTCATCGATGATTTTATCCATAGTGCCCAGATCATCGATGGATTGGTCAGAAAACCATAACATCTTATGAGGTGATGAGAATTCTATGGTCACTCACCCAAATCCTGGTGTCATGATGGCTGGTCGCCCAGTCAGGCCACTTGTGCTTCCACTGCTTTGCTTGTTGGCTCTGGTTTTTGCCGCCTGCACACCCATGTCGAATGCCAGCCCGCAGGGCCACCTCGTTATTATTGGTGGTGGGAATCGTCCCGACTACATGATGCAGAAGATTGTCCAGCTAGCAGGAGCAGATAGTGCCCGCATCCTGATTGTGCCGAACGCCAGTTCCGACCCGGTTGGCACAGCGGAATACCAGCGTGATCAGTTCGTGAGCTATGGGGTTACAGACGTTGACTTCGTGAACCTCACCCAGGAAACCGCCGATCAGGATACTAACCTGGAGAAATTGGAGGGGGTAACCGGCATTTTCTTCTCCGGCGGTGTGCAGGGACGCCTCCAGCAGGTGCTGCATGGAACTGCATTCCTGGATCGTATCCGAACCATTTACCAGGATGGAGGGGTCATCAGCGGCACCAGTGCCGGAGCGGCCGTCATGAGTGAAGTGATGATCACCGGCGATGAACTGATCAGCAAGGATACGGTCTACGCATTCAGTGCCATTCTGCAAGGGAATATCGAGACCTGGGAGGGCTTCGGACTGGTCAAGAAGGCCATCATCGACCAGCATTTCCTACGCCGTAAGCGGCACAACCGACTCATCACTCTGGTCCTGGAGCACCCTGAATTGGTCGGTGTGGGCATCGATGAATCCACGGCAATTATCGTCAATCCGGATGATACCTTTGAGGTTCTCGGAGAACGTACCGTCATGGTCCTCGATGCCTCCAGGGCTGAACAGATCTCAACGGATTCGCAGGGCAATCTGTCCGCGAGTGGAATTGTCACCCATGTCCTGCGCTCGGGTCAAAAGTATGATCTGAACTCCAGGCGAGTCATAGGTAGCTGATCGATGCCCAAAATGTGGCTCAAGACACCTAATACCTACCTGATCCTTTCTTCCCTACTCGTGGTGGTGGCTCTCCTCACGTGGATTTTGCCGGGAGCCGAGTACAGCACCACCACGGTGGAAGGCCGCGAGGTGGTCGATCCGGAGACCTTCCGCTACGTTGACAGCCATCCGCAGGGCATCGGCGCCGTATTCATGGCCCCCATCCGGGGCTTCGTGGATGCGGCCCTTATCGTTGGCTTTGTGCTGTTCATCGGAGGTGTATTCGGCATCTTCCAACAGACCAAGGCTATTGATTCCGGGATCACGGCACTTGCCCGGGCGCATAAAGGGTCGCAACTCGTTCGCTTGTTCACCATACCTGTATTCATGCTTCTCTTTTCCATGGGCGGTGCCATTTTCGGGATGAGCGAAGAGGTCATTCCGTTCATCCTGATATTCGTTCCCTTGGCGCTGATGCTGGGCTATGATTCGGTTACCGGGGTGGCGATTCCCTTCATTGGAGCGGGAGCGGGATTTGCCGGCGCCTTCCTGAATCCCTTTACCATCGGAGTTGCGCAGGGGATCGCCGACCTGC
>CP070656.1:386774-392895 GCA_020355065.1 Fidelibacterota bacterium | reverse complement strand
CAGAAAGCGGAAACCCGGCTCGAAGCCTGAGATGGGTCTACCGCCGGTATAAAGCAGGGCGGCTCCGCGTGCGACAGACATCATCCCCAGGGTTGAAATGAATGGAGGCAGTTTGCCATAAGTGATGAGCACACCGTTGGTTAGGCCGCATAAGGTACCCACCGCAAGACAAACCACCACCGCAAGCGGCAGCGGTATGGCCGTATGCATCACGCTGGCAAGCACCACACCGGAAAACGCCACGATGGATCCCACGGACAGATCGATCCCGGCACTGATGATGACGAAAGTCATGCCCACCGCAATGATGGCATTGATCGAGGTCTGCTGGACTACGTTCAACAGGTTGGACACCGTGAGGAAGTAGGGCGTCAGTATCCAGAGTGTCAGCATCAGCCCCAGCAGGCCAATCAGGGTGCCGAATTGCCGGCCGTAGTGCAGCAGAAAATCCTGCAGCTTCCTCATGTGACCCCCAACGCGGCCTGAAGGATGATCTCCTGTGTAGCTTCCCCGGCGGCGAATTCCCCGGCGATACGGCCATTGTTCATCACGGCAATCCGGTCGCTCATGCCGAGAATTTCCGGCAATTCGGAGGAGATCATGATGATGGCCGCTCCCCGGGCGGTGAGCTTGTTCATGAGCTGGTAAATTTCCACCTTCGAACCCACGTCGATGCCGCGGGTCGGCTCATCGAAAATCAGTATATCAGCATGACGACAAAGCCACTTGCTGATAACGACCTTCTGCTGATTGCCCCCGCTCAAATTCATGACCTGCTGGGATATGCTGGGTGTCTTGATCCGCAAGTCCTGTATCGATTGTTCAGCCGCTTGGGCTTCGGCCTTTCCGTTCATGAACCCAAAGCGGGAGAATTGGTCCACGCTGGGCAGGCAGATATTGTCCTTCAGGGAAAGTACCATGATCAATCCCTGGGATTTCCTGTCCTCCGTTAAGAAGCCAATCCCTTGATTGATCGCCTGGCGCGGCGACCTGATCGAACGCGGTCCGCCCCGAATAGTTATCGTGCCCCTGTCAACACGGTCAATACCGAATAGTGCCCTCGCCAACTCGGTCCGGCCGGATCCCAACAATCCGGCGACACCCAGTACTTCCCCCCTCCGTAGCGAGAGGTTGACGTTACGAAGGACCTCCTTGGTGCTGAGGTTCTCGATTCTGAGAACCTCTTCACCCGGCTTAGCCTTCACCTTGGGGAAATGCTCTTTCAATTCCCGGTCCACCATCATCGTGATGAGTTCCGACTTGCTGACGTCCCCGATATCATAGGTCCCCACATACTTCCCGTCACGCAGCACTGTAACCCGGTCACCGATCTCAAACAACTCCTCCAACCGGTGGGATATGTATATAACGGCCACACCTTCCGCTTTCAGCTGCCGGATGGCGGCAAAGAGTTCCTTGATCTCATACTCAGTCAAGGCGGAGGTGGGCTCATCCATAATCAGGATGCGTGCATCCTGGGAGAGCGCTTTAGCCACCTCCACCATCTGCTGCTGCGCAACGCCCAGATCACCCACGGCACGCCGGACATCGATCTTGACACCCAGTCCATCTAAAACGCGATGCGCCTCTGAGACGATGCGCTTCTGATCGATGAGACCGGTGGTATGGATCCGTTCACGGCCGAGGAAAATATTCTCAGCCGCCGACAGGTGGGGAACCAGGTTGAATTCCTGGTAGATGATACTGATTCCCAGTTCCTGGGCATGATGCGGATTGTGAATATCCGTTTGATCCCCGCTCAACCGGATCTCCCCTGAGGTCATGCGATAGGCTCCGCTGAGGATCTTTACCAGTGTAGACTTGCCGGCACCGTTCTCGCCTAGCAGAACATGAACCTCACCCCGGCGGAGATCGAAGTGGACATCGTCCAGTGCTACAACCCCCGGAAATTCCTTCCGGATATGCTCCATCTTCAGAACGATGTCGTTATGTTCGGTCACAGTGCATACCCGGTGTCAGGCCACCAATGCTCGCATATTCTCGATGGTTTTTTCGGCCGCTGTCGCTGGGTCAGGCAGAGGTAGAATTTCTGCCGAGACAAATCCGGAATAGCCGATCTGGTTCAGAACCTCCAGGATCGCTTTGAAATCGATATGTCCCGCACCTGGGTACCAACGGTTTGAGTCGGCCACATGAAAATGGAACAATCGTTCCCGCGCCTGCCGGATACTGGCCAGCATATCCGGTTCCTCAATATTCATATGGAAGGTGTCCAGCAGGAGTCCCACATTCTCAAGACCAAGCCGATTCACCAAATCCAAGCCCGAGGCTACGGTGTTGACCAGGTCGGTCTCATACCGGTTGATCGGTTCAATGGCGAACTTCACCCCGGGATTGGTACGGGCACATTCCCGTAGACTCTCCAGCAACTGGTCGAGGGTTTGTTGTGGTTTCCTGCCACCTTCCGATTTCCCTCGCACAAGTCCGATGATCACCACCGCACCCAACTGAGCGGCCAAGCCAGCATGGGACCTGACCCGTTTGATGGCACGGCTGCGTATTCCCTCGTCCCGGCTGGTCAGGGATAGACCTTCTTCTCCGTATGCCTGGCCCGTACCGATGGCTGGAACCGGCAACTCACTATTGATAAGTGCGGCTTCAAGCATATCGAAGTCCAGCAGTTTGGGATCCCGCACCGCCAGCTCGACCCCATCGTAGCCCAGACGAGCAATATTGGCGATATTCCGCTTGAGATTACCCTGGTACGCTATCGCCTTGAACGACGCCGGCTGCGTCGAGAGAACGATACTGAGCTTCAAGACAGCTATAGACCCATCTTGGGAATGGCATAAATAGGACGCCAACCTTTGGTGAAGGGCTCCTTCAGATAGGGCTCCATCTCGGCTTCTGTTCTCAATGTTGTTTCTTCAATCGGGGGCAGCTTGCCCGGTGGGAATGCCTCAAGAATCTCGTCATTGACCAGCGTCAGGTAGGACAGAATAGCTGCGATCGTCCGCTTCGCTTTCTGAGCGGTGCCGATCGTTGGACGGCCAACCACACCTTCGGGAACCGAGGCTACCTCGATGGGGAAGTGGCCCTGCCATTCCGACCACTTGCTTGGCCGGGCAAAGGGATCGACAGCTTTATCGAAATGTCCGTCAGGCAGATAGCCTTCCACCTTCGTTTCCTGGGCATATTTCATGTCGATGTACTCAGGAGCGAGCAGCAGCAGCACCGAGGTTTCGGCCTCATCGGCATGGAAGAAATTGTCCTCCCAGTCACCACCCCGGTCCTTGGTCCGGAAGAATTCGCGGACTGCTCTATGCCAGTCGATCACCCGGAAAATTCCTGGCAGGTTCCAGGTCTTCTGCAGCTCTTGGATCGCTGCTTCCAGGAGCCATAGGTGACCATGATTATTGACCATTACGATCTTGCGAAACCCGTCGTTCCAAAGCCCCACCATCACATCGATCAGTAGCCGCTTTAGTACCTCATCCTCCAAGTGGATTGTCCCTGGCATCCCTATATGATCATGTGGGTGGCCTCCATAATTCAGCGGTGGCAATGCCAGGTTCACCGGGGCACCCTGCTTGGTGGTATATCTACGGACACCTTCCAGGATTTGTGTGACCATGAAGGTATCCATGGCAGTCACCGTATGACTCCCATGCTGCTCGGTACAACCGATGGGAAGGAAGACAATATCGTTCTTCTTCCGGTTCTCCACCACATTGTGTCGTATGGTCGTTTGGATATAGGATCCCGGTTTGGTTATTTCCGAAGTGGAAGGGATGCCATAATCCTTCAGGACGTTCTCAACCTCTTGGTCGGTGGCCTCCCATATCTTCTTCTTCAAGCGGCCCACCGATGTATCTTCAAAGCGTAGATCCTCGCGATCAGTCGTAAGCCAATCGTTCATCGTAGGTGTCTCCAGTAATGGTTGATTTTAATCAAAATCCTTAATCGTGATCTTTACTTCGTTCCGATCGGTCTGAAGCATCACCAGGTTCTCTTCCACCTCGTTGAGGCTGATCCGCTTGGTGATCATGGGTGACACATCCATACCGGTAGCCATGCAGCTGATCACGTTGGGGAATGTGCCGTGCCCGGAATGTCCCTGGGAACCGACCACGTTGGCCCGTCGCACCTGGAGGACTTCCCCGGTCAACGGGATGTGGTCATCCGCACGAGCCACCACCACGACCGTGGTATTAATGGCCTTGCCTTCCCAGATGATCCGCTCCACGTCGGGCCAGACAATGCTTGGCAAGCCCGTGGCCTCGAGGATGATCTTAGCCCCTACTCCATTGGTAATATCCAAAACCGCCTCGGCAGCGTTCACTTCCGTTGGGTCGATGGCGTGTGTCGCGCCTATATCCAAAGCCATTTTGCGACGGGATTTGGAAGGTTCGGATAGGATCACCGACGAGGCTCCAGCCCGCCTGAGAACCGCGCAGGCCGCCGCCCCGATAGGTCCACCACCTAAAATGACCACATTTTCTCCTGCTCTGATTCCGCCGCCCCGTTCGATGACGGCGTTGTAGGCTACCGAGGTCGGCTCCACCAGGCTACCCAATTCATACATCCGATCCTCACCGTATAGTTCCCGCAAACCCTCAATGCTCCAGACGTAGCGGGCATTCACTTTGACGTATTTGGCATAGGCTCCATCGGTAGAGAAGCCCAGTTCTTCAAGGCGTTCGCAATGGTTGGGATAGCCATCCGCACAGGGTTTGCATTGGGCGCACCAGATCATCTCTTCTGAGCAAACTCCTTCACCGGGTTCGAATTTCTTTCCCGTGCGCTTATTTCTGGCGTCCTCACCAGCTTCCACCACCACACCGGAAAACTCGTGTCCCAAGGTAGCCGGAAAGGCGGTCAAGCCCGGATAGAAGATGTACCCATCGTCATCGCTCTGCCGCATGTGGACATCACTGCCGCAAATACCGCAGGCTTTGACTTCAATGAGCACTTCCTCCGGACCGGGAACCGGTACTTCCTTCTCCATGATCTCGATACGGGGATTACGCCATACCTTGCTGCCCAAATAGGTCAGCTTCCCTTCTATATCCTTGGAACCCAATTTGAAGTCCGGCTTGGGGTCCCAATCGGCGTTCAGACATACAGCTCGCATAATGGTGATTCCTTCTTATTTATACGATTCGTGTATTCAGGTTGATTGTTGAATGACTGAAGAACGTTCAATCAAACGTGATTTGAGCACGATTTTCTGGGGTGCTTTCAAGGTTCCATTGATCTTAGCCATGATTAAGCGCAGACTTTCCTGCCCCATCTCATAGATGGGTTGGTGCATCGTGGTCAGCGCGATGGTGGTAAAAGGGAGGTCATCATACCCAACGATGGATACATCTTCCGGGATGGACACTCTGAATTCCTGAGCCACTGAGTAGAACAACAATGCGATGCGGTCGTGGGCGGCGAATATAGCTGTGAAATCATCCTTCCGTTGGAGAAGCTGGCGGGCGAATTCCCGGTAACGCTCCTTGATAAAGGGTCCGGAATCGGTGATAATGATCGAAGAATCAACGGGAATGTGGTGATCCGTCAAAGCCGTCTTGTAACCTTCCAGCCGCTCCCGTTCCGTGCTGAATAACGTGCTCAGTACTATGGCAATCCGGCGGTGGCCTTTCTCGATGAGATAATTGGTAATGGCACGTCCCCCTTCGAAATTGTCGGTGGTCACGTAGTCGATATCCATATTGGGGATGGTGCGGTCGGCCAGTACGACCGGGATATTGCGCCGGGTGAACTTCTCGACGATCAGGCGATTTCGTTCATCCGATGCTGCGGTGGGGATGAAGACGACACCGCTGACCGCATGTTCAATCAGCCGATCAGCATGATGCTCTGCCTTTACGTAAGAATCATCCGTATTGCAGAGGATCAGACTGTGTTTGTGCAGGGCGGCTTCATCTTCCGCCCCGCGCGCCAGTTCCGGTGCATATCCATGCCGGATATCCGGGATGCAGATACCGATGATGGTGCGCTTCTCGGGGTCTACTCTCCGATCCTGAACGTAAGTACCGAGCCGCTTCTTCCGATAAAGGATGTCCATGTTCACCAGGTTCCCGATAGCCTGCCGCACAGTGGCCCGGGCCAGGCCTGCCATCTGCCCCAGTTCCTCTTCGGTAGGTATTTG
>CP070656.1:376848-386674 GCA_020355065.1 Fidelibacterota bacterium | reverse complement strand
GAAACCCACTTTGTGGCCATACATCTTCGCTGTGTTCCGTGCAATCCCAAGCGCAAATGCCGTCTTGACCATGGATGGTCGTCCAGACAGGATGACGAGATCAGAGGGCTGAAAACCGTCCGTTCTATCATCAAGATCAGGAAAACCAGAGGGCAGACCCGTATACCCGTGCTTCCGGTCATGGTGCTGCTTATCCAGCTTGGTCAAGCTGTCGTGGAGAATGGGCTCAATACTTACCACCTTGGCTCCGCCCGCCCGGCGCTGTAGATCGAATAGCTTGTGCTCCGCGCCATCCAGCAGCTCGTCAGGCTCCAACTCCCCTTTGTAAGCCGCGGCAACCAATTCATTACCCGTTTCCACAACCTCGCGGAGTACGTGTTTTTCACGGACGATCAGGGCATAATTCTCCACATTGGCCGCCGAGGGCAGGGCGTCTACCAGACCGGTGATGTAATAGGCTCCACCCACTTGCTCCAGAATCCCATCCTTGGCCAACTTATTGGTCAAGGTAACCGTATCTACAGGATCGCCTACGTTCTGCAGCTCCAGCATGGCCGCGTAGATACGGTTATGGGCTTCTTTATAGAAAGCATTCGGGGCTAATAATGGCATGACCCGATCCAGAGCTTTGGCGTCCATGAGGATGGCACCCAGAACAGCCTGTTCCGCTTCCAGGTTCTGTGGCGGAACTTGAAGCTCGCCGTCTCCCTTCTTGGCCATTACCCTCTCCTACCCATGACTCATCAACCAGCCGACGCAGGCCCCTCTGGCTTTTGCCAGGGTGGCAAACCCGCCAACTCCCGGTAGCGATCCCGAATGGTCTGGAAGTCCTCCCAGGCCGGGGCTTTCAAACGGGGATTGCGCAGAAGGGCCGCCGTGTGGTATGTCACACGCATTTCCACACCTTCGTAAGTATAGACTTGCTGACGCATGTGCTTCAGACTGTCCTCCACACCCAGTAAGGTCTTGGCCGCCACCCGGCCCAATGCTACGATCAACTTGGGCTGTATGATCCGGAACTGCTCCTTCAGGTGCGGCAAACACTGCTCCACCTCGGCAGCCAGCGGATCCCGGTTGTCCGGAGGACGGCACTTGAGGATGTTGCAGATATACACATCCTGGCGCGTCAGCTCGATGGCTGCCAGGATCTTGTCCAGTAACTTTCCGGCTCGGCCAACGAACGGCTCACCCTGACGGTCCTCTTCAAAGCCCGGGGCTTCTCCCACAAAAACCAGGTCCGCCGCGGGACTGCCTACCCCGAATACGAACTTGGTCCTTGTAGCTCCCAACGGGCATTTCTGGCAGTGGCAGATTTCTTCTTCATACTCCGCGAGAGTAACCGGTCGGTCTACAACGGCTTTCTTATCACCGGAAACCTCACTGGACTCCAGCGGTTCACCGAGAATAAGTTGGTCGCCGTATAGCTGCTGGTGACGGCGAAAATAGCGAACCGCTTGCTCCGCTGAATCAGGCAATTTGCTGGTCCCTACCCCTGCGATGCTTCCGTAGCATCCTCACCTTCATCTTCTACAAATCGCCATTCCAGACGTTCACCCAGAAAGTCCTCCATAGCGAGTACAGTGGATTTATCCTCTTCGATGTAATCATCCTCATCGATCGGCTCGACTGGCAGGTAGTCTTCCTCTGGATATTCCTCCGTGAAGTCCACGCGCTCCGCCGCCCGGCGGGCATTGATCTGACGTGCCCTCTGTCCTGCCACCACCACCGCTTCAAACACATCCGGCGTGTGACCGAGAATTTCTTGGAATGACAATGTCTCCAGTTTCATTTCACCTCCATGATTATCGATTCAATTTCCTTGACGGCCCGGTCCAGGTCGTCATTCACGACTACGTGGTCGTACTCCTTCTTATATGGCATCTCTTCAGGAATCCGTGCCAGTCGCTTCTCCAGCGTGGCCGGATTCTCGGTTCCGCGTTCCTTAAGACGCTGAATAAGTATCTCCATATCCGGGGGATCGATGAAAATCGCGGTCGTATCCTCCGGGAATTGAGCCTTAACGTTCACACCGCCCTTAACGTCCACATCCAATAACAGGGCCTGGCCTGCTTTCAGAGCCTTGATCAGGATCGAACGTAGGGTCCCATACCGGTGTCCATAAATGCTCTCCCACTCGATCAGTTCCCCCGCTGCTAAGTAGCGATCAAACTCCTCCTCGCTGAGGAATATATAATCCTTACCGTCGGTCTCATGCTCCCTGCGAGGCCGGGTCGTAGCGGACACGGAGAACTGCCAATCAGGATGCGCAGCTTGCAGCTGACGGCAGATGGTCGTCTTCCCTGCTCCTGAAGGTGCACTTATCACCACCAGATGACCGCGGCTCATAGGATGTTTTGCACCTGTTCGCGTATCTTTTCCAGCTGATCCTTGATCCGGACCACCGTATGGCTAATGTCGATGTGGTCGGTCTTCGCTCCTAAAGTGTTCACCTCACGCCCCATCTCCTGCAGCAGAAATCCCAACCGCTTCCCCGAATCCTTCTCCCCCTCAGTATACGCCCGAAAGAGGTCCAGATGGCTCTTGATACGGGTACATTCCTCGGTAATGTCCCGCTTGTCCGCCAGAATAGCCGCTTCTTGCAGTAGTCGGGATTCATCAAGTGGTATGCCTTCCACCAGTTCCTGAATCCGGCTGCGATAACGTTCAAAATCCCCCGAACGGCGGTCCTCCGCCAGCTGCTCGATCGACATTATCTCTTCTATGATCTGGCTTATGCGGACCTGGAGATCAGCAGCCAGATTAGCCCCTTCCGCTTCCCGCATGGCATTCAATCCCGACAAGGCTTCCCCTACGGACTCAAAGAGCAGCTCCTGGAAAAGGCTGTCGTGCTCCGGCTCCTCAACGATGAAGACATCATCTATAGCGGTATAATGCGCGAGTGACGCCCCCTCCGGCAAGCCTAATTCGTCCTGTATCTGTTTGAACAGATCCTGGTAGAGCTGTAAGCGCGAACGATTGACATACACAGGCGGACCAGCATCCTCATCAAGACCCACCGTGACGTTTACACTTACCTTGCCTCGCCTGAGAACCCCCTGTGCTTCCTGACGCACCTGCGGCTCCCATTTCTGCAGGGCTCGTGGCAGCCGGGCGGTCAGGTCAAAGAACCGGCTGTTCAGGCAGTGAATATCCGTAGTGAGTGTTACTCCCTCTCGGGAAAGCTGGCTCTGCCCGTATCCTGTCATGCTCTTGATCACGTTATCATCCAAATTATGGAGCCTGAAACTAACATGCTATCACAGGAGAATCAACGGTAGCTTAACACTAAACCGTTAAATTCTTAGCAGATAGAGACAACCAGGATTTTCCCCCACGCCGATTGGTGCCATACATCACTGGTTTCCAAGAAACGCACGAAGGGCTTCAAGATATAGTGTGAGGGTAATCTGATGGGTGGGCTCGAACACCTGTGCACTGGTATCATTGATATAGGCATAGTCAACAGCAAACGAGGAAAAGCCCAGGCCAACACCCAGTGAGAAGGGGTAAACTGTGGTGGTCCCGGCCCGGATTCTAAGGTTCTCATTCAGCGCAAGCTCCAATCCCAACCGGTGCAGGAAACTCAGCTGACCGAGACCGAAACTCTGCTCCAGGCGTCGGCCATCCAGACGGGTCGTAAGTTCACCCTCTATGGCCACCCTCCGCCTGACCAGGGGCAGGATGAAGTCCCCACGAATCCCACTCGTGATTCTGGGCGCTGTGGTAGCCCAACGTCCCGTACTCCAGTACACCTGAGTCGTAGTGATGTCCTGTATCATCAGACCGAGTGACAGCGCATGCCCCAGCTCACGCCATACTCCCAGATCAAAACCCATGCCCAATCCCAGCTCATCAGCTAGCCAGTGTCCTAATAGCTTGACGCTGGCTCCCCATTGCCAACCGATCTGGTCCCTGCGAGCCATCGAGAGCAGGATTCCCCACTCCCGTTGGTTGAAAGAACCGATTTTGTCAAGCAGGAGCCGCTCATCATCATCCAACTCGCCATCACCATCGTGGTCATCCAATGCCTTGCGGGTATCCGGAATATCATCCACGCCCCGACGCAACAATCCCAACTGAAATGCCAGGGTAGAGGAATGGCCGAAGCTGATAGCGGCCAGGTCCGCGCTCACCACACCGCCAAATTGCTCCCTGTGAGCCAGCATGAGGCTGGGTAGGATGGGTTGCGCTACCAGCGCCGGATTGAAAAAACCGGTGGCCGCCTGATGGGTGCTGCTCACACCCGTACCTCCCATGGCCACACTTCGGGCATCCCCGGGGAGCTCGAACAACTCGCCGGCATATTTCGCCTGTGCATTCAGCACGAGAGGAATCAGGCTGAGCAGGATGAGTCGGGCAATAGGCATCACAAACCGTGCTTCTTCTTGAGCTTGTCTAACAAATTCAGCGCATCGATGGGCGTCATGGCATCCACGTCGACTTGTTTAAAGTCGTCACGCAGCGCTTGTTCCTGGGCGGCGAAAAGTTCGGTCTGCGTACTCGGTTCGGAACGCAGCTCGATCGTTGTGGTCCCCTCGGCTCGTTCGGTGAGCGAAGTTAATATCTCACCGGCCCTGCGAATCACCGGCTGAGGAAGACCGGCCATCTGGGCCACATGAATACCGTAACTGCGGTCAGTTCCACCCGGTACGATCCGGCGCAGGAATACCACCTCCTTGCCATGTTCGCGCACAGCTACATTGAAATTCTCAACTCTGGGCAAGACCTCAGCCAGCGATACGAGCTCGTGATAATGCGTGGCGAACAGCGTCTTGGCGGATACCTCCTGATCCTGATGGAGGTACTCGATCACCGCCCACGCAATCGAAAGCCCATCGTACGTGGATGTCCCGCGCCCGATTTCATCCAGCAAAACCAGACTGCGCCCCGTGGCATTATGTAGGATCCGGGCTGTCTCCACCATCTCCACCAGAAAGGTGCTCTCTCCCCCCGCCAGATTGTCACTGGCGCCCACCCGGGTGAACACACGATCCACGATCCCGATGCGGGCCTCCTCCGCCGGGACAAAGGAGCCCATCTGGGCCATCACCACCACCAGCCCCACCTGCCGCAAGTACGTACTTTTGCCCGCCATATTGGGTCCGGTGATTACATGAATCTGGCTCTTCTCCGGATCCATCTCCAGGCTGTTCGGGGTAAATCGCTCCCCAACCGGCAGCAGGATCTCAACCACCGGATGGCGGGAATCACGCAAACTCAGTATCGGCTCTTCAACCAGGATTGGTTTCGTGTAACGATTTCGTACCGCGACCTCCGCAAGGGCCAGGGAAATATCCAGCGTGGCCAGCAGCCGGGCGTTCTCCTGAATCTCTCTGGCATGGGTCAGAACCTGTTCCTGCAGCTGGTCAAAAAGCTCCCTCACCAGCGCCAGAATCTTATCCTCTGCCGAGAGAACCTTCTCTTCATACTCCTTTAATTCCGGAGTGACATACCGTTCCGCATTCACTAAGGTCTGCTTGCGGATATAATCCGCCGGGACTTTCTCCTGATGTGTCTTGGTGACTTCCAGGTAATACCCGAAAACATTATTGTAACCCACCTTCAAACTCGGTATACCGGTCCGCTGCCTTTCCGTCTCTTGTAAATTGGCAATCCACGATTTCCCGCTGCGTGCCAGGTTCCGCAGCTCGTCCAGCTCGGCGTGGTACGTTTCCCGGATATAATCCCCCTTAGCCATATTGATAGGGGGATCCTCGACCAGGGCTGAGCGGATCAAGTCCACCAGATCCTGGGTGGGATGAAAACGATCCTTGAGGCGCCCAACCGCCTTGACCTTCCCCGCCTGGATGCACTCGCAAATACCGCCGATGATCTCCAGGCTGTTGGCCAGATTGGCTACATCTCTCGGAGACGCCCGCCGGGTGGCCAGACGCCCCAGGATGCGCTCCATATCGCTGCTGCCCTGGACCATACTCTGCAGATCTTCTCTGAGTCGGCTGTCTCCCACCAGCTCCTCTACCCTGTCCAGGCGCTCGTTGATGGAATCCCGATCTCGAAGCGGCGTCCTCAGCCACTGCTTCAAAAGACGGGACCCGGCAGCCGTACGGGTTTGGTCCAAGACGCTGATGAGGGTCCCATGGGTCCCCTGGGTGGCCAGAGATTGAAACAGCTCCAGATTCCGAACGGTAAAGTTATCCAGACCCAGGTAGTGCTCGTCCTGGAGGGCTCGCAGGCTGGAAATATGCGACTTCGGGCCAGGACTGTTCTGGTGTATGTAATGCACGATGGCTCCCGCCGCTCCGATCCCCAGAGGATACTCCTCCACGCCGAAACCCTTGAGCGAAGTGGTCCCGAAATGTTCCCTGAGTTCGTGGGAGCCGTTATCCGCTTCGGCTATCCAGTCCTGGTAGGTAGTAATGAGTGTGCGTGACTGCCCTAGAAGTTGCTGCAGCTCGTCCTTATGACCTTCCGGGACCAGGACCTCTGCCGGCTGATAGCGCCACAGGTGGTCTGCCAGAACATCTGTGGATACTTCTTCCAGAAAGAACTCGCCCGTCGAATGGTCAAGCAGGGCCAGACCGGCTTGATCCTTCTGCAGGCATACACTGGCCAGAAAGTTGTTCTCACCCTTTTCAAGGAATTTCTCCGCCAGGGCAGTGCCAGGCGTTATAACCTCCACCACCTTCCGTTTCACCAGGCCTTTGGCCAGCTTCGGATCCTCTACCTGTTCGCACACCGCAACCTTGTAACCGGCGGTCAGCAGCTTGTGGAGATGTGCCTCCAGGGCATGGTGAGGAAACCCGGCCAAGGGCACTTCCGTGGCCGGTCCAGACTTCTTGGAACGCCCCTGATTGGATCGCTTGGTCAGGGCAATGCCCAGAACTTGGGAGGTAACCTTGGCGTCCTCCTCGAACGTCTCGTAAAAATCGCCCATCCGGAACAGCATGATGGCATCCGGGTAAGCCTTTTTCGCCTCCCGGTATTGACGCATGAGCGGGGTGCTCCGCGCCTGGTCCCGATCCGCCGTGGCTTTAGCCATCCGGTCTCACCCGCTTGTCACCCACCCGGAGGGTATGGCCGGTACGGTCCAGATATTCCAACAGGGGAACCGTGTACTTCCGGGTGGTTCCGGTCATGTCCTTCACATCGCCCACGGTCAACTCCCGGTGCTCCCGAAAATGCCGCTCCACCGCACCCAGCAGGCGCTCCATGGTATGGGTATGGATCATGATCCTCTGGTTCAATCGTACCAATCTGCCCTGATTTTCGGCCAACACACACAGCGTTGTCAACCGCTCCATCGGGATATCCAGCCGCTCAGCTAACACCTCGATATACTCGGTTTGAAAACCCTGTGCTTCAACGGTTGCCACGAGCTTGTCCATTCCGTCCGCGTCCGCGTCGGAGAGCTGAATATCAAAATCGGGTAAACTCCACATCTCCCCCTGCGCCTGCAGGTGTTGTTGTTCAACCAGCTTCCTCAGCCACGATTCCAGGAAGCGTTCATCTCCATTGACCTTCTGCCGGATATATTCGCGATTAGCTCCGCGGCTGTAAGGCTGTGATTGATGATACGCTCCCACCACCTCCCGAATCCGGGCGGTGAGAGCTTCCGCTTGTGGAGGAGTCATCAACCAGGGATTTTCGTCACGTCCGATGCGGAGCACTTCCTGCGGGATCTGGTTTCGCATCTTCTCCACCGACCAGCCCCAGCGGGCGGCTAGGGTTTTCAGGGTAAACGGATCACCTGCTTGCTCTTCAATGAGATATGACAATTGATCTGCTGGAGATACCGCCGCCAACTGGGTAGTCCAGCGCTTCACGTCCCGCCAACGTCGGGGTAAATCCACATCAAGGATTATCCCGCCCCCGATCGTTGTGACCGGGGAAAAACTGCGCAGGATAAACCGGTCGCCTCGGATCACCGGTACCGGATCTTGGAGATCCAGCACAGCCCCCGCCCGAGTTCCCGGTCGTATGGGCCCCTTGGCCACAAGTCTGATCCTGGCCATCACTTCCGCCGTACCCACATTCACTCGCACAGGATGGTTATGAGGCAAGGATGGAGCCTCCGCTAGTAGATGCAGGTCAACGGCTATCGAACGGGGCGTCGCCACACTTCCCGGTGTAGCAATCTGTTCCCCGCGGCGCAGCTCCTGTACGGAGAGGTTGGTGATATTTAACGCCGCCCGGTCGCCAAGCCTGACCCCGGCCACGCTGCCCCCATGGCTCTGAATACCCCGGAGCTTCACCTCCTGTCGCCCTGGAAGTAACTCCACGGTATCTCCCTGCTGCAGCGAGCCACTGATCACAGTCCCCGTCACAATGGTACCAAATCCCTTGAGACTGAACACACGGTCAATGGGCAGGCGGAAAAAGCCTCGATCCTCCCAGGGTGAGGCCTGAGCAGCTTCTTGCTCTAATACCTCCCGCAGGTCTTCCACTCCCTCCTTTGTGATCGCCGAGACACGGATGATCGGACTTCCCTCGTAGGATGTGCCCGATAACAGACTCCGGATATCATCCTCCACCAGATCAAGCCAGTCTGCCTCCACTAGGTCCACCTTGGAAATCGCTACGCACAACCTGGGGATCCCTAAATAGCTGAGAATGTGCAGGTGCTCCCTTGTCTGGGTCATGACACCGTCATCGGCGGCCACCAGCAGCAGGCCGATGTGAATGCCCGCCACCCCTCGAACCATGTTCTTGATAAAGCGATCGTGCCCGGGCACGTCCACCAGCGTGATCGAATCGGTCAGAAAGGCAAATCCGATGTCGATCGTCATCCCCCGCTGCTTCTCCTCGGCATGGGTATCCGTATCGACGCCCGTCAAGGCCTGCACCAACGCGGTTTTCCCGTGGTCGATGTGGCCCGCCAGGCCAATGACAACCTGACCCGAGTCGCTCATCCGCCTTCCTGATCTCCGGCTTCCGAGGCCGAACCCAGCACTTCTTCCATCGATTGAACCAGGAGATCACTCTTCTCCAGGGGAATCGCCTTCAGATCAATATAGTATCGGCTACGCCGTACATACCCTACCACCGGGTGACGGCACTGTCGAAACTGTCCGGCCAACTCGTCAGGACTCATCCCGGGCTTGTCTATGGCCAGGGCAATGCTGGGGATCTCAACCTGAGGGAGCGACCCGCTGCCAGCCTCCACCACCGATTCCACAATCCTGATCTCCGCTCCTTCGCGCGCCTGGGGGGTGAGGCGATCCAGAATATTATCCGCTTGGCGGCGCAGCTCCGCTCGATCCCGGTTTAATAATCCTAGAGTGAGGTTTTCCGACGAGTAGGTCTTCGGGTCTACGTACGTACGCAGGATTTGCTCCAACAGCGCCAGGGTAACCTTGTCACATCTTAAAGCGCGATACAGAGGATTCTTATGCAGTCGCTTGAGCCATTTATTTCGCCCCGCGACAAGTCCGGCCTGCGGGCCGCCAAGCAGCTTGTCCCCGCTGAAACTCACCACATCCGCACCTGCTCGCAGTACACTCGCTATACTTGGCTCCCTGGCAACCCCGGGAACAGGTTGATCACTCAGGCTGCCACTCCCCAGATCCACCAGCAGCGGCAGCTTATGCTTTTGGGCCAGGGCAGCCAAATCTTGAACAGCCACACTCGTCGTGAATCCCCGCACGCGATAATTACTCGTATGGACAAATAGCAGCGCCCCCGTCTCCTCCGTGATGGCCTCTTCGTAGTCCGATAGGTGCGTCCGGTTGGTGGTTCCCACCTCCACCATCCGGGCCTGAGCCTTCCCGATGACATCCGGCATGCGGAAAGACCCGCCAATTTCCACCTGTTGCCCCCGGCTCACGATGACTTCCTTCCCATACGAGATGGTATTGATCATCAGGAG
>CP070656.1:372026-376748 GCA_020355065.1 Fidelibacterota bacterium | reverse complement strand
TCGAACAGACTGATTCCACGATTATTATCTATACGGCAGTCGAGTCGCCAACATGGTTTAGAAACCATTTTGAGTGTGTTACTATTCACGATCGATTATTAAGTGTACGGCACAACCTGGATCGGACCTTGGATGAAATGGCCTGGGATGATATATGGCCTATCGAAGACCTGGCAGAAGTTTCAAATGTTGATGGGGCCTACGGAATTTTCACAGCGCATCAATACACCCTGGAATACACATTCGTGCTTGCCCTGAAGCCCTAGGCTGCTAAATCCCGTACAGCTCCCCGTACTTCTCCTCCAGATAGCTCGTGAACGGCTCGGCGGATAGCGGTCCGCCGGTGATGTCCTGCACCAGTTCGGCGGCGGTCTTGGCCCGGCCCACCTGGTGGATGTGCTTGCGCAGCCATTCCCGGAGCGTCTTCAGGTCGCCCTGCGCGATCTTGTCCTCCAGTCCCTTGACCTGCCGACAGGCGGCCTCGTAGAACTGGCGCCCGTACAGGTTGCCCAGCGTGTAGGTGGGAAAGTAGCCGATAGCACCCGTACTCCAGTGGATGTCCTGCAGAATACCCTCGGTGTCATCGATCGGCGTGATCCCCAGATACTCTTCCGTCCCCGCGTTCCACATGGCCGGCAGGTCCTTCACGGCCACGTGATCGTTGATGAAGGCCTGTTCCAGCTCGAAGCGCAGCATGATGTGCAGGTTGTAGGTCGCCTCGTCGGCTTCCACGCGGATCGGCGAGGGCCGCACGGTATTGATCGCCGCGTAGAAATCGTCCCGGGCTACGCCCTTGAGCGGCTCGGGGAAGTGTTCCTGGAGTTGGGGGTAATAGTGCTTCCAGAAGGGGCGGCTCCGTCCCACGTAATTCTCCCACAGCCGCGATTGGCTTTCGTGAATGCCCAGGGAAATCGGCTCACAGAGCGGCGTCCCGAAATACCTGTCGTTCAGCGCCTGCTCGTAGAGTGCGTGGCCGCCCTCGTGTATTGTACTGAAAAGCCCCTGGGTGAGGTCGCGGCGGTTCAGACGGGTGGTGATCCGTACGTCGGAAGGATGGAAGTCGGTGGTGAAGGGGTGTTCCGACACGTCCTGACGGCCGCGGGAGAGGTCGTAGCCCATATCCCCGAGGACCCGCATCCCGAACTCCCACTGCCTAACCTCATTGAACTCGGCCGTAATCAATTCACGGCGGCCGGGACGATCCGCGTTCTGGATCCGGGTAACCAGGTCCACCAGCACCGGACGCAGTTCGTCGAACAGCGTCTTCAACTGGGCGGTGGTCATGCCCGGTTCATAGTCCTCCAGCAGGGCGTCGTAGGGTACGTCATCGTAGCCCAGGAAGTCGGCTTCCTGCCGCTTCATCTCGATGATCTTTTCCAGGTAGGGGGCCAGCAGGTGGAAGTCGTTGTCGCGGCGGGCCTGCTCCCATACGTGCTGGGATTCGGAGGTCAGGCGGGCCAGCTCGCCCACGAATTCCACGGGCAGCGCTGTCGCGCGGCGCCAATCCCGCCAGGCCATCTGCAGCAGCCGGACCTCTTCTGGGGCCAGTCCGTCCTCCAGCACCTTCCCGGAGGGTAGGTCCACCAGTTCGGCCAGGCTGCGCCGGAACTCGGGGCCGGTGAATCGGGCGTGGGACATGCTCAGGACAAGCGAGATCTGATCCGCCCGGGCCTGGGCACCCTCGGGCGGCATATAGGTTTCCTGGTCCCAGTTGAGCACCGCGGCCACCCGGCGCAGCTGGGTCACCACCCGCATATCGCGGATCAAGATATCCAGGTTGCGGCTCATTACCGCTGCGCTTCCATGCGGAGCAGATGCTTCTTAAGCCGGAGGCCGCCTCCGTAGCCGGTCAGTGAGCCATCCGTGCCGACCACCCGGTGGCAGGGAATGACCAAGGCGAGGGGGTTTGTGGCCACCGCCCGGCCGACAGCCCGGGCTGCCTGGGGCCGTCCCACGCGCTGGGCGATCTCGCCGTAGGAGGCCGTACCACCGTAGGGCACCTGACTGACCTCTTTTAATACGTGTTGTGAGAAGGGCGTGTTGCGATGATCGATGGGGAAAGTGAACTCCGTGCGGTAGCCCTGGACGTATTCCAGCAGCTCGCGCCGTTCCTGTTCAAAGGGTGCCGGCGTCATGCGCAGGGATTCACCCGGAAAATACCGCTGCGCCCACGCTTGGACCTGCTCCGGTCCAACAGAGGGGAGCCCGATATAACAAACTCCATGATCACTTTTCACAATGGTCAGTTTGCCGATGGGGGTGCGGTAACGGTCGTAGGTGAGCATGGCGACCTCCTAGGTCTCGGAATCTTCCTGATGCCAGAGGTAAAATGTAACCAATCCACGCCAGGGAGACCAGTCCTGCCCGAGCTCCCGCACCTGCTGCTCCGAGGGCCGTTCAGGCATGTGATACACGCGCTGGACCATTCGCAGCAGCCCGATATCAGCCGCGGGCAGGGTGTCCACCAAACCCAGCCCGACCATGGCCGCGTATTCCGCGGTCCAGCGGCCAATCCCTCTCAGCGTGCACAGCTGGGTGATGATCTCCTCCTCCGGTCCGGTCAGTGTCTCCCAGTGCGGCTCCGCCACGAACCGCTGGGCCAGTTCGATGATATAGCGGCTCTTGTTGCGGGTGAATTGCAGGGGATACAGGGCCAGGGGATCGAGGCGGGCGAGCTCCACGGCGGTTGGGAACAGCCAGATATCCTGACCGTCCACCCGGTAGTGATGGCCGTAGGCCTCCAGCAGGCGGTGCTTCAGGGTGGCCGCGAAAGCGACATTGACCTGCTGGTCGATAATGGCCAGGGATAGTGCCTCGAAAAGACTGTCCTTGAGGATCGGCCGCAGTCCCTTCTGGCGACTGGGCAGCTGGGTCAGGGCAGGGATGTCCTGCACGAACCGGTAGAAGGCGGGCAGGTCCAGATCGAGGGAGAATTTCCGATGTAAAGCCGCGACAATGGTATCTTCGGCTGGAAGGGGAGCGTCCCCCGCCGGTGAAACCCGGAATTCGATCTCATCCATGCTAGTGCTGCTGGCCCGGATGGTCACCGGTATTCCATGGATGCGCGCCACCCGGTAAAGTGTGCCGTGGGCGAAAGCGGTCCGGTCGGACTGATTCTCCGTTACGGGCTGGTTGCAGAGTGCGAGATCGGTGGGTCCCTTGCTGGTAAGGTGGAGCGAAACGGTCACGGCTGCGTGGCAGGCTGGTCGGACCTCCGGAACAGGACCTGCCGGAAGCGCCGGGCGTCACTGAGGAAGATCCCGAACAGCACCAGGAAGGCTCCCAGGTAGACGATCGGCGGCAGCAGCTCCCCGAGGACGATCATACCCATGAACATGGCGATGATCGGCGCGATGAATCCCACGAAGGAGAGCTTGACCACCTCAATGTGATTGAGCAGGTAGAAGTAGAATATCCAAGCGAGGACGGTCCCGAACACGGCCAGATAAACGATAATACCGATATTGAGGGGACTCCAGATCATGCGCGACGGTGATTCCACCAGCAGGCTTACGCTGAGTGTGACCACACCACCGAGCCCGGTGGTAACACCGTTCAGTACGATGGGATTCGCCCGGGCCGGGCGGTGTTTAAGGTACACGCTGGGCCAGGTCGCCGCTAGAACCGCTCCCATAACCAGCAGCATCCCCAGCAGCAGGTGTTGGCTCTTCCCGAGTCCGTAGCCCATGAAGATCAGGCTGACGCCACCGAAGCCGATCAGGATCCCCAGTCCCTTCATGAAAGTCAGGCGCTCGCTGGGCAGGACAAAATGGGCCACTACCGCCGTCGTGATGGGAATGGAAGACCACAGCAGCGAGGATATATTGCTATAGATGAATTGGGTCCCCGAATAGGTCAGCGAGTAGCTGAGTGAAAAGTTCAGCAGTCCCACGGTGATGTATTGCCGGATGGCCAGGGGATCTTTCGGGATCGGCATCTTGCGCCAGAAGATGATCAGGAACAGAAGCAGCGACGCCAGCAGGTGTCGCAGGGAAACACCCAGGAGAGGTGGTGTTCCCTCCAGGCCCGTTTTCAGGGCTACGAAAGTTGAGCCCCAGATGAGGCACATGGCGGCGAAGACGAGTCCGACCGGCGGCCGGCGGCTCATAAGGTGAGGATCTGGCTCCGCTCGGCACCCACCGAAACCCGGGTAATAGGGACCTGCAGCAATTCCTCCAGCTGCCGGATGTAACGGCGTGCCTCGGTGGGGAGGGTGTCCGCGGATCTTAAGCCGGATGTCTCGGTTTGCCAGCCGAGAAGCTCGCTATAGACGGGAGTTACCTCTTCGAGCTGGTGGATCGCCGCTGAGAAACCGGGCAGTTGGGAGCCATCCAGTTCATAGGCGGTGCACACCTTGATCTTGTCGAACTGATCGAGAACATCCAGTTTAGTCAGGGCCAGTTCAGTGAAGCCGTTGACCTGGCAGGAATAGCGGGCGGCTACGGCATCGAACCAGCCGCAGCGGCGTTTGCGCCCGGTGGTGGCCCCGAATTCGGCACCCTGTACCTGCAGCCGGTCACCAGCCTCATCGAACAGTTCGGTGGGGAAGGGACCCGCACCGACACGGGTGGTGTAGGCTTTGAAGATCCCGATCAGCCGCTCTACGCTCTGCACCGGCAAGCCCAGTCCGGTGGTAATCCCGCCGGAAATCGGATGGGATGAGGTCACGAAGGGATAAGTGCCGATATCGATATCCAGCAGCGTCCCCTGCGCACCTTCGAG
>CP070656.1:368813-371926 GCA_020355065.1 Fidelibacterota bacterium | reverse complement strand
GGCGAAGATATCCTGGCTAAAGCCTCCACCGAGGCCAAGGCTGGCCAGCATTTCGCCGACGTGCTGGAGGGCGCCGACCTGCAGATCTTCCAAGCTGTTGAGGAGGGCCTGGTAGCGCCGTACGTCTCCCCTGAGGCTGCGGCCTATCCCGAGGGAGCCTCGGATCCCAACGGCATGTGGACGGTCTCCCGCGTGAACGCGGTGGTAATCGCCTATAACACAGAACACGTCAAGCCCGAGGAAGCACCCAAAGGCTACGAAGACCTGCTGGACCCCAAATGGCAGGGCAAAGTCGGAGTGGAGCAGCATGACGTGGCCCTTATGGCTCTGATGATCGAGGCCTGGGGCGAGGAGGAGGCCATGGCCTTCTGGACCAAGCTAGCCGAGAATCAAAAGCCCGGCATCGTCAAAGGGCACACTGAATTGGCCGAGCTTACGATGGCCGGTGAGTACGAAGTGACGCCCACCGTCTACAGCCACCGGGTGGAGAAGCTGAAGAAGAAGGAGGCACCCCTCGAGTGGGTGAGGACCGACCCTGTCTTCTCCTTCAACCACATGGTCTCCTTAGCTAAGGACGGCCCGCATCCCAATGCGGCCAAGTTGTTCATTGACTGGTTCCTGTCTGAGGAGGGCCAGACAGTCATTGGCGAAATAGGGCGCATCCCGTCTCGACCGGGGGTAGGGGTAGACCCACCAGCACTCACTGAGGGCGTCAACTTTTACTACGCCGGTGAGGAAGTGCTGGATATATACAACGAGATCGCTGAGACCTGGTACGAGATGTTCGGCATAAAGTAAGCATCAGGCATCGGGGATCAGGGATCGGGAAATCAAGAACCAGGGAGTAGGAAACCCGATTCCCTGATCCCTCGATTCCCTGGTTCCCTGACTTTAAGGAGAGAGGCCAAACCTATGCAGTTCAGTGCTCATCGGCTCATACGGCGCACCGGTATCCACTTCGATACCCGATTGTTTATCCTGGCGGGGGCCGTGCTCATCGTCCTCTACCTGGCCGGTGTGCCCCTGGGTTTCCTGCTCTGGGGTAGCCTGAAGGTGGGCGATCCGCAGTCCGCCAGTCCCCCAACGTTGGAGAACTACCGTCAGGCCTACACCGATCCGGGGGCCTATCAGCTTCTCCTGAACTCGCTCTTGTACGCTCTGGGATCTAGCGTCTTTTCCCTGTTGCTAGGCACCATGCTGGCCTGGACCATCGAGCGCACCAACACGCCTTTCAAAAGCCTCTTCTCCGCCCTGGCCATGGTGCCCCTGATCATCCCTGGCATCCTGCACACCATGGCCTGGGTGCTTCTCCTCAGTCCCCGTAGTGGGGTCATGAACAGCCTGTTGCAGAGCATACTCGGCCTGTCCGACCCGCTTTTCAAAGTATACTCCTTGCCAGCCATGATCTGGGTGCAGGGGTTGCACCTGTCGCCTCTGGTCTTCGTCACCATGGCGGCTGCCGTCCGTTCCATGGACCCAGCTCTGGAGGAGGCAGCCATGGTTTCGGGGGGCAGTGTGCCGACTACCGTGCGTCGCATCACTCTGCGTCTGCTCCTTCCCGCTATTGCCTCTATGTTCTTGATTATGTTCATTCGAGGGCTAGAGTCCTTCGAGGTGCCGGCCCTCCTGGGCCTGCGAGGGGGCATCAAGGTCTTTACCTCTCGTATCTGGCTGGCCATAAAGCTGGACCGCAACTTTGGGCTGGCCGGAGCCTTTGCCGCCACCCTGCTGGTCATCAGTGTAGCAGGCATCATCCTATACAACCGCCTGACCGCTCGGGCCGAGCGGTTCGCCACGGTCACTGGCAAAGCCTTTCGCCCGCACATCATTGATCTGGGACGCTGGCGATACGCCGCTGGCGCCTTTTTCATCCTGTATTTTCTATTCCTGGTTGGACTTCCTCTCTTTATCCTGCTGTGGACGTCGCTCAACCCGTTTTACTCGGTGCCCTCGGTGAAGGCGCTCTCCCGGCTGACTCTGGACAACTATATCTTCGTGCTGAACATGACTCGGGCTCGCACGGCCATCGTCAACAGCTTGCTGTTGGCCATAGGCAGCGCCACCCTCGTCATGCTGCTCACCTCGATCATCTCCTGGATCACTGTCCGCACGCGCATACCAGGACGAAGCCTTCTTGATGCCGTGACCTTCCTGCCGATTACCTTTCCCGGCATCGTGCTGGGGGTCAGCCTCATCTGGGTCTACCTGACCCTGCCTATACCTATCTACGGCACCCTGTGGATCCTACTGGTGGCCTATATCACCCGCTACATGCCCTACGGCATCCGCACCGCTTCTTCTTCGATGGTGCAGATCCACGCTGAACTGGAGGAGGCCGCCCACATTTCAGGTGCCTCGTGGTTGCAGACTTTTGGCCGGATCATCTTGCCTTTGCTCCGGCCAGGGCTGGTAGCGGGTTGGATCTACGTGGTCATCGTCTCCATGCGGGAGCTGTCCAGCTCGATCCTACTGTATAGCAGCCGCAGCCTGATCCTTTCTGTGCTCATCTTCGACCTGTGGGATGGGGGCCAGTTCACCATTGTGGCTGCGCTGAGCGTGCTGATGATTACGGGCCTGATTCTACTGGTGGTGATCGCCTATGGACTTGGCAGCCGTTTCGGCGTGCGGGAGTAGAATGGAGAATCATCATGGTTAAGGTCACTGGTCTGTTGAAGTGGTTTCGCGGCGAACGCGGCTCGGAAGTGCGAGCTGTGGATGGGATCGGTTTCGAGGTGCCCGAGGGGCGCTTCTTCACTCTGCTGGGGCCATCGGGCTGTGGCAAGACCACCACCCTGCGCTGCCTGGCCGGGCTGGAGAAGCCCGACGACGGCGTCATCTGGATCGGCGAGCGGGTGGTGTCATCGGCCCGAGACGGCATTTTCGTCCCACCTCACCAGCGAGGCATCGGCATGGTCTTTCAGTCTTACGCCATCTGGCCCCACATGACCGTCTTTGACAACGTAGTTTTCCCCTTGCAGGTGGGCAAGAGGCGCTTCTCTAGGGAACAAATCCGCCAGAAGGTGGAGAAAGCACTGGCTACAGTGCAACTGAATGGCCTGGAGGACCGGCCGGCGCCACAGCTCAGCGGGGGGCAGCAACAGCGCCTGGCCCTG
>CP070656.1:355937-368713 GCA_020355065.1 Fidelibacterota bacterium | reverse complement strand
GACGGGCACTGCCGGTGCTAATAAACGGGGCTCTGGCTTGTACTCGGCTTGGGTTGGGACCTCGTCGGCTTCCTTGGTTGGCAAGGTGTCTGGTCGAGGCACAACCTCCTCGCTGGGAGCCATAGGCCGTTCTGGTTCCGGTGTCAGCCAGCGGATATACTTGGGCGTGAGCAGCAGGACACCGGCGATAAGTATGAAAGCTATGATCGCGCGTCTTGAATCAGTCATGGCTATGCCGGATCATAACTGCTGTGGGTTGAAAACGGGTGACACCTGAGCACACGCTTGCCAGTCTTGAAGAGACCAGTGATCACGCCGTACTTATTTAATGCTTCGATCGCATACTGTGAGCATGTAGGCGTGTAGCGACAGGATGGGGGAAAGAGCAGGGCGATCGTATATCGGTAGCTCCAGATAAGAAGGGTCAGGACCTTGACCGGCACTGTTCTAATGGGACTAAGTAGCATCGTTAATCAGTTGATGAAATAGACTCTCTATCTGTGGATATGTGATCCATCCTCTCGTCGATGTGGCAGTGATTACGATGTCGTTTGGTGGTAGCTGGTCCAAATGCTGTCTGAACGCCGCTCGCACTCTTCGCTTGAACTTGTTTCTGTGTACTGGACGGCCATAACGTCGGGAGACGGCGCAGCCGATTCGTGGAGATGCTGATGGCAGTAGCCAGGCCGTGATACCCTCATGCTTTATTCTCCGGCCGCGTGAAAATACATGCTCAAACTCCTCTCTGCGGGTGAGTCGATGATCTCGAGTGAATTTGGGGCTCAAGGGGAGTCAAGCAGAGAGGACTTTACGCCCTTTGCTGCGGCGGCGTGCAAGAATTGCCCGACCATAATTGGTGCTCTTGCGGGCCCGGAAGCCGTGCTTGTTCTTCCGCTTACGGTTACTGATTCTGATTCTAACTTTCATGTCCTGATCGCTACTTGAAAAGCCACCGAATTTAGGTTGGCTCCTGTGTAAAACAAAGGAGGTATTTCAGGGGATTCATAAGGCGTGCTCTTGGGTCTCAGATCGGGTGAATACCCTCTATAATCACTCCGGCCACCGCGCCGTCACCACGGTTTTTATACCGCCCCGAGGATGAAAATCCCCGATGACCTCAATGCTGCGTGGCTTCGCCGCCGCTTTCACATCGTCCATGATCAGGTTGGTCACCTCCTCGTGAAAAATGCCCCGTTCGCGATAGTTCAGTATGTAGTATTTCAGCGATTTCAGCTCGATGATGTGCTTGTCAGGAACATAATTTATGGTGATGGTCCCGAAGTCGGGGAGTCCGGTCCGTGGACAAACACAGGTGAATTCGGGTATGGAAATGGTAACGGTATAGTCGCGGTCTTTGTATCGGTTGGGCACAACCTCCAGCTCGTAAATTGTCTTTTCGCCCATGTTGTGCTCCTTGCTGATTTTCTTGTTGCCCGGACTTATCGTGTCACGATTACCCGTCGCGCGATGGACTGGTCGTTCACAACCAGTCTAATGAAGTAAACACCGCTTGGGACCAGTCGGCCGCGAGCGTCTCGGCCCTGCCAACTGATCACTCCTCTTCCCACGGGTGCGTCCGCCGGTGAATAAAGATTCAGAATGTGCTCCCCCAGCAGGTTGTATACGTCTATCTTGGGGGTAGCGACGGTTGCCGTCGTCCAGCGTAGAACAAAGTTGGTGTGCCGCCCGGAGGTAATAAAGGGATTGGGATAGGCCTCCTCGATTAGCATCTGCGGTTCGACAGATGCATGGTTTGGATCGTACTGTAGGGCGGCGAGTATGTCCGGTATACCCCACCCGAAATCGTTGTTCGGTTGGCTGGCTTGGCTGGCTGTGGACAGGATCGCCTGACGAACATCCATGGGTCCCCAGCTCGGATGAGCTTGGAGCAGCAGCGCAGTGCTGCCGGCTACCAGCGGTGCACTCATGGATGTACCACTGCCTGTCGCGTAGGCAGATGGCCCGGCGGAGGATGCCGACATAACACTCATTCCCTGTGCCACTACTTCAGGCTTGATCCGGTCATCAAAGGTGGGCCCATGGCTGGAAAAACCTGCTAGGTGTCCGTAGGCATCAACGGCCCCCACAGCGATGATACTGTCTGCGTCTGCAGGAGCGATTATATAGCCTCCCCAGGCAGAATTGGTTCGTTCATTGCCGGCCGAGGTCACTACCAGCATACCTAGCCTTGTAGCCCATCGAACGGCTTGGGTGGTTACCGCCGTTTGCCCATCCAGTGAGTCGTATGTGTACCAGTCCAGATACCCCAGCGAGCTGGAGACGATATCGGCCCCTTGTGCCTCACCCCACTCCAGTCCGGCCACATAGTTGTCCTCTTCTCCCGGGAATTCACCCGGTACCGACTCGGTTTTGGCCAGTAGAAAGCTGCATTCGTAAGCCGGACCGATCAGTTTGCCGGGCTGATAGCCGCCCAAGGCGCTCATGGTATGGGTGCCGTGGTTGTGCTGGCTGTATCTTTGCTCGAGCAAGGTCGAGTCCCGGTAGTCTTCGTTTTGGGTTTCCTCATCGTTAAACAGAAAATCATATTCCGCTAGAATACGCTCCGTCTGGAGTGATTCGTGATCTTTGTAGTACCCTGTGTCAAGCATCAGAACGGTGATCCCTCTTCCGGAATAGCCTAGCTCATGCACTGCGGGGACATTCATCAGGGCTAGCTGGCCTTCGCTCGGGCCATAGTCCAGTTGCGTTTTCGCCAGATACGGGTGCGTGAAAGCATTTTTCCCCTTGTGGTCGGGTAGCGGCTTGGTCTCCATTCGCCGGACCGGTAGTACACGTTCCACACAGTCAAGGCGTGAGATTGCCTGTAATTGGTCCCGCGTGACTCGACAACTTGCAGCGTTCAGCCATCGGCTTACTCGGCGAAGCGTGGCACCGGTCGCCGCAACTTCTTCAAGGTAAAGGGACGAGACCGGCCGATCCAGCAACTGCACTTGTTCGGGGCTCAGGCTTCCTCGTGTCGCCCTGCGGATCCGTGCCCGGGGGCTAAGGTGTTCCTGACCCTTGTTAGCATAAGGCCTGTCGTGCTTCCGCTTGAAGTATACCCAAACGTGATAATGCCCGTCGTTCCGCTTCCCAAGTGTGTACGTGTCTCGGTGGACCTGGCCTCCAAGAGGTGCGGCCAGGGTCGTCAACAGAATCAAGATAACCAGCGAACACGTCATATTGAAAAATACTACTTTCTTGGGTGTAGAAATCAAGCTTCTTTCTGGTGCACTTGCCGGCAATCCACCCGTCCTGATAACCAGGATATGTTCCACCTTGTGGGCGCGATAGATTAGTGTTGCAATTCGGTCAGCGCTATGACACCTTCTATCCGCTTATCTATGAGGATATGAATGTACACACGTACACCTGCGGATTATCTGTTTCAGATCGATGGATTGGCAGCCAGCATCAACGATTGGGATGTACGCCGTGAGTGATCTGATCGTCTTACTGGGGCGGCTTATCCGGCTGCTCATTCAGATCCTCGAAATGTTGATTATTCTTCAAGTCGTACTTTCCTGGACCGGAATCCGATTGCCCCTGAACCGCTTGACTCACAGCTTCTATGTGCTCACGGACGCAATCTACCGGCCCATTCGCAATGTGATTCCTACGGTAGCCGGTAGCTTGGACTTCACACCCCTGATCGTCTTGGTCGGATTGTACCTGATTGATCGTTGGCTCGTCTCAGCTATCATTCAATTCGGGTATCGCCTGGCCGGATGAACCGGGCCTCCACCATCTGGGTCTGGACCCCTGACTTCTCCACCGCTGCGGAGGCCATGGACGTAAGGCCGCCTGAAGCGGTCCAATTTGTCCAGTTCAAGCCGGACCAATCCGAAAAGATGCTCGTGTCATTCCGTCAACTGAAGGAAACGCTGCCTGAGGCGCATGTGGTTGTGTTCGACGTGGCCCGCTTCCCGGACGGTAGGAAATGGGCCTTCGTCAGCGATGGCATCAGTCGGTCTGGCGCAAATCCGTTGCGTGGGCTCGGCCCCCTCCTGCGGGAGCCGTTTATCGACGTGTCGCACCTATACCATGTTCCTGATGGCTGTAGTGGGATTATCGCCGTCTCACTGGGATCGCGATTCCATTCACAGGAGTATGATCCCGCCGCAATGCGATCGGACCACCCGGTTTGTGGTCATCTCCAGAACGCGGCAATCCTGGCCCATAGCGAGGGCTTTCAAGTCACCGGGATACTGGTTGCTGAGTCTCACATTCGGGATCTGGATCTTACTGAATTTCTCTTCGGCTGAGAATGATGGGGCGCATGTATCGCTATGAGCGCCATTTTAGCGTTGACGAAGCCCGCCGGTTGTTGGCGGAGATGCTTCCGAAAACCTATCTCTACCCTCTGATGACTTCGGTGACGCTCACTTGCTGCGCGGCGATCGCCGTTTCATGGAATTGCTGACGTGTTCGTGAGCCTAGAACGGTATGTCGTCGTCGTCCGGGGGCTGCTCGCTCACCGCCTCGATGTCGGTCTCGGCAGGCCCCTCACCGGCCTTGAGTCCACCTAGTGGGGTGATCAGATTGGCCCGCACTTCCGTGGTGCGCCGCTCCACCTTGTTGCGGTCCTCCCAGGTCCTCGTCTGCAGACGCCCCTCTACATAGACCAGCTGGCCCTTCTTGATGTAGTTGGCGGCAAACTCCGCCTGCTTGCCCCATAATACCACCCGGTGCCATTCGGTCTGGTCTTGGTCCTTGCCCTCTTGATCGCGCCACACTTCATTCGTGGCCATGTTCAAATTGACCACGGCGGCACCGGAGGGCGTGTACCGGGGCTCCGGGTCCGCACCCACGTGACCCACCAATATGACCTTGTTGACACTTCCTCTTTGCATATATCCCCCTTTTGTCGAGCGGTTTACTAGTGGTTAATAGAATGGTCAGTTGTCATATCTATGTTCCCAAAGGGAAGACATATCTGTAAACCTACGGATTTTCTGCGCCGGATTCAATGGCAACTTTTCGATTTAGACAATTACCTTCTTCCAGGGCCCCTTCTTGAAGCGCAGATAGGCTACGACCGCGTATCCCGCAATGTAGATCGCTAGGGCAATCCAGCCGCCGATAATGCCCCAGTCAAATCTTATGGCGGTAATATACGTAGCTGGCAGGAATAACAGCCACATCAGCGTCAGTTCCGCAGCCGCCGGAAAGGTGTTGTCCCCGGCCCCCCGCAGGGCGCCGTGGTAGACCATCCCTACGGCATCGAAAAACTGAGCTATGCCCAACACCCTCAAAGGCATCACGGCTGTAGCCACAATGGCTTGATCCGGCGTGAAAACCAATAGTATCAGCCTCGGTATGGCCATGAATAGGATGCCCATGGTTCCCATAAACATCAGGCTTAGCCGTGCCGCTGCTTGGGCAAAGGCTTCGGCCAACTGGGTACGCTCCCGGCCGATATTCTCGCTTACCAGGGTCTGGGTGGCGTACAGGAATCCCATGGCCGGCATGAAGGAAAAGGATAAAATATTGAACACGATCTCCGTTGCCGCCAAGGCTACGGTGCTCACCCAACCCATGAGCACCATGAAGGAAGTGAATCCTACCATGACGCCGAAATTCTGTACACTCACTGGTAAGGCCAGCTTCAAGATTCGGCCGAGCAGGGGTAATTGTCCGGGAGCTGCCCACAATCCCGGGTACTGGCTGCGAATGGGGCCGGTGAGCGTGAATAGGGCGTAAAGAAACAGGGCCACCGTTGAGGACAAGGTCGTAGCCAGCCCGGCCCCGGGTGCGCCCATGGCGGGCAGGCCCAACCGCCCGAAGATCAGCCCGTAGTTCAGAATAACATTCAGCGTGTTTGCCGCCACGGATACGATCAGGTGCACCCGCGGCTGGCTGATCCCATTGTAAAAGGCATAGAAGACATACCCTGCCATCACGATTCCCAGACTGAGCCCCCGCCATCCTATGTAGGCCGTACTCAAGTAGACAACGTCTTGGTCGGCGTTGATAATTGGCAGCAGATGCCGGGTCATCCAGATGAACACGCCCGCCAGAAGGGAGCCCACTAGAAGCGCGAAATAGAGGGAGATACGCACGGCCTCTACGGCATCTCTGTGGCGCCCTTCCCCTACGCGCCGTGCCACAACCGTCTGAACGCCCGCTTGGATAGCATTCAGAAAGGCGATCACCGTGTACGTCAGCATGCCCCCCAAGCCCACCGCCGCCACTGCGGATGCCCCCAGTCGGCCCACCATGGCAATGTCGATCAGGCTCATAAGCGTCTGGGACAGGCTGGCCAGCATGATGGGCATGGCCAGGTTTATGAGCTTTCGGTTCAGTTCGCGCGGTGCCAGGGAGTACATGTCCATGATTATATGGGCTTCTCGTCCTGGATGAGCTGACAACCAATCGATAAAAGATCTGGTATTACGGGATTCATCCCCGCAGGGCGTGAATTTAGGATAACCCGGATGATATGCCGCGGGTTATCCGTCTAGGTCGCGGGGTTCCTCGGTGAGCTTTCTAATGCTGGCTATGCGGGGGAAGAACTGGCCGGTAACCTCGGCGTAGGATGCATACTCTGAGCCGAATTGACGACATAGATTTTCTTCTTCCTGCTGTACTAATCGGCCCCATACCACGTGTAGCGGCACCACCGACAGTAGCACCAGCCACGATTGGAAGACAAAGGCGACGGTCGCCGTTCCGCTCCACAGGAATGCGCCGTACATGGGGTGGCGTACCAGGGCATACGCGCCGGTGCGCGCCATTTCGTTGACGCGCTGCGACCGGGCAAGCGTCAGGCCGCTCCACAGCAGAGTCCCCAGGCTGTCAGCGAAAAAGAGGAGGGCCAGACCCCAGCGCCAACCGGCTGAAAGATGAATCTGTGGCAGGGGCAGACTGTGCTGGAGAGTGATGCATACGGCCCACAGCAGTATGGAAACTCCGAGGCCGATGGGCAGAATGCCCCGGCCGGAGAAGGGTCTCGTATTCACTGTGGCTCAGGGTTGGGGAGCGGCTTCGCGGAAATACTTCAGAACGTCCTGGCTGTGGGTCGTGACGTCCACATCCTTGATGATCTTGATAATGCGTCCCTCTTCATCGATCAGGAAAGACCTGCGGATCGCCAGGGGATAGATTCCCTTCGTGCCATAGGCCGCCGACACGGTTTTCTTGGTGTCACTTAGCAAGGTGAATGGCAAACTGTGCTTCTCACGGAACTGACGGTGCGACTCCGCGGTGTCGTAGCTGATCCCCAGGATAACGATGTTGGAGGCCTCGTACTCGGTGTAAGCATCGCGCAGACCACAGGCCTCTTTCGTGCACCCCGGCGTGTCGTCCTTGGGATAGAAATACACCAGCACCTTCTGCCCCTGATAGTCCGAGAGGGTGTGCTCGACTCCATCTTGGTCGGGCAAAGTGAAGTCTGGCGCTAGGTCCCCCTCCTTGAGATCAGCAGGCCAGGCATATAGTACCCCTGCTAGGAGCCAGAGCCCAACTAACAGCAGCCCTGTTGGTCGGCTTCGTTTCATAGTGCGGGCAAAGTACATTGTCCGCCCGGTTGATTCAAGGTATTTCGTGCTGATATGTTGCCTGTGTGACATTTGTCTCACTCCGCTTCTAGAACTGTTTCCATCTCTTCGATCTGCGCATCTGCAAGCGATATGCCGGATGCTGCCAGCGTCTCTTCCAATTGCTCCGGCCGGGCGGCCCCAACGATGACCGCCGTTACTTCCTCACGGCGCAGGCACCACCGCAGTGCCATCTGGGCCAGGGTCATATCGTACTTCTCGGCTAGGGGACGCAGGCGCTCTACGGTAGCCAGATGTTCCTCGGTGAAATAACGGTTCTCGTGACCCGGATGGGCCATGCGGCTGCCGTCCGGGATCGTCCCGCCCTTGTATTTCCCGGTGAGCACGCCCTGGGCCAGCGGTGAGAATACGATGTTGCCCACCCCCAACTTGGCGCAGGCCGGGAACACGCCCCGCTCCGGCTTCCGGTCCAGAAGGTTATAGCGCGGCTGGCTGGAAATAAATGGTGTTCCATTGCGGTTCTCTGCGATGGCGTTAGCCTCCTTGAGCTGCTTCCCATTGAATTTGGAGCATCCTAGGTACAGCACCTTACCTTGATGCACCAGCAGATCCAGGGCGGCCATGGTCTCCTCAATAGGCGTATCCTCGTCGGGCGCATGAACTTGATAGAGATCGATGTATTCCACCCCCAGACGACGTAGTGATCCCTCGCAGGAATCCACGATATGCTTCTTCGACAGACCCTCGCCCAGGGGCCCCGGCCACATGCGCCATCGGCATTTGGAGGCCACGATTACCTGCTCCCGTGGCAAGGCTTTCAGAGCTTTGCCCAGCACGCGCTCCGATTCCCCGTCGGCATAGACATCGGCTACGTCGAACAGGTTCACTCCGCCCGCGAAGGCTTGGTAGATCAGGGCAATGGAGGTCTTTTCGTCCACCCAGCCGCCGATATTTAGCCAGCCTCCCAAGGTGATCTCGGATACCTGCAACCCGCTGCGGCCTAAACGACGATATTCCATCTGTCCTGGCGCTCTTGTTCTGTTGGTGATCCTTGACTGGCCGGTCGGTTCCGGTCCTGCCTGAGTGTTCAATTTAAGGGCCGGAAATACCAGTGGCAACTACCTGGCTGTGAAACCCTGTTGAGCTCCTCGGACTGGAAAAGTAAATTGTACCCGGTCTTCATCACACACCAAGGGAGGTCAAAACATGCTGCTCGATGCTGGAGCCCCGGCACCTGACTTCACCCTGCCGGATGCCGACGAAAATCTCGTTTCCCTCAGGAATTTCCGCGGCCATAAGGTCGTCCTGTGGTTCTTCCCCAAAGCTAGCACCCCTGGCTGAACCATCGAAGGCCAGGGATTCCGTGACGAATTCCAGGACTTCGAGAAACGGGGTATCCGGATCATCGGCATGAGTGCCGATCCGCCTGCTAAACAGAAGAAGTTCGTTGAGAAACAAGGCTTCCCCTATCCCATGCTCTGTGACGAAAGCCACGATGTGTTGGAAGCCTATGGCGTGTGGGGGCCTAAGAAGTTCATGGGCCGGGAATATGAGGGCACCAGCCGGATCACGTACCTCATCAACGAGGACGGTACCATCCACAAGGTGTATCCTAAAGTCAAACCGGCCGGCCACGCCCGGCAGATCCTGGAAGACTGGGCCGAATAGTCGACGGTGTTGTTGGTCTCCCTGCCGTAATCTCGTGCGGCTTTATACCGGCGATCTCATAAAGATCATCGCCAGCGGGATGCCCAGCGCCAGCCAGATCAAGCTCAGGACGACTCCGAGCCGCACCGGCACACCCAGTAGGGATCGCAATCCGGCCACCATGATCACGATCCCCCAGGTATCGATCACGAGATGACTGATCCCCAGCACCATGTCGCTCTGCCAGCCCAGCGCTATCCAGATCCAGTCCCACACCACCAGCACGGACCCTACCACCAGCGCCGCCATGCCGGTGATGTTCAGAATTTGGTCCAGATCGCTCTGCTGTCCGAGGAGGCGTAGCGCCACGTGCATCACTGCGCTGAGCAGCAGCCACTGTCCTAGGATGAATAACGGTGCCATCCCCACGGATACGGCATAGTAGCTCTCCGTGGGGATAAAGCTCAGCGCCGAGGAGGTGTCGGGCACCCTCCCCATGAGTGACATGGGCAGGTACACCAGCAGGGCATCCATCATAGCCCGCAGCAGCTGCGCGGCTAAGCCCCAGTAGGGCGCGGGCTTGTCCCTGAGGGCCTCTCCCACCCGCAGAGGCTGGGTGTACCCCAGGAACCATACTCGCAGGAAGGATCCTTGTGTCTCTTCCATGGTGTGCCTCATCCCACCAGATCGAGAATGCGCGCTTTCAGCGGTGTGGTCAGGAGAATGATCACCAGCATATCGAAGGCAGCTCCCACCCAGGCCCCCGTAGGTACGGTCCGCCACCAGGGCACGATTACCACCAGCGAAATGACCGCCGCCATCGTGGCCAGATTCGGCCACCATTCTTGTCGAAATATGAGCCCCAGTCCCGATCCCGCCAGCCCCAAGGCCGCCACTAGCCACAACAGCCCAAATGCCTTGCCGACCGGACTGGTCAGGGTAATATCAGCGGAAAGCAGCCACGGCCGGTCGATGGGATAGCCTGCGCTGGCCGGCGTCCACGATGCGATGAAACCGGAGATATGAGCTAGCCCGTGAGCGATCAGCGGGATGGCGAACACAAAACGGATCATACCTGTACTCCTTTCACGTAGCGGTTGGAAAATGATCTGGGACCGACGATATGATGCTTCTGCGCCTGTCAACCGTGAGCACGATCCCTATGTTCCCTCTTCGCCCGGCAGCGGACAGGCAAAGCTGTCGCCCCGCTCCTCCGGGCACAACACTTGAACGTCTGGCTGCAGTTCTTGGAATAAATTCCTGAATTGCCGGATTCTGGAGGGATCATCTTCCCGGTTCATGGGGAATATGTACGTTGGGGAAAACAGCTCGACTAAAAGTACAGCTTGCAGAAAGTACTGGTGATTCACGTCCGGCACCCCGATCACAAAGGCCATATCGATGCTGTCGGCTAGCGTGCCCAGGTAAGTGTAGTCGGCCACGTATTCCGCTTTGTAGTCCCCGTTGTGGTAGATGGTGGCGCCGTCCACCTTGACCAAGTAAGCCACCTCGGGTACCCCCGCATGGTGGGAGTAGATCGTATAGACCTCCATGTCACCCACTTGGGTTTGGGCCCGGTAATCGGACAGGTAGTGATGCTCGGGATCGTCCCCGGCCTCCCAGCCGAAAAAGTAGGTTATGCTGTCGATCCGGCTCTCCCACTGGTAGATCACGGGATCGTAGTGGTCGAAATGGGAATGGGTCACGAATACGTATACCTGGCACGACTGCAGCTCATCTGGATCGATGTACCCGCGCTGGAGATTACGCCTCTTACCAGCCGCCGGTGGATCGGGATCGGTGCCCTCCTGGTAGTCAAAGATCAGCAGCTTGTTGTTAATGCTCACCGCATAGCCGTTGGCGCCCAGATACCATACATGAGTGTCCCCGGTACACGGCTCCAGCGGTGTTTCAGACTCTTCAGTGGGTGCGGTACAGGCCAGTAGGGGAAGCAGCAGAAACGTGCGTATACTGCTATGCATAGGCCCTCCTGTGAGGCTGAAGGCTGATTGGATATAGTTCGCTTTTCGTAGCGGGGACTGTTGCCCTGCCACCTACATAGACAACATATACACCGCAAAGGATGCCAGCCAATGTTCACCCTCATACTGCCCGCTGGCCACGTGCTCCAGCGTGGCCTCCGCGTGCCGCCCTGCGGCTTCGCACAGAATAGCCCGCACGGGATCGCCCTCCGGGTAGCAGGCCGCAATTCCCAGCATGCACCACGCCCGGCTCAGATTCAGACCGTCTAGATGCACGATCTTCGGATCGCTCCGGTCTGAAACCTCTGCTGGATCCAGGATATTGGTCTGCTCACCGGCCACGACTCCCGGCAGGAACCGCTCGAACCACTCCTGGAAGTCCTCCGGCTCCAGCACCCGCCGCATCAGGTCTGCCTCCATGAGACAGGGTGAGAAGAAGTCATCGCCCCCCGGCTCCCAATCGGCTGCGCAATCCTCATCGCCTTGGAAGTAGGCCAGACTCCGCTCCAGTAGCAGCTCCTCGAACGCCCGGTCGCTGGTCTTGGCTGTGTAATCCAGGGCGAAGGCGATCCCAAAGGCCGTGTTGGCATGCACCCCCCGCCGGATGGGATAGGTCTGCCGTGGCAAAAAGTCCTTATAGCGCTCCACCAGCGCCTCCGCCAGCGGCGCCAGGTTACGCGACCACGCCTCTCCGTCTGCATCCTCCCAGCCCTGCAGCTCCTCCGCCAGCTTCAGCAGCCACGCCCAACCGTAGGTCCGCTCAAAGGACTTCCTGTTCTTCTGCTGCAGGTAGGCCACCTCGCGCTGGATGTTCGCCTCGGATAGGTTGGCCTTCAAGGCATCCCGGATCTCGTCACCCTCTGGTAGATCCGGGAACATCTTCAGCAGCCGCACGAGCATCCAGTGACCGTGCACTGCTGAATGCCAGTCGAAGCAGCCGTAGAACGACGGGTGCAGCTCCGTTGGGGGTAGCACCTCACCCCCGTCGTTCATCACATGATCCAGCTTGTTGGGATACTCCTGCTGCACGCACTTGAGCGCTAGCCGAGCAAAACCGGAGGCCGTTTCCTGCGTTAATGCATAAGTGGCGAGAGGTTCGTCACCAGCCAGCTGCTCTTTACCTGCTTCCCGGGACTCACCCCCGCACCATAGAATGGTGAGGACCAATAGGATAGTTGCGCATTTTTTTAAACATCGAATCATGTTTCCCCCTTTAGTGGGATAGCAATTTAATAACGGTGTGTTACCCTGAGCTCACTCGTCCGGCGTAGTCGAAGGATCGAAAGGTGACGTCCCTATCTCCTCCTCTTACTCCTCTCTCACATCCACACGATTTCTGTCAACTACCCCGCCGGGATCGAAAAGATCTTCGACACGATTCTCCAGCCCTCGTCGAACTTGTAGAGCAGCATGTAATCGGTGGAGAAATGGACCTCACCCCGGTACACGTCCAGCACCGCCACCGCCGCATAGCTGGCAACGTCGATCAGCTTGAACTGGTGGCTCGCTTCGGCACTCCACAGGTCGGGATTGGCCGCCTTCATCCCCTCGATCCGCGTGAGCCATTCGTCAACGGATACCTTGTCGATGGCGTTATCGGCCAGGACCAGCATGCGGAAGTCGTCGTGGAATCCGCTCCGGACCAGGT
>CP070656.1:351283-355837 GCA_020355065.1 Fidelibacterota bacterium | reverse complement strand
TCAGTGGAAAACACTAGCGGTAGGTTATCCGGGCCTGTAACCGTCAGCAAGACATGAATATGCGGTTTTTTTACAGCGAAGTGAAGAAGGGAAACCGGACTAGAACGGGGGTCGGATCAGTTTTTCTCGGAGGCCCTTGGCAACGGCTTCGCCGCGGGAATGGACTTGCAGTTTCTCATAAATGTGTCGAATATGATGTCGGATACCATCCAGGGATAATGAGAGCTCCTTGCCAATCGCGCTATAGGTTTTCCCTTCCGCCAATTTGGCCAGAATTTCCTGCTCTCTCTCAGAAAGTGTCATCCCAGGAAGCTGTTTTTGCTGACGGTTCGCATGAAAGGAAGTGAGGATCATTCGAGCGATATCATGACTCATTGGTGATCCACCACTCCACGCATCCAGGACCGCCTGGACCAGCTCCTCCGGGGTCACCGCTTTAACCAAGTACCCGACAGCGCCGGCGCAAATGGCGTCAAACACGTGCTCCCGGTCGGCATGTACCGTGGCCATGAGAACGAGAATCCCGGGGTGATGCTCACGGAGGTAGCGGACCCCATCAATTCCGGACATACCGGGCAGATTGATATCCATGATAATGACGTGGTGCTTTCCCAGTGCGGCATCCTGAAATGCCTCTTCGCAGGAACCATACACCGAAACCCGTGAAAACCGCTTGTCGTCATCGAAGATAGCCTTCCACGCTGCCCGCAGGTAGCGGTTATCTTCTATGATGGCGACGGCTAGTCGATCATCCGTTTGCATCATTGAAAGATAATCCATTCCTGGGATGAGCACACTACATCATTATGCGGTTCTATGTGGGGATCAGGGTTTCATTCGAATGTTCCAACGGGTACCCTCACCTGGGGCGGTATTCAGTTGATAATGAGCCTGCAAGGTGCTCAATCTTGACTTGATGCTATCCAATCCAAGGCCTGCTTGCTTTGCCTCCTGATCGATCCCAACTCCGTTGTCCGCTACCGTTAAAATAATATCTTTGGATGATACATCCATTCGAACGAGTGCGTTTTGACATTGGGAATGCTTGGCCATGTTGGTCAGAAGCTCCTTGTATACCAGCCAGAAATGATACCTGCTTTCCATGGCCATTGGACGGAGAGGAATGTCATCCGGTATGTCAATGGTATATGAAATGTCCATGCTCTCGAAGGTGTTTGCCGCATATTGTTTCATGTTTGCCAAGAGGTTAGTCCAATCGTCCTCACCCGGTAGAATGCTCCAGATCAGGTCCTTGACGCGTTCCCGGGCTTCGGAGGTACTTTCCACGATGAGGGGCAGGAATTTCTGCGCTTGGGTACTCTTCTTTATCTTTTCGTCAGCAACGATAATCCCGGCAAAATGGCTGATGGCAGTCAATGTTGAGCCCAGCTCGTCATGGAGATTGGACGCCAGTTTACTACGCGTCTGTTGCAGGGCATGTTCTTTTTCCTCGCGCAGGTACTTGATACGTTGCCCCAATCCCAATGATAGCAGGATCATCTGGACAACTGCTCCAAAGTGAATTGCGTTCCGCGTCAGGAAGTGGTAAGGCACAAGCCCCACGTTCCTTAGTACATGCAAGCTGCCCCCCGCCATGGCGAATAGCGTCGCACACACAAATAATCGCGAGGGTCCATACCCTTTCAGCAACAGATTGACGCTCCCTATCAACATTGAGAAGATGACGATGGCGCCGATCGCATTGCTCATGAAGTTGCTGATCCGGGCTGAGTTGATTACAAAGTCTATTGCAATGCAAATGAAGATGGCAACTGATACGACGCGATAGATCTTATCCAGATCAGGTGCTTTGGTATTCAATACCAGATAATCTCGCATGAACAGCAGGGCTAAGGCAAATCCGAGCATAGCCAGCTTGTTGGCATATCGCATCAGTTGTATAAAATCTATATTCGTATTGGACAGAAATACATATGACAGCCCATCAAAACTGAGCATGTACAAGCCATAGCTGAGTAGAAAAAAGAAATAGAGTGAATACACCCTTTCACGGGTAACGAAATAGATGAAAAGATTGTAGAGGCCCATGGCTACAAGGATCCCGTAAAACAGGCCAAGGGAAAGGCGTCGCTGCCCAATCTCTTCTGAAAAGGCATCCGGGGTCAGTACGTGTACACCGATGGACATTGAAGATTCACTCCTTATCCGGAGATAGAAGGTCTTTGACAAGTTCTCCAGAGAGGAAAGCTCAAATACAATCCGGCTTGGATCCCTCTGTTGAGACGTGAATCCATGCTGGATGCCGCGTCGGCCAAGGTAGGATATCTCACGGTTGCCGTCTATGGCGTAGGCTTGAACATCAAATAAATGTGGAAAATCCAGGATAATCAGCAAGTCTCCCGGTTCTGCATCCGATGATTCCCTTATCGTAAATCGGATCCAAACAGCGGATTGGGTGTACCCGGCGTTGTATCTGTTCGTACCAATCGGTTGAAATTGGCTACTCCAGGGTTCTGTAAGGAGATCATCAATAGCCAGTTCAGTGGATTCGTCTTCTAAGACGGAAAGGGAAGCAGGTAGTATATGTTCCTGTGTATTCTGATTCGGGACCGCAGAAGCTTGTGCTGAAAGAATACTCAACAGGAAACAGATGATAAGTGTAATCCTATACATTGTTTGCGCACTTATCGGATGCTCTGGCAGTGTATATTATACTAAGAATATCATCCTGCTAGTACAAGATTATCGGAGACCTAACTCCTTTCATAGGGCTATCTTAAAAGCTAGTATTTAAGCGAATTCCAAAGGGGAGAGACTTACATGAGATTTTCAACCCGCATCGGTTGAATCTTCAGCATCGACCAATTCCTGCCCCGTTCTCCTGCTCCAAGCAGGATTGATTGCAGCACGATAATCCCATATTACCTTTCAATACAAATACTCATGAGGATTCTTTCAGACCAGAGTTTACCCCGACTGAGTAACGCGAACGTCGGCCGAAGGTCCCGACCTTGTGTCGGGGGCTCGGTCCCGCATTAATAAACAAGGACTAAGGATTTCTCCCAAGTCCTTGTTGCTTGCTGCTATAAGGCTCTTAAACCAGCCCCCCCCTCCCTCTGCTAAACCATCATTATTGAGGTGCTGTACACAAGCATCGTGAGGCAGGACATTGAAATTTGATCCTTGAGGGTGGGCCTCGGAACGGAGAATCATCAACTTCAGGGGCGTGGGATTCAAGCGCTACCTGCCCCTTGGGTATAAGCTCATTTAGCTTCCCCGCAACAACTCAGCCGGGGAATCACCACCCGGATCGTCGCCGGGATAACCGGGCCAAGAATACCCATCGTCCGTAGGACCACCGTATGACCTCCAATCAGGTGATGGAGACGTAAAAGGAATAAAGCCGTCGATCCAGTCCTGACCGCCGACTCTGCACCCTACGACGATCCTCTCTCTTCCGTCTATTCAGATCAACCGGTACGGACGACTTGCGTCTATCGAAACCTAAACGACGATCCATCTCATCACGACGGTCACAACCTCTATTCATCTGATCCATTTCTAACCTCCTGTTTGTGGGTTGATCAATAGAAATCCACTTGCCGATTATCGGCTAATTGATCCGCGTACCTGCACATCTTTTCAGCATTGTCAGGGAAATCCTGTCCTTCTTTGACGGCCAAATCCTGATAACTTGGCTGAGGTGCTTAGTTGCCAACATCGACATTTGGATACAATTCCCTCGCACACTCAGGACATATGCCGTGCGTAAACTCCACATCTATGTGTTCGTGCAGATAGGCTTCGAGCTGATTCCAGGATCCCTGATGATCCCGGATCCGCTTGCAGCTGGAGCAAATCGGTAATAGTCCGCTGAGTGACTTGTTATTATCAAGGACTTGCCGTAATTCTGACACTAGTATCTCAGCTCTTTCCTGCATTTTTTTTCGCTCCAAGATGCACCACATACTGTTCATGAAGAAAAATAGACACCGAGCATCAGATTGGGTATAGGGCTCTTTCTTGTTCACTACCCCGGCGATAGCAACTATCGGCTGGTCACCGGGAATGGGAACGCTCATGTGTCTGGTAATGTGGATATAACCTTCTGGGTAGTCAGTCTTACCCGATGGATTCTGATAAGCATTATTGATCACCGGTTGCCTGGTGCGGAGACAGTCAGCCCAGATATTGGCAGCTCCCAGGGGACTAGGAGCGGTCCTATCCGTGCCACATTCTATCCACACTCCGTCAGACCGCGTATACATTCCGGTGTGTTCCCGGTCCTCGCTCACGATATGCAGGTATCCGATGCTACTTCCTGTTAGCCGGATTGCTGCTTCCAGGGAATTGGCAATCAGGCCTACGTCTGTAATCCCTGTTAACTCAATCAGGTTGAGTACGGCCTCAAGCCACTCTTCGTTCATACGGCCGGACCCATCTTCCCGCCTCCTTATCTCAGGTGACGTTGACGACTGTGGCTTATCGACTCGCAAGCATCAATCCTTCACTGGTATCCCATTCTAAACCTGGAATGATAGAAAACATATTCAGGCTGAATTGAAAAGTCGTCAGGCGGGCCCACGTCCGGGC
>CP070656.1:346316-351183 GCA_020355065.1 Fidelibacterota bacterium | reverse complement strand
GCCTATTATTATGACCACCGTAACCACGGTCGCCGCCCTGCTGCCTCTGGCCTACGGATGGGGCGGAACCGATTCCTGGATGGCCCCCATGGCCCTGGCCTTGGCGTGGGGATTGATCTTCGCCACGCCCCTGACACTCGTTCTGGTACCCTGGCTGTTTATGGCCGGCCAGGATCTGCGCGGAATGTTAAGCCGCGGCAAAAAGCGATCAGAATAAGGGTACCTGAATCCACCTGGCACATACCAAAAAGCCCCAGCGCTGCTGGGGCTTTAGCATGAGGTCATGCTGAGCATATCGAAGTATGACCTGTCGTCCGATCGCCATTCCTCCGCACTCAGTGTAACACTGCTCCCTCTACTTCAATAGCGCTATCTTGCTGGCCTTGCTATACTCCGGCGTGGTTAGCCCGCTAATCTTAGACATTTCCCTGGCCCCTGTTTTCGCCCCTCCACCCCTCAAAGGTGCTTCCTGAAAAACGCCACCTGATCGGCTACCGCCTGCTCAAAATGGTCCCCAAGGTAGATGTCGAAGTGGTCGATGGGATAGCGGATGACCTCTGCCCGTTCCCCTAGCCGCTTCTGCGCTTTTTCAATGATGCTCGGTGGAACTCCAATGTCCAGCTCACATCCCTGTAGCAGGACCGGGCAGCGGATCTTGTCGGCATGTTTGATGGGCTGGTATTTGTCCATCCGAATGATGATCCGGGCACAGGCTTCGTTGACCAGGTCGTCCGATGCCAGCTGGCAGAATGCGTCCCAGGCCCCGGCATCCGCCAGGATGGCAATGGTACCCGGTTTCCCCACGATCGGTACCTTGTGGGCGGAGAGCCCGAACCATGATCTGACCATGTCGCGCACTCCGTGGCCGAAGGCCATCCTGAGCAGGTGCTTCAGGCCCACCAGCTTGATCACCTCCATGCCGCCCGCATCGCCTTCCAGCAGGGGTACCTGCGAGACCACGCAGGCGACGTCATGGTCCCGGGCAGCAGCCACGATGACGTGCCCGCCGCTCAACGAAGTGCCCCATAGGGCGATCTTTCCGGCATCCACTTCATCCCGGCTGCGGGCGTATGCGATAGCGGCCGCGTAATCCTCCTGCTGGTAGGGGATCCAGATCAGCTGCCGCGGTTCGCCCTCGCTCTGCCCCAGGTGCCGGAAGTCGAACGCCAGCACGGCGAAGCCGGCCTTCTGGAAATGCGCGGCATACGCGTCCAGTCCGGCGCTTTTAGTGCCCCCCAGACCGTGCCCCATCACAATGCAAGGTGCCGGCCCGGACCGCTCCTCGGGCAGAAATAGCCAGGCACTGATGGCCGTCCCGTTGACCTCAAAGCTCACCTCCTGCCTGGCCGCGGAGGCCGTGGCGGTCGCCTCCCCGGCGGCGGGTGCCGCCTTCTCCAGGGGCTGCGCCGGGACCGGCTTACGGGGCAGCAAACCCATGAATAATATGAAGATAACGTAGGCTCCAACGATGGCGCCCAGTACTATGCCGGTATATTGTAGGATGATCATCTTCTTTCCTTCCCGTGAGTATTCCGTATCAGCACGCAATGGTAGCTGAATCCGGATTATGGCATCCTAGAGGTGTTCCTTGAAGAACGCGAGCTGGTCGCTCACCGCCTGCTCGAAGTGCTCTCCGAAATAAATATCGAAGTGGCCGACGGGGTAACGCTTCATGACTGCCAGCTCGCCGAGGATCTTCGCCGTTTTCTCCCCACTGTTCGGGGGCGCGAGGTTGTCCGCGTCGGCTACCTGCAGCAGGACGGGACAGCGCACCTCCTTGGCATCCTCGATCGGCCGATAGCCGCCCTCGCCATGTTTGTGGGGCGCAAACACCCGCGCGCAGGCTTCGTTCACATAGCTCTCGGATACAACCTTTGCTAGGCCTTCCCGCGCCTCGGAGGTGGTCACCATTGCCAGGCTGCCCGCTCCGCCGGAGTAATGGGCTGCTTGGGTACCGCGAAACCGGGGGCCAAGGTTACGATCGATAGAAACGCCACCAGCACTGCAATGGAGACACCCACGGCCATGCCGATGTATTCAAGAACGCCCATGGCTTTTTTCCCCTCTCATGAGTAATCCGTACCAGATCAGGGTCCGGAGCTGCTGCTGATACTGGCTCGGATCGGTAAACACCTGCTTCCAACTCCCCTCCTTGAACAGCTCGCCCAGCTTCTCCACCACCAGCCACAGGAATTCCGGATCGATGTCGCGGCGGATCTCCCCCTTTTTCTGGGCATTGGAAATGTTACCGAGGTAGCGCCGCTTGAAGCGCTCCACCGCATCGTCGGTGGAAACCAGTTCGCGGATGAAATCAGCGTTGATCCGCTGGGCGAACTCCACCTTCCACTGGGTCATGAGATCGATCTTCTCCGGGAAGGGGATCTCCAGCGCGTTGATCTCATCGAACTTGCGGAAGCCCTCGTCTTCCCAATTGTCCCTGATCGTCCTTACCAGCTCCACTTTGTTGGCGAAATACTTGTAGAAGGTCATCTTGCTGACGTCCGCTTCCCGGCAGAGCTCCTCCACCGTGACTCGCCGGGACCCGAAGCGCGCGAAAAGCCGCTCGGCTGTTTGGATGATCTGCTCACGCTTCATGGAGGGCGGTCGTTTCCTTGATGGTTCCATGCTGCTTCGAATATCGTAATACTTACGATTACTAAAAAAGTATACGAATTGCGTATGAAATTTACTGTTACGTATATTTGACTGCCAAGCAAAATGGCATGCAGCTTGGAGATTTACAATGTGGAACCGGATAGGGGGCTGCGGATTTTATGACGGCCACCCCTCGAAATAGAAATATAATATGTCACTGTATTGCCGGTACCCGGAAGCTGCTACTCTTTGGAAAAAATGGCCCTGATGAGCTTATATTTCCACTGCCATTCCCCGGAGGTGAATCATGGGATTGAAAAACGTAAAGGTGACCGCGGGCGTCTTTTGGGTCGAGGTCCCTGAAGCAAACTTGTATGTCCTATGTGGCTGTCCCGCTGATAGCGTCAAGCATTTGATGAAGAAGGGCTTGATCGTATCCCGGGAAGACAATGGGGTGACCTACGAGACCGGTCCTAATGTGATTCTGTTATCGGATGTCTTCTCTCAGAATGGGGATATCTCCAATCTCGCGGAATTTCCGGTTCTGCAGATGCTCTATCGTCAGGGTATGATCCTTCCCAATCATCCCCGCAATACCGGTGAAAAACCAATGATTATCGGCTCTGCAGAGCAGGTGAAAGCACAAATGGAATATATCTATCGGGGCAATTATGGCCTGACAACGGAAAAGGATATCAAGGCCACGGGAATCTCGCGCGAATGGGCTCGGGACATGATACGGTTGAAAATGAAATTCGCATTCGGAAAATTGAAGGCCACCGAAGAACTGCTTGAGAGTAGGATTGTCGGTGATGATCCCCTGGAAATCAAGAACGGTGTCTCCATCCGGCGCATCGGGCTTAATGTGTTCCAATTCGAATACCAGAATGAGACCACCACCGTTGACCTCAATCTACCTGCCGATACCCTCTATGACGTGCCCTACACCTTGGGATATCATCGCATTTCCCGGGAATATTTCGCCGTGATTCATTCCGGCGAGGGCGATGGCTGGGACATCAATCGACCCAGCATGGCCAGTATCCTCATGTATCAGGGGAAAATCTATCTCATCGATGCCGGACCGAACCTCTCCTACACCCTCACCTCCCTGGGTATCGGAGCCAATGAGATTGAAGGCATTTTCCATACCCATGCCCACGACGATCACTTCGCCGGTATTACCGCCTTGCTTAACGTGGACCACAAACTGAAATATTTTGCCACTCCTCTGGTGCGAGCCTCCGTGATGAAAAAACTCTCCGCCCTTACCTCTATACCGGTGGACGAGCTGCTGGAACTGTTCGAGGTCCAGGATCTGGAATTCGGGGCCTGGAATGATATCGAAGGCCTGGAGGTCATGCCGGTCTTCTCCCCTCATCCGGTGGAAACCAGTATCTTTCAATTCCGGGCCCTCTCTGAGACAGGGTACCTTACGTATGCTCACTTTGCCGATATCGCCTCGTTCAAAGTGCTCGAGAATATGATCACCGCTGATAAAGCAGAATATGGGATCAGTGCCGAATCCGTCGAGAAGATCAAATCCGATTACCTCACACCGGCTGAGATCAAAAAGCTGGATATTGGGGGCGGTCTCATCCATGGCAACGCCGAGGATTTCCGGGGCGACAAATCGGAAAAGATTCTGCTGGCACATACGTCCCGCAAACTGAACGAAAAAGAAAAAGAGATCGGATCCGGTGCCCCCTTCGGCATGGTCGATGTCCTCATCCGGTCCCATCAGGATTATACACGTCGGGATGCCCATCGGTATCTGCAGACCTATTTCCCCAATGCACCGAGTCATGAAATCCGCCTGCTCCTGAACAATCCCATTAAACAATATAATCCCGAGTCCATCATCCTGAAGGAAGGTGAGAAAACCGACAATGTCTACCTTCTGCTGACCGGCGAGGTTGATATGATCAGCTCGGCCAGCTCCCTGTATATCATACTATCGGCGGGCGCCTTTATCGCGGATGTGGCCTGCATGATGCGCCGAAAGGTTAAGGAAACCTATCGGGCCGCCAGCTTCGTCGATCTGCTGAAAATCCCCGCCAGTACCTTTTGTGCCTTTATCCAGCGGAACGGACTGTTTGAAACCATGGAACAACTCGCCGATACCCGGCGATTCCTGAAAACCACCTGGTTGTTCGGGGAATACCTGTCCTATCCGGTCCAGAATTTGATCACCGAGGCTATCCACCCCTGCACGCTGTCCCCTGGTCATGTCATTACTGGCCGTGAAGGGCAGGGGCGCGGACTCTATATC
>CP070656.1:343350-346216 GCA_020355065.1 Fidelibacterota bacterium | reverse complement strand
GTTCCTGCGGGAGCAGGGTGGTCTGGCGGTTACGATCATGGACCAGGGGGCCTTACCGGAGGATTTCACTCCCTTCAGCGCCGTTCTGGCCTATATCCACCAGGACCTGAGTGCGCCCACTGAGCGAGCGATCATTGACTATACGGAGGGCGGTGGCCGGTATATCGCACTGCATCATTCCATCAGCAGCAAGAAAGCCGCGAACGAGTTCTACTTTGACTTCCTGGGCATCCAGCTGGACAATCCCGAGCAATCCCCGAATCCGGTGGAGCCGGGCGGCGGCTACGGCTGGCGCCACGTACCAACGCTGACGTTGGTCAACCTGAATCCGGGGCACTACATCGTCAGCCACAAGGTCAAGTGGGGCGAGAGAATCCCTTATACGCCTTCCGACTTCCCCAGCGTTGAAAGGATGTATCCATCAATGGTCCTTACCAGCTCCGAGGTTTACCTGAACCACAAGTTTACTGACGGGCGGGAGAAGACGGTTCTCATGGGCCTGACGTATTTTGATGACCGCAACCAGCAATTGTTTCTACAGGACCGCGCTGGATGGATCAAGGATGCGGGCAAAGGTGACATTATCTACCTCATGCCCGGACACGAGGCCCATGAATATGAGAATCCCAACATCTCGCAGATGGTCCTGAACGCCGTCAATTGGATTCGATAATCTAGCGGGTGATCGATGACCCCATAACATAGAGAGACGTGCTGATGAAAGAAGGTAGAGATGACCGTCCTACGAAGATGACTCGTGGTGAATTCATAACTATGACGGCCGCGGCAGGGCTGGTAGGTATGACGGGAATACCCATACCATGGAAGCGTAATAAAATGCCCATCTGCGTCTTCTCGAAGCACCTGCAATTCCTGGACTATGACGCCATGGCTGCAACCGCTGCTGAGATCGGTTTTGACGGGGTGGATCTTACAGTACGTCCCGGCGGTCACGTGCTGCCCGAGAACGTGGAGCGCGACCTGCCCCGTGCGGTCGAAGCCGTGCACAAGGCCGGCCTGGATGCCCCCATGATGACCACTAAAATCACCGGTCCCGACGATCCTTTTGCCAAACCCATCCTCAAGACTGCCAGCCAGCTGGGTATCCGCTACTACCGGATGGGCTACCTGAGTTACAAGGATGACCTGGGTGTAGCCCGGAGCCTGGAGTCATATAAGCCGCTGCTACAGGAGCTGGCGGCGCTGAACAAGCGCCATGGTCTGCATGGAGCATACCAGAACCACTCCGGTCCGCGGGTGGGTGGGCCGGTCTGGGACGTGTGGCTGCTCATCAAAGACCTGGACCCCCGCTGGCTAGGCTGCCAGTATGATATCCGCCATGCCGTAGTTGAGGGGGGAACCAGCTGGCCCCTGGCCCTGGAGCTGCTGAGCTCGCATATAAAGACCACGGCAATCAAAGATTTCCGCTGGGTCAAGACCGGAGGAGCCTGGGAAATCCTGAACTGCCCGCTCGGCGAGGGGATGGTGGACTTCAAAGCCTACTTACAACTCGTCAAGGAGTATCGTATCGAAGGCCCCATTTCAATGCACTTTGAGTATCCCATGCCTTCCGAGAGTGAGGAAACCTTAAGCCTGGAACAACAAAGACAAAAGACGGTGGCCGTTATGAAGAAGGACCTGGAAAGGCTCAGAGCGATGCTCAAGGAGGCCGGGTTGCCTACCAGCTGAATCGGTACGGATTTGGTTGCCAGGTAGCTCAGATACTGTTGGAGAAACCATCATAACTTACCGGAGTCCCTAATGAGTAAGGAAGATCTGCCTGCGGGTATGTCCCGCCGAAAGTTCATCATGACCACCGGCACTGTGGTCGGTATGTCCTTGGTGGGCTTATCAGGATTCAACCAGAAGGCAAGGAAGGATCAAGCGATGGCGTTCAGGATAAAGAAGGTCGATTCGGATCTGGAACGCGAGCCCCTGATCCGGCCGTTCGGCTTTAAGGGTGGCTATATGACCCGTATCTGGCAGACCGCTGCGCTCATGGAGAGCGAATCGGGGGCGCGCGGGATCGGGCTGTGTACACAGAATGTGCTGTGGTCGGACGCCAAGGTGTTCGCCGCCCATTCCGAGGCTGGCGGCAACGCCCTGATGTATGCCCTGACCGAGCGGGCACTACAGATCGCCAAAGGGATGACGTTCAAAACTCCCGTCGACCTGCTTGAACAGATCCTCGACGAGGTCTATGAACATGGCAAGCAGATCACCGGCAACCCAAACCTGAGGAAGACCTTCGCACTCAATGCGCTGGTGGGTTTTGACAACGCTGCCTGGTTGCTGTATGCCAAAGAGAACGGTATCCGCAGCTTCGATGAGATGATCCCGGCGGCCTACCGGCCAGCTCTCTCGCACCACCATAAGCAGGTAGCCAGTATTCCCTTGATGGCTTACGCCATCCCCATCAGCGAGATCGAGGAAGCGGCCAAGCAGGGCTACTTTTTCATGAAGATTAAGATCGGCCAACCGGGCACACAGGAAGAGATGCTGGCGAAAGATAAAGCGCGTCTCACGGCCATCCATAAGGCCATCGGGCACATGGAAACCCGGCACACCAAAGACGGCAAGTTACCCTATTACTTCGACGCCAACGGCCGTTATGAGAAGAAGGAGACTCTGCTGCGGCTGCTGGATCACGCCCGGCAAATTGGCGCTTTCGACCAGATCGCCGTGATCGAGGAACCATTCCCGGAGGAGCTCGAGGTGGATGTCGGCGATATAGGCCTGCGGATCGCTGCCGATGAGAGCGCCCACACCGACGAGGACGCGGCCAAGCGCATCCAGATGGGTTACCAGGCCATCGCTCTGAAAGCGATTGCCAAGACGCTGAGCATGACTATAAAGATCGCCCAGC
>CP070656.1:340195-343250 GCA_020355065.1 Fidelibacterota bacterium | reverse complement strand
TCCGTGGCGAATTGCTGGGGACCAGAGGGCTGAGCGAGCTCACCGATCTGACGGTGAAGTGCGGCCTCAGTGTAGCCTTGAAAAGCGATAAACTGGACGAGCGTACTACTATCGATCTCCCAGCAGTATTCCCGCGCATGGCTGTATACTACGAGGGCTATCAATTGAATTTTGGGTTGGCGCTGGAAGGACCTCTTACCAAGCGGTGGGCCTACTCGGTGGGCACGAACGTTTTCGCGATTCCCGGAGCTGAGGATTCGTTTGCGTTCGAACTCGGGAGTTGGCTTACCTGGAGCAAGAGTGACCGGTTCCGAATTGTATTCGGGTACCTGCTCACCTATGCCACCTATCCTTATGGTCCCCAATGGCAGCTCATGCCCTATCCTCTGGCGTTCGGTCCGGGTTGGCAGAGGCTGCCGGTTCCGATCATCGACCTGCAGTGGGCCGGCCGGCGGAAGACGCGCCGGTGACTACCCACACGATCAAGCGAATCTGCCTGGTAGTGAATCCCCACGGTGGCCGGCGCATCGGTCCATCGGTCTTGAGGCGGGTGGGGCCGATTTTCGAAGCTGAAGATATCGAGCTGGACATCATTGAGACAGAATATGCGGGACATGCCCGGGAGGTCATCCATACGCACGATCTTCAGGATGTGGATGCTTTCTGTGCGGTGGGTGGCGATGGGACCATGCACGAGGTAATCAACGGGTTGCTCTCGCGCAGTGATGAGGTTACCCTGCCATTAGGCCTGATCCCGGCCGGTACGGGCAATTCATTTCTCTACGGCTTTGACTGCCTGGATCCCCTGGAGGCAGCGCGCCGCATCGTTGCCGGCAAAACCAGGCCTATTGATGTAGCGCAGGTCATCCTGGGTGATCGGGTGCTGTATGCGTTCAATATCATCGGGTGGGGAATGGTCACGGACATTCTCATCCGCTCAGAGCAACTGCGCTGGCTGGGTGAGAACCGCTACACGGTGGCCAGCGCGCTGGAGGTGCTCAGAGGCCGGCGTCGGGCAGCGCGCATAATCGTCGATGGTGAGGAATCCATTGATGAATTTGTCTTTGTGCTGGCGTGTAACACCCAGTACACGGGCAAAGGGATGCGCATGGCCCCTTATGCCGACCTGACGGACGGGCTGATTGATCTGGTGGTTGTCAGAGAGGCTACCAGAAGACAGATGCTGCGGCTACTGCCCAAGATCTTCGATGGCGGTCATGTGCACTCGCCGCTGGTGGAATATGTCCAGGCCAAGGAATTTTCCCTGATCCCCGATATAGATGAGACGGTTAATGTGGATGGGGAGTTGCTGGATCGCAGCCCGTTGCATGTCCAGATGATGCCGCAAGCAGTTCAAGTACTGGTTTAAGGCCAGCTGCCATATTTTTATATCTCCTGCCCAGACCGCCAACAGTCAGACCTGTTGGCTTTATTTAATTAACCGCGACCTGTGTTACGTAGATCTGTAATTCGCTATTCTCGTTGAATGAACGGCACTGGTAGTCCCCCCACTTATTGATGACGCTAAATCCGGCATCGTGGAGTAGGCGATCCATGGTATCGGGGAAATACATGCGGAGCGTGAAATCGAGGATCAGGAAATCCCGGGCCTCATCCGTGGAGTAGTACCAGGTCAAGTGATTGAGCTCAGTTTCCGGGTCGTAGCTGTTGGTTTCTTCGACCTTGACAGCCGCCCCGGTTTCGGGATCGGGGTAGATCTTGGTGGGAACCCGCTGGTCGGGTGGCCGATAGAGGAAGATGGGATCGGGGACGAAAATGTCGATCATAAACCTGGTATCGGGGTGACAGTGTTCCCGCACGCAGTCCAGAGCAGCCAGGGCATCTTCATCCGTGAGCAGGTGGAGGAAGGAATTGAAGCCGATGAATATCAGGTCGAAGGTTTCGTTCAGATGAAGGTTGCGTATGTCGCCCTGAACCAACCGTACTCGCTGGCGGTAGGTTGCCAGCTTACCGCGGGCGCGTTTCAGGAGTGATGCAGAGATTTCCACTCCCGTGTAGGTTGCATTGGTCTTGAGTACAGGTTCGGCCAACCGCCCGGTTCCGGAGGCCAGCTCCAGCGTCCGGGGGCCGAACTTCCGGGCCATGGTCTCCCAGAAGGCTAGATCATCGACCTTCCACCAGTGTTCCGCATCATAGCGGGCGGCATCCTGATAGATGGGAAGCCCTGTTGCCCTGGAGTCATCGGACATGGCAGGTGGAATATAAGCCACGATAACAGGTGATATGGCAGCATACGTCCAAATGGAGAGACAGTCTTTCCAAAATGCTACAAATCCAATTTTCTTTAAAGCTTACCCTAATAAAATATGGAAACGTACCGATGCTGATAATAGAAAGGCACGGTTGTAGAATGATTACTCCGGTACAGAGTCATCAATGGAGTCCCATTCCGGTTGGATTGGGGCCACCCCGATTTGTACCATCCTGGCGGAAGGAAACGGCTCCTACCAGGGATGCAGGATCTGACGTCTCAGCCGACCTTTCCCCCTTGGCTGTGCGGCTTTCGGAAGAGGGTTTGGATTTCAGCACCTCGTCAGTTGAAAAAGTTACATCAGCCATGGATTTCAATCTGGAGTTTTCCTCCAGTTCCGTTGAACGCCTGTCAGCGTCAGGTTATTATCTTGAGGAATCTGAGACCATGCACGTGGCGTGGCAGGTCCGTTATCAACGGGAGGAGATAGTTGATGGCCGTGCAGAATTGCGGACCTATGAGGCTGATCTGCGGGTCAATGTCACCCAGGTCAGCCGCACGACGGTGTCATCCTACGTGCAAAAAGAGGATATCATGTCCCTGGTGCGGAGTTTAATGGAGGATATCCACGAAATAGCTGCCGATGACAGCAAAGCACTGGGGGCTGTGGTTCTTGACTATTCCGATTTCCGGGAGATTTTTGCGATAGATAATGGCAGATTGGCCCATGACCTCATGGCTCTGATCGAGTTGACGATCATGCTTGCGCGCTTAAGGCAAATGTTGGAAGGTGATATGGAAGTGGCGGTCCTGGCTCCGCAACGGGAGGAAACGAAGGGCTAT
>CP070656.1:333876-340095 GCA_020355065.1 Fidelibacterota bacterium | reverse complement strand
GAAAAGATGAACAAGATCATCCTGGTGACCGGCAGCATGGTGGGCTACAGCTACATCATGGAATTCTTCATCGCGTGGTACAGCGGGAATATCTACGAGGCGTTCACCTTTATCAACCGGGCGATGGGACCGTATGCCTGGGCCTACTGGATCATGTTTTCCTGCAATGTCTTCGTCCCGCAGCTCCTCTGGTCCAAGCGGATACGCCGCAGTGTACCGATCATGTTCATCATCGCCATTCTGGTGAATGTCGGCATGTGGTTCGAGCGGTTCGTGATCACCGTTACCTCGCTGGCCCGGGACTTTCTGCCAGCCGCCTGGGATTATTATTCCCCGACCATCTGGGACATCCTCACCTTCCTGGGCAGCTTTGGACTCTTCTTTACACTATTCCTGCTTTTCCTCCGCTTCCTGCCCATGTTCGCCATTTCGGAGATCAAGGGCGTCATGCCCCAGGCCGATCCCCATCACCATGCCCCGGCACAGGAGAGTGCCGATGGGTAGGACCTTCGCTATCCTGGCGGAATTTGCCAACCCGGCTGAATTGCTGGCTGCTGCAAAAGCGGTGCGCAAGGCGGGGTATCGGCACTTCGACTGCCACTCCCCCTTCCCGATCCACGGCATGGACCAGGCCATGGGATTAAAACGGTCGCCGCTCGGATTCATTGTCGGAGGACTATGTATCGTGGGAGCCTCCATCGGATTCGGTCTCCAAACGTGGGTCCATACGATTGAATACCCCTTGATCATCGCGGGGAAACCGTTCTTCAGCTGGCAGGCCTTCATCATCGTCACCTTCGCGCTCCTGGTACTCTTCGGAGCGTTCGGTGCGGTGCTGGGCATGCTCTCCCTAAGTGGATTGCCCCGTCTGCACCACCCGCTTTTCTACTCGGACAATTTCAGCCGCTTCAGTCGTGATGCGTACTTCGTCAGCATCGAAGCGATCGACGCCCATTTCGACGCGAAAGAAACCTGGGCCTTCCTGGAATCGATCGGCGGCCGGAATCTGGAACTGGTAGAGGAGCCATCCCCGTGATCCGCTCATCCGGCAAGTACCTGGCGTCTCTCCGCTGGATAAGGCTTTCCGTACTGGCAAGCCTGGTGCTGCTGCTCGTGGGCTGCCGGGGAACTCCGAGTGAGAAACCGCCCATCCATCTGAATCCGAACATGGATAATCAGCCCAAGGTCAAAGCGCAGTCCGAGAGTCATTTCTTCGCGGATGGGCAGTCCATGCGCACGCCGCCCGAGAATACAGTTGCGCGAGGTGAGCTGCGGGAAGATGCACGCCTGTACCAAGGCCGTGATGCCAACGGCGACTTCGTGACCGCATCACCCCTTCCGGCCACTCCCGTATCGTTGGAACGTGGTCGGGAGCGGTTCGGCATCTACTGCAGTCCCTGTCACGGGGCACAGGGAGACGGCACGGGTGCCATCACCCGCTACAAATACCCGATTCCCCCCACGTCGCTGTACGAACCGCGTGTTGCAGCCATGAGCGATGGTGAAATCTACACCATCATCAGCGACGGCATCCGCAATATGCCCTCCTACAAAGCCCAAATTCCGGTTGTGGACCGCTGGCATATCGTCAATTATGTCCGGGAACTTCAGCGTCAGGGACCTCCTGACAGCACGCAAATGATCTCCGCGGCCCAATGACGAGAAACCGAGCATGACAGACACAAAGCATAGGAGCAGTCAGGAGATTGATCCCAATCGGCCGTACTCGCTGGAGCGCGACCGGTTTTCACGCATCTTCCTGGGGCTCGGGATTGCAGGACTGGTACTAAGTCTGCTCGGTTACTTCCTGGAGCCTGAACGCTTTTACTTCTCGTATCTCGCTGCCTTCGCATACTGGACTACTCTGACCTTAGGGGCCTTGTTCTTCACCATGCTCCATCACGTTACTGGAGCCAGGTGGAGCGTAGTCCTCCGCCGCGGAGCCGAAGCGCTGACCATGAACCTGCCGTGGCTGTTCATCTCTTTCCTCCCGGTCATCGTGGGTATCCACACGCTCTACCATTGGTCCCATGCAGATGCGGTCGCACACGATTCCATCCTCGAGGCCAAGTCGTCATATTTGAATACGACTTTTTTCGTAGCCAGGGGAGTGCTGTACTTCGGGATTTGGACAGCGCTCGCTTTCCTGTTGAACAGACACTCACTGGCCCAGGACCAGGATGGAGCTGAGGCCCGTACGATCTTATTGAGGCGGATCAGCGCCGTGGGAATAGCGGCGTTTGCCCTGACCATGACCTTTGCTGCGGTCGATTGGTTGATGAGCCTTGATCCCCATTGGTACTCAACCATCTTTGGTGTTTTTCTGTTCGTCAGCGGATTTCTGGTCGCCACTGCTTTTCTGACCTTGTTCTACGTCCTATCCAGGAAACGGGGTATCCTGGCAGGCACAGTAGGAATCAAACATTTCCAGGATCTGGGTCGGCTTCTTTTTGCCTTCACGGTGTTCTGGGCTTATATCGGAGGATCACAATACTTCCTTATCTGGTATGCGAACATCCCGGAAGAGACGGTTTTCTTCCTCCATCGCTGGGAAGGCGGCTGGAAATCGGTAAGTCTGCTTATCGTCTTCCTCCATTTCCTGGTTCCGTTCACGGCCCTGATCTTCTTTGCCTCCAAGCGGAACAAGATGCTGCTCGGGGCGGTTGCCACTCTCCTGATGGTGATGCATTATGTAAACATGTACTGGCTGGTCATGCCGACGGTTACTGCCTCAAGCGCCATGATCTCCTGGGTGGACATCACTACCCTGATGGGGATGGGTGGCATCCTGGTATGGCTCTTTCTCGAGCGTTTCAGACGGAATCCGGTCATTCCCCTTCGTGATCCGGATCTTTCAGAATCCCTTGCGTACCACTCGTAACTGGATAAGACGATCGGTATACCCATGAGCGAAAAACTTGCCGGACAGGATGAAAAAGTTCTCTGCTATCACTGCGGAGATCCATGCGGTTCGAGGGGTATCACCGCCGATGACAGGCAGTTCTGCTGCACGGGTTGCCGGACGGTCTATGAAATTCTTCGTGATAACGATCTTACCGGCTACTATCAAATGGAGGAAAGCCCGCCCGGCATGAGCTTGAGGCGGCTCGCCAGCGCCCGTAAATACGACTTTCTCGATAACCAGGACCTCGTCCGCCAGCTGCTCGATTTTTCCGACGATGACATAAGCCAGATCACGCTGAAAATACCCGGGATGCACTGTGCCTCGTGTATCTGGTTGCTGGAGAGATTGGACCGGTTCGGCACCGGGATCATCCGGTCAATGGTGCACTTCCCCCGGAAGGAAGTCACCATTACCTATCGGCACGGGGTCATCACCCTGCGGGAATTGGCAACGCTGATCGCCTCACTCGGCTATGAGCCCCTGCTCGAGCTGACTGAAGGCAAGGACCGGTCATGGCGGCGAGAAAATCGCCGGTTGTACTATCAGATCGGGATTGCAGGTTTCGCCTTCGGCAACATTATGCTGTACAGCTTCCCCGAATACCTGGCCATGGGCGATACTATTGATCCTCTGTTTAAAAGGATCTTTGGATATCTCAGCATTGTTCTTTCCCTACCCGTGCTATTCTACAGCAGCATCGACTACTTCAGATCAGCTTGGAACGGCCTGCGGCAGAAACTGCTGAATATCGATGTTCCCATTACCTTGGGAATTGCTGTGCTCTTCTCCCGCAGCCTCTGGGAAATCGTCACCGGCAGTGGGACCGGCTACCTGGACTCCTTCAGCGGGCTGGTGTTCTTCCTGCTGATCGGCAAGCTGTTTCAGAAAAAGACCTATCAGGCCCTTGCCTTTGACCGGGATTACCGCTCCTACTTCCCACTTTCAGTAGCGAAACTGGAAGCCGGAGAGGAAGTATCCGTTCCGCTGGCAGATCTCCAACCTGGTGACCGGTTCGTGGTACGTAATGGAGAGTTGGCTCCCGTCGACTCACTCCTGATTGAAGGGGAAGGTAGCTTGGACTACAGCTTCGTCACCGGTGAATCCGATCTCATCAACCGGCAATCGGGGGACTTGATCTACGCCGGCGGCCGACAGTTGGGACCGGCTCTTCAGCTGGAAGCGTTGAGGGAGGTCTCCCAGAGTCAGCTCACTCGACTATGGAACAACGATATCTTCACCAAACCGTCCCCCGCACGGCTGACTCAAACCGTGAACGAAGTGAGCAAATATTTCACCACCGTTATCCTTGCGATTGCTCTGGCAGCCACCGCCTACTGGCTGCGTATCGACACCGCCAAGGCAGCTCATGTTTTTACCGCCGTCCTGATTGTCGCCTGTCCTTGTGCCCTGGCACTCTCGTACCCCTTCGCTCTGGGAACGGCCCAACGTGTCCTCGGTCGGAAGCGGCTCTTTCTCAAGAACGCGGAAACAGTCGAGACGCTGGCTAAAATTGATACCATCGTCTTTGATAAGACCGGCACCCTGACACGATCAACTCCATTGACCATCAACTTCAGCGGTAAAATCCTCTCGGCCGATGAACTAACGATGATCAAGTCACTCACCAGACACTCTACCCATCCCCTGAGCCGTAACATCCATGCGGTCCTGGACATACCAGCCGACTTCCTCGTACGGGGGTATGAGGAAGTGCCCGGTATGGGCATTCGTGGAACCGTGGACGGGAAGGATATCACCCTTGGATCCCGGGAATGGGCTGGTGCTCCCCGGGGAGATGATATTCCGGACTCACATGACCACTCCAGGGTATACCTGGCGATTGATGGGATGTACAGAGGAGCGTTTCTCATTCCCAACAAATATCGGCGAGGCTTGAAAACCTTGCTTGATACGATCAGAAATAAGTATAGGATCCATGTCCTGTCCGGTGATTCGGAACGCGACAGTTCCGAACTGCGAGACATTTTCGGACCACAGGCCACCATGCACTTCCGGCAGTCACCAGAAGAGAAAATGGATTACATCCACGAGCTGCAGAAAAACGGCCGGCATGTGCTTATGGTGGGTGATGGATTGAATGATGCCGGTGCCCTGAAAGCGAGCGACGCGGGGATTTCCGTTTCGGAAGATATCAATGCCTTTTCCCCCGCCTGCGATGGCATTCTGTCGGCGGACAGCTTCAGTGATCTTCCGCGGATGTTGCGGTTCACACGCGCCAGTATGACGGTCATCCTGGCCAGCTTCGGTATCTCCTTCATCTATAACCTGGCCGGTCTCTCGTTCGCTGTCGCCGGACTGCTGACGCCACTCGTGGCTGCGATTCTCATGCCCGCCAGTTCCATAACGGTGGTCGCCTTCGCCACCTTGGCCACAAATTTCAGGGCACGTTTGATCGGGATTGGAACCTGAAATGCACATTATGGTCATCCTGATCGGTTTCAGTCTGTTCATCGCTCTCTGTTTTCTCATTTTTTTCCTGCTGGCGGTACGCTCGGGGCAATATGATGACCAGCACACACCGGCCATCCGGATGTTATTCGACGATACCGACCCGAAATCGACTGAGGAAGAGAACAGTCCGGCCGAAGCGAATAGTTGATGTTTGTGAGGAGATTGCGCTAAATGGAAATGGAAAAGTTTCGCTACGATAACCAGATCGTGCGGCTGTTTCTGGTCGCGACGGTGGTCACTGGGATTGTGGGATTCCTGGTGGGCTTGACCATGGCACTGCAGATGGTCTTCCCCGGGCTCAATCTCTCGTTCGGTATGACCACTTTCGGACGGATCAGACCTTTGCATACCAATGCAGTGATCTTCGCCTTTGTGGGGAATGGGATATTCACGGCCTACTACTACTCCATTCAGCGCTTGCTGAAAACCCGCAATTACAGCGATCTGCTGTCAAAGATCCACTTCTGGGGTTGGCAGGCGATCATCGCAGCGGCGGTGATCACGCTGCCCCTGGGATTGACCACGGGCAAAGAGTACGCCGAGCTGGAATGGCTCATCGATATCGCCATCGCCGTCATCTGGGTCATCTGGGGAATCCAGATGCTGGGCACGATTCTGCAGAGGCGGGAAAAGCACATGTACGTGGCCATCTGGTTTTTCATCGCCACTTTCTTCACCATCGTCATTCTCCATATCGTGAATTCGCTCGAGCTGCCCATCAGCTGGTTCAAGAGCTATCCCATTTACGCGGGCATCCAGGATGCCCTGGTGCAGTGGTGGTACGGCCATAATGCCGTGGCCTTCTTCCTGACGACTCCCTACCTGGGCTTGATGTACTATTT
>CP070656.1:319543-333776 GCA_020355065.1 Fidelibacterota bacterium | reverse complement strand
GATGCTTCATAAGCGAATCCTGCGTTCAGGTTGATGCTTGATATGCCAGTTTGGCAGATCGTGAATATCCAAACAGAACTTTACACGAGAGCAGCCTGATTATCGAGTCAATAGGGCTCGTGAAATGTAAGCAGGAAAAGGAGGCAACGCCACACAGAGAGGTGTTAGCCCGCTTGGGGATACAGAGGATCCAGGGCTAGTTCTCGATTAATGGCACCGATTGGACTATTCTGGCACGAGTATTGCAGTGTACGACATCAAGAATGACGGGAGAACTTGAAGGTATGCGAACATTGTGGAGATTGATTAGTGGAAGAGCTTTCATGAGTCGGGTATTGAGGCTGCCTGGAGATCCATCCAGATACCATTGCCCGGTTCCTCGAGACGCTTTCAGTTCCTCGCGTAGGATATTTACCCACTCGCGACACCCGATCCAAGCCTGCGTGCATCCGGATTTCACCGAATAATCCCCCCGAATCCTGAAGACGAGTATTTTCTCATGCGCTATCTGCTGATCATTGTGACTATACCTGTGGTTCTGGGGAGTGGTATCCGCACCCATACGCCTATCGGTTTTCATTACCCGGATACACGGCTTCTGGTGCGTCTGGTACTTCAGGGGATCGATATGTGGTCTCCCGATGCCGAGGAACTGGTTCTGAGAACCGGTGCGGTAGAGAGTGCCTACCGTGTCCGTGAAGGTATAAATAACGGGCCGGAGCTGGGCTATTGGCAAATCCACCCCAGGACCGCTGAGGATTTGCTTTACCGCTATCTACAGCGCTCTAAAAAGCGGGAGTGGAAGGAGAATCTGGAGCAGGTTTTAGGTTATCCTCTGTCTTGGTTATTGGAAGAGCCAGGGCGTTTTGAGGATGAGCTACGGAACAATGATGTGCTTGGTATTGCCCTCGCACGGTTGTGGTATATGATTGCTCCCTATCCTATTCCGGATGCCCGCAATTTGTCGGCACAGGCCTGGTTATGGAAGAAGTGGTTCAACACAAAGAAGGGTACAGGCACGGCAAGACGGTTTATCCGGACCGCGAAGCTTATGAAGGTGTAAGAAGCCACCGGCGGCGAGTTGTGCCTCGGTATCTACGTGGCTTATAGATTAGAAGAAGCCCGGCCTCATAAGGGGCCGGGCTTCTTCCTTTAGACTATACCCGTACTAATCCAAACTAGGGACAAGCGTTGGGATCGTTGTCGTTCCTGGTCGGATCAGTGGGAGTGTTGGAGTTGGTGTCGTGCTCCCGCTGGGCATACAAGAGGCGCGATGGGAGATCATCCCCCTGCCAGGTATAATCCGTGAGATCATACGGGTAGCAGGTGCGCTTGTAGTCGTTGTACACTTCCATATTCAGGAAGAGTGAGATGTATTTCTCTTCCAGAATCGCGTCTTTCAGCACATCGCCGGTCAAGCCGGTCAGCGGCGGATAGGTGCCTGCTGAGAGGCCCCACTTCTCTTCCAGCGCAGTACGCACGTTGTTAAGGGCTGCCAAGGCAGCAGCATCATTACCTGCGTGGTTCTCACACTCGGCGATGATGAGCTGGTTCTCCTCGTAGGAGAGCACATCGAAGGACCATTCGGGTGCACCGTAGTAGTCGGGATTCAGCGATGAGGCGGCCGTGTTGGCATCGCCCGGATCGGAGCCGATCACGATATTCGTATCGGCTGCGTTGGCGAAGTAAATGTTCAGCCGCGGATCACTCAGGGATTCCAACAGGCGGATCAGGTAACCTCCTCCCGATATATACCCACTACGTTGATTGAGGAACTGGGACCAACCGGTCGCCTCCGGAACGGATTCTCCATGCCGGGTTCGGAAGCTGCCATCAAGGGAGGATATTCCATTGTTGGCGGCAGCCAGAGCCAGGGCATAGTTAGCCGGATCGGCTTCGGCCCAGTGCATGTACAGGCGGGCTTTCAGGGTATAGGCGGCGTCGATCCACGACTCGGTGTCTCCACCGTATATGAAATCGTTACCGCCGGGACCCGTGCCACCATCGGTTACACTTAGGTCGGCGATGGCTTCATCCAACAGGGCGTGCAGGTCCGCGTAGATGTCGGCCATGTCATCAAAGACCGGCTCCATGATGTTCGGATTGGCCGCTTCCGTGTAGGGAATGTCACCCCACATACTGGCGGACATACCGATGATAACGGCTTCCCATATCTTGCCGATACCGGCATAGTGGGAACGGTCCTGCGCCTCGGCTTTGGCATAGATCTCACGGATGTCGATGAGACCGCCGCCGCCATGGATGAGGAACCATTCATTGCCCCAGTCCTGATTATTGTAATCGAACTGGCCCAGGCCGATGAACTGGCGATCGGTGCCGGACATCTGCTGTGTCCAGATGGCGGCGGTTCGGGATAATTGCCCTTCCAGGAAGAAGAAGCTGGACACCTGCACTGCAGTCATCAGCTGGTCGATGGATACCTCGACAGGTTGATTAGGATCAGCGTACAACTCATCGTCGTCCCAATCTTCAACCCATTGATCACAGGCTGTGGCTAGAACGGCCAGAACCACCATCCCAGCCATGAACTTGTCTTTTAGAACTGACATAGGTTATACCTCCTCAGTTAGAAGTCCACTATCAGGGTGGCGGTTGTTTGGAATGCCTGCGGGTTATTGAAGTAATCAATACCGCGCACACGATTGGCTCCGGTAAGGTTGGTTTCCGGATCGATACCCGTATACTTGGTCCAGGTGTAGATATTCCGGGCGCTCAACCTCAGGGTCAGGCCGTTGATACCGAGGCCTGAATAGAGGGCCTCAGGTAGCCGGTAGGCCAGAGCCACTTCACGGAGCTTGATGTAGGATCCATCTTCCACGAAGGCACTGCTGGCGCCGGTGAAGCTGCTGCCGACACCCAGCGCATACCAGGAGATATCCGCGGGATTCTTGACCATGACCTCACCATCCTCATCGACACCGGGGCCCCACGGTTTCCCGATTTTGTCGTCATTCTGCTTGGTAATCCAGTCATTGTAATACATTTCGTCGGTAAAGTCGAGGGTATCCGTATCGCGGCCTTCGGTATCCTTATGGACACCGAAGTAGTAGAGCGCTCCCTTGGTGCCGTTACTTACATCGCCGCCCATCTTGATATCCACCAGGGCGGATATGGTCAGGTTATTGGCGATGGTTAACGTGCTGGCAAAGGCGCCGGTCCAGTCGGGTGAGGGATCGCCGGTGACCCGGAATTCATCCTCATTAAGCGGAAGTCCGTCCTCGTCGATATACAGGTCACCCAACTCCCATCCCGGATATTCATCATCGATGTTGACACCGTCAATAATGGTGCCGAAGCCGAAGCGCACGAACTCGAAGCCCCGGAGAATCCCCACGGGGTACTTCCAGATGACCTCGTCATCGGTGCCGGCTAACATCGTATCCGGCGCATAGGAGTAGTTGGACTGGCTGGTGAAGCCGGGACCCATGTAGTAGTTATCGACACCCGAAAGGTCGTTCACTACGTTATTATTAGATGCATAGAGGAAGCGGGCGTCCCACTTCAGCATGCGCGTATCCACCAAGCGGGCATTCAAAGCCAGCTCGATACCCTTGTTCTCGATCTCGGCTGCATTCTGCACCTGGAAGGCATACCCCGTGCTGGGTGCAATCGTCAGCTGGAAGATGGCACCTTTGGTCAGGGACTGGTAGTAGGTAGCCTCCAGGCCGAGCCGGGTATTGAAGAGTGCCAAGTCAAGGCCGAACTCGGTCTCGGTGGTGAGCTCCGGTTCGATATCCAGCGCACCCTTGGTGTTACCCGTGTAGTAGCCGCCGTATCCCAAGGAGGTGGGATTATTGCCGGTTACCCAGCCATCGATGATCAAGTTGCCCGTGTAGCCGCTCATGGTGGTGTAAGCCAGAGGCTGTGTACCGGCCTGGCCCCACGCGAAGCGGAGCTTCCCGTAATCCACCATGGGTACGGGCATCATCCTGGTGAATACCCAGGTACCGCTGGCCCGCGGGAAGTTCTTCCACTGGGCATCACCGCCACCAAAGGTGGTGGCTCCTTCACGGTTCATACCCAGGTTCAGGTAGAGCTGCTCCATCAGGTCCAGGGACAGGTTCCCGAACGTTGAACCGGTATGAATACGGGTCTCATACTCGTAGGGCACGTAATTGGCGGTATTCGGCAGCTGGTAGTTGGATGATACCGAGATGGTATACCCGGTGGTGCCGAAATCATCCCGAATCCGGCGATTCAGGATCTGGCCGAATGCCATGTTGCCGCTGAGCCCCGGTCCAAAGCTGAAGGGGGCATTGATGGACAGGTTATGGTCGGACTGGAGCCTGGTTTGTACGAACCGGTCGATGTACCCGCCGGGGTCATTGTTCGATGTCCCCGGGGGCTCGAAGGTCCGGCGCAAGTCCTTGGAGAAGTCCATACCAAGAGTATAGTTTATGACCACCCTCGGAAGGACTTCGAAATCGATGCTGAAGTTGCCCATGACCCGGTCCACCTCGGTGAGGTTATTCACCTTATAGGCGGTCCAGAAGGGATTGTCGTATCCCCGGCCGCCAGCTTCACTGGTGGGATTCTGGTTCCGATAGGACCGGTGCCACCCTTCGGCGGTGAGGTAGTCCGAATTGTCGAAGTCCGGCGGTGTCCGCAGGGCACCCAGCAGGAGGCCACTGATATTGGACCCTTTCTGGACATAGGCGCCACCCGCATTGGCATAGAACAGGTTGCCGGTGATGGCGATTCTGTCTGTCATGTAGTAGGTGGATTTCACCCGTGCCGTTCGACGGTCATAGAAGTTGTTCGGCCCTTTGATAAAACCATCATGGTCAGACAGGCTGGCCGAGAGGTAATAGGTGAGCCGATCGTTACCGCCTGCGAGGGACAAGTTCTGCTCCATATGGATCCCGGTATCAAAGATGTCCTTGGTGTGATCGTAGACCTTGGCATCCGGAATCGTATCCAGCTTGGGTCCCCAGCTCATGTTTGAGTTCAACACATACTCACCGAACACGCCCTGGCCGTACTTGGTTTGCAGTTTCGGCATCTGGTTCACTTCTTCGGTAGTGTATGAGACACGATAGCTGCCGCGGAACTGGCCGGCCACACCACTCTTGGTAGTGATCAACACGACGCCATTGGCGGCCCGTGAACCGTAGATGGCGGTACCGGCGGCACCCTTCAGGATCTCGATCTTCTCGATGTCCTCGGGATTGATATCGTACGCCCGGTTTGTAGGGGTTGTGGCTCCCAGCCGGAAGAAGACGTCCGTGGAAGGAATGGCCTCATCATTGCTGACGGGGGTGCCATCCACGACGATCAGGGGCTGGGAATCACCTTGCAGGGTGTTGGCGCCACGTACGCGGATATACGCAGCGGCACCAGGTTCGCCACTGGAGTTGGTGATCTCCACGTTGGCGGCCTTCCCAGCCACCGCCGAGACGATGTTGGCATAGCCGGCACGTGTGATCTCCTCATTCTCCACCTTGCTGAAGGAGACTCCGAACTTCTCTTTCGAGGTGATCTGTCCCCTTCCGGTGACAACCACTTCGTCCAAGCCGAGAACGTCTGTTTCCAGGGCAAATTCCTGGGAGATCAGACCAGGCGCTAATGTGACCGTTGCTTCCGCAGAACGGTAGCCAATAAATCGGGCCAGGATTACGACGTCCTGACCTCTGGCTAGTCGTGCGGGCACAACAATCCTGAATGTGCCATCGGCGTCTGCAGCGGCGCCCAGGTTCAGCGCGTCAATGAAGACGTTCGCTCCAGGTAAGGCATCGCCCGTCTCAGCATCGGTGACCGTCCCGGAGATCACCGTACCCTCTTGGGAAATTTGTCCAAAGATAAAGAGGGGAACGAAGATGATTGCCAGAGTAGAAAATAACTTCTTACTCATTTACTCATCCTCAACTTTGTTGGTTTCCAGGTTGACAGTAGCCTCATGGACACAGTATTGAGCACCTGGCTATCTGGATAGACACCCATGTCTCAATGTAGGTGATCGTCCCGTTGATCACCACTCCCTCTCGGGTTATGTGTCCAGAGAATAAGAGGGTATGATGTACCTGAGGTGCGGCACACACCTCAGCATGCTGAATCCACGGCTCTGCCGTGTTACAACTAATTCATCCCGTCCACAGCTTCCAAGCGCTTGGCTCAGTCAGAGGAGAAGAAAAAAATACCACTGGCACTGCGGCCGGATGAATCCTCTGCCGCACTAATTATACAGCTCAATATCGTTATATGAAAGCATAAATATGAGTTCCCTGTACTATTATTATTTTCTGTCGTCGGGGGATGGAATTAGCAGTACCGCAGGCTGGAAGAAATTCCTGCCCTGGAGGGAGTCTCTGCAGAGATGTATCACCTGGTATTAGTGGATAGCACGGGCTGGCCTTCGGATGGTAAAAAGGCCCGACCTCAGACGAGGCCGGGCCTTCCACCGGATCTCTGGTGTACTTGCTTCCCGCAAGCTAGCTCCGGTTTAGATATTCGGGTTATTGTTACGCTCGTCATTCGTGATAGGCAGGTATTTCCACCTTCCGGCCGGCAGATGCCAGTCGTTAAACCGGCGCTGATCAATGAGCCGATTCCCCTGGACGAATAACTCCTTATCACGTTCCTCATAGATCACGTCCAGGTCAACCGCGGTCAGGTCTGCCAGACCGTGGCTGGCGCGTACGTTGTTCACCAGGGTCAGCGCGTCACCTGCTGCGGTCTGGCCCCTGAGGGCCAGTTCGGCCAGCATGAGTTCGTTCTCCTGCCAGGTGATAACCGGGATGGGCGAAGCATTGGTGGTATACTTCACCTGGTAATCGCGCAGACTGTCCGGGATCTGTTCGGAACGGATCGTGTCAATCGGTATTCTGGCAGCCTCCAGTGGGTCCGCATCGATGTAGTCCCTGAAGCGATTGGCCACGACAAACTGGGTTCGGGCGATACCGGCCTGCTGCCAGTACTGATTAGCCGATTCGGGGGAGTGTTGGGATTCGAAGGGATCGTCTCCCTCAATCATCCCGTCCACCGCAAACCCGGCGGCATTGCTGTACTCGCCCTTGAACAGGTAGATCCTGGCGATCAGGGAGTTGATGATCCGGGCTTCTTCATCCGTGGCATAGGCCAGGGCCGCTTCCAGTTTGTCGACCGCGTCATCATACATATCCGCGGCCGCGATGAAGGGACCATTGTCGATGACACCACCACCCCCACCACCAACTTCGAGACCGAAGTAGCTGGCGTAGAAGTACCGTGCTATGCCGCCATACAGGTAGCCGACAAAGTAAGCTTCATCCTTGTCCGCGGCGTCAGCCTCGACAGCATCTGCGCGTTCCACCAGGTTATCGGCGAAGAACCTGAGTTCACCCAGGTTGTTGTAGGCCCCATCCACGCTGTTGTTATCGGTTTCGATGGTGCCATCGTCGATATCATCATACGAGGGATAGGTGGCGTTGGGTACCGACTGATCGAATTCGAAAGCGTCAGAGAGGCCGTCGGATTGCACGCCCAGAAGGTCATGGGCGGTGGCGAACCTGATCCGGACGCCATTGGCCAGGAAGGCGAATTGTCCCGCATCATCCAGCAGGTCGTTCTCGACCTCGTCGATGATGGGATCCACATCCTGGATAAAGTCCTCACATGCTCCGAAGAACAGGAGGCCCACAACTGAGATAAATAACGAGAGAATTCGTAGGTTATTCATTGTTGCCTCCTTTAGAACGACACCGTGAGGGTCAGGTGATAGGTTCTGGGTGTCATCAGGGTGAGGAAGTCCTGGGACCTCGCGCCACCACCGGTTGCCAGGTTGTCGTTCGCTCCCCGGAAGTTGACCTCGGGATCAGCCCCGCTGTAGTCCGTCCAGGTCTTGAGGTTATTGGCCGAGAAGGCCAAGGTTAGATCACTGACCTGGCCCTGCAAGCCAAGCATCCCGAGTACATCACGGAAACTATAGGCCACGCTCACTTCCCGCAGCTTCACGTAGCTGGCGTCTTCCAGCCAGTTCCAATCGTAGCCGTCATCGGTCTTGGCGTAGGCGTGAGCCGCCGCGATGTATTCGTCAGAACCCACCGTGAGCGGTGTGATGTCATTGTCGGGATCATCGGCCACCAGACCGAGCTGCTCCGCAAGATCGTTCCGCTTCTTGTAATTGCCGAAAATGGCGCCAAAGAGGTGGGTGTTGTTGAAGATCGTATGCCCTTGCTTGGTATCGATCAGGATATAGGCCGACAGGTTCTTCATCAGCCGCAGGTTGGCGGAGAAGAATCCCGTCCAGTCCGGTCGGGAGTTGCCGCCGTGGAACCGGTCGTCATCCGTAGTATCCGGTGTCTCAGCCACATCGATCCCTGAATATTCGCCGGTCGTCTCATCGAACGTGGCGCCGAGAACCTTCTTGGTGTAGAAGGCATATTTAGGCAGCCCAACTTTAATGACGTTCAGGTCAAATGGCCCGAAGATCGGCTGGGCACCACCCAGATCGAGCACCTTGTTCTTCTGGGTGCTGATAGACGCCGTGAGATCGAGGCGGTTAGCAGCGCTCCGGATGGGGGTGAGCTGCAGGAGCAGCTCCACGCCACTGCCCTCCATCTTGCCTACGTTAAAGGGCACATCGGTCGCGATCATGCCGGTGGAGGGCGAGTTGATCCGGCCCACGATGGAATTCTCGGCGTTGAGCATGAAGTAGGTCGCTTCAACTGCGAGCCGGCCGAAGAATTCACCGTCGATTCCGATCTCGGTCTCCTTGATCCGCTCAGGTTCGAGCTCGTTATTACCGATTCCACTGAGAACGGCCCCGGCTCCGTAGCCGCCTTGTTCCGCTTCCCACAGGAGCGGGATCCCATCGGTCAGTTCGGGCAGTACGCCGGTCTCGCCATAGGCCGCCCGCAGCTTGAACATATTGACGAAGGCGGGCAGCACGCCCATCCGGTCCACCCGCCAGGCGAACCGCGCCCCGGGGTAGATGATGGAGGCCGCTTTCTCACCAATGGTACTGGCATAGTCCTGGCGGCCGGTGAGTGTGAGGAAGAACTGATCACCAAGGGTAACCTCCTCGTTCACGACGATGCCTGCTTCACGTCGGTGATAGAAAAATTCGTCACCTGCTCGCAGGTTAGCCCCGGCTCCGATGTTTTTGATAAGCGAGGAGAGGAACTCGGTCTTATCCATCATCAGCCGCTTATACCGGGTGTCGAATGACTGATTGGTGATGGTGGTTACCGACTTCAGGCCGCCCAGATCGACGGTATACACCGCGCCCAGATCGAAGGTGAACATCTGCCGCTGACGAATGGTCGCATACCGCTCACCGGCCAACAGCGAACCATAGATGAATTCCGGGGATTTGGTATTATCCTGCCGCACATGCGAATCGTCCAGACCGATGGTTCCCGAGAACTTCAGGCCTTTCAGCATAGGATGAGTCGGGAACGGCGTGTAGGTCGTCTTCAGCGACCCTATGAAGCGCTTGGTCGAGGAGACATCCTTGATCGCACTGATAGCGGCGCTGTCGGTAAAGACATAGGAGGTCGCGAAGAGCAGCGTGTTCCCAAGCCAGCCAAAGATGTTGTTGTCATTGTTGGGCCTGGTGATCTCGTTTATTGAATAGCCGGTTGATATGCTCATCGTCAGGGTTCTGCTAGGGAAAACGTCCAGGTTAGCCCGGATGGTCTTACGGTCCATGTAATTGTTTTCCGGATTGATCAGAATACCCTCTTCGTAGCGATTGTCAAAGGAGACATAGTACCGGGCTTCCGGGCTACCGCCGGTGAGGTTCACGGAGTGCTGCTTGATGTCACCGTCCGCGAAGATGGCGTTCGCATCTTTATAGGAGAGAGCGTTGTCTTCGGTATATTTGTAGGACTCCATGTTCTTACCGGTAACGTATTTGTAGTTCACGTTGAATCTCTTGCCGGTACCTGCCGTGAGCTTCCCTTTCTTGGAGGTAATCAGAACGACACCGTTCGAACCACGGGTGCCGTAGGAGGCAGCCCCCGCTGGCCCCTTCAGGATTTCCACGCTCTCGATATCCTCGGGATTCAGGTCGGCTAGGGTGCTGATTCCCTGTCCGCCGACACCTGAGAAAGCAAGCTCGCTGTTATCCGCCCGAACACCGTCGATGTAGATTGTGGGCTGTTGGTCCCCGTTCAGACCGCCACCGGAACGAACATCGAATCGGAATCCCCCGCCGACGTTTCCAGAGGCTTTTTTGACGTCGAGCCCTGCCATTTTCCCATGCATGAGCTGGGAAAAATCCTGGTACTTATTGGCGATCGTCAATGCACCGACATCCACCCGGGAGACGGAGACTTCAGCTACGTCCTTGGCGCGAGCGGATGTCAATCCGGTGACGACGACCTCCTGCCCTCGGAAAACGTCCTCTTCCAGGGCTACATTCAACCCAGTGAGCATATCACCGGGAGATAGAGCCAGACGCACCGGCTTGTAGCCGATATAGCTGAACACGAGTATGAAGTCCGCAGTTGCTTCGTAGGCAATCTCGAAATTGCCGTCGGCATCGGTGGCGGCACCAATGGGTGTATCCTCGACAAATACATTGACACCCACAAGTGGCTCACCCGTCTCAGCACTGGTTACCTGCCCAGTGATCATGGTAGCCTCGCGAGAGGCTTGCCCAAGAATGAAGACTGGAACCGAGAGTATCGCTAAAGCTGATATTAGCTTCCTCTTCATATTCCTAATCCTTATACTGTTAGTTATGGTTCTTAGTATATCGATTCGCGGAAACACGCAAGAGCACGGGATAAACTCGACGATATCTGGCTTCCTCGTGATGAGGAATCTCATCCTGTGACTCTTAGTATGTGTCTCTGCGACCCGTTGTATCGTACTTGGCACGTCCGAAGCTTGGATCAAGCACCTTCATACTTGGAGGTGCCCTATTCAGACGAACCTGTCCTAATAATAAAGCTAATATCACCCGGAAAAAAGGATTAAACATGTGTCAGCATCTGGTGCTGATCCTCATTTTCAAGCGGTTCACTCTTTACACCACCCAGGAATAGAGTGGCGCAAACCTAATCTTGATCGTTTGGGTATGCATAGATGTCGACGCAGTACATCTCCCCTGCCCGGTACAGGTAAAATCGTTGGGGATTATTTAGGCTGAACCTCACTGTCCCGATTCTCAGCAAGGATAGGGGATCGTCGAATACTCGCCTCTAGTAGGGGGAGCTCGGATTTAGCTGGCGAACCCAGCTGTCTGGAGTGTAGCGGAGGCCTTAATTAGGCGGGTATTAGAGTATTTGACTCAGCGAGCTGGCGGTCAGACGTCGGTCCCTACCTGAGCGTCGGTCTGTCCCGGAACGGCGTTCGCCACCGATTCTTCTCTCGAACGCGACCGGAATCTTGGCCATACGCCTCTCGAGCTTGGTTCGGCGGCCCATCTTCTCACGCCGGTCATCAAAGCGGGTGATCAAAATTGATTCCCTCTAAGTAACTACGGTAAATGTTGATGGAAAGCTACGAGGTACATCAGACCCAGGCAATAGTTTTGAGATGGCAAAACCTGTTTGTGGCGGTTAGCCGATCCCCCTTGCCTGCCGGACAATCCGCCGTGACCAATTGCGCATATCGTCCAGTATGATGTAGATCGTTGGCAGGATCAGCAAGGTGACTACGGTGGAGAAAGTCAGACCGCCGACGATGGCGCGCGCCATGGGGTAATAAGGGGGACCGTTGCCGCCTATCTGGGTATTGGTGAGGGTCAAAGGTACGAGCCCCAGGACGGTGGTCGCCGCGGTCATGAGGATCGGCCGCATGCGGTCATGGCCTGCCTGGATGATGGCTTCCTTGCGTGTCAGACCCTTCGCCCGGAGCTGGTTAATGTGATCGACCAGTACGATCCCGTTGTTCACAACCACACCCATGAGGATCAGGATTCCGATCCAGGCCATGATGGAGAAGGTGGTGCCGGTGATGAAAAAGAACCACCATACGCCCATGATGGCGAATAGGATCGATGACCAGATGGCCGCGGGGAAGATGAGTGACTCAAAGAGAGCCGCCATAACGAAATAGATGAGTGCGAGTGCCAGTAAAGTGTTCGTCATCATGTTTTTGCTGGCTTCATCTTCAAAACTGAAGGCCCGGCCGAAACTCCAGGTATACCCGGCGGGGAATTGATATTGGTCCAATGCTTCCCTGATCTTCTTGCGGGCTTCGTCAAGTGTAATACCATCGAGATTGGCATTGACGTTAATGGAGGTGATGCGGTCTTCCCGATGGATAGATCGGGGACCACGTCCAACCCTGAAATCGGCGATACTCGACAGCTTAATCGGCTGATCGCTGCCATTGAGTAGTGGCAGGTTGCGGAGCTCTTCCAACGTCTTTTCATCCTCAGGCTTGAATTGGAGTTTCAGCTCGATCTCGCCTTCCTCATCCCGAAAGCGGGGCAAGTTCATCCCGCGCATCGCAGCTGACACTACCTGAGCCACTTCCTGCGTGGAAAATCCATATTGGCGTGCTCGAACGCGATCGATGACCACGCGTACTTCTTTCTCTCCGGCTTCGGCGTCTGAGCGCGCGTCCACAATGCCCTCAGCTCCTTCCATTACCCGAGCTACATCGCGGGATAACTCGGCCAGCTGTTCGCTTGATTTTCCAATCAATTGAATGCTGACGGACTCCCCGCCGCCGCTGCGGCGACGCTCGAAACTGGGTTCACCGATGGATAGAAGCGGCAGCCCTTCCTCGATGGATTTCTGAATCTCATACTGCGATCTGGATAACTTGCCGTCCTTCAAAATAATCGTGGACTCGGCACGATTTCCTTGATAGTAACTATATACCGACTCAATCTCAAACTCGTCCTTGTGAGAGAAGAGATATTCCTCTATCACATCCACCGCCGCCTCGACCTTCTCTACCGGATAGGTGCCATTCACATGGAAACGCAGGAAAAGGCGTTTATCCAGTGAATCTTCAAACAGGTCCTTTTTTACAGATGAAATGGGAATGATGGTGCTTGCCATGACAAGAACCATAATGGCAATGCTTGCCCGGTGATGCTGCATGGTCCAGCCCAGTACCCGGGTATAGTGGTGTTGAAGGCGATCAATCAGGTTCCGTTTTCTATCAGATCCCCGGGGTTTGAGACGAGATGCGAGAAGAGGCACCACGGTTTGCGCGCTGATCAAGGAGGCAGCTAAGGCGAATACGATGGCGATAGCTACATACTTGATATAAATGGAGACCTCATCACGCGGAGAGATGATGTTGGGCAGAAATACGATGGCCGTCGTGAAGGTGCCCGCGGTGATGGCCAATGCTACCTCCCGAACGGCGGATATCGTGGTTTCTTTCGAGTAGCCGTCCAGTTCCTGACGACGGTGGATATTTTCCGTGACAACTACAGCATTGTCCACCAGCATACCTATCGCCAGCATAAGGCCCATCATGGACAGGATATTTAATGACATGTCCATGAAAAACAGGACACCCAGGGTAACCAGGAGGGATGAGGGTACCGCCAGGGTGACGATAAAAGTCGTCGCCATTCGCCGTAAAAACAAGTAGAGCACGGTAACGGCCAGAAAAGCTCCGAGCATACCTGCTTTCAGCAGCTCATTAAGGGAACTGACGATGCCGTCGGCCTGGTTATCCATGTGGTAAATACGGATACCATCCATCTCGGGGAGCTTTCCCACCTCGTCGATCTCATCAATGACATGCTCCGCGACTTCGACCGTGTTGGCTCCTGATTCCTTGTAAACATCCAGGCCAATGGCGTACCGGCGGTCCAGATGTCGTCCGTATTGTAGCTTGGGATGATCATAGGAGATCCTGGCAATATCCCGCAGGTGGACATCCGTCCCGGGTACTCGCTGCGCCCCGATATCTTCCAGGGACGTGTACTCGCCGATGGGACGCACCGTATATCGTCGGCCGCTGTCTGTGATCCGTCCCGCTGTGATGATGAAATTACTACGCCGCAAATCCTCCACCAGGCGGGGGAGGTTCACGTTGTGGGCATCGACGCGATCGAGGTCCAATTCAATGCGAATCTCACGCTTTTCCACCCCGTAGAGATCTACTTTGCTGACACCATTCAATCGCTCGACGCGTCGCTTGAGATTGCGGTTCAGCATGTCATAGGAATTTGACAGGTCTCGTTTGCTGGATATGCGAAAGGTGAGGATCGACATATCGGTCGTTGAAAACTGTTGCACGTAGATGCGCTCTACATCGGATGGTAGAAGGTGGCGAACGCCATCAAGTTTCTCCTTTGCTTCCAACGCCTTGG
>CP070656.1:297870-319443 GCA_020355065.1 Fidelibacterota bacterium | reverse complement strand
CGTCAAGCGTGTGCGTCGCACAGGACAGACATGGATCGTACGCCCGGATAGCCATCTCGACCTTGTTCAAAATACCCTGATCGTAGTTCCCGTCCTTGATCAGGCTTTTGGCCGCCTGATTCACCGACATGTTGATCGGTGCGTTGTTGTGGGTAGTGCCCACGATCAGGTTCACATTGGTCACAATTCCTTTCTCGTCGGTTTCATAATCATGGATAAGCGTGCCTCGTGGCGCTTCCACACTACCTACCCCTTTGGCCGCTCTCGGGGTTACAGGCACCCTGGTGTCTTTGCCCGTGATGTCAGGATCGTTCAGCAACTCTACCACGTGCTCGGCATTGTAGAGCAGTTCGATCAGCCGCGCCCAGTGATATAACAGCGTGAGCTGGGCCGGACGGCCAAACGCAGATCTGAACTCCTCGAACTCCTTCTGCGCCAGGGGCGTGGCGATCTTATCGGCCACATTGATCCGTGCCAATGAGTTGGTCCGGTAAATTCCCTTCGGATCATCGATATCCATCGAGAAACCTTCACCCCAGGATTTCGCATGCGGGAACTTCAGGTACGACCAGTCTTCAATCTTCTCCGAGATGAAATTGGTATACTGGTCATAGGCGAAGTCCTCATACGACCCATCCGGCTTCATTAGCCTGAGCTTGCCATCATACAGGTTGAGTGTTCCGTCATCGGTAACCGTACCAAGAAATCCGGTATTAATGACACCCAATGCCTTTACTGTATCGAGGTATTTCGGGAAAATATCCGCTTTGGCAAAAGCAATGGAGAACTTGGCAAACTCCAGGACCTCCTCCGCCATGGGCAGAATTTTATCCCGCTCCTTCTGGGTTAGCGGCTTGCTGAATCCTCCTGGAACAGCCGTGACCGGATGTATCGATTTACCCGAAACGATCTCGAGCATCTCGGCGCCCAGATGCCGGTTGCGCACAACCTTCTTCCCGATTTCGGGATTACTCTGCGCAATCCCGATCACATTGCGCACCGAATAGTCGGCATCCGGACCCATTACGAAATCTGCTCCGGACAGGAAGAAGAAGTGCAATATGTGCTCCTCGGTATAGGCTATGCTGTTACAGAGATCCCGCAGTTTCTTCCCGGTTGGGGGTGGCTCAACACCGAAGATCGCATCGTTCGTTTTGGCTGATGCCAGATGATGAGACCAGGGACAGACCCCGCAGATGCTCGTGACGATTCGGGGCAGTTCTTCTACCGGTCTGCCAATGCAGAACTTTTCAAACCCTCGTAATTCAACCACGTTCACCTTCGTATCGGAGACATTACCCGCATCATCAAGTTGAATCATAACCTTGGCATGACCTTCGATGCGTGTAACCGGCTGTATAACGATTTGCTGACCCATTTTTTACCTCCCCGCTTTAGCTGGTAATGGCCGTAAACGATTTTGTCCGCCTATATACCTGTTTAGCAACGCTCGTCTGTCCTCAACGAGTTTGGCATCCAGTCCGATGCTCGATAGGGCGGTCATCATATCGATCAATGGATTGGCACCTTCTCGGATAGGACCGAAACAGCCACGGCAAGGCATATAACCCTTCACACAGCGAGGGACCACCTCTCCGTTACCATTGTATTGTTTGCCGCATCCGGATCTTGTAACCGGGCCTAAACAAAGGATCCCCTGTTCATTGAAGCATCTCATCGTATTGTACTCACCCGGAGTGAACTCGGCATCCTGCAAAGGCCGCTTAAGCCCGACATCGCTCTTCTCCTCTCGCTTTGTCGGACAGTCGTCGCAGACACTCCTTTCGGGCAGCTCGAATGGTTTACCTTCGAGGAGGCAGGTCAAGGCTTCCAGGATGATGACCGGATTCATCGGGCAGCCCGGTATGTGGACATCCACATTGACAACTTCGTCAACAGCGTAGACCCGATCCGTTAGTGGTGGGATATCTTTTGATGGTGTGTCCGCTGACTCGGTAGTCTTGGAATCCCGATATACTTTCTCGTAAATATCATCCAGCGTATACATATTTGCGAGCGCCGGAATGCCCCCAAAGCACGCGCAAGAGCCGAGTGCGATGAGTGTTTTGCACTTCTTCCTCATCTCTTCGGCCACGTGCTTTTCTTTCTCATTCCTGATTCCTCCTGAAATCATACCCACGTCAGCTTCCGGGATCTCCAGCTCGCTCTTTTCACCCGTTTGGCCAAAGTACTTGTGATCCATCAGTACTGGCATGTGGACGAATTCAAGAGATGGAAGCACATCTAGCAGCTTCTCTCCCAAGTCCAGAATAGCCACTTCGCATCCCCCGCATATATTCAGCCATTCTTCTGCTACTGTTGCCATGGGAACCTCCTTGGCTGTTTATAACCTATTAATGAAAATGTAGAGTTGGACACAATGCTCCCTGTGTTTCTCAGACAGGCCCACCTTCGACTACAACCTCAGTCACAACTCGCCTGGTGAAAACATAATGCTTTCCATCCTCTTCCACGAGCTCGGTCTCGAAACCCTCAGCTTGGTACTCCGATATCCTCTCCTGGGCAGCAGTCTCGGATGGATACTCCTCACCATCCCACATGTACTTCTTACCATCAATTGTTCTCGAATTATCCAAGAATTATGCTTCCTCTGCTTTAAGATAGATACTGGGGCTGCTTCTTCCAGCAAGGAAGTAACCGCAAAAAGAAGTAGGGAAAGATTTTGGTATAGGCGAGTTTAATATCTTATTTAACATTATTATAATTATAGACCTGTGCAGTTTATTGGCCTTTGAATGTAACAGTCTGTCTCATATTCAACAACCACGTTCTGCGGGCTAACCATCAGGTAACCAGGAGTTAGTAGGGACTTGGGCCAAGTTCCTTGATAGTATCCACCATCTCCTTCATAACCTGTGCAAACTGAGGTCCCTCGGATGCAGAGATCCACTCGAGCCTGAACCGCTCTTCTTCAAGTCCAAAATCCTCCAGCATAAGTTCAATTGCCTCTGCCCTGCTCTCGGCTTTCAGGTTCCCTTCTATGTAGTGGCAGTCACCGGGGTGACAACCACACATGATAACTCCATCTATACCCTTGGTAAGCGCTTCTATAACCAGATTAGGATGTACCATCCCAGAGCACATAACCCTGATGATCCTGATATTCGGCGGATACTGTAGTCTGGAGACACCTGCCAGATCCGCTCCGGCATAGGAGCACCAGTTGCAGCAGAAAGCGATGATTTTAGGTTCAAATTCTTCACTCATTATGCCGCTCCCAGCGCTGCATTTACTTGGGCTGTGATCTGATCCAACTTAAATCCCCTTATAATGATACCTTGCTTCGGACAGGTAGCCTGGCAACATCCACAGCCCTTGCAGGCAGATTCATTGGCCTGAACCGTTTTCTTTACCACCCCATTTCTCATATACTCGATCAGTGTCAAAGCATTGTACGGACATGGTTCAATGCAGTAGGCACAACCGTCACAATTAGCGTCTATGACTTCCGATATGGTTGCTTCCAATTCTATGCTGTCCTTCGAGAGTATGGTAGCGGCGCGTGAAGAGGCGGCTTGAGCCTGAATGATACTCTCTTCGACCGCTTTTGAGAAGTGTGCCAAGCCACACAAGAATACTCCATCCGTAGCAAAATCGATGGGACGCAATTTCATATGCGCTTCCAGGAAAAATCCATTGCTGTCCAGGGGAACCTTCAGGAACTGGGCTATGGCTTCATTGCCTTCGCTTGGTACGATACCAGCTGACAGGATGAGTAAATCGGCCGCTAACTCGATTGAGATACCCAAAGTTTGATCGAGTACTTCGACCACTAGTTCTTCACCGTTAGCGGAGACCTTCGGCTTTGATTCTTCGTCATATCTTATGAAAACAATATCCTTTTCTCGTGCCTCGGAGTAATACTTCTCCCTAAAACCGTATGTCCTTACATCCCTGTATAGTATGTACACCCTCGTATCCGGCGATTTCTCTTTGATTTTCAGAGCATTTTTGACTGATTCCGTGCAGCAGATCCTCGAGCAATATGGCCTTTCATCATCCCGGGAACCAACGCACTGAATCATGACAACGGTTTTGGGATTATCCTTGGCTGCAGTACTTGTCCAATCACCATTCTGGATTAGCCGTTGCTCAAGCTCAATTTGCGTTAAAACCCTCTCATCCTGTCCATACAGGTATTCCTGGGGTATATACTCTTTCGCGCCGGTAGCGACAATGACCACACCGTGCTCAACTTCTTTCGATTCCCCATTATTTGACAGCTTTGTTTTGAAATTGCCGACTGATCCTTCGATACTCTCTATCTGTGCGCCCGTGTATAAGTTGATCTTGTCTGCACTTTTAACCTTCTCAGCTAGCTCCTTTAGTTCATCCTGTGGTTTCTCTCCATTGAGCATGTATTGAATTCGTCTAAGGTTGCCGCCCAACTCCTGCTCTTTTTCCACTAGGTGGACTTCGAATCCTTGCTCTGCTATTTCAATCGCGGAGGTCATTCCGGAGAGTCCGCCTCCAATAACCAGCGCGGATTTATTAACCGGGATCGATCGAGTCTGCAGAGGTTCTAGCAATTTTGCCTTTGCCACCGCCATTCTCACGAGATCTTTGGATTTCTCCGTAGCTCTTTCAGGTTGATGCATATGAACCCAAGAGCACTGATCCCTGATATTCGCCATCTCAAAGAGATAGGGATTCAGCCCCGCTTCGCGGATAGTGCTTCTGAACAGTGGTTCGTGTGTCCTGGGCGTGCAGGAGGCCACCACGACCCGATTCAAATTGTGCTCTTTGATTTTCTCTTTGATCAGCTCCTGGGTGTCATTGGAGCAGGTATACAGATTATTGTCTACGAATACAACGTCAGGCAGTGTCCGCGTATATTCGACCACCTCCGGAACATTGACCACCCCGGCAATATTTGTTCCACAGTGACATATGAATACGCCAATTCTTGGTTCCTGCCCTTCTACATTCAATTCGGCTGGGTATTCCTTCGGGGCGATCAAACTTCCTCTGGCATCCTTCAGCAGCGACAAAACATTCGCTGCGGCACCGGAAGCCTGCATGACCGTTTCCGGTATGTCCTTGGGTTCGGTGAAGGGTCCCGATACAAAAATGCCCTCACGATTAGAGGTTACCGGTCTGAAGAGTGAGGTTCTGCAAAAATTGAACTCATTCAAGTCAATTCCCAGCTTTTCAGCCAGATCACTCGCTGATTTGGGTGGCAGCATTCCAACAGACAAAACAACCAGATCGTATTCGCTGCTAACCTTGCGATCATTCTCAGTCAAGTAGGTGATAAGGAGATTCTTAGTATCCGTGATTTCTTCAATAACAGGGATACGACATCGGATATAATTCACCCCCGAGTCTTTAGCCCTTTGGTAGTACTCATCAAATCCCTTACTAAAGGCCCGCATATCCATGAAGAATATGTCACAGTCCAAATCTTCACCCACATGTTCCTTGGCAATTATGGCTTCCTTTGTGGCGTACATACAACATACTGCGGAACAATAATCTCTCTCATGGTCGCGCGATCCAACACACTGGAGGAATGCGATCCTTTTAGGCGTAGTCAGGTCGAACGGTCTTAATACCTTTCCGGAGAAGGGACCCGACGCAGACAATATGCGTTCAAACTCAAGTGAAGTAATAACGTTGGGATAGACTCCATATCCCAACTTCTCTTCCGCTGTCGGATCAAATAACTCAAAACCCGGGGACAGTATTATTGCCCCCACGGCAAGTTCCACCGTCTCTTCTGTTTGATCATAATCAATGGCGTCAGCTTCACACATTTCCTGGCATATTTTGCAGCCTTCATAATTCAAATGGACGCAACTATCCTTATCAATAGCGGGCGTGTTGGGCACCGCTTGGGGATACATGATATGTATGGCAGGTTTCTGGTCTAAGCCCATATTGTAGGTGTTAGGAAGGGGTATCAGTGCATTAGCACTGGTCAAATCCGACACCTTCCGGCCTACCGGACATACGAAGTTGCAGGCCCCACACGACCAGCACATTGCATTATGCTTGCCAAAAGGTGGCTCGATGGTTTTTCTCGGTCCCCTACCGGAAAATCCTACGGCCACTCGACCCATTCTCTCGTGGCAAATTCTTTCACAGAGACCGCAATAAATGCAATCATCGTTCTTTTTCTTGATTCTGGGTTCTTCCACACCATGTTCGTGGGCAATACGCTGGATCACTTCAGAATCGGGGCAGCGGGCCAGTAGTAGTTCAGCGACTATTCTCCGTGCGCGCTTAACTCGTTCCGAATCTGTTTGAACCACCAGTCCGTCGGACGCCGGATAGGAGCATGATGCCTGTATGGAAGGATTTCTGCCTTCCGGCTGAACCTCAACCAGGCACAAGCGGCACGCTCCATACGGCGATAGGGCCTTATGATAGCACAACGTCGGTATTTGTATACCAGCGCTTTGAATGCATTCAAAGAGGGAACTTCCCTCCTCGTATTCGCTCGTATTCCCATTTATAGTCAGCTCGATCACGCCGACCCTCCATCTTCAGCTGAATATTCATAGGAGAATGTGACTTCCGGATGAGAAGCCATGAGAACCCTCATGGTCTCTTTTATATCGCCTACGGGTTTCATGTCGATATTATCACTGTGAAAAGTAGCTAAGATCCTGATTCCCGTCGGCTCCCGGTTTTCAACGATCATACTGCCACCAGTCTCCTCGCAGGCCTGTGCCAGGAGAGGCAGACCAAGGCCAAACCGCTTGCCCTCTTTAGTCGTGTAGAATGGATCGGAAGCACCTTTCAAAGTGTCAGCATTCATTCCCTGGCCATCATCTTCAATCTCTAATGAGAGCGTATTCTCTTTATGATCCTCAAACAGTTTTATCTCAACACATTGAGCCCCTGCCCTTAATGAATTCTCCACGATATCCATTATGTGAAGTGACAGGTCTTCCATTACAGAATCAGTTGCCTACCGTTCTCGCCATTCAGCGCTTTGCCCATTTCCTCCAGAGTCGCCTGATCCATGTAAAAATGGCTAAATTGTTTCCCTATATCCTGAAGCTTGTGAGCATCGGAAAACGTAACCAGCGGGGAATAGTCGTCGGTGTAGGTATTCATTTCATTTTTATTTGATACTTCGTAGGCGTCGATTTGTAATCCTTCCGGTACAAATCCCAACTGTGAAATAATGCTGAAGCTGTCTCTGTCGATATGGGATGCGATGGCTAGGCCATTGAATTCATGGATTTGGGCGACAATATCTTCAACCGACAAATCAGCCGCTCCGATGAGCAGTCGCCTATTAAAACCCATTACCTCGTCATCCTCATTAACAATAACCTGGTCTCCATACAATCTATCATCATTGGTTCCATACAGATGTTCATATATCAATTCTTGCATGGTAAATAGGTGTTCGTCATCTTCAATAAAAGCGAGGATATGCACCTCTTCCTTTGAAGTAACTTCCATTCCTCCCTTAACCAGTACTCCGGCGTTCTCACCCGATTTCTTCACGTAGGGCACATTCTCACAAGAGTTATGATCACATATTCCGATAATATCAAGACCGCTTTTTAGTGCTGCCTCAATAATGTTACGGGGAGACATCTCAAGCTCAGCACACGGAGAAAGACAGGAATGTATATGCATGTCTGCTTTATACATCCTCATCTTTGTTACCAATAACAAGTTGATATAACCTTCCCGCCACTTCAAAGGCCTGCAATTCGGTTCCCAGCACGAGCACCTTTTCCTGTCTTGCTTTACTTAGTGTTTCCTCATCAGGTCGTCTTCCATTAACAATAACAATCCCAGCAAGGTCTTTCAGGCTGGCGACAGGGATAATATTGAGGTGCGTTTGCAGCGTGATCCACAGACTGCCGGCCTCTGCATTAGCAATCACATCACTCAACATGTCACTCACATAGCCTCCCGTCACCTCCCTATCCATATGTTCGGCGTCGACTATCACGGACAGGCTCAACTGGTCTTTTATTTCCTGAATTTTCATGTTCTCGTATTCACTATGAATTCTAGGTTAGTTCCTTTTCCCAATTTCGTATCAATGCTCATCTCATCGCTGCAGTTCTTGATATTGGGCAGTCCCATTCCGGCACCGAATCCCAATTCTCTGACCCAGTCCGGAGCTGTCGAATAGCCCTCGTGCATAGCTTTCTCGACATCAGCTATTCCAGGTCCCTCATCGATAGCATTCACCTTTATTTTATCTTCCTCTACCGCAACAATTAGCTCACCACCATCCGTAAATATGATAATGTTCATCTCGGCTTCACACGAAGCGATGGCGATCCTTCTGACGATCGTGGGAGTAATCCCAAGTCTGAGCAGATTGACCTTTAAATTTCCACTCTGTTTACCAGCTGATTTATACTCGCCGCCCTTTATTTTATACTGGAATGTGAGCGTCGTATGGTCTGAATGGATGTCTTCAAATATGTGACTGGCCCGGTATTTCTCGATCTCCTCTTCATGGAAATTGACCTCTAGTTTCCTCAGAAGACATTTTACAATGTCACCTTTTGTGATGATTCCAACTAACTCCCCGGAATCCCGTTTCACCACCGGGAAACGCCCATATCCGAATTGGTCAAACTTCCGCACTGCATAGATAAGAGGTTCATCACTATTCACACTGACAACCTCGGAGACCATACTATCCTTCACGCGTCCCTCGATCCCGCTGGTTATGACGGATTGCAGCAGATTCTCGATGCTTATAATTCCGACTAGCTTATGATTATCTACCACCGGCAAGCCGGAGATGCGCTTATCTCTAAGTGTCTCCCTGACATTCATGATTGTCGCATCGGATTCAACGGAAATAACCTCGGTGGACATCGCATCCGCAATTCTCAGCTCGTAGGCAAGTTCCTGAATTCTCAGAGATGTCAGATTATCCGTCATATTCAGAGCAGCCTATCAAACCCTCCTTATATAATCTTCCGCAGCTTTCAAACATCGGCAAGGTCGTACATAAAAGAACCATCTTTCGTTCGTCTGCCAGATCGATAGTTGCCTGTTCCGGTTGTTTTCCCCGTACGAAGGATATCACCTTAATATCCACCGCATCAGAAGTATAAATAACCTGAGGAGTGGTTAATCCGGTCAGGAGCAGCACGTCACCCTCCTTGATATGGGCCAGGACATGACTCATCAGGTCAGAGCCGCAAGCCATTTTGACATTCCTGTCCATATATCGTTCACCGCATATAACCTCGGCATCGAGGATATCTCTGATCTTCTGAATGTTCATATTTCTTAATTCTTCCTTTCAGCACAGGCAACGATCTCAGTGAGTTGCTCCAGGCTATCCATATCATTACCAGTGACTTTAATTACTGCAGAAATCTTAGGCGGGCACTCTTCCAGGCACTGTCCGCATTTCGAGCATTTGTCCTGCTCGATGATGTGGACATATTTCAACTCTCCCATAATCGCCTCGGTCGGACAGTTTTTCAGGCATTTGAGACAGCCGACACATTTATCAGGATCGATGTAGTACTGAATCATGTCGCGACACACGAGCGCTGGGCACCGCTTCTCATTGACGTGCGCCTCGTACTCATCCCGGAAATAGTTGAGAGTTGAGAGTACGGGATTGGGCAGAGTCTGTCCCAGGCCACACATCGAGGCATCCTTAACAGCCGCTCCCAGCTCTTCCAGGAACTCCACGTCCCCCTCACGGCCTTCGCCCCCCGCAATCCGGTCAAGTACCTCGAGCAGTGCTTCACTTCCATCACGGCATGCTACGCACTTTCCGCACGACTCATCATTTGTAAATTGGATGAAGAACTTCGAGACATCCACCACACACGTATCTTCATCCATCACAATCATGCCGCCGGATCCCATCATGGAACCTGCTTCTACCAATGATTCGTAATCAATCGGTGAATCCAGCATACTGGCGGGAATGCAGCCGCCTGAGGGACCACCTGTCTGCACGGCTTTGAATTCCTTGCCATTTGGAATGCCGCCACCGATCTCGTATACCACGTCACGGAGGTTTATGCCCATAGGCACTTCAATCAGTCCCGTATTATTGATTTTCCCGACGAGGGAGAATATCTTGGTTCCTTTGGATGTCTCCGTGCCAATGTTCGAATACCACTCTGATCCCCTGGTGATGATCACAGGTACATTTGCCAGGGTTTCCACGTTATTGATCACCGTCGGGCAGCCCCACAGTCCGGATTGCGCCGGGAACGGTGGGCGTTGTCTGGGTTCAGGAATATCCCCCTCAATCGAGTGAATCAACGAAGTCTCTTCACCACATACGAATGCGCCGGAACCTTCTCTAATCTCGATATCAAAATCAAATCCGGAATCCAGTATGCTGGAACCCAACAATCCGTATTCACGGGCCTGTGAGAGAGCAGTTTTCATTCTCTCAATGGCCAGTGGGTATTCCGATCTCACATAGATGAAACCATCGGATGATCCAATCGCATATGCGGCAATGCTCATCCCTTCTATCACGGAATGTGGATCCGACTCTAATACACTTCTATCCATATATGCGCCGGGATCGCCTTCGTCGCAGTTGGCAATCAGATATCTTGGTGTCTTCTCCTGCTTCCGGGCTATTTCCCACTTCGTACCCGTCGGAAAACCGGCACCTCCGCGGCCTCTTAGCCCGGATTTCGAGATTTCTCCTATTACCGTGTCCGGAGGCATTGAGCTCAGAACCTTCTCAAGGGCCGTATAGCCATCCCGGGCAACATAATCCTCAATCTTCTCCGGATCGATAATCCCCTTATTCCTTAATACTACCAGCAGCTGTTTTCTAAAGAAGGGTATATCCGATAGTAATGGAAATGGTTCTTTCTCCTCGGGCGGTGTAAACATCAATTTCTGAACAGGCCTGCCCTTGAGAAAATGTTCTTCAACCAGATGAGGAATGGCGTCCAGTGTCAGCCAGCCATAGAATATATTATCAGGAATAACGACCATCAGCGGCCCTTGGCCGCAGAATCCGTTGCATCCTGTGGGTACAATCGAAATCTCATCGATAAGTCCATGCGCCGTGAGTTCTTTTTCCAGGGCATCGATAATCTGGAAGGCGCCGCCGGAAACGCAGCCGGTCCCGGCACAAGCCATCACTTCTATGCGCTTCTTCTTCGCCATTACCCTACTCTCTCTGAACCGATACCAACCACGAATTCCTTGACCACATCCCCATTGATTATGTGATCATCGAAGATCCTCTTGGCCTTATCCGGGGTGAGTTTCCCATACCGGACCGGGGCGGAGCCCTCCATCTCAATGGTAACCATGGGCTCTTCCGAGCACAGTCCAGCGCACCCGGTAGAGGTGAACATGATATCCGTTATGCCCCTGTTATCAATTTCATCCAGGAAAGCACTCATAATCGCCCGCGCTCCTGCGGCAATGCCGCAAGTCCCCATATGAACAATGACCTTCCCCTTAAACTCACCTTCTCGCAGATAGATTTCTTTCTTGGCGGACTCCCGCATTTTCCTGAGTTCGTCGATAGTTAACTTGGGCATTTCTACTGCTCCGCTTGACGGTATTTCTTGATTATGTCGGGGATATCCTTGGTTTGAAGTTTCCCATACACATCATCCCCGGTCATCATAACGGGCGCTAGTCCACAACAGCCAATGCATCTAACCGATTTGAATGTAAATAACATGTCTTCCGTCGTTTCCCCCACGCCTATATTCAATGCCTCGCTGAATTTCTCAAGGAGAATTCCCGCTCCCCGGACATAACAGGCGGTTCCCATACACAGATTAATTACATGTTTACCAATCGGTTTGAGACTGAACGCGCTGTAAAACGTTGCGATCCTGTTGATATGAGTAAGGGGATAACCGGTCTCTTGTGAGATGAATCTCAATACATTCTCAGGGAAGTAATTGAAGGCAACATTCACATCCTGGAGTATCGGCATTAGAGGGCCCTTCCGATCCCGATGCCTCTCCAGAATGCCTAATACTTCTTCTTGATGCTGAGGCGCGAGTTCCGTTCGCCCCAGTTCCACAAGTTGTACCTCATTTCTGGTTGGGCAGTTTTCCACACAGGCACCACAACCCGTGCATTTGGTCTCATCCACATAGCGAGGTTGCTTTCTCAGGTGTACTCGAAAATTTCCGGGTTGTCCGGTCACGCTTTCGATCTCGCTCAGTGTGATTTTCTCAATGTCTTTGTGCCTCCCGATCTCAACCAGTCTGGGAGCCATGGTACACATGGCACAATCGTTGGTCGGAAAGGTCTTATCAAGTTGAGACATGACGCCGCCGATGGAGGGCTTATTATCAACCAGATAAACCTTTATGCCGGCCTCTGCCAGATCCAGCGCGGCCTGCATTCCCCCGATTCCGCCGCCCACAACTAATGCGGCACCAACTCGTTCGTCAGATGTAGTGCTATGCTGCATGGGCAATTTCTACTTCCTTTGTTACTTCTTGCTCCTCCAAGGCACGTTCTTTTACCGCTTGGAGGTAGAGCGCCAATGGTCGATATAGCAGGTGCGCCCATTTTCCGAAGGGCACCTCAATAATCAGCATCGGTACAGCTATGATCAAGTGGATAGCGTAGGTGTAATACGTTGCCAGCGGCAATCCTATGTACCTGAATGTATGAACCAGGATTCCTGAAACGGTGGTAAGCAATATCAATATTGGGAAAATCCAGTCACTAAAATCAGAAAACTTATGGATTTGTTCTCTCTTTCTCAGGCGCCCCACTATGATTTCTATCGTACCATAGAGTAAGACTGCTGTGGCATAGTAACCTATCCACCGCTGGGGATGATACAACGGATAAATGTTGTCCGTCTGGAACCACATCAGACAGACGACCACCAGGAAGAACATCAAGACATATCCTGATACCAGTAACCAATGCTTGAGCCAGCGCCGCCAGTTATTCTTACACTTCAAGAACATGTTCTGTGTTGCGAAATGGAGGATCAGAGTCTTGGCTTCCACGATGTACAACCGCAATGGGATGGACACTTTCGCGCCCTGTTGCATGGTAAACCAGTACATACGAAACGCGTTTGAGAGTAGAAAGAACGCCAGCACCGCCGCCATGATCAGATCGAATGCGTGCACCATCTCAGCTGGGGCAAAAGTGTTGAGCTCAACCCGATCGGTCACCAGAGGGCCGTGGAAGCTTAGAATCAGGAACAGCATGAAGGCACCCACGGCCAGCAGGGCGCCGATTTCCCATCTCCATGAGGTGTACAACTTGGCCGAGAGACCTGTCCAGTCATATCGTGCTGTGAGCCATCGCCGGAGAGTCATCATCGTTTCCCCGGGATCCGTTTGTCGAGGACAGGCCGTCGAACAATCGCCGCAGTAGTAACACAACCAGGGCTCAAGACTACTCTGGACCAGCTGCTTCAATCCGAATAAGGCATACTGGATGATCTTGCGGGGAAACGATGCTTCATCACTCGACAATTCACAGACAACTGTGCAGCTGCCACACTGTAGGCACCCGCGAATATTTCCGTATTTGTGAAGGTCAGCTAGTAGAGTGGGATCACTTCGTACGCTCATTTGCTTACTCTATTATGGTTCCTACCTCATGAGGGAGAAGTCATGAATTGGAGCCTGAGGAGCCGCTTCCACAAGTCCAGGAAGCGCGCATATACAGCTGGGACGTTGGCTCTAGAGTGCCGGGGTCACGTATAGAAAGGTATATAAATCTCCCGAGGAGGGTTTGACAACCTGGAGTAGAAACCACATTATGTGGCTGATTATTATAACTATATAACACTTGCCGGTCACTCCTTGAACAACCGACTGAGCACTTAAGTCTACACTAAAATTTATTGTGGGTTGGAAAGGGAAATCAAGATAAAATGGATAATATTATCTTATTATCCTATTATCTATCGTTTTTTCACTCTATTCAAATTCATACAACCATTGTGATAACTCCCCTTCCATACCAGGAAACTGAACTAGAAGGTGTGACTTTTGCACCGCATCCGTCCGCTTAACGAGATCCTACCGGCTGCTGCATCACGCTGGGCAGCTGCTACACCTCGCCGAGTACAGCACCGCAAATCTCCTATAACCTCATACCAAAAGTGTTTAATTTGCACTACTTCTCTTCACGCGGGAGATGAAACATGATCGATAGGGGTCGGGAACCCCTCTCTAGCTCTACTTCACGAGTAATGGCTGCACGCGGATTCTACCCTGGGGATTGTCAGGCGCAGCTGGACGCGTTTATCGCCGGACACCAGACGCCCGACGAACTGCCTCAATCCTTACATGGCGCCATGCTGCCCCACGCCGGGTGGATGTACTCCGGTGGAGTAGCTGCGAGGACGCTCAATTGCTTCCGAAAGATACCGGAGCCCGAGACCGTGGTCATGTTTGGGGCGGTCCATGACCCCAGTGTAACGATGCATGCATTGTATCCGGAGGGTGAATGGGGTACTCCGCTGGGTCGGGTCAAAGTTGACCACCTCGGTGGGGCTGCCATCCTCGAGGAAGCCGCCGGCCAGATGGAGGCCAATGTCGAGGCTCACACCTTCGAGCATTCCATTGAAGTACTGGTCCCCATGGTGAAGTACTTTCTTCCCGGCGCTGGCATTATCCCCATTGCCGTACTCCCCGAGCCGGCTGCTACTGCCATTGGGATGGCTGCAGCCAAGGCCCTGGACCTCCAAAAGCGCAGCACCATTTTCCTCGCCTCGAGCGACCTCACCCACTATGGTCGCCAGTTCGGTACGGCTCCGGCGGGAACCGGCCCAAAAGCTGAAGCCTGGATGGAAGAGAATGATCGGAGGCTTATCGACATATTATGCCAAGGTACCGGTGAGGAAGTACTGGAAGAGGCGTTGATGCATCGCAATGCCTGTGGCGCAGGAGCACTGGCAGCGCTTAAAGGAGCCATGGCTGTACTCGGCGTACCTCAAGGGCATCTCATCGAGTATACCAACAGTCACAAGGTGATGAAGGATCGGGTCTTCCAGCAAGCAGTGGGCTATGCCGGGGTGGTGTTTTAGTCCACTCGGGCAGAATCTGAGGGAGTACATCCTGGGATGATCCCTGGCATAGCGAGTGGAGTGAATAAGTGACCAACATTCAGAGTGAGCACCACCATGGCATTTTGACCTTAGCACTCAACCGAGGCATTACAAATGCCATCAATGCACAGGTCATTGCAGAGCTGACCGATACCCTCCAGTCAGCCCAAAGCAATCCTGAGGTCAATGGTATCGTATTGACCAGCGCGAACGATAAGTTTTTCTCTATCGGCTTGGACATACCTGAATTGTACCCTCTTGATCCGGACAATTTCATGGTCTTCTATAAGTCCTTCAACCAGGTCTGCCTGGCGCTGTTCACGTTCCCCAAGCCCATGATTGCAGCTATCACCGGCCATGCGACCGCCGGGGGCTGTATCCTGGCTCTGTGCTGCGACTATCGCTACATCGCTGAGGGCAGGAACGTCATGGGACTCAATGAGATCAAATTAGGCGTACCGGTCCCCTATCCGGCCGATTGTATCCTGCGCAGCCTGGTCGGGCATCGCAACGCCCGGGACATTATGAATTCAGGAGACTTCTACCAGCCGGAGGAAGCCCTCCAGCTGGGTTTGGTGGATATGGTACTTGCTCCAGACAAGGTCCGGTCAGCGGCCTCCGAGACCATCGCGACACTCGGCAGTTACGATAGCGAGGCTTTCGGCATTATTAAGCAAAACCGGGTGAATCCCATCGCAGCCGAGGTACGAGCACAGCTGGACGCCAGAGAGCAAGTGTTCGTGGAGCTGTGGTATGCAGAAGAAACACGCAGAAATCTGACAGAGGCCATGGCTAAATTCTGATGCCTCCTCGGAGTAGTGACCGAGGTTTCTATTCACGTACACATAACGATTGAGGGAACCGAATGAACAGGCAAGCAGCTGTAAATGATTTCCTGGCCCAACGTAATCTGGCGGTAGTGGGAGTCTCCCGGAGTGGCAAGAAATTCGGCAATATGGCCTACCGGGAGCTCAAAGAAAAAGGATACCGGCTCTTCCCCATTCACCCGGAAGCGGACGAGCTGGAGGGCGATACGTGCTACCCTAATTTCGATACTCTTCCGGAAGAAGTTGGCGGAGTATTGGTCGTAGTACCACCCCAGCATACCGAACAGGTTGTGCACGACGCAGCCGCAGCCAACATCAAGCATGTCTGGCTGCAGCAGGGAGCTGAGTCAGAGGAGGCTGTCCGGTTCTGCCAGGAGAACGGCATCAGTGTGACCCACGGCGAGTGTATCCTCATGTTCGCCCAGCCCATGAAATTCCTCCATAAGCCCCACCGCTGGGTGTGGAAGCTGCTGGGCAAGCTGCCAAAGTAGGCAGCCCAATAGCCGTCTCCGGATCAAGAGTCTGGCCTATCCCCCACCTCAGGGGATTAACTTTCGGACCACTGTATTAACATAACCAGTATTGGAGGAAAGGAAGACCATGCGCGGTAGTGTTTATTGTCTCGTAGTATCAGCCGCTCTGCTCATGTTGGCCGGCTGTGGTAGTAAGCAGGAAACAGAGAAAGCCGATCAGATGATCAACAAGGAGATTACGACCGAATCAGGCCTCAAATATGTAGATCACGTAATTGGAACCGGTGCCATGCCTCAGGCCGGCCAGACCATTGCCGTCCATTACACCGGTACGCTGACCGATGGCACCAAGTTCGACAGTTCGGTAGACCGCGGCCAGCCCTTCGTGTTCCCGATTGGTGTCGGCAAAGTCATCAAAGGCTGGGACGAAGGAGTTCTGACTATGCGCGTCGGGGGTAAGCGCACCCTGACCATCCCCCCGGAACTGGGCTACGGCGCGCGCGGAGCCGGTAACGTCATTCCACCCAATGCCACCCTTATCTTCGAGGTGGAGCTGCTGGAGATCCGCGAGTAGGGCCTTCTACGGGAACAACTCCGGCCATTCCACCAGATCACCTTCGGGTGATACGCTAACATGATTATCGGGAGAGTCATTGCCATGCGGAATCTGTCCCTTTCGCTGCGCATCTATATCGGCCTGGTGATCGGCCTGGCCATCCTGGCGGCCATAAGCATTTTCCTGCCCGCGTTCGACGAGGGAATGATACCCCAGCAGGAGCTGCCAGCCTCTAAACCGGTCCTGGCCTTAATCAATGCCGCCATGGTGTTGGTCGTGTACGGCGGCTTGGGCTACCTGGGCTACGTGCTGTCCCGTAAACTGGGCTTTGCCGATATCTGGGACCCGGAGGTCTCCAACCGGCAGCGGTTCCTCACACCGGGATTGATCGGGATTGCGGCCGGTGTCTTCCTGATTCTGGCCGACGCGGTCTTCAGCCGGTTCCATACCCTGGGACCCCTGCCCCACCCCAGGTTTCCATTCTCCATCCTGGCCTCAGCCTCGGCGGGAATCGGCGAGGAATTGATCTTCCGCCTGTTCTTCATCCCCGTCTGGATGTGGCTGATCTCCAGCGTTGTGCTGAGCGGCAAGGGCCGCAATCCAGTCTTCTGGATCGTCACGGTCCTGTCCGCATTAGCTTTCGCGTTCGGACACCTGCCCGCCGTGATGGTCCTCTTCGAATTCCCCACTGTGATGGATGTGCCGCCCGCACTGCTGGCGGAGATCATCCTGCTCAATGGTGTCATTTCTATCTTCGCGGCCTACTACTTCCGTAAGTACGGCTTCCTGGCTGCGGTGGGCATCCACTTCTGGACCGACATCGTCTGGCACGTGGTGTGGGGCGTAATGTAAGCCCGACCAAACATCCAGCCTTCCCATGGGAGGCATAGTTACACGCCTCCCGTTTTCATTTTCCCACCTATTTCAAGGTATATCCCTTCTCCTAACCACCTGTAAACATGTGAGGTGAGTCACATGTTCTGATAAATGTGGATAATGGGCTCGGAATATCTTGTAAATCGCTTTGGAATCCCATTAACTTCAGCCGCGACTGTAGTAATGCTTTTATGAAGAATGGAGAATATACAAGGTGAGCACTCAAGATATCCGGTCAGAATCCGCTTACGCCACGATCGATCGTACCACTCCCCTCTACACCATCGGCATTGCCGCCCAGCTCACCGGTACCACCGTTTCGACCATTCGCATGTACGAAGAAAAGGGACTGGTCATCCCCCATAAAGCGCCCAGCGGCCATCGGCAGTTCTCGGATTCGGACATCGTGCGTCTGCGCTGCATCCGGGAACACCTGGACAAGCGGGGACTCAACATCGCCGGTATCAAAACCCTCATGTCCCTGGTGCCCTGTTGGGTATTGAAACCCTGTTCCGAGGAAGATCAGCAGTCCTGTGACGCCTATACTACCAGCATGGAGCCGTGCTGGATGGTCTCCCGGAAGGGGCCCGAATGCGAAACCGCAGACTGCCGGACATGTTCCGTCTATCACATTCCCGACCGCTGCCACGATCTGAAAGCCCTATACAAGGGATTGATTATGACCGGTGAGGTACCCGGGGACGGTGCGCCCACCCCTTCGCTCCACCGGAAGGAGGTATAAGAAATATTATGAAGAAACTACTTATACTCGGTGCCGGGACAGCCGGAACCATCATGGTGAACAAGCTGGCACCCGTGCTGGATCAGAGCGAGTGGCAGATCACCATTGTGGATCACCATGAGACCCACTACTATCAGCCAGGCTTCCTGTTCATCCCCTTCGGCATCTATACCAAAAAGGATGTGATCAAGCCCAAGCGGGATTTCTTCCCGACGGGCGTGGAGGTCATCTTCTCGGGAATCGATATCATCGAGCCTGAAAAGAACCAGGTGAAGCTGACCGATGGCAAGGTCTTGTCCTACGATTACCTGGTGATCGCCACGGGATCCCAGATCAAGCCGGAGGAGACCGAAGGACTTGTTGGCGACGGCTGGCGGAAGAATATCTTCGACTTCTACACCATCGACGGCGCCTGTGCCCTGGCCCATTTCCTTAAATATTGGGAAGGTGGCCGGATGGTCCTGAACGTCGTGGAGATGCCCATCAAGTGCCCGGTGGCTCCGCTGGAATTCGAATACCTGGCCGAATGGTGGTTAACGGAGCAGGGCTTGCGCGACAAAGTGGAAATCGAGTTCGTCACTCCCCTCCCCGGTGCGTTCACGAAGCCCAAGGCATCTCAGCTATTCGGTGATTTCCTGGATAAGAAGAACATCAAGCTTACCCCCGAGTTCAGTACCGGCCGGGTGGACGCGGCCAATAACAAGATTATCTCCTGGGATGAACAGGATATTGCCTACGATCTGCTGGTAACAGTACCTACCAACATGGGTGATGATGCCATCGCCCGCTCCGGCTTGGGTGACGAGTTGAACTTCATCCCGACGGACAAGGAGACGCTTCAATCCAAAGCACACGAGAATATATTCGTCATCGGGGACGCCACCGATCTGCCCAGTTCGAAGGCCGGATCCGTAGCCCACTTCCAAGCCGACATCCTGTACGAGAATCTGCTGAGCGCCATGGAAGGGCGGCCTCTCCGCGCCCAGTTCGATGGCCATGCCAACTGCTACATCGAATCCGGTTTCGGCAAGGGTATTCTTATCGATTTCAATTACGACACGGAACCCCTCCCGGGGAAATTTCCCCTTCCCGGTATCGGTCCCTTTTCACTGCTGGAGGAGACCAAGATGAACCATTACGGGAAGATGATGTTCCGTTGGATGTACTGGAACCTGCTGCTGAAAGGCGCGGAACTGCCTATCGAATCCCAGATGATGATGGCCGGAAAGCGGGTGTAAAATGAGCGAAGCCGTATTATCCTCCCAGCTGGAAGACATCCAATCCAAATTGGACGCCATTTCTGCCGAACTGGACGCGGCCCGGCGTCAGCGGGAAGAAATGAGGGAGCTCCGCGACGATCTGACTCTGATCGCCAAGGATGTGTTTCAATCCGCAGTCATCGAAATGGAAGATATCGCGCCCTTCGTCCAGACCGGTGACTTCCTCCATCTGATCAAAAAAATTCTCCGGAACACCAACAATATCAACGAGGCCATCTCCAAGTTGGAGAGCACCATGGACTTCGTGGAAGATTGGCGTCCCATCGGCAAGGAGCTCTTCAACGACGGGCTGGAAAAACTGGATGAATTCGACCGGAAGGGATATTTCACCTTCCTGAAAGAGGTTTTTGCCATCGTCGATAACGTCGTGACGCACTACTCCCCCGAGGACGTGCGCCTGCTGGCGGAGAACATTGTCGTCATTATGGAGACCGTCAAGAGCCTGACCCAGCCCGACATGCTCGATGCGATTAACAATGCCTTGGCCGTTTACCAGAGTCTGGATACCAAAGATCTCGAGGAGTATTCGATCTGGAAGGCTTTGCGCGAGCTGCGTACCCCCGAAATGAAGCGGGGCCTCGGATTTATCATCACGTTCCTGAAGAATGTCTCTCAGGAACGGCCAAACCTGCAACTGACCTAAAAGGAGTAACTACCATGCCAACCAGAGAGATCAACGGCCAGAGCATCGAATTCGATAACGAAGGCTTCATGACCGATCGGACCGCCTGGAACCGGGACATTGCCGCGGTTCTGGCCAAGGAGGAGGGCATCGAAACCCTCACCGACCGCCATTTCGATGTGATCGATTTCATGCGGAAGGAAGTCGAAGAGAAGGGCACGGCCCCTTCCATCCGCCGGCTGAACAAGCTGAATGTGGTCCCGACCAAGGAGCTCTATCAGCTGTTCCCCGGTGGTCCGGCCAAGAAAGCCGCTAAGATCGCCGGGCTGAAAAAGCCGGAAGGATGCATCTAACACTTACTGGAGATAGGAGTATCTCATGTCGGAATCCATTAAAAAAGTAGCCATCATCGTATCCCAGGGCTCACTTGAGGGTATTTACCCTGGCTTGATCATGGCCAACGGAGCCCGCATGGAAGGGATGGAGGCAAGTCTGTTTTTCACGTTCTTCGGGCTGGATGCCATTATCAAGAAGCGCGTGAAGAAGATCAAAGTCGCGACGGTAGGCAATCCGGCCATGACACTACCCGGCGGTCTGCCATTCCCTACCATAGTGGGAATGCTCCCAGGTATGTCGGCGCTGGCAACGGCCATGATGAAAAGCGGGATGGAGAAGCTGGACATCCCACCGGTGGATGAATTCCTTGAGATGATTCACGACTCAGGAGGCGGTATCTACGCCTGCAAGCTGGCCATGGACATGTTCAAATTCAAGGAAGAGGATCTCTCCGAACATGTGGATGGTATTCTAACCGTGGGTGAATTCTACGAAAAATCGGCTGGTGCCCAGATCATCTATACCTAGACAAGCCGTCCATACGAAGGAGAGCACATTCTCTCGAAAACTTGCCATGAATGACTGAGGTTAGAGATCGGGCACGTGCCCGACGGGATAAGTAAGACTCGGAGATTGGCAAGCGGGCCCAGGTGAACACCTGGGCCCGCATTTATTTTACGATCCATGTGTGCCGCATACCTATGGATGCGCACACCATTCGAATGCGTCATATGCATGGAGGTTGTGAGTCATCTCACAATAAAGACCACGTTCACGGTTGAACCGAAATTCTAGGCAACCTTTCTCTCGGGGAGGTCGTCTAAGTATTCGACGTGCAACCTGTCAACCTAATT
>CP070656.1:290580-297770 GCA_020355065.1 Fidelibacterota bacterium | reverse complement strand
CTCGATGATCTGACGGGCGGGGGCGACCTCATCGAGGCCCAAGTGGAAATTGACGGCTGGGAGGAGTACCGCGACGGTAGTTTCGGCGGCGGCCAGGGCGTCCAGGCCGGCATTGTCGATATGCTCCAAGTGGTCGACCGAGGCAGCTCCGAAGCGGACGCCCAGGGCGGCGGCCCCGGACGCGGTGAACTGTTCGGCGTGGAGTTTCAGGCCGAAGTCCAGATTGCGGGCGTAGGTAAGGAGGCGCTCCGTTTCGGCCAGGGTGAAGGCTTCCTCGTCGCAGAACACATCGAAGAAGCGGGCCAAGCCCTGGATTTTAATCTCGGCGGCGGTGGATTCGATAAGGTCCAGATAGCCGCTGCGCTGGGCGGTATGTTCCGGTGGCACCACATGGCCACCCAGGTACGTGGCGATTACCGCAGGGGGAGCCTCCTGATCCAGTGCGCGGGCCACGGCCAGCATTTTGAGTTCCGTATCCCGGTCCAGGCCGTAGCCGCTTTTAATCTCGAGTGTGGTGGTGCCGAGTTGCAGGCAGCGCCGGGTCCAGACGCGGGCTTGCTCGAGCAGATCATCGAAGGAAGCCTGGCGGGTAGTCCGCACCGTGTTCAGGATACCGCCGCCTTCCCGCAATATCTCCAGGTAAGGTTTGCCCTGCATGCGGGCTTCCCATTCCGCGGCGCGGTCACCGGCGAAGACGAGGTGGGTGTGAGCATCCACGAAGCCGGGGAGGACCACGCCGCCTTCGGCATCGATGATCTTGTTATCGGACACCGGGTACTTCTTACGTAGATCGGTGGCCGGGCCCATATCCAGTATGGTGTCACCAGCTATGGCGACGGCGCCATCGGGGATGAGACCAAGCCGGGCCTGGTCCGGTCCCCGGGCGGGTTGCATGGAGAATCCGGCGCAGGTGACGACCTCGGCGGCGTTGAGGATGAGGAGGTCGGCGGCACTCACGGCAGGATGATGCCTTTCTCGGTGGCGGTCTGCTGAGCTTCCGGGTAGCCGGAGAGGGCGTGGCGGGCCACGCCGATGCCGGGGTCGACGGTCAGGACCCGTTCCAGGCGGTGGGCTTTTTCGGGGGTGCCATCGGCGACAATGACCATACCGGCGTGGAGAGCATTCCCGATGCCGACACCACCACCGTGATGGAAGGAGACCCAGGAGGCCCCGGCGGCGGTATTGAGGGCGAAGTTGAGCAGAGGCCAGTCGGCCACAGCATCGGAGCCATCCAGCAGGCCTTCGGTTTCGCGATCGGGTGAGGCCACGGAGCCGGTATCCAGGTGGTCGCGGCCGATGACGATGGGTGCCGAGACTTTCCCGTCGGCGATGAGGCTGTTGATGGCATTGCCGAAGCGTGCGCGGTCGCCGTAGCCCAGCCAGCAGATGCGGGTGGGCAAGCCCAGGAAGGGTACTTTTTCGGAGGCCAGTTGTATCCAGCGCCGGAGACCCTCGTTGTCGGCGAACAGGCGGGTCAGTTCGGCATCGATGGTGTGGATGTCGCCGGGATTGCCGGAGAGGGCTGCCCAGCGGAAGGGTCCCATCCCTTGGCAGAACAGGGGCCGGATATAGGCGGGAACGAAGCCGGGGTACTTCCAGGTGCCGTCCTGCTGGCGAACGGCGACGCCGGCCTTTTCGGCCTGGGCGCGCAGGTTATTGCCGTAGTCGAAGGCGACCGCTCCCTGGCGCTGCATCTCCAGGATAGCCTCCATGTGTTTGGCGATGGCGTCCAGCGAGCGGCGGTGGTATTCGGGCAGGTCGCGAACACGCAGGTCGTCCAGTTCCCACAAGTCGCCGATGGGGACGTAGGCGCCCAGGTCGTGGGCGGGGGTCTGATCGGAGACCATATCCGGGATGGCGCCCCGTTTTACCATGGCGGGATAGACTTCGGCGGCGTTGCCCACCAGGCCGATGGAGAGAGGCTCTCCTTGTTCCTGCGCCTTCGCAGCCCAGGCCAGGGCTTCCTCCAGGGAGGCGGTCATGCGGTCGCAGTAGCCTTCCTGCACTTTGCGCTGGATGCGATCGGGGCGGACTTCGACGTCGAGGATGACGCCTTCATTCATGGTCACGGCCATGGGCTGAGCGCCACTCATACCGCCCATTCCGGCGGTGAGGATCAGTTTGCCTTTCAGGGTGGGGACCTGATAATGCTTTTCCGCGGCAGCCAGGTAGGTCTGGTAGGTGCCCTGGAGGATGCCCTGGGTGCCGATATAGATCCATGATCCGGCGGTCATCTGGCCGTACATCATGAGTCCGGCGCGGTCCAGAGCGTCGAAGTATTCCTGGGTGGCCCACCGGGGGACAAGGTTGGAGTTGGCGATGATCACCCGGGGTGCGTGGGGGTGGGTCCGGGCGACGTACACAGCCCGGCCGGACTGGACGCAGAGGGTCTCGTCCTCGGCCAGGGCATCGAGGGCGGCGGTGATGCGATGGACCTCATGCCAGTTGCGAGCAGCGCGGCCGGTCCCACCGTAAATGATGAGCTGCTTCCAGTCAATGGCGTTGTCAGGATCGAGGTTGTTATAGAGCATGCGTTTGGCGGCCTCTGCGTCCCAGGTGGCGGCAGTTTTGGTGGTGCCAGTGGGAGCGTGGGGGGGCTTAGCGGGTTTGGCGGCCATGTGCATGGGCCGTCCGTAGCGCTGGAGTTCGGCGGCGATATCACACTGGCAGCCATACTTGGACTGTTCGCGGGTGATGATGTCCTGATCTTCCATGATGGCTCTGCTAATGTCTGGCGGGATTGGTTCGGCGGGTGGCCAGCCCGGCCAGGAAGGCGCACAGCAGCATCACCGCCAGCCGACTGGTGCGCAGGTCCACATCGAACCGGGGATTGAGTTCCATGAGTTCGAACCGGCGCACACCGGGGTGCCGACCGGCAGCGAAGGCCAGTTGGCGGCCTTCCTCGGGTGTGAGTCCTTCCGTGCCGGGTGCGGAGACGCCGGGAGCGTAGGCCGCGGCAAAGACATCCAGGTCCAGTGAGACGAAGAGCGTGTTCGCGCGGTTACTCAACTGCTGAAGTTCGTCGGAGAAGATGGTGGCGGCGACCGGTTCCCGCAGCTGGCCGCGGGTCCAGCATTTCACACCCTTTTCCAGAGCGTAGTTCAAGTGAGCATGGGAGTTCACGTTGGCATGCAGTCCGAATTCCACCAGGTTTTCCCCGGGGAGGTGCAGATCCTCGAGTATGCGGCGGAAGGGGGTGCCGCTGGAGATGCGTCCATTTTCGACTTCCCGCATATCGAGGTGAGCGTCCACATTGATGCCAGCCACGGAGGGATACTTATTCATCAGTGCCTGTACGGAACCGAAGGTAGCGTCATGGCCGCCGCCGAAGGTGACGACGGTGGTGCCGCCGTCGAGGATAGCCGTCAGGGATTCGGTCAGGCGCTGGTGGGTGGCGGCCACGTCGTCGGTGACCTCCAGATCGCCGGCATCGGCCAGATGGAGGTGGTCAAACTCAATGTCGTGTTCAGCGTCGTAGGTGGTGCCGAAGCGGCGCAGGGCTTCCCGGAAGGCGGTGGGTCCCCCGGCGGCACCAGGCCGTCCGCCACCCAGCTCGACTCCCAAGTCGAAGGGGACTCCCAGCAGGACGGCGTCCGCTCCCTGGCCGTCCCAGAGTTGGATGCGATGTTTCAGACGGGGATCGGCGGGATTGGTAAGGGGTTCAGGGAAGGACACCTGAGCGGGAACCGTGTGCGGAATGCGATGAGTCATAGGACGTTGCGTTCTCCGGAGAAATCCTGCGAGCGGAATTTAAGGGCAGGAGCCATCGAGTCCTACCGGGTGACGGAATTTCTTTGCTTCGTGATTTTTTTCGATGCAAGATACTCCCATTCAGAGCAAGTCGGGAAGGAGGATCGTGGCGTGCACTTGAATCCCCTGCTGATCGTACTGGCGGGAACGGCGTTCGTGATTTTGATCCTAGGGGCGCTTTTCCAGCGGTTTCGTCAGCCGCAGATCGTCTCGTACCTGGTCGCCGGGATTATTCTGGGGCCCTATGGCCTGGGCTTGATCGATGACGTTGAGTTGGTAGAGGGGCTGGGTCAGGTCGGGGTGGTGCTGCTGCTCTTTTTCCTGGGTATGGAAATGTCCCTGCCGCGGCTGCTGTCCAACTGGCGGATTGTGACGGTGGGGACGACGCTGCAAGTCATTATCAGCGTAGCCCTGGTCATGGCGGTGGGCACCTGGCTCCAGTGGCCTTTGTCCCGAAGTGTGCTACTGGGATTCGTGATCAGCCTGAGCAGTACGGCGGTGGTCATTCCACTGCTGCAGAGCCGTGGTGAATTGGATACGCCGGTAGGCCGGGACGTGGTGGGAGTACTGTTGATCCAGGACCTGGCAGTGATTCCCATGCTGATCGTGATAGGCTATATGAGCGGTCATGAGGGGGGTACCCGGCTGCATCTGCTGCAAATCCTGGGGTTGTTGTTTTTCCTGGGTATTCTGGTGTATCTGGGACGGGCGGGTAAGATCAAGCTGCCCTTTGGAGCGGTGATACGCAGCAATCACGAACTGCAGGTGTTTGCGGCCTTTGTCATCTGTTTCGGCATGGCCTTTCTATCGGCCACCTTTGGATTGTCGACCGCAATGGGGGCCTTCCTGGCGGGTATTCTGGTGGCGGGAGCGAAGGAGACGGAATGGGTGCAGAAGAGCCTGGAGCCGTTCCGGGTGCTTTTCGTGGCATTTTTCTTCGTATCCATTGGAGGACTGCTGGAATTGACCTTTCTGCGCCGTTACATAGGCATAGTAGCCCTCCTAGTGGTCATAGCCCTGGTGATAAACACCGGTGTCAACACCCTCATATTCCGGACGTTGGGGCGGTCCTGGCGCGATGCCTGGTATGGTGGGGCGCTCCTGTCCCAGATCGGGGAGTTCAGTTTTCTCCTGGCGGCGGTGGGTTATCAGGCCGGGATGATCAGCGGGTTTGCGTACCAGACGACCATTGCCACGATCGTGCTGGCCATGCTGGTCAGTCCGATCTCGACAGCGTATGTCCGGAGTCGCACCCTCATCCGCAGGCCGGAAGTTTAATCGCGGCCGTATCAGACAGCAGTTTCAACCGGCGGGCGAAGTCCGTCGCACCGGCCTACATGGGTGTCAGGACGATCTCGATACGCCGGTTTTTCGCCCGACCTTCCTTGGTTTCGTTCGAAGCCACCGGTTTGTATTCGGCAAAACCGGCGGCGGAGACGAGTTTGGGATCCGCGCTGTATTTTTCAATCAGCAGGCGGGTGACGGTGGTGGCCCGGGCGGTGCTGAGTTCCCAGTTGGTAGCGTAGCGGTGCTGGAGTTTCTCGCCCACGGGGACATTGTCCGTATGCCCGGCGATCTGGATGCGCTGACGCTTGACGGTCTTCAGGATCACGCCGATCCGGTCCAATACCGCCTGGCCTTTCTGTCGAACTTCCGTTTCTCCTGATAGGAACAGAATCTGATCCATGATATTGACGGTGAGTTTGTTTCGGAGTTCGGTAATGGTAATCTCGCCGCGTGCAATCTCGTCGGTGAGTTTTTTAGATAGCTCATCGTACAGTTGCTGGAGCCGTTGTTGCTTGCTTGAGGCGGCTTTCAGGGCGGAGTCCATGCGGGCTTCGGCGTAGCCTTTCTGCCCGGAAATCCGGAGGATCTCACTCTCTAGAAACTGGACCCTAGTTGCCAGCTGCTGGTTGCGTTTATTCAGTTCAGCGGCCTTGGTGCGCAGCTTTTCCGCCAGCTCCGCTTTCTCGTCGAACTTATTTTTCGAAACACAGCCGACCAGTCCAGCCGTGATCAGGACCGCAACCAGCCCCAACCGAAGTGCCGAACCGGTGGTATGAGTAGTGATCATTTGCCTTGTCTCCATGAAGTACGTGCGTTGGAACCGAGGTTATTCCCATACTCTGGCTATGGAATGGTCAGCACAGGGGACCCTCCCCTGATAATCTTATTAATAATCCTCAGAGAAGGCTACACCAATCGCTAGGAATCGGATCTCAGCAGGTTCAGGCTTTCACCGGTGAGGAGGCTGTCCTTGCCGTAGCGATCGCGGATATCGTCGATGGCGGCGGTGCGTCGGGCGGCGGCGGCCTGGTCCTGCTGACTGAACAAGTCTTCCTGGAGCTTCCCTTTCATCAGGTTCGATACACCGACCCCGATGAGTCGCAGGGGCCGTTTCCGGAACCAGCGCTGATCCAAGAGGTCGGTGGCGGTATTGAAGATAGCCGGTGTCAGGTCGGCGGGTTCGGGGAGGGTATGTGAGAAGGTGTGGGTTTCGAAGTCGTTGTAGCGCATTTTCAGGGTGACAGTGCGGGCCAGTTCGCCGCGCTGGCGGAGGATGGCGGTTACACCTTCGGTGAGCTTATGGAGGACGGCCCGGAGGCGAGTTTCGTCGGCGACATCCTGGGCGAAGGTGCGCTCCTTGCTGATGGACTTGCGCTGGTGTCCGGTTTGGAGTGAGCGGGAGCCGCGTCCATTGGCCCGGCGCCACAGCATGCGTCCCATCTCGCCGAACATGGCGGCCAGTTCGTCTTCGCTGCGGGCGGCCACATCCCCGACTGTATGCAGTCCTACGGCGTGCAGCCGTGGAATGGTCTTCTGGCCGCAGCCGGGCAGGTGGGATATGGGCAGGGGAGCCAGGAAGGCGGCTTCCTCTCCGGGGGGTACGACCAGTACACCTTCGCTGGTGATGAAGGGGTGTCGTGCTTCTACTTGCGCAGGATGACGACCTGACGGACTGGCTGATGGGCGGTCACCTTTGCGGGGGTCGCCGGCGGGTTTGGCCAGGTCGCTGGCGACCTTGCTCACCAGCTTGTTGGACGAGATGCCCAGGGAGGCGGGCAGGGCGGTTTCCCGCAGGATGCGCTGGCGGATGCGGCGGCCGGCTTCGGGAGGTGGTCCCCAGAGGTGTTCCGTACCGGTGAGGTCGAGGTAGCCTTCATCGATGGAGGTCATTTCCAGGGCGGGAGTGAAGTCGGCCAGGATGACCTTGACCTGTTCATGGAAGTGCTGGTAGTCGCTGAAGCCGGGGCGGACGATGATGAGTTCCGGGCAGCGGCGGACGGCCTCGGACATGGGCATAGCGGAGTGGATACCGTACTGCCGGGCCTCGTAGGAGGCAGAGGAGACGACCGAGCGGCCGCCAGGCTTACCGCCTACGACAACGGGTTGGCCCTCCAAGGCAGGGTCCTTCAAGCGCTCCACGGAGACGAAGAAGG
>CP070656.1:284798-290480 GCA_020355065.1 Fidelibacterota bacterium | reverse complement strand
CTCCGGGGCATACGGGCAGGTCAGCATGGGGATAACGCTGGCCTTAACTCTGACGGGTGCCGTCACTGCGATTCCGCTGCTCCTATTCGCTGCCGCAGTCCGCAGCACAGCCCTGACCACCATGGGGCTGCTGCATTACGTTGCACCGACATTCCAGTTTCTGCTCGGCATGTTACTCTATGGTGAGCCGGTATCGCGGACCCGTTTGACAGGATTCGTCCTCATCTGGGTAGCATTGGTCGTATTCTCAGTGGAGGGCGTTCTTTACGCTAGAAGGAAGAATCGGGCTGCCGGGATGCCACCGGTCACCACGTCACCCGTTGGCTGACAGCAGGGGGCACCGGCAGCGTCCAATCCGCACACCGAAGCTAGGATCAAATCAGGATCACTTATCGGCGGGAGGTGCCTTGATCCAGATAGGCTCCAGAATACCCACCCCGTCTGCGAAGGTGTGCAGTCTCCTCAGCATGGGATAGGTTACCTCCTGGCCTTTCGATGCGAGCAGTATACCATCACTGGTAAATACATCATCATTGAGCTCCATGCCCACCTTCAGTTCATGAGCTCCGACACTCTTGACCTTGATGTCGCTAGCATCCACGTGGAGACTTCCCAGCGCTTCCAACAGGTCGGGATCGTGAGTGACGTGCCGCAGCTGCAGCTGCTCGAGGATGGCATCCCGCTCTAGGCCTTGTTCCCGCAGACGGTCAAACTCGATGGCCACATTCAATATATAACCACCCAAGGCTGCAGTTTCTTCTCCCCGCATGAGTTCTTTCGCTGTTTCCCCGTGATAGGGCCTCTGCTGGGCTTCAATAATTTGGGCGATGGACTCCAGGCGCGGGATCTTGGAGATGAGAGTGCTGGCAACACTCGGAGGGGCTGAGAGCATTTTCAATTCATCCTCCGAGAGTTTGGCGTCCTCGTAGTGCTTATTCAGCAGATCGGGTGGGATCAGGACGTATCCGACTTGTGAGAGAATGGCCGCGAGCTCATACTGCCATGCATCCGGCATGTCTAGCCGGGAGGTCATCATGTGCACGTAGCGCTTGATGCGAGCTGCCCGTGTTAAAGCGACCGGATTTACCAGACCAAGCATATCAATGAGCGTCGTCACGGCACCGATAAGCGTTTTTTCCAGGAGTTCCTTCTCTGCGGCTACCCGCCTCAACTCCGACTTGCGCAGGGCGATGGCACCACGGACCGCCCGCGAGATGGCATCCGGTGTCAGATCGTTCTTAGGAAGATAATCCGAGGCGCCGGCTTTCATGAGGTCCACGGCCAGATGTTCGTCACCGAATCCCGTTAGCATAATAATGGGAGTCTCGATCCCTGCCTCGCGGACCTCCTTAAGCACTTGCAGACCGTTTTTTTGCGGCATCTTATAGTCGAGAATGACACAGTCAAATGATTCGTTCTTCATGGCCTCCAGACCATCCGCCCCGTTGGAGGACTCGGCGGTATGGACGTTGGGGAGATTCCTCTCGAGCATTTCGATCATCATTCTCCGGAACTGCTCCTCATCATCGATGACGAGGATCCATAATTCATCGTCGTGATTCATGTCCATAATACTGCCCTTTATGCCAAGCATCCTGGTGATGAGATAGTATAAATTAACAGTGTCGGGGGGTGAAAGGTCATAAATCACATCTCTGGTGATCCTACTGTGCAGTCCTCCATTGATGGATGCGGTGCTGCTGGGAAGACCGGGGACCGAACAACTCGTAGCTTCTTGCCTGAGAAACAATTAATATATGTGCCTGATGTGCTTTTGTTAGAGGAAGGATCGGAACAGTGCCCAGTGTAACCGGTAGCGGCCATGACTGAGGAGCAGCAATGGGACATTGCCCGTGCGCTGGAGACAACGCCGGAGCTGTTACCCTATATCCCCGAGCTTCTGGCGGATCTCTGGGAACTGGGGAGTTCCCCGTCGATCATTGTCGATTGGGTGCGCACTCTCGGTCTGGAGCGGGTAACAACGCAGGTGCTTGACCTGGGGTGTGGCAAGGGGGCTGTGTCCATTCTCATCGCTCGGGAGTTAAGGTTCCGGGTCTATGGGATCGATCTTTTTAAGCCCTTCATCATGGAAGCTCGCCAGCGGGCAGAGGAGCATGGGGTTTCTGACCGATGCCAGTTCGAAGTGGCGGATATACGCAACATCATCATGAAGGTTAAGAATTTCGATATCGTGGTGTATACCGCGGTGGGTGGCTTACTCGGCAGATGGGATGAGGGTATCGGCCAATTGCGGCAGACCGTGCGGCCCGGTGGTTATATCGTGATCGATGATGGTTTCCTTCTGGATCCGGCCGCCCAACATCGGCCGGGCTACGAATATATCTCCTCCCACGATGAGACCATCGAGCTGCTGACCAGCTGCGGGGACAGGTTGCTGCGTGAGAAGGTCTACCCTTCGGCAGAGACGGCGGCCATCAATGGTCGTTATCTGGATTGTATTCGTAAACGGGCGGAGGAACTGAGGCTTCGTCACCCGGAGGCCGAAGCCTTGCTCCTTGAATATATCGAACAGCAGGAGCGGGAGAACGATTTTCTCGAGACCATGGTGGCAGGAGCCATGTGGCTTATTCAGCGTCGGTGACCGGGTATCGTGCAACTTCGGGGGAAGGAGATGGCATAGTCAATCAAAGGCGAAGCAGGTAAATCTTCTGACAAACCCGTAGCTAAGAATAAATCAGACACTCTGATTAAGTCCACTTGCGAGAACGTGTTACGAATGACTAATTTGTGTTATTATTACTTGAATCATGTCCAAGCTTGAACGTTTCGGGATCTCGGTGGACGATGGGCTTCTCAGGAAGTTCGATCATTTTATTCGCGAGCGGTCCTATCGGAACCGATCAGAGGCGATCCGCGACCTGATGCGGGCCGCCCTGGTCAGTGAAGAGTGGTCGAAGAAGGAAATCATCGCGGGGGGTATTGCCTATGTGTATAACCATCACAAAAGGCAGCTGGCCAACCAGCTGCTGGATATCCAGCACGGTTTTCATGACCTGATCATTTCAGCACAGCATGTCCACCTCGACCATGAAAATTGTTTCGAAATCATCATTGTGAAAGGCAAGGTGGAATCTGTGAGCAGTTTATACGACCAGCTCAGGGCTTTGAAGGGAGTCAAATTCATCGATATCATCAGGGCCACGACGGGCAAGTTGTTGACATAATTTTTTTGCCATGTGCGTGCTATTTTTCTGAATATTGTAGCACGAAGTATCTTGGAACCTATGATCGGCTTCGTTTACTACCGCGTAGATTGGTGGAAAGGGCTTAGTGGTGGTTACTTATCTTAGTCGGAAAATGCTCCAACACAGCTTTGCGGGTACTGTCTATCACTTTCAAAAGGTACCGCCCCTGTCCTACCGAGGACGGTTCGGAGTATATGTCCATATCCCTTTCTGCCGGTCCAAGTGTTCATTCTGTCCCTTCTATAAAGAAATCTACTCTGAAGAGGCGTGCTCCGGCTTCATGGAGGCAGTTGTACGGGAAATTGAAGAGTGCGATGTCCAGGGGGTGGCGAAATGGATCTATTTCGGTGGCGGGACGCCGAACACGCTGCCCGTTCACGATATTGTTCGCATCAAGAGCGCCGTTGGGAACAAGATGACCGTGGAGGCCGTGGGCATCGAGCTCCTGCCCGCCCTTATCCAGCGTAACTATCTCCAGGAATTGAAAGCCAATGGTTTCACAAAGGTCAGTATCGGGATCGAGAGTTTCGGCCATCACATTTTGCAGGCCACAGGCCGGACACTCACCAAGAATGATCATCCCCAAGAGATGGTTGCCTTTGCCCGGAGCATTGGATTGTGGGTCAATGTCGATTTAATGGTGGGACTTCCGGCACAGAGTGGGGCTACGTTTCTTGAGGATATCCGTAAGGCTGGGGTAGTAAGGCCGGACCAAATAACCATTTACCCCTTCATGGTGATCCGGGGATTGCACACTCCTGCCGGTATACCCTCGCGGAGGCAGTTCCGTCTTATCGAGCAGGCGGGTGAACTCCTGGCGGCAAACGGCTACGAAAGGAAGAATATCTGGACATTCGCCAGGGGGCAAGATCTGTATGATTCCTAAGCGGATGAGCTGGTGGATGATTATCTCGGTTTTGGGCCGGCCGCCTTCTCAATGTGGGATCCGTGGAAGGTTGTCAATCCTTCACTAGATAAGTACGTAGCAATGATGAGCAAGGGTAAACGAATGGGACTGGTGGCGGCTAAATCCAAGGCCGCCGATGATTGGCGGAAGTTTGCCCGCATGGTCTATGATCTGAATGGCAGCACACACCCGGCTCTTCCTTTCTATGTGAATGCGTATATCTCCTTGCTGAAAAGAGCCCGCTACGTTAGGAATGGTACCCTGACATACAAGGGTAAGATATTCGTCCACACCATAACAAAGACGGTTGTGGAATCGCTGCCGTTCCCGATCCAGAATCCAGCCTGTGTGGACAACTGGGAGGCATACGAGGCATTCGGGAGTCATACTATGGAATGATCCGGGCCGGTATGGAGTGCTGGGGCTGAGTAGCAGAGCCTCTGGCGTGCCTGCGGCACCAATTCCTTATTAGTCTCCAAACCGGCTGGTTGGCTTTTATGCCCTTGACAAGCAGAGGTCTTTCCCTTTACTTAGCACCGAACAACCTCCCTATCCCATATAGTGAGATAGTCGCAGGTCGGCCTATTATTATCTATACAGAAGGAGGAACACTCCATGAGACACCAACCGATTATTATCTTTCTGCTCTTGATGGGCATCGCGACTTTGGTCCAGGCCTACTCCGGCAAAGTTATTCGCGGCTACCAGCTAGCCGGCTCCTGCCCAACGGGCTTGACCTTTGATGGTCAGAATCTCTGGGTGGCCGAACGTAAGGCCGACAAGCTCTTCTGTATTGATCCTGGAACGGGAGCCGTTGTCAGGGAGCTGGCGTCTCCGGGTTTCTGGCCGCTGGGCTTGGCCTGGGATGGTCGATATCTGTGGAATGTGGACGCGAAACAGGCCAGGATCTTTCAGGTCGATCCATCGGATGGCACCGTCAGGAAAACCATTGCTGCGCCCCGCAGCAGCGTGGAAGGGCTGGCCTGGGATGGACAGACACTGTGGGTGACTGATCCCAGGGGCGATCAAATCATGAAGTTGGATCTGAGTGATGGGACGGCTGTCCAGATATTCCCGTCGCCGGCCGCAGATCCTCAGGGACTGGCCTTCGATGGCACCTATCTCTGGTGTTCCGACCGTATTCTGGACGAGGTGCACATGATCGATCCCCAAAATGGTGAGGTCATCATGGTCTTGAAGTCCCCCGGAGCCTATCCACGGGGCATGGCGTGGGATGGAAGACACCTCTGGAATGCGGACTATCAAACCGACTCCCTGTACCAGCTCATTCGACAGGATCAGGAGCCCTATCAACTGGAAAATACTCGGCATGCCCAAATCACGCTGACCCATGAAGCCAAGATCTACGGTCAAGGTCAGTTGCAGGATTTGAACGTGTACATCGCTATTCCTGAGAATCTTCCCCAACAGAAGATTTTCAATATTGCCTTCAATCCGGAACAGTACAATACGGTCAGTGATCGCTGGAACCAGGCCATCGCTCATTTTCGCTATCAGGGTATCTCATCGGAGGCTACGATCCGCTCGATTATGACGGTTGAAGCGGAG
>CP070656.1:280150-284698 GCA_020355065.1 Fidelibacterota bacterium | reverse complement strand
GTCGAAGGGTGACCCCCTCAAGGAGCTATTCTAAAGAAATTCAGTCTTCAGTTCTAGGAGCATCCATCCGGAATTTTGCTCTAATCGCTCAGCAATAGCGGACAACCGCTGCTCCACCACCTTCTTCTCCGCCGCCACCGTCACGAACGCCAGCTCCGCCCGGTTCCACACCTCCTGCTGGCCCACCTCCGCCACCGACACGTTCATGTGGTTCACCGTCCGGTCCTTCAACGACTTGATCACCCGCCGCTTGTCCTTCAGCGACTGAGCGTCAGGGATAGATATCACGACACGCAGCAGAGCGATGTGCATGAATGGTTCCGAGTTTCGGGTTCCGAGTTTCGAGTTAAAAAATAGGAAAAGAGAGGGGACTTGAGTGGGTTCTCTTCCTCACCCAAGTCCATCTAATACCTATCTTCGCGTCTTTGCGGTTTCCTCTTCCTACTGCCCCCCCAGAATAATCGGCAATCCCTCCTCACCTGAGCCGATGACCACCACCTTGGCGTTCTCGCTCTTGGCCAGGTTCTCGGTGGCTTCGATGCCCTTCCAGCGCAGTAGCTGGTCACTGATGCCCTCCGCCACGATCTTCTGGAAGTCGGCGATGCCCGTGGCTTCGATGCGCTTGCGCTCCGCCTCCTTGGCCTCCCGCGCCAGCACGAATTCCATCCGCTGGCTCTCCTGCTCAGCCCGGAGTTTTTCTTCGATAGCGGTGCTCAGATCTTGGGGCAGCGCCACCTGCCGCAGCGGCGTGGATTCGATGATCACTCCCCGCTGTGAGGTCAGGGAATCCAGTTGGACTTGGATGTTCATGGCCACTTCCTCCCGCACGGACGTATACAGCGCCTTGGCCTCGTACTGGGCCGTCACGCCCCGCACCACCGAGCGGAAGTTGGGGATCAGGATCACCTGGATGTAGTCCCCCTCGCGGCCTACGGTTTTGTACACCTCCGGGGCTTGTGAGCCGTCCAGGCGGTACAGCACGCTGATCTCCAGCCCCACCGTGAGGCCTTCCTGAGAGGGAACCCGCATATCCTCCCGGCGTTCCTGGGTCTTGATGCTCATCTTGATGACGTTGGCAAAAGGATTGACCACGTTGATGCCCGCGTGCAGGGGCCGGTCGCTCACATAGCCGAAGAAGTCCACCACACCCACGTGACCGGCCGGAATGACCCGCAGCGTCTGCGAGGCGGCCAGCAGCAGGGCGATGACACCGATGATCTGCAGGCCCCGCGTGCTTACTCCCATGGCTGCCAGACGACTGGAAAGATCGTGCCGGCGGCGCACCTGCACGGCCACGCCGAAGGCGATCAGGGCGAGAATTAGAAACAGGAAAAAACGCATGACTGGATGCTCCTCATTGCAGGTTTGATGTTGATAATGGGACTCTCGTCGACCCCGAAGCTATCGTTTATGGCCTTGAAAGTCCCCCTTTTTCTTTCCTGCCGATGACAAGCCTTGGAGCATACAATGTATAAGAATTCTTGCATACTGCCGATTTTAGGCCTATCGTTAGTTTGAAGCGGGACTGCCGGGCAGTCCCATGCCTGCTTTGGGCGTGGATAAGCCCCGTGGTCCCCGGGAAGTAAAGCTATGTCCATGCGTCTATCCCTCGCAGCCCCGGAAGACATGCTTCGCCAACGCTTCCACCTGGCGGAGCTGGGTCGGCCGTACCATAAGCATTACAACATCGCCCCGGGCCGGCCGGTCATGGTCCTGGTGGAACGGGAGGGTACCAACCGTCTCGCTGAGCTGGTGTGGGGACTGATCCCCGCAGACGCTCACCACGCCGCCGTGGGTGCCGGGTTGTTCCAGGTACGGCAGGAGTCGCTGCTGGAGCTGGAGGCCATGCGCGAGCGCCTGGAAAAGCGGCGCTGTGCCGTGCTGGCCGACGGCTTCTTCCTGTGGCAGAAATCCAACCAGGGTCCCCAGCCCTGGTATATGTATCTGAAGGACAATGTTCCCTTCGGGCTCGCCGCGGTGTGGGAGGTATGGGAGCCCAAGGGCGAGGAGCCGGTCTACAGCTGTGCCGTCGTGACCACCACGCCCAACGAACTGGTGGCCCCCATCCATCACCGCATGCCGGTGATCCTGTCAAGGGAAGGCTTGGCTGAATGGCTGAACCGCGATAAAAAGACAGCCGAAGAGGTGCTGCCCCTGTGTGGTCCTTATCCCGCGGCCGGGATGGAAGCCCATAAGATCGGACCCCTGATAGACAACGAGGATGTGGATACCATCGAGGTCACCGACCCCGTCATCTAGGGTTGGTCCGCGCAGATCAATGGGCCGGGGGTACCTCCTTGGTGAGGTTCATGCGGGACAGCAGCCGCAGAACCATGGACCGGCCTTCCTCCCGGTGTTCCTCGGTGATGTGACGCTGGATCACTTTCCAGGTCACACCCAGGAGGGCCGCGTCATCCACGAGGCCGCTGGGGAGCAGGTCCGGGATCAGGTCGAGAGGATTGAGAAAGTAGAGCAGGGCTGCTGCCACTTCTGCCTTAGCCGCTAGTGGCACCCGGGGATCCTTGAGCATCAGGAACATGGCCGCCACCTGGTTGAGGGTGGCCCGGACCAGCTTCCCCTCATGGAACGCGGACGCCATCTTGAGCAGCAGTCGGCGCTTGGGTATGCTTCTCATGATCGCATGGTTGCGTGCATCGGATGAACTGGTTGTCCCCTGAGGCCGGAATATGACGTAAGTTAACGGGGAATCACCCCCGCATTGGTTGAGTAATCGTGTCCATGAGCAAAACTCGTAAAGGAGCGGACAAGTTCGACGTCCTGGTGATCGGTGCCGGGCCGGGCGGGATGGCCGCCGCCACCCGCGCTGCACTCAGGGGACTGAAGGTCGGATTGGTCAATGGACAGCGCCTGTGGGGCTACGGCATCCACGGGGCCTATAAGTCCAAGGGCATGTATGAATTGGCCAAGGATCACCTGGTGGCCTGCAAGCCCGACCGGGGCTATCTCCCGGCCGACCAGCAGATCGACTTCTCCCAGGTTCAGACCCAACTCCTGGAGGGCAGCGCCGAACTCGAAGCCCTGTACCAGGAACAAATCGGGCTGCTCGGAATTACCGAGTTCAAGGGCTTCGGTTCTTTCGTCGATCCCCATACCGTCAGTGTAGAGGGAGCCACCTTCTACGGCAGTCATATCGTCATCGCCACGGGCACCAGTCCCAAGTGGCTGCCGGGTATCCAGCGCGGCCACGAGCGCATCATGTCCAGCGACGAGATCGTCTCCCTCACCAGACTGCCCGAAAGCCTGCTGATCCTGGGGGCCGGCATCATCGGCTGCGAGTTCGCCTCGATCTTCAACTCGTTCGGCTGCCGGATCACCATGCTCGATGCCCGGCCTGAGATCCTCTCCCATGAGGATGATGACATCGTCGAGTTTCTGACCGAAAACTTCCGGACCAATGACATCCGGATCATCCATTCGGCCCGCCTGGAGAGTATGTCGGTTGAGGATGATCAAGTAGTTACGACCCTTGAGGATGGGTCCCGCATCGAAACTGAACGGGCCCTGGTATCAGTGGGGAGGATCGCCTGCACGGCTGCGCTCAATCTGGATGATGCCGGGGTGGCGACCGACGATTCCGGGTTCATTCCGGTCAACCCCCACTGCCAGACCAACGTTGAGCATATCTATGCCGTGGGTGATGTCGGCCGGCGTGAATCGGACATAGACCTGGCACTGGTCCACGTGGCGGAAGCGGAGGGCAACATTGCCGTTAATCACATCCTCGGCGGGGAAGAGCCCCTGCCCATGGAACACATCCCATTTATTATCTTCACCATTCCGCTGATCGCCGGTGCCGGCGAAAATGAGAATTCGGCCCGCCGAAAATATGGTGACGTACGCATTGCCCGGTTGAATAACGTGCGCAATCACCGGGCGCACGCCATGCGGTCCTTCGCCGGATTTGTAAAGCTCATCGTGGGTCCGGAAGGGGATGACCGCATCCTGGGGGTGCGCGCGTGTGGCCCCCAGGCCGACAGCCTCATCGGGGAAGTCTCCCTCTGCATCCAGCATAAACTACCCTACACCTACCTCATGGATGCCATCCACGCCCACCCGTCGCTTTCCGAGAGCCTGCACAACGCCGCCCGGATGCTCGCCGGCCTCTATCCCGTGCAGTCAGGTAAGTAGTTAATCAGGAAGAAGTATCGAGGTCTCGATACCGCCGGGCTAGCTCGTAGCCTATCACCCCAAACGCCGTCGCCACGTTCAGCGACTGCTTGATTCCCGCCATGGGCAGCTCCAGGCACAGGTCGGCCAGCTCCACCAGCTCGTCCGAGATGCCCACCACTTCGTTGCCCACGGCAAAACAGACCGGGAACCGGACGGGGGCTTCCCAGAAGTCCACTGCGTCGTCGGTCTGCTCCAGAACGATGATCTGCATCCCCTTGGCCTGGAGGTCCCGGGCCAACGCCGCCGCGTCGGTATGTTTCTCCCAGGGAACCGTATGCTCGGCTCCCAGGGCCGTCTTGGTGATCTCCCGCCGGGGCGGAAAGCCGGTGTAGCCGCATAGGTACAAGCTGCTCAGCT
>CP070656.1:273624-280050 GCA_020355065.1 Fidelibacterota bacterium | reverse complement strand
CTTCCATGGCTTCTTCCGAGGCTCCCTCGGCGCGCAGCTGGCTCCGTTTCTCCTGATAGGCATAGGAGGCGCTGTCGTAGGCGGCCTGGTTCCAGGGGGTGGGGATGGGCGTGTCGGTATCCATGAGGTGCCACCACTTGAGGCTGCCGGGATCGAGGAGAGCGGTGATATTGGGCTCGGAAGGCTCAATACCCGGGGGATTGAAATCCTCGTAGGCTACGGAGCTGGTATAGTACTCATCGGCCAGCCCGGCGAAGGAGTGGCCGAATTCGTGCACCACCAGGTAAGGAGCCTGGCTGCTCTGGGTGGCCGCCGTGGCGTACAGATTGAATATGCCCCCGCCGCCGTACTTGCGGTCGTTGAACAGGATGATCAGCGCATCGTAAGGGGCTTGCGCGGCGATGTCCCGCACCGTTCGGTTGGCATAGGTGAGCACGTAGCGGTCGGAATCGAAGGAGTTGAAACTGCATCCCAGGGGCGAGTCGCGCCAGATGCCCGCCCGGGGATTGGAAATACCCGACGCGGCCGATTCCAGATCGATGGCCCAGACGTTGAAGTCGGTTTTCCGGGTCTTGAACGGTTCGGTAGCGAAGAGGACCGCGGCCAGACGCTCCACATCCTTACGGAACTGCCTGCGTTCCTTTTTCGTGTAGCCATCGCCCAGGAAGAGCAGGTCCACCTTGGTGGCTGAGGGGCCGTTCTTGAACAGCGACCAGACCTTGCCGCGGGGGGTGAGCGCAGACCGGTCCACGAAGCGGCTCTGCGGGTCCACCACGGTGGTGTAGAAGGGATGGAAGGCGCCGTCCTCACCGCGCTTATGGAGGATCAGCCGGACCGGTGCCTTGGGCTCAGGGAAGCGCTGGGATTCGTGGAAGCTGCGCCAGATGCCCTGGCGGGCCTCGCCGGTGGTTTCCCACTCGCCGTATATGCTGGCGAAGCCCCGGGAGTAGATGACCTGTCCCGAGGCGGTGTCCACCACCATGAAGAGGAATTTGCCCAGGTTGGTTTCGTCGACCAGGTGGGCGCGGCTGCCAGGCCAGGAGCCTTCCAGGCGCACCTGATCCAGACTGATGTGTTCCTCGGTGGCAATGCCGCTGTGGACATAATCGAATCGCAGGGTTTGGCTGGTGAAAAAGGTGTCGAATGATTGGGCCAGAACGAGGGTAGCGGGGATAAGACATGAAAGGAGCCAGCGCATGGTCGTACCTCCTGATGGATTGGGGTCACAGACGCTGGAATTTAGATACAGGGAGTGCGTTGTGGGCAGGTGAAGTTCCTTGTCCATGGTGGGTGGCATGGTCTGGTCGCTGTGAGAAGTCTTGACACCGGGAGATTTATGTGATATATTAACATTGTTACAATGTTACATACAGAAAGGCGAAAGCCATATGCCGACGATAAGAATTGACGATGAGGTGTGGAAAGAGTTGAAGAAACGGGCGGTCCCGCTGGAAGATACGCCCAACTCGGTCCTGAGAAGGATCCTGAAGCTGCGGGATGACAAGCCGGAGCGCAAAGCCCGCAAGGCCAATTCGCCGTCAGCATCACCGAAGGTGACCGGCGGAACACCCCGCCACCAGTTCCGGGAGCCGATCCTGCGAGTCCTGGTCGATGCGGGTGGGTCGGGACAGGAGGGAGCTGTCCTAAAGAAGGTCGAGGAACTGATGGCCGGTCAGCTTACCAAGGCGGACAAGGCGCCTGTTCCCGAAGGCCGGGAGAAGGATATCCACTGGAAACTGGCGGCCCGGGAGGAGCACCGCATCATGGCCAAGAAGGGCCTGGTCAAGCCGGAATGTCCGCGGGGGATCTGGGAGCTGACGGAGGAGGGGCTGAAGGCGGCGGAGCGGATGGGAGATAGAGGCTCCTGATACACACAAGCACAACTACCTGGAGCGTAGAGGGAATGCGGCGGTCAGCTAGAGAGTCAGCTCTTCCAGTCGTATCCCTTTTCCTCTCTGAACGCTCTGTCTGGCCGCGGTGATTCGTGCCAGAAACCTGGGATCGTTCTCTAAAAGATAGTCAAACCAGTCTTCCTCATCGGCGAGGCCAATCAATACTCCGGCCGGTTTACCGTGGCGGGTGATCACGATCTGATTTTCTTTCGCGGCCAGGCGCAGGTATTCTGATAGATGATCCTTCACTTCGGATAAGGGTACTTTCCTCATGCGATCTCTCCCATTTTTTCAAGCCAGTCGGCGGTATTGGACTTCATCACAATTGCCAGTATTTCCACACGCTGTTCAGTTAGATCATAAAACACTCGAATTTCGCTGCCAACACGCAGTCTGAATTGTGGGCGGCTTATTCCGCGTAACCGCTTAATCCTGCTCCGGCTGACCTTGGCTGGCTCATATCTGAGGTATTTCTCTATGGCAGATTTGATAATGGCTCGATTCCTTGCGGAGAATTCTCTCAGATCTTCAACTGCCTCAGGAGCGAGAATAATGTCGTGTTTCATTCTGGCCAGATGATAGCCAGAATATTCCCGGTTGTCAAGGGATATAAAAATGAAGTGCTCAGTGACCGCGAACGCTTACCAAGTGGAAATGACGTCCGCTGGCGGAATGCAGCGCAGTGGGAGCGGCAGGTAATGGTTAATGAAGGTTTGTAAAAAAAAAATGACTCCCCACGGGGAATGTGGGAGCTGACGGAGGGGAGCTGAAGGCCGCGGAGTGGCTGGGTAAAGCAGACAAGGTATAGAGGCCTCGATGAATTAGGTCAAGCCGGCCCTACTCAAAACCGGCTACTGATAAATAATCTAGGGGATCAAGATTCCTGCGTCAGACAGCACCTGATAGATACGTGGATCGGCGCGCAGGTCCGGGTCGTCATCGGAGCCGGAATATCCCGGGTAAGCGCGCTGGATGGTCAGGCATGGCGGTATGGTATTTCTGCCATCGGGGTGGCGCGGGTAGAGCATGATCACCGGATTCTGGCACCAGCCGGAATCAACATCATCCTTAAACATCCCCCAGTATATCCGCTCTCCGGCAACCGTCACCACAAAGGCGCGATTGATCAAGCTTCCCCAGGTCTTGAGTCGCTCGTACACTGAACCAGGATAGGTGATCTGATGGATGCTCCATTTATAGCTGGTGATATCGGATATGGACAGAAAGGATTGTGACATCAGGGGAAGTTGATCAAGCTGTGTGATTGACAGATCCGGGTGGAGCTCTTTTACGATCCAAATAGCAAATGCATCTTCCCCGGCGGGCTTGGTCACTTCTCCCTCACAAGCGAGGCAGCACAGGAAAAGTATGCTGACCACCATGCAGGATAGATGAATAGATCTTATCCTAAGCGAGGTCAAATTCGGCCTTCTGATCCGTTCGTGAATCATTGTAAAACAATATATTACGTGCGGTAATAGAAAGCAATAAAGAGTTGATCTGCGGGCGGGATTAAGCTCCGTTTGATGGTGCCTGGTTACCGTGGCCAAGTGAATTTGGCCACACCCACCGAGCCGAACACGCCAAATCCTCCCGTCACCGTGGTGATCGTCTCAGTATAGGTCTGGGGTTTGAGGGGGATGGAGGCGGTTAGGTACTCCTTGAAGTTGGCGTCGTAGCCGTAGATGTGGACCGCAACAGTATCCCCCGGGCCGGCGGAGTGCTCGAAGAAGAACGGCTCTTCCCCATCTTCCCCATCATAATTGACGATGCGCCGACGGATGGAATCCTCCGGAGAGAGGAGATAGACATCGTACATGTAGGTATCGGAGGTGGTTTGGAGGCCGAAGAAGATGGACTGGCCGAACACCCCGATGGAATCCCCGCGTAGGGTAGGTTGAATGGGAACCGTGGTTGTGTCCGTAAGGGTGGGGAAGTCGGGATGGGTGATGGTGAGGGTGTAGGTCTCGCCAGCCACGGGGAAAAAGGTTGAATCGGTGTAGACCTCCCCGCGCAGGCTGTCCACCTCGTAAGTGAAGACGTAGGACGTCGTGTCGCCTAATCCCTGGACGTGCACAGTGGCGTCCGATACGATGAGGATGAACGCTTCCTCCGGTCCCAGATCATCCAGTTCCTGATAACGGTAGGCTCGTTCGATGTAGATGTACGAGGATTTGGGTTCTCCATCCAGACGCAGGATGCCCAGAACGTTGAGGGCCGGATTGAATCCGGTATTTACGATGGTGGAGGGCTGGGGGCCGGGTTCATGGGGCAGGCTGCAGGTCCAGGCGGATAGGGTCAGGAGCATGCCCACGACATAGAGCGTCCATTTATTTATAGTAGCTGTCTTCATATCAGAATTTGATGCTGTAGCCTACCCGCACCGAGGGGAAGTAGCTGATATCATAGCCGTAGTACCCGTAGTCGGGCAGGTAGAAGTAGAAGTACGGATTACGCCGCAGGAACAGCAGGTTGCGGACGGTGGTGGTCAAATAGGCCTCATCAGTGCCCAGATATTCGGCCAGGCGGTAACCGAAGCCACTGCGCAGTTTCTTCTGCCAGCCGATCTCCAGATCCAGGCGCGGCGGGAAGCGTACGTTATTCTTCACCGGTGTGAGATACTCGGGGAATACCCCATAGGTATTGGTCACGGGATTATAATCGTAATGGCTGAGCATGCCGGTCTCCCAGGTCTTGGGGAAGCCGGAGGTAAACTGGAAGGTGCTGCTGGCGGTGATATCCCTGGTGACCTGGTAGAGGAGCACGGCCTTCAGATTGTGGGTCTGGTCCCCGTCATAGATAAAGGTTTTACCCTGCTGGATGGAGGGGTAGTTGCGGGTGGAGCGCGACAGGGCGTAGCTGATCCAGCCGGACAGCCGTCCCATTTCCCCCCGAAGCAGGCATTCCAGTCCGTAAGCCTCACCGTGGCCGTTTTCCAGAGCCGCCTCGTAGCTGTAGATGGCCGCGATGGTATTGAAGTAATCGAAGCGGTAGAGGTTGGTGAGATCCTTGTAGTAAGTGGTCACCGAATATTCCAGCCGGTCGCTGATCCGGCCTTCGATGCCCAGGATGTGATGGATGGAGGTGAGAGGCGCCAGGCTGCGTAGGGGATAGTAGTAGTCTAGGAACTGGCTGAGCTCGGCGTCCTGGGTATTCATGGCGGCGATATACTGGTGATAGCGCCCCCAGGCGGCTTTGAGGGTGAAGGCGCGCAGGTCCAGTGCCAGGGAAGCGCGGGGTTCCTGCCGCCAGCGGTTGGCCGGAGAGAAGCGGGTATTGCGCACACCCAGTTTCAGCAGCAGGGGACCCAGCTCCAGCTTGTCCTGCAGGTAGACCGCCTGCTGGGTGGAGGTGACTTCGGCGGAGAAGGAAGGTAGGGCGAATATACCGGCATCGTTGAAAAAGGTGATATCATTGTGCTCAATGCCCAGTTGAATGGTCTGGTTCAAGGCCGTGAACCAGGAGAGACTGGCCTTGACGGTATTGTCGGATACCTCGTTGATCACACGGGTCTCGTAATTGAGTACCACATCCACGTTGCCCGCGTAGGCGGTATCCTGAGCCCTGAACTTGAGGAAATTCTTATTGTCCACATAGAAGCCGGAGTAGTAGAGGTGGGATTCCAGCACCAGGCTGGGCGTCAGGACCGAGCGGGTCTGCAGACCCACGGCGGTATTGGAGGTGTTGGTGAGGAAGCCCGTGCTGTAGTTGCGCATGAACTCCTCTTTGAAGTAGATGCCCAGGCGGATGAAGTCGTAGTCGATATAATCGCGGGCGTAGAAGGTGGAGAGGCGCAGCCGGGTGCGGCCGAGCTTGGCTTGGAGGGCGCCGTTGAAATCGGCCATGAGGTTGGGCATGCCCATAAGGACCCGAGGGAACAGATCGGACGAGAAGCGGCCCGATACCATGGCGGTGGCATTCCTTGAGACGGGGAACTCGACGGCCCCCACGATCCCGGAAGTGGACGGCCGGAACTCACCCTGCACCTCTTCCTTGTGCCCTTCCCGGGAGGTGATGTACAGGATGGACGAGTTGCGCCCGCCGTACTGGGCATCGAAACCACCTACCAGCAGCTCGATGTTCTTGATGGCGTAGGGATTGAAAATAGCCTGCATGCTGAGAGCGTGCTGGGGATTGTAGATGGTCATGCCGTCCAGCTGCACCAGGTTCTCGCCGGGATCACCGCCGCGGACGTAGTAGATAGGCGAGATGCGGTCGCCGATGGTCACGCTGGGGGAGAACTTGATGAGCTGGAAGACGTCCTTGTTGAACTGGGGCACTTCGCGCAAAATCTCGGGATTCACTTCGAAGCTGGCGATATCCATGTCCTCCTGAATGAGGTTGGGCGCATGGCCGGTGACGATCAGGGCTTCGGCCTGGATGACGGTAGGCGTGAGGGTCACCGTTTCCACGAACAGGTCCTGGTCGTTCAACTGCAGGGTGCGGCGGTGGTCTTCATAGGCGATGTGGGTAAAGTGCAGGGTGGTCTCGCCGGGCCGAAGCCTCTGAATAACAAAGAAACCGTTCATATCCG
>CP070656.1:262600-273524 GCA_020355065.1 Fidelibacterota bacterium | reverse complement strand
TTGGGAGTAGGGGATCAAGTCAAAGCAGCATGCTACTCATACCGCAGGGTGGTAACCGGATTGGCCGTGGCTGCCCGTAACACTTGCCAGGTTACCGTCAGGAGTGCGATCACCAAGGCCACCAGGCTGGCCATGAAGAAGGTCAACAGGCTGTAGTTGATGTGGTACGCGAAGTTCTCCAACCAGTTATGCATGGCGTACCAGGAGATGGGCAGTGATAACAGCGCCGAGATTAGCACCAGTTTAAGCACATCAGTGGACAATAGGGTGAAGATCCCGGTCACTGTCGCACCCAATACTTTCCGGATGCCGATTTCCTTGGTGCGCTGCTCGGCCGTGAACGAGGCCAGACCTAGCAGACCGAGGCAGGCCACGAATACGGCCAACACCGCGAACAGGGACCCAATGGCCTGGGTACGGAATTCATTCTTGTACAATGCGTCATAGGCATCCTCGAAAAAGAAGTATTCGAAGGCCTGATCCGGGGCAAATTCCATCCAGGTGTCTTCAATAGAGGACAGGGTCGCCGTTATATCACCCGGTCGGATCCGCAGGGTGGTATGGCGGCCGGAAGGAGGACCGGGACCACCCAGGACCCTGGCGCCGAAGGGAATCATCACCATGGGGCGGATTGCGCTGTGGAGTGATTCGAAATGGAAGTCCTCCATCACGCCGATAATGGGGACAAGTATTCTCTCGTCGTTCGGTCCCCGATCGATGATATGCTCCTTGCCGACCGGGTCTTCCACCCCGTAGGCTTTCGCCGCAGCCTGGTTCAGGACGACCGAGTTGGAATCCATGCCGAACTCTTCTGAGAAGAAACGGCCCTGGGCCATCTTAATTCCGTATGTCTGCTGGAAGTTGAAATCGGTGAAGTATATGACCAGTATTTGCATTTGGTCACCGGCAGGAGTACTCATTTTGAACACTCTTGTCGCACTGGGAGGCTCGCCGGGTACGAGCCACGAGTTGCTCACCTCAAGGACACTGGCCTGCTCCGCCAGCTTCTGTTTGAAGGCTCCGATCTGTGGCCCGATGTCGTCGGTTTTCTCCACCACCAGGAGATTTTCCGGGTCGTACCCCAGCTCCTTTTCCTGCATATAATCGAGCTGGTCTTTCACGATGAGGGTGCCGGTGAAAAGGATCATGAAAATGGTAAATTGGACAACGACCAACGCGTTGCGCAACCGTGCTCCCTTCCCTCTCCCCTTCGTGGCACCTCTCAGGACGACGGCCGGATCAAACGATGAAAGGAAAAAAGCCGGGTAGCTGCCTGCCAGGATGCCTACCAGAACGGTGCCGAGGATGATCCAGGGCAGATTGCTGTATTTGAATGACAGCTGCAGCCCCACCACGTTATTGAACCATGGCAGGATCAGCTGGACCAGGATCACCGCGAGGATTACCGCCACCAATGTCAAGAAGACAGATTCCACTAGGAATTGACGAATAAGTTGCCCACGGTTGGAGCCAAGGGTCTTCCGCACACCGACTTCCCGGGCACGGTTGGCGGAGCGGGCCGTGGCCAGATTCATGAAGTTGATGCAGGCGATGAGCAGGATGAAAGCCGCGATGATGGAGAAAATATAAATATAGGCGATGTTGCCATTAACCTCGATTTCCCGGTCGAGGTGCGAGTGCAGATGGATATCCGTCAATGGCTGGAGGAAGAACTCGAAATTAGACCCTTCCGCAAAAAACTGATCCCAGGAGACTCCCAGGTCCTCCTCAATCTGTGGTCCAACGTATTTCCGTAACATATCAGGAATCTTGGCTTCCAGCTCCTCGGCGGAAGCTCCTTCCTTCAGCACGATGTAGGTATAGAGGCTGGTGCTCAGCCAGTCAGTACTGCGGCTGGAACGATAGGTGGCGAATGAGAGCAGGAAGTCATAGTGAAAGTGCGAATTGTGCGGGAAGTCCTCAATGACACCGGTGACGATACGCTCATTCACTTCGTCTGAAGTCATCATTTTTCCCAGGGGATTTTCGTCACCGAAATAACGCCTGGCGGTGGACGCGGTAAGGACCAGACTATTCGGCTCGGCCAGAGCGGTTTCAGGATCACCGAGAACGAAGGGAATATCAAAGACGTCAAAGAAGGTGGAGTCCACCGCTGTATGGAACTCTTCGCTGAAGACCTTATTTCCGTACCGAATAATCGGGTACCTCTGGATGTAACCGATCCTGGTCGCGGCTTCCACCTCAGGGAACTCTTCCAGGAAGGCCGCCGCCACAGGTGGTGCCGAGAGGGCCATATTGAATTCGTTGCCACCCACGACAGCACTGAGGACCACCCGGTAAATACGGTCGGCCTTCTCATGGTAACGGTCGTAACTCAGTTCATCCTGAACATACAGGATGATCGTAATACAGGCGGCCACTCCCACCGCAAGTCCCACGATATTGATGGCCGAGTAGAGCTTTTGGCGGACAACATTACGGACGGCCATTTTGACATAGGACCAGAACATGGATTACTCACTTCCGAGGCATGGGAAATACCATACCATTAGACGGTTGGGGAACCAAGGCAAGGGAAGACCAGGATTCTGTACGTTTAAGGTGATGTTGCCGTTTCCGGTCATTGCCTCCCAGAAGTCCGGACATAATGGTGGGGCTACAGCCATGCTATTTTTTCTCGTTAAACAATTAGACCACGGGAAGGGCGTGATGGTTGCCTCCCTGCCCAGCACACTTTTACTGGCACATCCTCAAGCCAAGACCAAGGATACGTTCAAACAGCTATATAAGAGAATCCATACCTGAAAAATGCTGAAATAGACACCCCGCCCCCCAGCTTACAATACGAATTCCCCGGCCAGCCGGATATCCTCGCTCGATCTACCGACCATCACATTAAATAGGCCAGGCTCCACCACCCATTCGCCCTGGCGATCGACCAATGATAGTTCATCGAATCCGATGACGAGGTCCACCTGCTTCGATTCACCGGCGGATAACGAGACCCGCTCAAAGCCACATAATCTTTGCTCGTAGGTGGTGACACTCGATGTGACGTCCGCGATATACAGCTGGACGATTTCATCGCCCGGCCTGGTGCTGGTGTTCGTGACAGTACAACTGATCCTGATCTGAAGTCCCTTGTCCTTCGGGTTAGCCCTCGATGCATCGATCTCAAGCCCATCATATGCAAAGGTGGAATAACTCAAACCATGACCGAAGGGATAGAGGGTGCCCTTGACCCGCGTATCGTAGATGCTGCCGGCATGCGATCCCTTTTTGAATGGGAAATTCAAGGGAATCTGCCCCACGGTCTTGGGGAAGGTGATGGGCAGCTTGCCGGAGGGATTGACCTCTCCGAACAGCACCTCGGCAATGGCCTGGCCACCGAATTTGCCAGGGAACCAGCCCTCGATGATGGCCGGGACGTGGCGGTCGATCCAGTTGACGGTCAGCGGCCGGCCGTTCAATAACACTACGATGGTCGGAGTACCGGTTTCCACGATCGCCCGCGCGAGATCCAACTGATACCCCGGCAGGTCCAGGCTGGTTCTGGACATCGATTCCCCCACGATGTTTTCATCTTCGCCCAGCACCACGATGGCTGCATCCGCTGTTTTTGCCCTGGCGGCTGCTCTGCCAATGGAGTTCCGCACCACCTCCGGCATGGGCTGCGGCAGGATCTCGCTTTCCGGCCAGTGCTCGTCCACGATTTCACAGCCCGGCTCATACATCACCTCCAACTCGTCCCCAACCAGGCCTTGAATCCCCTCGAGTACGGATACAACATCGATCCGGTTGGGGCCGTAACGGCCGATGGAACTCTTCTCCGCCGTCGCATTGGGACCGGTCAACAGAAGACGTCTGACCTTCTTCCGGTCCAGCGGCAACAGGTTCCCTTCATTTTTCAGCAGAACAATGGACTTTCGCGATGCTTCCAGGGACACCGCCTCATGTGCCGCGCAGGCAACGATACCGTCGGCGGCATAGGGGTGCTCCACGTAGGGCTGATCGAACAGCCCCAGCCAGTACTTATTCCTCAAGATCGGACGGACACGTTCGTCAATGACCTTCATGGACAAGCGGCCCTCCTGGATCAACTCCCGCAGCGGTTCGATGTAGACCTCGGGTTCGGTGAAGTTGGTCCGGATATTCAGGCCGCCCATCACCGCCTGATACACGGCCTCCTTGTAATCCTCGGCCACGTGATGCTTGCTGTGGATGAACTGCACGGCACGGCTGTCGGAGACGACATAGCCCTTGAATCCCCACTGATCACGCAGAAGATCGATCAGAAACGCCCGGCTGCCGCTGATGGGTATCCCGTCGTAATCATTGTAGGAACTCATAGTCCCCAGGGCGCCCCCTTCCACGAAGGCTTTCCGGAACGGCTTGAGATACACCATCTGGACTTCGCGCGGTGCAATATGAGGATCCGTGCGAGCGTGGCCGTCCCGGCCGCCTTTCGGCGCGCTGTAGACGGCAAAATGCTTGGTGGTCGAGACCACATGCTGGCTTTGCAGGGCTCGAACCTGTTGGAAACCCAGCTCCGAAATATGGTAGGGATCCTCGCCGTAACATTCTACGGTGCGACCCCAGCGGGGATCACGGGCCAGATCGAGGATCGGGGAATAGATGTTGGTATATCCGAGAGCCCGCGCTTCGCGGCCGGTGACCTGGCCGATCCGACGGATCAGGTCCCGATCCCAGGTACTCCCCACACCGATCTGGGCGGGGAAGGAGGTTGCCTTCTCGCTGCACAAACCGCGGATGCCTTCGTCGGTAAAATCGACGGGAATGCCTAGCCGAGTTTCCTCCACGAAGAACCGCTGCACGGTATTGAGGGCTTCGGCATGGCGTGAGGGGGGCCATGAATACTGGGTCGTCGTGGCAGGCCGGTCCAGTCCGTTCAAATGCTCATCAATATTGCCGATACCATCCTTCCAGACGCGGTCCTTCCATTCGGGAGTCGGCAATTCGTCCTTCAATACCCTGCCGAATCCATAGAGGGTGGTCATCTGGCAGGTCTTCTCCTCAACCGTCATCCTCTTGAGCAGATCGGTAATGCGTTTCTCGGTATCGAGATCAGGGTTCTCGTAGGGATCCATCCGACCGTTCTTGTTCAGATCAATCCACCCGTCATGATAGATCTCCGAGACGTCGACAACCTTCGAGGCTGACTCCGTACAACCTTGGCACAGGAGCAGACCAAGCGTCATGATAACGGGAACAGGCAACGATTGCGGCATTTTCATATTCGTGGTATCCGTAGTTGTGCTGTCAATGGTAGATGAAATGTTCGCTTAATGATCATTCTGAAAGTTTGAAACTGATGGAAATCCCTGCGCGGCTGGAGCGGTCTATGGAGGTCTCCAGGTTGGGTAGACTTTCCACGTACTCCAGGAACTCCTGGATGCCTCCCCACCCGCGGTTGGCTACGTTATGGGCCGTGAAGCAGCCGCCGATCTCCAGTTTCGGCAACACCGCGATCAGGTAATTCTTGTACCAGCCCTTGTCCGCGTCGGAGAAGACGAAGTCGAAGGGACCGGCCAATTGGGGAACCAGCTCATGGGCATCAGCCAGCCGTGCATCGATGACGTGTGCCAGCCCCGCCTCTTTAAAATTCGACAGGGCTGTCTTGTAACGGTCCTCATCAATCTCAATGGTGATTAGTTGGCCACCCGTTTTGCTGAGAGTCCAGGCGATCCAGATCGTCGAATGGCCGGTGGAGGTTCCTATTTCTAAGGCCCGGGTGTATCCATGCTCGATGACCAGGTCATACAACACCTTGCCATCTGATTCCGAGATGTTCCTGTCCCACCACCGGTGCCGGTTATCGTCCAAGAATTGTCGCACTCTGTTGTCAAGATCCCGGGCCGTGTCTGGCTCCTGGGCATAAGCCGTCATCACTAAGACAGTCACCATGAGAAACAGGGATTTTACACCGGTTCTGAGAATGCTTCCCATTTCGTCCACCTCTCCAGCGTCCGTTCGGAATCATTGGTATAGTGTTTAGCTAAGCCCGAGCTAAAAGCCCAGGGCACACCGGTAGATGGAGCGCTAGGCCTGGCAGGACTACGCACTGCCGACTGTTCGTTTGGAATATACTAATGGGCCTGGATGAATCCGACAACTGGCATTCACCCACCACAATGCAAAACCGTACGGGGTCCCATCGCAAAAGATAGGCCGCGTGATCAGGACTGCCCGGGATCTAGGGCAGGCCATACCAGCGCAGCTCCAGGGGAGCTGTCACCGGTGATAAGCCGCGCGAAGTTCTTCTTACGGAGTCTCTTCCGGTTCCGCCTCAGGTACTTGCTCTTCCGGCTCCGGTTCCGGCTCGGCCGTTTCCTCCATCGCTGGTTCAGCCGCTTCTTCCATCACCGGTTCGGTCATTTCCTCCATTGCTGGTTCGGCCGCTTCCTCCATCACTGGCTCGGCCATTTCCTCTATCGCCGGTTCAGGGGTCGGGGCCTCCTGAGCAGCCGGGGGAGCACAACCCACCACCAGCAACGTACCGACAACAACCAGAGCGATCAGCCGCGTGATACCCACTGCTGTTCTCCTTTTGATTTATACTATATATTGGACTTTGACTCCACTTAAGATTAATGGATAATGTACGTTAGGGCGAGCTTAATCTTGTCCTCAAAACACTTTTCTGATGGGTGTCTCTGCCCCACTTCTGCGGAAGTCTGGTGTTGATACCCGGCGCAAGGCCAGTGATGAAGGACTTCTACACTGCGACGGCCTTCCCCTTCCAGTATAGATAGGCTGGTAAACCGGTCAGGATAAGGCCCAGCCCGATGAGGGCGTCCCGGGGATCGCTGATGATGGTATTCAGGACTAGTAGCGCGGCAAACACGATGAACGCCAGGGGTACCCACGGATAGCCCCAGGTTTTATACGGCCTGGGCAGCTGCGGTTGCTTCCGGCGCAAGATGATCACTCCGGCGCAGGACATGGCATAGAAGATCCACGAAGCGAACACTACATATGTGATTAATTGATCAAACGTTCCGCTGAATACTAGGAAAGATGACCAGACACCTTGCACCAGCAACGATGTGGCCGGTGTGCCGTAGCGGGGATGAATCCGCGCCAGGGACTGGAAAAACAATCCCTCCTCCGCCATAGCATAGTAGATGCGGGGACAGGCTAGCACATTGACGTGCACGCCTCCCAGTGTAGAAATAAGGATCGCCAGGATGACCAGTGTCGTGCCCACCCCACCCAGGACCACCGCCACCGCATCCGCCGCCACCAGCTCCGCTCCGGCCATCCCAGGGATGGAAAGCAGGTAGATGAACGCCAGGTTGACCACGATATAAAGAGCAACAATGAGCAGAACGGAATAGAGCAGGGACAGCGGGATGTTCCGGCCGGGATTCCGCACTTCCCCGCCAATGTAGGTGATCTCGATCCAGCCATCATAGGACCACAGCACCGCCACCAGGGCCAATCCGAACGGACCGATTAGCGAGGCCGCCGATCGGGTCGGCAGCAGTGGCTGGAAATGGGCTGCATCACCGCCCTCCAAGGATAGTCCCAGCACCGCAATGGCCAGTAGCGCCCCTATCTTCAGGAAGGTCAGCATGTTCTGTGTCCACACCCCGGTCTTCACACCATAGGTATTGAGCACCGTGAAAGCCGCGATGGCCAGAACGGCGATCAGCTTGATCTGGAAGGGGGTCAAGGGATTGAAGAAGCCCAGGTAGGTGGCAAAGGCCACCGCCAGGGCCGCTATGGAAGCTGAATTGATAACGGCGAAAGAGGCCCAGCCGTAGAGAAAACCCCATAGCGTGCCGTAGGCTTCTCGCAGGTAGACGAATTGCCCGCCCGCCCGCGGCATGGCGGCGCCCAGCTCCGCTATCGACAGCGCCCCGAACAGGGTCACGGCTCCCGCTACCAGCCAGACCGCCACAGTCAGGATCGACGAGTGCAGATACAGGGCGATGGTGGTGGGGACCAGGAATATGCCGGAACCGATGATGGTCCCTACATTGATCATGGTGGAGTCAAGCAGGGTGAGGACACGCTTCATTAAAATGCACCTGGTTCCGGGTATATAGGATTAAGAAGATAAGCCCCAAAGGGGGCGTGTCAACAGTGGCAGTTTGAGGTGTCCGGTAAGAAGTCTACCAGCACCCGGACGGTTGGATTCAATCGGGAAGGTCGTCCAGCACCCGCTTCATATTCTGGCGGTAGGTCCGGAAAGCCGCCCGCCCTTCCGCGGTCAGCGACAGCATCGTGTGGGGTTTCTTGCCCACGAATTCCTTCGTCACCTCGACGTATCCGGCCGCTTCCAGCTTGCTGATATGGGCCGACAGGTTACCCCACGTCAGGTCCGTTTGGCGGATCAGGAAGATGAAGTCGGCACTCTCAACCACGTACAGGTAGGCCAGGATCATGAGCCGGGCTGGCTCGTGGACCAGCTTGTCGATATCTGTCAGGGACTGCAGATCGTTACTCCTGGTAGGCTTAGGGGGCATCCGGAGACTCTACAGGAGGGATCGGTGTTGCTTGTATGAAGCGAATCAGCAACACAACACCGGTGATGATGATAATGCTAGCCGCCACGCCGAAGGTCACCGGAAAACCATGGTGCACGGACACAATCGGCCAGCGCCGGGACCAGAGGAACTCACCGACCGTAGGAGCCAATACCAGCAGCAGACCATATATATAGAAGCGTTGCACACTGAGCATATAGGCACATATGCTGAATATGGTCAGGACGAGTAGTCCCATGAAATAGGGGTAGATTCCGAACAGGGTCTCGCCACCGCCAAAGGCGGCCACCGCTCCTCCGACTGCACAGAGGCTCAGCACCGCGACGTTGATCCAGGCCAGGACAGATAACTTCCGGCGCCGTTGAGGAGTAGGCCGGACCAGGCCCACTCTGGGCATTGTGATATGCCGCTTCCCAAAGAAGAGAAACAGCAGAACAGCCAGATTTACCGGCAACCAGGCAAAGGAGCTCCAGAAGTCCGAGTGGATGACGTCATTGATGAGGGGTATGATCGCGAAGCCCAGCGCCATGGTTCCGATAAACAGGTCCCACAAACCGTCCTCGAAGGAAGAACTCCATATGCGGCGTTCGAGTGCTTTCAGGTCAATGGTCTGCATGACTCGCATCCTCCCGATTTTCACGCGGGTAGACTTTCACGAATCGCACCAGCATGACCAGCCCCACCAGCGCAATCACACCCCCCGGCACCGAAACGTAGACCGGGTGTGGGACATCCAGGAGGGGGCCCATGGAGACCGCCAGCATCAGGAGCACGGCATAGTAGTAATAACGGTTGATCTGCTTCCAGTAGCCCAGAGCGGCCAATCCCACAGCCCCTACGAGACCCAGCGGTGCCATGATGAATGCTTCCAGGCCTCGCGCCAATATACCCGAGCTGCCGCCAAACTCACCGCGGATAATACCCGTGACCAACACGAACATCATAAGTCCGAGAATGGCTGAGACCGTGAAAAATCCCACGAAAAATGACTTCTCTTTCTTCTCCTTCCGGACACGTTCAGGGCTGAACTGAACCCGCCCCGCCCGGGGGATCGTGATGGCTCGCTTGGCCCCGGCATAGACAGAGATGCCCGTGGCGGCCAGAATTCCCGCCATCCAGGCCATACCTGTAGCCATCCCGATCCCGATAGCTAAAATGAACAATCCCAGACCGATATCCAGCAAACCATCCTGGTGGTAGGAGAGATAGGCTTTACGTTCCAACAGTTTGAGGTCGATGTCCTGAGCCATGGTCATTTCCTTCAATCCGGAAAATGTTTACTGTGTAATGTACTTTGTATCACAAAGTAGTTTACTACAATAATACGACCGCACCAAGAGCTATTTACCTCTTCCTTTGCCCTTCTTTATCGATCGCCAGCGATAGACGGTATTCACCCACCTTGCCCCGCCGGCCTGTGCAGCGTACATTGTCTCGCCGTGCGGGCCCTTTTCCAAATAAGCATCGTGGTCATACTCCTCGGAGACTCTCCTTTCCTGGGTGCTGAGCAGCCACCGGAGCAGAAGCGGGAGCGGATCCTGAGCACCGCCTTGGTCCCGGGACCGTACCGCAGCTACGCCAGCCTGTTCGTGGATCTGGCCGGGAAGGACGAATTACTGGTCTGGCACGAGGATGAGGTCAAACTGTATCGCGACCTGATACGCCGGTCTTTCCAGCGGGACTATCTGGTGGTGGAGGCTACCGGCTATCCACTGGCCGCCCTCTCGGCCTGGATGGAGACCGAACAGAACGCCCACTACCACCAGTTTGATATCGGCGACGAGTTCAACCTCCTTCGCAGCCTGGGCGCCGGATCTCAGGAACCCTGGTCCATGAGCCTGTTCCTGGGACAGCTGCTCACCTACTGGAGCATGGACGACCAGGATGAGCTGGTGATCGCCGCCCGGGGGGCCGCCGGTATGGTCGCGACGGCCGGGCTGCAGCAGCTCTTCGATAACTGCATCGTGGACGCACCTTGGACACGCATCGAATGGAAGGTCAAAGGCGAGGGATCGGATGGACCCCGGGAACGCTACTGGGACCTCAAAGTCGGCCACCGTTGGTACGGACTGGCTGAGATCCCCAACACCCTGACATTCACTCTGGAGCGCGGCCGGACGAACCGGGAACGCTTCCGATGGAAACCGGCCCAGAACAGCATCTCCCTTGTGCAGCTGCAAATGCCCACCACGGAGCTGCAGGTTGGTTTGACCCGGGTACTGTTCGAATATGCCAAATTCGTCCCCGTCCGGAAGCATCTGGTCGGATTGAAGGTGGGTTTCCTCTACGAGAACCGCAAGACATACGATGCCCGCAGCCAATCATTCGACGATGAAAAGGAAAAATCCTGGGAACTGGTGATCCAACCAATGGCTATCTTCTGATAACCATCCACGCTTGAGGCGAGAGAACGGAATTCCCCACCCGGACAGGCTTTCATCCCCTAGGCT
>CP070656.1:242090-262500 GCA_020355065.1 Fidelibacterota bacterium | reverse complement strand
TAGTTTACGTCCGAACCTGTTCGATACCCATTCCTCGAAGTTCCGGGCCTCAGCTTTTGGACGCAAGACAGTAGAAGCGAACGAGAACATGGTTTGGAGTGATTCATTTAGTCCGAGTTTAATGAGCGCATCGAAGGCTTTGACGGGATAGTTGAAGTACTTGTTTCCGTAATAAATACGGGTCAATCGCTGTACGGGTTGGAAATCATCTCCCAGGATTTCATGCCATAGTCTATTAACTTCGTCATTCTTGGTGAAGAACCTGTGGGGGCCAACATCGTAACGATTTCCGTCCAATTCTTCCGTTCGTGCCAAACCACCCACGATGTGATTCCGATCAATGAGTATGATATCATTCACACCATGCCCGATCAGTTCCAGGGCAGTACCCAGGCCTGCCGGCCCACAACCCAGGATGCAGCATTCATATGATAGTGTATTTGTATTGGCTGACTTCAAATTCTCTCACTATAAGTAGAGACCACCAGTGATAACGATTTTATTTGCTTATCAAAGCGAGCACAAGGCTAATTTGTTGCCAGGGCATGTCCCTGATTCCTTGACCCATTGTAAGAGCTTCTATCTCGGGATTCCATTGGATGCAATAAACCAAAATTGGGATGGCAAGATCCACAAGCTCCCTTCATTGAATGTCAATATCATATGGCACTACATTGAATGACTCATCTAAATTTCTATATCTGTTAATGGGTTCTTCCAGTAAAGAGTAGAGTAGCAATTGAAGATACTTATCACTGGCGGTGCAGGTTTTATTGGCTCCCACGTCGCGGATAGATTCGTAGAGCTGGGGCATGAGGTAGTGATCTTGGACGACTTGTCTACCGGGCTTCAAGAGAATGTTCGCGCAGATGTTAAGTTCATCAAGGGTGATATTACGGACTCGAAGCTTGTGAAGGAATTGTTCGAAGCTCACAAATTCTCAGCAGTCAGCCATCACGCTGCCCAGATGAACGTCCGCCTCTCCGTCGAAAATCCAACCTTTGATGCTCAGACAAATATTTTGGGCACAATCAACCTGCTTCAGGCAGCTGCCAGGAATGGTGTAAAGAAGTTCATGTTCTCATCGACCGGTGGGGCTGTCTATGGTGAACAGGAGGCTTTCCCGGCAGATGAGAGTCATCCCACCAACCCACTCTCTCCGTATGGTATTAGTAAACTGGCTTGTGAAAAGTATATCTCCTATTATTCTTATGTATATGATATGCAAATGGTAATCATGCGCTACGCCAATGTATACGGACCTCGCCAGAATCCTTACGGGGAAGCAGGTGTAGTGGCCATCTTTTCCAACCATCTAGTGCGCGGCGAACCTGTCACCATCAATGGTGACGGACTTCAAACCAGGGACTATATATACATTGAAGATGTAGTGGATCTCAACGAAATCAGCCTTGGATATCCTGGCTCTATTATCGTCAATGTTGGGACTGGCATCGAAACTGATGTTGTAACTATCTACCGGTATCTGGCGGAAGCTTCATGCACTGAACTTGAAGCCCGCCACGGACCAGCAAAACCTGGTGAGCAACGGCGGAGTGTCATATCACCGCAGCATGCGAGGATCATGATGGGATGGAAAGCACAAACAGCACTATCTGATGGTCTGACCATGACGTATCACTCCTTCGAACCAGAATCCCGTTCCTCCTGATCCTGATCAAAAACTGGAGTTTGTCCCTATAGTAAACGCGGTAACCTGTCCTTTTCTTTGCCTCACTCCTGATGTCTGGATTTAGGATTACTCTCTCCGGCATCTAAATCGCCCGGCTGGTGAATCCGGAGTACAGCAGTGCGATTAAGATGGTGCTGTTGAAGTAGAGGATCTGCGCAATCCTATAAACCACCCTTTCTGACACTCGCCTCTCCAAGTCTTAAAAAATGTATCTCACAACCGGTTTGTTGGGGTAGGGATTAGACTGATGGTGACCGGCCCTGACCAGTTTCCTCGATTTTATCTCTACCTGTGCAATGCAGTGTAGCTTCCTGGAATGTTCCCAAATGAGCTTGACACTTTACATAACGCTAGGTATTTTACACTGGTAGCCTTTCCTCAAAGACTTCCGTGTTAATTGATAGACCAGGGTGCCGCTGAGACACGGGTCATCGTCCAGCCCGATTAATCAAGTTTCGCATCTGTAATCATCCCGACCTGACGAGTGCCTGAGGGTGCATGGATGCGTCTATAATCGCATTCCATGCGGATGTTGCGTCGCTTAACTAGCCACAAATGACAGGAGTAAGGGAGGCACCGAATGAAAAACACCTCAATTCCCATAATCCTGGTACTCGCACTTCTCTGGAGTTGCGAAAAGGAAAGTACCAAGTCTGAGGAGCCCGATATCGTCGGTACATGGGAAGCCCAGACCGAAACCCAATATTGGGGGTCTATCTCAAATCCCGACTCTACTGACGTGACGACCTATGGGTCCCTGGCTACCATGACGTGGACGATTGAATCAGATCACGATTTTAGCTCATTGATATATGTCTTGGGTATCAGCTTTACGATGGAGGGAACCTGGACCACAAGCGGTAACCAGTTAACGCTCAACTACACCGTTATGGGCATTGATGTCACGGAGGTATATACCTATGAGGTTGAGAGTGATGAATTGACCATCACCGGTTCTTTGGATCCCGCCGATGAGGAAGGCGACTGGGTGGTGATTGTGTTTGCGAGGCAATAGGGGCTTTATAGACCAAGGCACCGCTGAGGCACTGGTCATCATCCTATTATTGCATCAGCTGATGAGATGGGTGTGGTCTGAATAATTCTGCCCGGTACGTGACCATCCGTCAAACCTTCCCATTTCAGGAGAACCGAAAATGAAGTTGCGATACTTATTGGTTATCAGCCTGTTATTCCTGGGTACCGGTTGCGGTACGAATATCGGGAGAGATTCTTCGGAGCTTAGCCAGCTCTGGCCGGAAATCGAGCCTTTTCAAAGTGGGTATCTCCAAGTCTCGGACATTCACGAGGTCTATTATGAGCTTTGTGGGAATCCTGAGGGCAAAGCAGTCTTTGCTCTCCACGGTGGCCCCGGTGGCAGTATATCCCCCACGATGCGACGTTTTTTCAATCCTGAGAAATTCCTCATCGTTCTGCACGACCAGCGTGGGGCCGGTAAGTCCAAACCTGTAGCCGAGACCCGCCAGAATACCACCTGGGATCTGGTTGAAGATATAGAACGCTTACGAAAATACCTGAACCTGAAGAAAATCATCATCTTTGGCGGATCGTGGGGTTCAACACTGGGCTTGACCTACGCTGAAACCTATCCGGACAACGTAAGCGGCATGGTCCTGCGGGGGATCTTTCTGGCGACACAGCAAGAGATTGATCATTTCTACCACGGCGGGGTGCGTAAGTTCTTCCCCGATGTTTACGACCGCATGCTCGCTGCCCTGCCGGACCCGCACATGCGGCCACTGCCCGATGTCTTACTCGCTCTGGTCCAGAGCCAGGATTCAACCCTGCGGGCTGAATACAGCCGGGAGTGGGCAAGGTACGAATTCAAGATCTCTTTGCTGGATATCCGGGATGAGGTGATTGAATACGAGCTCAGCAAATTCGATCCCTATGCCTTTGCTCTCCTTGAAAACTATTATATGGTCAACGATTGCTTCCTGGGAGAGAGCCAACTGTTGGAGAACGCCCACCGGATCAGCCACATCCCCATTACGCTCGTCAATGGCCGCTACGATATGATTTGCCCGCCAGTTACCGCCTACCGCTTGCATCAAAAGCTGCCCGGATCAGAGCTGAGAATCGTCGAGAGTGCCGGTCACTGGATGGGTGAAAGGCCAATTAAAGCAGCGCTGTTATCAGCTATGAGAAAGTTTGAATAGGTAGGCACACGAAATCCATCAAGGCTTGTCCTGAGTCCGGCGAAGGATGCCTTTGCCCCGCAGAAAGTGGGGCTGCTGCAAAAGTAGGAGAGCCGCCATCCCAAAAACCATCCTTCCTGACACTCCCTTTTCCAGGCATTAAAATGGTGTCTTAAAAGCTGCTCAGTGGGGGGATTTGTCCAATGGTAACCGGTGGAGGTAAATTATCAAGTGATCCAGTCTTCGAATTCCCCATATCCTTTCTTTAAGAGTGGGCAAAAGAATAGGGGCAGGCCAACCGTAAGATAGCAAGTCCGTTTAGCCATAATCATCCCAAGGGGTATCTTATGACAAATTACGTATCCATTGCTATGAGTATAGTAATTCGGCGGCGAATCGTAGGGCGCCGGGGGAACGTTGGCTATTGGAAGAAGCTGGTTGCAAAAGAGGCCGGTTAAGCATGATCGAAATTGTCAGGGAATTCGTCGTCAAGGAGGAGGCCAGAGGCCAGTTCGAGCTGGCGTACGGCCCAGGCGGCGCGTGGAGCAGGCTATTCGCACGGTGCCCGGGCTTCCGAGGCACCACTCTGCTGCGCGACACGGAGAATCCGCGGCGGTATCTGACGATCGACTTCTGGGAGACAGAGGCTCAACGGGAGGAGGTGCTGGCGGAACGCATGGCCGAATATTCTGAGCTAAACGCCGCCTTCACCGACTGGACCGAGTCCAAGACTGAGGTGGGTGTTTTCAGGATGCTCGCCGAAGCAACGGTGCACCCCCGTGGCAGAGCAGGGCGAAGCAAAGCTGGAGCAGCCCGTAGAAGGAACCTCCGAACAAGTCGCTGAAGCCGTCTCGGCTGGCGAGCGAGATACAACAAGCCCATCAAGACTTGTCCTGAGTCCGGCGAAGGATACCTTTGCCCCCCAGAAAGCGGGGCTATTATTAAAGCAAGCGTCAAAGTAGTCCCGCATAGTACGGGGATGCTGCCGAAGTAGGGAGAGGCAGTTCTTAAACCTTCCTTTCCGCTACACTCCGCCACCACCCTCGTCACACTGAGCCTGTCGAAGTGCGACGAAGGCCTGGTGCGTCTCACGCAAGTCTGCCCCATCCGTAGGCGGGGAGAACGTCCCTTCAGTTAAGCATGTACTGATTCCATTCCGAGGTGGGCTCGGATGGACGGATTCAATGCCTCGGAAGCTGGTCGGGAAGGACATGAATGAGTTGGGACCGCTGAATGCAATTGGCCATTCCCATACCAGGGTTGCTCTCACTCCAATTAGCGGCCAGGATTTTATGCTGGATCGGGGAAATCAGCAAATCAGTCCATCAGTCCTGCGGAGAGTCGGCCAAGAATACCTGATTATCATCTCAACCAGATGGAAGATTCAAGAATTGCAGGGCAGGAGTTTTCTAATCGATACCTGTGATGATCTGGTGGATAACACACTCAAAGGCTTTTACACGGTAATCACGGGGTATCATGATCGTGTTATATATAAAGTCGGCTAGGTCTGTATAATCGTTCAACCATCTTGTTGCTCATCGTTTCGTTCGCGTTCCTGGCTTAAATGCCCGGATAGTTCCCATTAACTCAACAAGCAGACCCATCCTGATCACCGGGCTGATGACCACTGCTACAGCGGTACTTATGCTCAACTAGCGGTGGACTGGCGTTTCCAGTAGAGATAGGCGGGAAGGCCGGTGAGGATGAGGCCGGCACCGATGAGGGCGTCGCGGAGATCGCTGACGATGGTGTTGAGTACCAGGAAACCCGCGAATAGGACGAAGATCACCGGCACTACCGGGTAGCCCCAGGTCCGGTATGGGCGCTCAAGACCGGGCTGCTTGCGACGGAGAATGATTACCCCGGCGCAGGACATGGCGTAGAAGATCCATGAGGCGAAGACCACGTAGGTGATGAGCTGATCGAAGGTGCCGGAGAAGACCAGCAGAGATGACCAGATCCCCTGAACAACCAGTGAGAGCGCCGGAGTGCCGTATTTGGGGTGAATCTCCGCCAGGGAACGGAAGAACAAATTCTCCCTGGCCATGGCGTAATAGATTCGGGGACAGGCCAGGACATTCACGTGGACCCCGCCCAGTGTCGATACGAGAATCATCAGGACCACCAGAGTGGTGCCACCGGAGCCGAGGACCACGCTGATAGCCCGGGAGGCAACCAGCTCCGATTGGGCAATCTCCGGCAGGGACAGCAGGAAGATGAAAACGATATTCACCAGGATATAGACGGCAATGATGATCAGGGTGGAGATGAGCAGCGAGAGGGGAATATTGCGGCCGGGATCCTTGACCTCGCCACCAATATAGGTGATCTCGATCCACCCATCATAGGACCAGAGGGTGGCCACCAGGGCCAGTCCGAACAGGGGAACAAGGGAAGAGAAGGTCCGGTCGGGCAGCAGTGGCTGGAAGTTGGCGGTCTCACCACCTGACAGGAATAATCCCAGGGAAATAATCGCCAGCAGGGCGCCGATCTTGAGGAAAGTGATGATATTCTGGGTCCAGACGCCGGTGCGAAGCCCGTAGATATTGAGCAGGGTGAAGGCGGCAATGGCGGCAATGGCAATGATCTTGATCTGGATGGGCGTCAGGGAATGGAAGTGCCCCAGGTACGTGGCGAAGGCCACGGCCAGGGCGGCGATGGAGGCGGAGTTGATCACCCAGAAGCTGGACCAGCCGTAGAGAAAGCCCCAGAATGGGCTGTAGGCTTCTTTGAGATAGACGAACTGTCCCCCGGCGCGGGGCATGGCGGCGCCGAGCTCGGCGATGGAGAGGGCACCGAAAAGAGTAAGAATACCCGCTACCAGCCAGACCAGTATGGTCAAGGACGTGGAATGCATGTACAGGGCAATGGTAGTGGGCACCAGGAAGATCCCGGAGCCGATAATGGTCCCAACATTGATCATGGTGGAATCGAGAAGGGTAAGGGTGCGTTTCATAATACGATTAGATTACTCGGCACAGAGAGTTGGAATATACGAATTGCCCCGGGATAGCCACAGGGCAAAACGGGAAGTCAGTGATGCGGGGGATTATTCGGGCAGGTTCTTGGAGACCTGCCGCATTTGCTGGCGGTCGCACTCCTGACCTTAAATGCCCGGATAGTTCCCCTTAACTCAACGAGCCGGTTTTAAGCCAATGCTTCATACACCGCCGTCGCGATCTGAATATCTTGAACCGCCACTCCCGTGAGGTCTGCTATCGTGATCTGATCGGGAGCAGTACGCCCCGCCGAATTCCCGGCAATGATATTGCCAAGCTCGATGATGTCACCTTGGGCAATGTGACCTGAATCCAGAGCATGGTGGATCTCACCTCGAACCAGACACTGGGAAATGCTGTCGGCTACAACCAGATCGGCGACCTGCAGAATCTCCGGTTCGAGTTCCTGCTTTTGGAGTGTATCCGAGCCCATGGCTGTAATCTGCGTGCCGGGCTGCAAGTTCGCTGAAGCAAGCAAGGGCTCCCTTGCCGGCGTGGTAGTAACAATTAGATTACAGCTCTGCAACACAGCTCCGGAGTCCGGGGTTACCTCCACCGAATAGCCCTGCGACGCCATGTCTTGCTGGTAGCGTGCCAGCTGCTCGGAACCACGACCCCAGACCAGTACCTTGCGGCATGGTGTAACTGACTTCAGATACTCCAATTGCAGTCGCGCCTGAACACCAGTTCCTACAATCCCGATCCGCTCAACTTCGGAAGGCGCCAGGTATTTCGCGGCAATGGCCCCCGCAATGGCCGTGCGCACATCCGTAAGATAACCCTCATCCTGCAAGATGCTCACCGGTTCGCCGGTATCCTGATTGAATAACAACATGAGACCATTGCCCGTAGGCAATCCAATCTTCGGATTGGCAAAGAAACCCGAGGCGATCTTGATGACGTAGTAGGATCCCCCCTTGAGATAGCCGTACTTGATATGTACTTCCCCCTTGTCCAGTAGCAACTCCCCCACGGGCGGTACCACCGCATCGCCCGCCGAGTATGCCCGAAACCCTTCCTCAATGATGGGAAGTAGATCAAGCTGCGGTAGAACTGCTATGATCTGGTCCCGGGTAATGGTTTGCATTACGACCTCCTTAGTCTGTCGTAAAGGAATGATATTGGTGTAAAAGCATGGGTCAATCTTGCGGTCCCTGAAGAACCTGCTTCAGTGTATCAAGACCAATATTCGCTCCGCAGATCACAAGCACCACCGTCCTGCCTCTAAAGCGCTCGCTAGCCTTCAGGAATGAAGCGATAGCTACAGCCGCGGCTCCTTCGATCATCATACGGTGGGCGCGCAGGAAAAGCAGCAGGCTGGCTCGGATCTCCTCCTCCGTGACTGTCAGGCAGGTATCCACCAGCTGCTGACAAAATTCAAAGGTTATGGCTCCAGCCTCGATTCCCCCGGCGGTACCGTCCGAGAGGGTAGGCATTGATGGGACGTCCACGATTCTCCCCGCTTCCAATGATTGAATCATCACCTGTGAGTTCTCCGGCGAACAACCGATGATCTCCAGCGATGAATTGGAAGGCTTCAGGTAGCCGGCGATGCCGGAAATCAATCCACCCCCACCCAGGGAGACAAATACCGCATCAATGGAACTGAGCTGCCGCTCCAGTTCCAACCCGATGGTGCCTTGCCCCCCGATGATTTGCGGATCGTTATACGGCGATACATAGGTCATTCCCTGGTCGGCGGCATACTGCCGTGCATGGACTTCGGTCTCAGCGCAATCAGAGCCGAAAAAACGCACCTCCGCGTTTGATTGCTCGATAAGCGCGATCTTCGAGGGATCCGCGTTTTCAGGCACAAAGATGATCCCCGGCACGCCCAGCTGCTCCATGCTGAAAGCCACGGCTGCGCCATGGTTGCCGGTTGAGGCAGCTACTACCCCTTTGGACCGGTCCGAACCTGTCAGCGAAAGCAGCTTGTTCATCGCCCCACGCACCTTAAAGGATCCGGTATGCTGCAGATTTTCCAGCTTGCAGTACACCTCTGCTCCACTCCGTTGACTGAGAGTTGGGGAGTATTCCAGGATCGTCTGCCGAACATACGGCCGGATACGCGTCTCGGCTTGCTTGACTTCGTTCCGGATATCCATTATCTGGCTGCCCTAAAGGATTCGCTTCCTGTGGGCAATGCCGTGGCGGTTATTCTGCCTGGCTGCTTAATTCCATGATCAGATCATGGATACGATCCAACGCCGGCACAAGGTAATCATGGGGCAGACCGAAGCTGATACGCACGTGATGATCGATACCGAAGTGATCGCCCGGCACGATGTAGACGCTCTTCTCATTGCAGAGCCTTTCTGACAACACCGTCGAGTTGATATCCAGGTTATAGCGCACAAAAGCAATGGCCGCCGCCTCTGGTGCCGTCAGACTGAAGGTATCTCCATGGCTCTCCATCCATTCTTCCAGGACGACATAACCTTTGCGGATATAATCCCGTGCCCGCTGTATAAGCCTCGGACGAACTTCGGGCGACAGCGCCAAAGCAGCCAGGTGATTGTCCAGCATGCCCGCGCTGATCGTGATATATTCATGCCGCGCCCAGATATCGTCGATGCGTTCCACGGGTGCTACCACCCAGCCGACACGCAATCCCGGTATGCCATACGCTTTGCTCAGGCTGCCGGTAGCGACCACCTTGTCATAAAGCCCGTAAAACGAGGGTGTCTCCACATCGGTGGTCCGTTCCGCACCACGGTAAACCTCGTCAGCCAGGATCCAGGCACCCACCCGATCTGCAGCCGTGACAATGTCATCCATCTCCGATTCAGTGAGGATATGCCCGGTCGGATTGTTGGGATTGCATACAGCAATAAGCCGGGTGGAGTTACTCACGGATTTTCTCAGCTCATCGCGGTCCAGTGCCCAGGATTGGTCTTCCTGCAGGCTAAACTCGCTGACACTCAAGCCAATATTCTTGGCAATACCCCAGATTTGCATATAGTTGGGCAAAATGATTGAAATTCCGTCCCCGCGCTGTAGCAGTGTATGAGTGGTGATGTAGTTTGCCTCAGCCGCTCCGATTGTTACCAGAACATTCTCCGGACCGGATCCGGGATAGAGTGCGGCGATATGTTCGCGGAGTTCAGGGATCCCTTCGGCGTGGGGATAGTTAAGACTGATGCCCAGCAGCCCTTCGATCCGCGAGGAATCACCGTCCAGCAATTCCTTGAGGAAAACAGGATAAACGCCGCTCTCGGAGATGTTGTACTCCACCAGCTGCTCGTATTTGGACATCATTCTTTCCAACAGGAACGGTTGGAATTCGGTCATGGCTTTGACCCTCCCTGGACTTCATGTGAATTTTGAAAACTTATTTTAAAGCTGATGCTGCAACCGCACTATTTATTTCTGCCACCACTGATCATGTTCACGCTGCGGTTAATGGCTCCATTCAAGTGCACAAAGTGAGACGTTCTATCTGGTTGATGGGGGTATATCCCGGTATCAAACCGAAGTAAACACCATGCGGGCAGCCGATATTGCCCAACGGTCCGGCAATTTCTGCTCGCATATGCGACACCCGCTATCGGCCACCAATGGGCGCGGTGGAGCTACTGGGTAGCCAGCTCCGTCAACAGGAGATGCCAGAACTCAAGCGCGCCATAAAACGAGCGGACGGGGACACGTTCGTTTAAACCATGGGCAAACTCATCGTCTTCTCGAATGAACAGCCCCATGGTCCCGTAAGTCGGGATGCCTGCCGCCCGTAATGCTAGACCGTCCGTTGCATAAGAGCTCATGTAAGGGACTATCGGTATACCTGGGTGGCCCGCGTGTACGGCGGCTGTGACGGCAGCCAGAACATCTTGGCGGAGTGGAGAGGCGAGACCGGGTACAGGATCACCCAGAACCTCGATTTGTAGCTGATCATTCTCCACAACACGTTGAAGGATTGCCTGTACTTCACTCACCTCCACGCCGGGGAATATTCGACAATTCACAGTAGCCGTTGCGGACTGTGGCAGAGCATTCTCCGCGTGTCCACCCCGAAGCATCGTTGGAACACAAGTTGTGCGCGTAATACCGACTTGGGCCGGGCAACCATGAAGGATATTGGCTGCTTCCTGATCATCTGGATTTGCGGCAAACCGGCGCATTGCCTCACCTAACTCTCCGATCCGAGCTTTGCCTGCCACCTCGAAGTAACGGCGGGTGATTTCGTTCCAACGAACCGGGAATCGAAATGCCTGAATCTTAAGCAGGGCCTGCGCCAATTCATAGATAGCATTCTCTGCGCGAGGCAGTGAACTGTGGCCGCCCGGGTTACGTATCGTGAGCTCGAACGTAGCATAGGTTTTCTCTGCGGCCTGGATAAGATATGAAACGGCGTTGGCGCTATCGTCGAGGACGCCGCCACCAGCGTCGGCGTTGAGCGCAAACTCGGAGTCCGTCAGATCGCGAAATGTCGTAACAAGACTGCGCGTGGTAGCTTGCTCTGTTTCTTCGTCCCCGGTGAAGGCAATGATCAGATCACGTGTGGGCTTAAATCCCTCTGATTTCAGACGCAAAAAGGTCGATGTCAACATCGTTGTGCCAAACTTATCGTCTAATGTTCCTCGACCGAAGAAATACCCGTCCTCTTCAACGAGTGTGAACGGATCACGTTCCCAATCTTCTGGAAGCGCATCAACGACGTCCATATGCGCGACCAATAGGATTGGCTTTTCACCTGAAGATCCGTCGCCTCGATATCTTACGACCAGCGCAGCCGTTTCCTCGCTCTCGGACGTCGCGAAGGGCAGCAGATGAATGTCTTCATCGGCAAAACCGCCAGCCCTGAATTGATCGGCCAAATAGCTCGCCAGAGCCGGAACCTGGCCATGAGACGCTGCCGTGCGATAGGTGATTGAGGTCCTATAAATCTCCAGCGCACGCTTTTGATATTGCTCAATGTAGTCGGTGCTTCGATCCTGGGCCGCCGCCACTCCAACGGTCAGCAGGAGTAATCCAATTCGGCTCATGAAGGTATGAAATCGGCTACGACCGCAGTTTATTATTGCTAATCTCCCCACCTTCGAAGTTATTGTATCGGTTCAGACCCATTCGGATACCTGGGGCCAAAAAACTAAGAAATACATTTCTCGTATCCAAGGTTTAGCTGAGGATCATTCAAAGCATTCTCGATGAATCCAATTCAGGGATTTCCCTTAAGTACGATGGTGCGAGCTCCGAAGGGGTCATTGGAATCAGTCTGTCAATCACTTAACAGGATTGCGAGCGCGGGCGTAGGCGGTGCAAATGAGATTGATCGTCTACTAGCTGGTCTACCAGCTACATAACAGGTGTATGAAGCTATCGGTTACAGTCGTATGATATAAACTCGTAGGGGGAGGCAGCCCCCAAAACCGTCCTTTCTGACACTCATCGAACGAGCTCAGAAGCCACGTTGCCGTGTATAGCGTGGCAAGCCGTCATCCATCTGCAGCCACGGCAGCATTCGATCAGACCAGATATGGTCTTGGGGGATCAAACGCTCGGATTGGTCGAAGCTTCCGATAGTCACATGGATCAGGTGTGGATACTCACTATCCCGGTAGGTCAACTGAGTGCCACAATGAGAGCAAAATTGCCGGGTGACCTCGGGCCTGGTGTTAAACTGGGCCGGTGTACCGGACGTGAAGGTGAAGTCAGCGTATTTAAACTCTGCATAAGTCAGGAACGGTGCACCGGAAATACGCCGACAATGAATGCAATGACAATGGGTCACCCGGCTGGCAGCAGTGTTGGTCTCAAACTTAATTGCGCCACAGAAACAACTACCTTCCAGCTTCATTTGATCATACTCCTACCTTTCGTGGAATAAATTACTTCTGCACTGCATCATGAGATGCAAGTGGATAAGCCTATGAACGAAAGTAATAAAGCAGTATGCCAAACCGAAGTCTAATTCAGGATCTTCCAGGAACGGCAATGGTCAACAGAAAAACATCCTTTCTCGACGAGGGAGGGGGCTAATTTCATCGTGACTCGGGATAGAATTTCCCGATGGGATCCCTTTGGGAGAACTGCCGACACTACTTGTCCCGATACTCCGGTGCGGCTATTTGTGCGCGTGGTGCGCGAAAAAGAAGGTGGAGCAAGGAAGCCTGCCAACGGCGGAATCTGACCAGTGGTGACCAACGTGGAAGAGGGAACCAAGGGTTTTTATGCCGGTACATGACTAACTTTCAACGCGGCTTGAACAACAGAGGCAGACAATCAACAGGGACATGCTCGTTCCGAGATCACAATCGACCGCAGGGATGGGTGCATGAAGGTGGCACTGTTCGGCGGCACCGGCTTTGTGGGTAGCTACCTGGTAGAAGCAATGCTGGACCGGGGTCACGAGCCTCACCTGCTGGTTCGTCAGGGGAGCGAAAGCAAGGTGACCCGGGCGGACGAATGTATCCTTACGCAGGGTGATCTGGGCAATATGCAGGCCATCCATGCCACCCTGGCTGCCTGTGAGGGGGTGATCTACTGCGTTGGCATTATCAGAGAGAACCAGCGAGTGGGGCCGACCTTCCACCAAGTCCATTATGAGCATGCCAAAGCCGTGATGGATGCCGCGGTTGAGGCGGGCGTTCGGCGCTTTATCCTGATGAGTGCCAACGGGGTACGACCTGACGGGACCGCATACCAGGCGTCCAAGTATATGGCCGAGGAGTATTTGAAGACAACCGGCCTGCGTTGGACCATATTCCGTCCCTCCGTCATTTTTGGCGATCCCCGCGGTGGAATGGAATTCTGCACCCAGCTCCGCGATGTCCTGATCAAACTGCCGCTGCCGGCGCCCCTGTTTTTTAGAGGCCTGTGGCCGGCAGAGGCCGGAACATTCCGGATGTCGCCAATCCACGTGCGGGATGTAGCGGCGGTCTTCATCCAATCACTGGAGCTGCTGGACGCGGTTGAGCAGACCTTCGAGCTGGGTGGCAAAGCGGCCGTGGATTGGAAAACCGTGGTGATGAACATCGCGCGCGCCAGCGGCAAGCGCAAATGGACCCTGCCCGTACCGGCTGCCGCCCTGCAAATGTTGGCGGCCCTCCTGGACCGTTTCGCTTTCTTCCCCATTACGCGTGACCAGCTTACTATGCTGCTCGAGGGAAACGTGGCCGATTCCGAAGCTGCCTACCGGGTCTTCGACATCGATCCGGTGCCCTTCAACAGCCACAGCCTGGCGTACTTGCGGGAATCCCGCGAGTGATCGGCCTGGCACGATGACACCGCTCCCCTGGGAAATATTCGTTTCAGCCGCCCCGGTAGTGCTGGTCTTCATCACTGCCGTTTGGATTCTCAGCCTCCTCATACAAGACGCCAGCATCATGGATATTTTCTGGGGACCGGGATTCGTAATCGCGGCCACATGGTACCTGCTCTCCAGTGAGGGGTATGAGCCCCGGCGCGTCCTGATCATCAGCCTGGTGATGATCTGGGGATTCCGCCTGGCCGGCTATCTGCTGCTGCGCAGTCGGGGCAAGCCGGAAGATCCGCGCTACCAGACCTGGAGATTGCAGGCCGGTCAATCCTGGTGGTGGCAAAGCTATCTGAAGGTCTTCCTGCTACAGGGATTGATCCTGTGGGTGTTATCCCTGCCCCTCCTCGCCGCGCTGGCCGTCAAGGAGCCGGCATACTTTACCTGGACGGATGGCCTGGGCGCCCTGTTCTGGGTCATCGGGTTCGTGGTCGAAGCCGCTGGCGATTGGCAGTTGTACCGCTTTAAGCGGGAGCCGGAAAATAAGGGGCGGGTTCTAGATACCGGACTCTGGGCCTACACCCGTCACCCGAACTATTTCGGCGAGGCGCTGCTGTGGTGGGGATACGGTTTCATTTCTCTATCGTCGGGTGCCTACTGGCTGCTGTTCAGCCCCCTGCTGATGACCGTGCTGCTCCTGCGCGTCTCGGGAGTCACGATGCTTGAGCGGCGACTGCGCTCGGAGAAGCCGGAATACGAAACCTATATCCGTACCACCAACGCCTTCTTTCCCCGGGTCCGGAAGCGCGGGCGAAGGGGGCGTTCGTGACGGACGCCAAGAACGAAGAGATGCGGTTCTTCGAGATTCCCAGCCCGGTTATCGGTGGTCCGGTCCAATGACGTCCACCCGGTGAGACTCTGGACCCTCCATCCCCGTTACCTCGACCGGCAGGGGTTGTTAGCCGTGTGGCGGGAAGCCCTGCTGGCGCAGGCGGTTCTGCTGGGTAACACGAGGGGGTACCGGCACCACCCGCAGCTCACCAGGTTCCGGGATCAACCCGATCCACTGGCTGCCATCGGCAGCTACCTGGAAGGGATACTGGCCGAATCCCGGCGGCGCGGCTACCACTTCGATTCGAGCAAGATCAATCCCCGGAGATCGGGGGTGAAAATCCCGGCCGCGGCGGGTCAACTCCGCTACGAGTGGCAGCACCTGGAGCAGAAGCTCCTCCAGCGGGCGCCCCAGTGGCTGCAAGAGATCACTCCGGATGATGACCCGCAGCCACACCCCCTCTTCCGTCCGGTGCCCGGTGAGGCCAGTGCCTGGGAGCGAGTGCGGCCCTGAGCCGCCCGTTAGCACTTGATCTCCGATCCCCGGTGCGGGTAGATTCCCTTGAGGGTATAACCGGATTTAGAGGAGGATAGGCAGATGGCACCGCTAAAAACACTCGTGTTACTGCTGTTTGTGCCGTTGATGGCGTGCGCTTTCTCCCAGCGCACGACAAGGGACATTCCCCCCGTCGAGCACCTGGAGCTGGACCGCTACCTGGGCCGCTGGTACGAAATAGCCCGCCTGCCGACGCGCTTCGAAAAAGACCTGGTGAACGTTACGGCCACCTACTCACTCCGTGATGACGGCCAGATCAGGGTCCTCAACCAGGGCTACAAGCTAACCCCGGATGGCAGCCATTCGATGGCCGAGGGCACGGCCTGGATACCCGATCCGTCCCAGCCGGCCCGACTCAAGGTCAGTTTCTTCTGGATCTTCGCCAGTGACTATAAAGTGATCGCGCTGGACAGCGAGGAGTACCAGTGGGCGATGGTCACCAGCCGGTCCAAGCGCTACCTGTGGATCCTCGGCCGCACACCCACCATGGATGCCGGGATTTTTCGCCGACTGGTGGAGCAGGCCCGGCAATCGGGCTTCGAGGTGGATAAATTGATCAAGGTACAACAGGAGTGGTGATCTCAAACGTCGTTCTCCGCGCCTGCTCCGCCCCCACCTACGGGCAGGGTGGAACGGCGTAAACAGATGGTGGATGACCTGAGCAAGCACCTGACCTCGTAGTCAAAAACGTCGACAGAAAGCGTCGACAATAAGGGGTCAAAAGGGGTCAATCCTGGTCAATCTGAGTAAATCGGTGCAAATCGCGGATGATGAGAAAAGCCCCCTTTCTTGACGAGAGGGGGCTTGTTTCCTCGTGGCTCAGGACAGAATCAAACTGCCGACACACTTGTTCCGAGAGCATTGCGGTTCGGGGACTTGTCCCGACTCTTCGGGATGGATTGCACCCCGCAGGAAGCGGGAATCCCCTGCCACTGGCGGGATTCAGTTCATTGCTCTCCCGTCGCTACGGCAAAAATGGGGCAGGAAAACGGGGCAGGAATTTGACCTACGGTGACCACTGGTGGCCAATAAGCGGGCATTGCCTAGAAGCTACTGAGGCTTAAGACTTGGAACAGTTGTTTGTGCAAATTCAACTTCCCACCCTTATCGCTAAATATCAGGGTGTGTCAGAGGGCTTCCCAGCTAAATTCACATTGTACGCATCCTAAAGGTATCCATATTGATCGATGTCGCATATGTAACGCGCGCTAAATATCATAGCATTCTGGGAGGGTAACATGGACTCAATACTAAATGTGCAATTCAGGATCAATATCCTGAATAAGATCAGTGATTGGTTCCTCGGTAATGTCCTCGTCTTGGGCAATGTTGTTCAAGTGATTATCATCATTGTACTGCTGCTGCTCAGCAACCTGTTGGGCAAGCGGTTCCTCCCGCGTATTCCTGCCCGGATCGACAGCTTCATACAGCGCAACATTCTCCTGCGCAACCTGTTTAACTCTTTCATCAAACTGCTGCCGGCCATCTATGGTCTTATCCTGTTGGGTATCAGTGGTCTGCTGACTCGCCAACTCGGCACTGTACCGGTTATCATCAATCTCGTGTCCACGCTGCTGTTGGCCTGGGTGGTAATCAAGCTGGCTACGACTGTGATCCTCGATCCCTTCTGGTCCCGCAATATTGCCATCGCTGCCTGGTCGCTGGCAGCTCTGAACGTTCTGGGTATTTTGAAGCCAACGGCTGCTTTTCTGGATAGTCTCGGTTTCACCATTGGGGAGGTCCACTTGACAGTCCTATCACTCCTCAAGGCATTTATTTTCCTGTTCCTCGCCCTGCGCTTCGGCCGCTGGCTGGGTGAGTATATCGAGAAACGTCTTATCAAGGTGCGTGGCCTCTCAGCATCCACACATGTCTTGTTTAGCAAGGTAGTAAAGATTACAGTCTACGTAATCGTAACCATGATTGCCTTGAGCAGTGTGGGTATTGACCTGACTGCGTTCGCCTTTTTCAGTGGTGCTCTCGGTGTCGGTATTGGTTTCGGTTTGCAGAGAATCGTTTCCAATTTTATCAGTGGCATCATCCTACTTACCGACAGATCTATCAAGCCAGGCGACGTAGTCCAAGTGGGCAATGTGTATGGCTGGATATCTGGTTTGCGGGGCCGGTATGCATCGGTTGTAACTCGAGATGGACATGAGTATCTGATCCCAAATGAAGATCTTATCACTCAGCAAGTCATTAACTGGTCCTACACAGACCGAAAAGTTCGGCTGAACATCCCAATAGGCATTTCATACAAATCCGATATACACAAGGCAATGGAGCTCGTTTTAGAGGCTACCGGCGAGGTGGAGCGAGTTCTCAAATACCCTGAATCCTTATGTCAACTAACGGGATTTGGGAATAGCTCGGTCGACCTTGATCTATTTTTCTGGATAGATGATCCTAAGGAGGGACTAGGTAATGTGAAAAGTGAGGTCCTAGTGAAGGTCTGGGATAAATTCCATGAGCACGGGATCGAGATTCCATTCCCGCAGCGCGATGTACACGTTGATGCCAGTCAACCCTTACCCATTAGTATGGTTAAGAAGGGACTAGAGGCTTGAAACCTTTTTGTGGAGAAATGCATCAGCTGAATTAGGACAGGTCTAATCAAATCCAACGTCTTATTCGAAAGTATAATAGTTGTCCAAGAAAGATTGCGAATAGAACAAGTGCCACTCCCAGGAAAGCCCAACGGTTCTCTGCGCCCGGAATTCCTGCTACATTAATTCCAAGCAATCCCGTTATGAATGTAAGTGGCAGGAAGATGGCGGCTATCATGGTTAGCATATACATGCGTCTTTCCAACTGTTCGGACAGCCGGCCATTGAGTTCTTCCTGGGTTACAGCTGCCCGGTCTCGCGCAGAATCAAGTGCCTCGACATAGTGTATGGATCGATCCATTATTTCTCTTAATAAATTACGGTCATCATCTAACAACCAAGGGATGCGCTCGTGCTGCAACCGGTTCAAAGCTTCCTTTTGAGGTGCGAGATAACGTCTAAGAGATATTATTTGCCGGCGGGCTGAGGCCAATCCTGCACGCAATATCTGTGGATCAGCAGTTTGGATCTCATCCTCTAACTTGTCGACGGCATCGTCCACTTCCTCAATCACATTCGACATGCGTTCGACCAAGCGGTCAGACAGACTGGTCACAAATTCGCCCAGATTGGATGGTCCATGTCGCTTGGAAATGGCCTGACGCAAATCATTTATTGATAACACGGCGCGCCGTACGGTGGTGATGATTCGATTGTCATCTATCCACAATCTGACGGAGACCATATCTTCCGGATCGGCACCAGGATTAAGATTCACCCCTCGAAGAATAATTAGGGTGCCGTCCCGGCCGACAACGGTTCTAGGCCGGACCTCACCGGATAATAATCCATCCCTGGCAACCTCGTCCAAGTTGCTCTCTTCCACCAACCATCGTTCAGTCTCGAGTGCACGCGCATTTAGATGAATCCATAGTGGTCCGCCGCTTGGTGACCAAGCATTAATCTCACCCCATTCGAGCTCGCGGCCCCCGCCTTGGCCATCAAGCAAATATGCAAATACAAGTGCTCCATTTTCCGGTTGCTTACCCCTCATCGTATATCTCCTTTCACTGCTGCGAGTTTTTTGGGACTTGATCTTGTTGTCTGAAAGCATATTCAAAACCATTGGTCAGATCAATATCAAGCGCTTTTACCTCGCCGGGTGGTTCACTGTCATAGCGCAGATTCATATTTACCGTGAGGGCTAAGCGTTTGGTGATCGACGCCTTCAATGTGGATTGAGCCAAGACGCGATAATCCTCTGCACGACGAGTGTCCAATTGGAAATAACCCGTGGTAAGAATGGAAAAGGAATCCTTGGGTTTCCAGCCCAGTACGATATAGTTGGTGGAACGTATTAGGTTTGCCAGGGAGCCATGAACTGGATCGCCCATGGTGCCATCGGGTCCGCTATCGATTTGTTCCCGCTCACTCATCAGTCCCTCTCCGGTAGATAAGTGCAGATGCTCACATTTTTTGCGGAACACCTCCAATTCATGCCATTTTACCCGTAGTCCCAAGCCGATTAACTGCCGATCTTGAATCTGTACAAATTCATTGAATCCTTTTTGGATGAAGAGTTCCCCTGAAAGCGCTGGCTTAAGGGGCTTTACGGCACGAAGGTGAGTAAATCCCTTGTTGATAAAGAGAATCTCATCCTTGCTGCCCAGGCGATAATTTGCTACGAGAAACGCGTGTCCCCAATCCTGCACATAGTCAAGGCGGAGCTTGGACCGGTTCTGGAACAGATCTGAGTTACCATCGGTATAGCCAATGTTCCCAGCTAGGTCAATGTGCATACCATACTTGAGATCCTCACGCCGCATGGCTTCGGTGTTTACCTGAGCGTCACTAGTCGAAATGCACATGAGGGATACAAGCAATAACAAATAACCTTTATGGCGGTGGAAGCACCAATTATTGAGCATTTACTCTCCTTTATTATCTTCCCTCAGCTAAGCCGAGCAAATTTAGACACTTTCAAAACGGATATGAATTAAGTCCCCTTTAGGCTAGCGTTGATATACAACTTTTTCGTCCCTTTAGCAATGACAATGGTAGGCCATCATACAAGCAAGACCATCAGCAAGTACTGATTCAACACAAGGTTAACCGTCCCAAAAACCACCCTTTCTGACACTCCCTTTTCCACGTCTTAAAAAGGTGTCTTGAAACTAGGAACTTGAAACTTGAAACTAAAAAGCCCCTGATCACACAGGGGCATTTCTATGTGGCTTGCCACGCGCTTGTCCGGCGTAGCGACGTATAGCGGGATAACGCAGTGTAGCGTGGCTCGGGACAGAATCGAACTGCCGACACACCTGTCCGGCGTAGCGCAGCGTAGACGGATGGATTTTCAGTTCATATACCTACCGTCGTGAAATACAAAATGGGGCCGGAAAAAGGGGCAAGGATTTGCCCTATGGTAGCCAAT
>CP070656.1:230898-241990 GCA_020355065.1 Fidelibacterota bacterium | reverse complement strand
GATATAAGTGGGGATTGGAGCGTAACCGACGGGAGTGGTGATCTGGTCATTGGCGATAAATGGGACTATTACTACTACCCGAAAGCAGGCGACAGCCTGGCCACCATTACGGGTACCCTGGAACAATATAACGGCACATATTTACTGATGCCGCGCCTGGCCCGCGATGTAGTGGAAGCGGGCCCCTACACGCGCGTACAGCGGATTCAGCAGGTTCTGGGTTCCGCACTGTATATGACGCCGCAAGATGGCTCACTGGACGCGAGTTATATGATCGGTGATACAGTGACCTTCATCGGGATTGTAACGGTACCCGTTTCTGAGTTATCCTCGATCGATACCACCGATACTCCGTGGACCGGCTACATGCGATTCAACTGGCAGGATCCTAACGGCGGTCCCTACAGTGGGATCATGTCGTATTACGGTGATCCCACCGCTTTCCCGATCCTCTTTGAAGGCGATTCGATCATCATTACCGGGCGTATTGACCGATATCGCTGGTTCACCGAGATGTGGATTACCGAACCGATCCAGTTAGTCGCCGCGAACGCCCACATCACTGAACCGCCGTTACTTTCCACCGGTGATCTACGGCTGCCCATCACTGCCGATCAGTGGGAGTTGAGCATGGTGCGCCTCGCGAACGTCACCGTCATCAACAACAGTTAAGACGTGACTAACGCGGAGTTTACCATAGATGACGGCAGCGGCATAGCTATCATCAATAGCGATGGCACGAACGACATGTCAGGCGAAGACATGTTTGGTAATCCAACTACAGCCGGGCCATGGGTTATTCCGCCTAACGGCACAACGATCGCGTCCATCAGGGGGTACGTATATCATGCCTACGGCGACCATGCGGATACGAGTACCTATCGAGTGAGACCTATTTATCATTCGGACATGGTAATGGGGGTCGGTGGTCCACCGTTGATCACCGGGTTTGCGATTACGGAATCAGCGCTGGGTCCAACGGATGCCGTAACGGTCAGTGCCACTATCACCGATGGTTCGGCGGTTGCTTCGGCTGGTATCTTCTACCGGGTGAACGGCGGCGCTTGGTTGGAGGCGTCCATGACTCCGGGGGCCAGTAACAGCTATAGCGGGACCATTCCGGCGACCGATTCCGAGGGAGCACTGGTGGAGTACTATCTTGAGGCTACTGACGACGGATTAAATCAGGATGCGCCCATGTCAGCCACCATACCTTCGGATACCAGCGCGGCGCTATACGGATACCATACCAGGGCTGCTGGTCATACCGTCCATGATATACAGTACATGCCCTATTCCAGTGGCAACAGCTACTATGTCGGCCAAGTGGTGAGCGTGAGTGGTGTGGTGACCAGCACTGCCGATCAACCAGATTCGAGAGCGGGCGGCTTTAACATCCAGGATGGCCCGGGAATCTGGAATGGTATCTGGGCCGAGTTGGATGCTGCTGTAACCTACACGGTGACCCAGGGTGACAGTATTACCATCACAGGGACAGTGTTTGAGGATTACGCTTGCACAGCAATTGGCGTCACCGATGTCACGCTGCACGCCACTGGTAAAAGTGTGGCACCCCTTGAAATAACTGGCGCGGAGTTTGTGTTCGAGCCCGAGAAATACGAGGGTATATTACTGCATTTTGTTAATGCAGTCACTGTTACCGCTTCTGGTACCTACGACATGGACGTTACGGATGATGGCGGCGTTTCTACCTTCATCCTTGATGATGACTTTATGATTCATGACAGCCCTGACGATATGCACTATCATGCGCTGGCTATTAACGATGTCATTGCCGATCTCACGGGTATCTGCCACTATTATTACGGCAATCATGAGGTGATGCTACGCGACGCGGCCGACATGGGTGTCTTCGTGTCCGTTGCTGATGACAATGACCTTCCGCTGAAATTCTCCCTGAGCCAGAACTATCCGAATCCGTTCAACCCGGCTACCACCATAGAGTATTCACTGGCCCGGCAGGTGAAGCACACGCTGAAGGTTTACAATCTGCGGGGTGCGCTGGTGGCTACGTTGGTGAACGATGTCCGTCCGGCCGGTGCCTACAGCGTTACCTGGAACGCCAACAGGTTGGCCAGCGGACTGTACTTCCTGCGTCTGGATGCGGAGGAATTCCAGCAGACCAAGAAGATGATCATCCTCAAGTAAGGTTCATTGGCCGACGAAGGCCAGTGCTTAGGCGTTAATAAACGGGGGAGGGCGATAAGCTCTCCCCCGTTTTACTTCTGCTTCGTTCGGTGCTTGGAAGCTGAGTCTTTGATCACTTCAGCAGCAGCATCTTGATTGTTCGAGTGACATTGCCCGCTTCTAACCGACAGAAATATACCCCGGCACCGAGTGGAATATGGTGATGATCTCGACCATCCCAGACGACCTTGTATACACCGGCAGGCTGGAAACCGCCCAGGATAGTATATACTTCCCGTCCCATCGTATCAAAGATGCGCAAGACTACATTGCCGGGCACGGGATTGGCATAGCGGATAGTCGTGGTTGGATTAAAGGGATTGGGGTAGTTCGGATACAGGGTATAATGGTCTGGTGTCAAGTCCTCGTCGCGGACTGCTTTGATACCCAGTGAGGGGACCGGCTCCCCGGCATTGACCCAGGCGGTGTACCAGATGCTGGCAAGATCAAGTATCTCCCGTTGGATCATGCGCGTGGTGAGAGTATCGAGATTGGTCCACATAGCTTCATAATAGGTCGAGCCGTAAGACGGATCCTGGCTGCGTGCAAGGTTATCAGCCACCAATATCCACGTGATATTGGAGTAGGCCTCGCCAATGTATCCGAACACGGAATCGATCACATTGTCCCAATAGACGGCCTCTCCTTCGGGTAGTGGTAACGATCCCAATCGGGGCCCAATCAGCTGCGTTTCATATCGTGAGTGAATGCCGTCATTTCCTGAAAACTGTCCATTATAATTCAGGGTCAGGTGCAAAGGTTGATGGGAATCGGCGACGTAGTGACCGAGGTTGGCGGCAATCTGCCAAGCGTTTGCCCATTCGTGGCGCGACATGAGTACACTCAGGCTGTCCGTCCACCACTGGATTACCCAGGGTACGATGCCAACCTCCCTGACTACAGTTTCATCGTAGAGATCAAGCATCTCCTCCCATTCATGGGGGAGCGTACCAAGATAGAACTCCCGGTAATAATCGATATCGATATAGTGGTAATAGCCAGGTGATCCATCCTGATCCGGATCGGATGCATGCTGGTAAAGGAAGGTACGTTGATACAGAAAAAACGACATTTCAGGTGGTAGATATTCAACGGCGTGGAAATTGATATATTCGTGGGTCTGCCAGCCCCAATTCCCTTTCGCAAGGACACAGGCCGGGAATATTACCAGAAAAGTAAAGAAGCCTCTCATTATTCTTGGTGTGCGTTCGGGCATAAATACCTTCAATTATGTTCACTCATTTTAATAATGAATCCGGCCGGTTGTACTGATTCAATCTAGCTGAGTACCACCAGCGCTTGTTCCAGCACGAGATATTAATACTTTTTACTCCCGCTTGGACTTATAACGACTTCCCAATCTGAAGGAGTATGAACGATTGTCGCACACCTCACTGCTGTTGGCATCTCACGGTTCTGCCGCCTATGAGCCAGTTTGATTCCGCTGCCCTGCCCATGTATGACTCATTCACTCCTCGGGCCGATTTCACTCCCTACGAACATCACCATGCCGGTATAGACCTCAATCAGATGAACCCCCATGGTGCCTACGGTCAATTACGCTCTGCGGAACTGAACCTTGCTGTGGAAGATGCTATTCCCGATGTGGAGTTCAACGAGATCGTCTGGAAAGCCATTCTAGGGGCCGACTCTGAGATGCCAGCTCCTGTCCGTAGTGCTTTCGTCTGGACTTTCGAATGTACGTCGGCAAAGTAATGAGAGCTATTTATGTCTGAAATGAAGTGATACATTGCTCTGAAGACGTACAGTACACGTCTGTTTATCGCACTCTCTGACCCAAGATTATTTGCATTCTTTGTGTTATGTTTCTGCCACAAGAATCTGGACGGTTGACACGAGCTGATATTCATAACCCTGCGTCGCCACTAGAAGGAATAAAAGTGGTAGAACCCAGACTGGACAGCAGCTGAAGAGCTTGGCATCATGGATCTTCGGCGGATAAGCTTTGGACCAGACATGTCCATCGGTTAGTTTCTTAAATAGTACCGGCAATTTGAATGGCAACAGCAGTATCTCCAGACCAGCATGGAAAACAGCCTCGGCGGTTGGTCGCCTATGTTGCCGTTTTCGGTTCGCTCTGGGGATTATCTGAAGCCACACTTGGCACGACCCTGCATTTGCTACGAATACCATTCGCAGGGCTGATCCTGATCGTCATTGCTCTTAGTATTATCCTGATAGCACGCTCATTTTATAACGCACCAGGCAGCACTTTCTCCATCGCTGTACTGGCAGCCGTCATTAAAGCCCTGGGTATCAGTACGATAAAAGTTGGACCAATCGTCGGCATCATCATCGAAGGGCTGCTGGCTGAGGTTATACTCACCCTGACAGGACCGGGAAGAACAGGATTCCTCCTTACAGGGCTCTCGCTTGGGATATATCCCCTCATCCAGAGCATCGTCACGCGGACGATTCTGTTTGGTGCTGCGTTCGTGCCTATGATCCTGGAACTGGCGGAGGGACTATCGAACCGAGTCGGATCAGGATTCGGATGGATTCTGTTGATCGCGTACGTGATCCTGCATCCGATCATTGGAGTATTTGCCAGTGGGATCGCTTGGACTATCCGACGGCGTACAGCGGCCAAATTGAAAGTAATATCATTGGATGAGAATCATTAAATCAAAGCGTATGTGGATCGCGCTCCTCCTGGTTACCGGAGTGGTGTTCCTGAAAACCAGTCCTATCGCCATTGCTGTGGGCTGTGCTCTCCCGGTTGCCATGTTCTTCCCCCGAGCACTCAGGCCACTAATGAATTACAAATTCTGGCTGACCATTATCATCCTGATCGTGCTGGTCCCGGTCTTTTCAGGTGAGCCAGATCGAGCCCTCTGGGGTATACGGTATAGTAGCGCGCGATTCGCAATGACAGCCCTGATGGTACTGCGGGGTATATTGCTATTCCTGCTATTCCAAGTCCTCACTCTTAATATTGAATCAGCGGCATTAACACGGGTGCTCCGCAAATCGAGAATATCCGGTATCGACCTCATGATCAACCAAGCTCTGGAATTCAAACCCCAGGTGACAGATCTTGCCAAGTCGCAATACCGTGCCTTCCGGTCTGCAGCTACCCGTACCGGCCGGATTTCCTCATTGCTTGATGCGGCCGGTTCTTTTTTTGCCGAACTGATCGCCCTGGCTCAACGCTCCGATAGCCCTGGGACGTTCGCCCCAGGGGAGAATCAGGAAAGAATACCGCCATATCTACAGGATTGTGAAACAGCCGCTTTGATTGTGGTTACCGGGCCATCGGGAGCCGGTAAATCAGGATGGTTGGCAGACCAGGTCCATCAGCTCCAGAAATCGGGGCAGAACGTTGATGGCCTGTTGGTGGAGCGGGTGGCCGACAGATCCGAACAATGGCATCAAGATATCCACCGGATACGCACAGGAGAAAGGCATCAGCTCAATACCATGGACCAAATCGAGTCTGCGCCACAGGTAGGCCGGTTCTGGTTCTATCCTGAAGCTATCACCTGGGGAAGCCAGCAACTCCTGGCAGCTAGCCAGGCTGATTGGCTGGTGCTCGACGAATTCGGTCTACTGGAGGCAGCAGGAGAAGGATGGTATCCTACTCTGAACGAATTAGTACCCGGCTATGCAGGCAATCTGATCATTGTTGTACGTGAACAACCTGACATTGACCCTGTCCAGTTCCTGATTGATCGGTTGCCCGCCCTGAGCGACAGGTTGATTACCGTTATCCGGCTGCCGGAATGATCGACCTGAATTCAACCAGGTACTCCCTATAATAGGAATGAGAAGGAAAGTATAGATTGCATATTGCTGCTCTCATACTGGCCGCGGGGAGTTCCAACCGCATGCTGGGAACACACAAACTCCTCCTGCCGGTCGCTGGCCGTCAGATGATCGCCGTGGTCATCGAAACGACTCTGGAATCCGGTTTCGCTCCTGTAGTAGTTGTCACCGGATTCGGAGAAGAGGAATTGAGACCAATCCTCCAGGAATACGACGTTTCTATGGTGTCGAATCTGGACTGGATGCAAGGGATGTCTGGTTCCATTAGGATAGGAATCTCCGTACTTCCAGAGGATTCAGATGGGGCTCTCATCATTTTGGGGGATATGCCGCTGCTTCAGCCGAGTACCCTGGCGACATTGAAAAACCGTTTTGTCCTGAACCAGGGGCATAATATTGTGTATCCCACCTACAAGGGACAACAAGGCCACCCGGTCCTGTTCCCGGCACGGTTCTTCCCTACCCTTCTCGATCTGTCCGGCGATCAGGGGGCCAAACAACTGTTGACTACCTTTTCATCTGAAGTGACCGAGGTGGCCATCGATTCTCCAGAGATCGTTATGGATTGTGATACCGCGGAGGACTATTCGCGAATACTGTCCCTGATTGAAAGCCGGAGATAATGGATTCGGATGTGGCTACGCCGGAAACGCGAATCTAACTTAGTTGTGCTAAGCCCCTGAGTATATCTTCGGGTTGGATAGGAAGCTTGCGGATCCTGACACCACACGCGTTGTAGATCGCATTCACTACCGCCGGCGCAGGCGCACTGATGGGTATCTCGGCCACGGCCTTCGCACCGTATGGCCCTGTTGGTTCGTGTCCCTCATGGAATTTTACCACTATTTCCGGCATATCTGCCGCCGTGTATATGTGGTAGCCTGTAAAATCGGTGTTGATCGGTGCTCCTTGTTCATCAAAGATCATGTGCTCGCACAGTGCCATTCCCAGCGCTTGCGGTATGGCTCCTTCCACCTGCCCTTCCGCCATAGGTGGATTGATGATCTGCCCCGCGTCCGTGACCGAGACAATCCGCTCAACCTGCACCAGTCCTGTCTCGGTATCCACACTCACTTCCGCGAAGGTCGCGTTGAAAGGCGGTGGTGAATCATAGCTCATGTGCGAGGCCGTGGCCATGATCTGCATCTGATCATCAGTGTACATGGAGCGGGTGCAGATTTCCGCGTAGGATATCCGCTCGCCGCTGTCAGCCTCCACAAAACCATCACGGATGACAGCCTGGTCCACGCCCAATAGCTTCTTCCCTTGCGAGAAGATCTGCTCCTTGACCTTTTCAGCCGCCTTCTTCACGGCGCCGCCGGATATATAGGTGGTGCTGGATGCATATGCTCCTGTATCGAACGGCGTGAAGTCTGTATCCGATGAATACACGACGATTTTCTCTACCGGCACTTCCAAGACTTCCGCCGCGATTTGCGCCAGGGCGGTATCCGATCCGGTGCCTAGATCCGTCGCTCCCACCAGCAGATTGAAGCTGGCATCCTCGTTCATCTTGAGGAAGGCCGAGCCCATATCGATACCCGGAATTCCCGTTCCGTGGCCCGCCGCAGCTACACCGATTCCCCGTCGAATAGGTCCGGTCTTTACTTCCTGCCGGGCTTCCTGCCATTGGACGCTCCTTCGTCCCTCCTCCAGACAGTCCTTCAAGCCGGTTGAATGCAGCACTATCGGGAAGCCCTCACTGCCTTCTCCCAACACCTTCGCGATGGGGATCTCGTCACCGACCTCTTGGCAGTTTCGCAAGCGGAGATCAATGGGATCGATGTTCAGTTCATTGGCAATCTCATCCATCAGGACTTCCAGGGCGAAGATGCCTTGGGGCGTACCGTAGCCGCGATAAGCTCCCGCGATCGGCAGGTTAGTATACACCGCTTGCGCTTCCACTCGTATATTGGGACAGCGGTACAAGGAAAGTGCCTTCTGGGCTGTAACGGACATCACTGTTAGCGCGTGTGGCGCATAGGCTCCGCAGTTCTCCAGGATGTTCAAATCCACGGCTCGAAACAGTCCTTCAGCATCTACACCAATCTTGAGCTTGATAATCTCTGGATGACGCGAGCGTGCGGCATAGAATTCCTCTTCCCGAGTCATCTCTATCCGTGCAGGTCTGCCCGTCTTCAATGTCACGGCGGCGCACAACTCCTCATTCAGGATTTCCTGCTTGCCGCCAAATCCTCCTCCGATTCGGGGCTTGATCACTTGGATTTGTCCAACGGGAATAACCAGCAGCTCGCTTACGATTCTGCGGACATGGAACGGCACTTGCGTGGAACTGCGGATCACGAGCCGGCCGTTGGCGTCCAGCCAAGTGAGTGTGATGTGAGGCTCAAGGTGGGCCTGTTGAACATATGGCGTGGAGTATTCGCCTTCCAAGATTAGCGCACTCTCTTTGAATCCTCGGTCAACGTCGCCTAGTTCCGACTGGAAATAGGCGGCAATGTTCCGATCAGCAGCGTAGATATCGACCGGGCCCGTTTCAGGATGAATTACCGTTGGATTAGCGATGCTTGCCTTGGGATCCAAAATGGCCGGCAGGAGTTCATACTCGACCTGGATTCTTTCCAAGGCAGCTTGGGCAATTTCCAGCGACTCCGCAGCAATAACCGCAACCCGATCTCCCACAAATCGCACTGTTTGGTCCAGGATCAGCATATCCCTGGGTGATGGCTCGGGATAACCCTGTCCAGCAGAAGTAAAATAGTGGCGTGGGAAATCCTTCCAGGTCAGGATGCTCACAATACCGTCGATGTTTGCAGCCGCGGTTGTATCGATACTCTTGATACGGGCATGGGCGTGCGGGCTGCGCAGAACCTTCAGATACAACATGTGCGGCAGGTGCAAATCATCGGTAAATACCGGCCGACCTCTGCTCAGAGCAAAACCGTCAAGGCGGTGTGTCTTCTTCCCAATGTACTTCATTTCTGATTCAGACGGCAAAGGCTTCACTCTCACTTCGAGATGTCACCTGCATAAAATAAACCGTTCAGCAGCGCTTACCGGTTTGACATATCCGGTGCAGCGGCACAGATTACCACTTAAGGCATCCCGGATAGCATTGATATCCGGCTTGGAATCCTCACGGAGTAGCGCTACCAGCGACAACAGCATCCCAGGGGTGCAGTATCCGCACTGTATGGCTCCCTCATCGATAAACAGCTCCTGCAACTCGGCCAGCTCTGCATCGGATTCCAGTGCTTCCAGGGTCTCAACCCGGCGATTCTCAAGAACAGGCATGAGCAATAGACAGGCATTCATCGCCATATTGTCCACCAGTACCGTGCAGGTTCCACATTCCCCGTGCCCGCACCCATATTTGACGCTAAAGAATCCGGTGCTCCGCAGGTATTCCAGCAAGGTCTGGCCAGGATGGATTTCGGCCGTTACAGGCTGACCATTCAGGGTGAACCTGACGCTCAACATTCGGCTACTATCCGGGCTAAACCGGTCCGGATCAAATGTTCCTTGTACGCCCGCGATCCGTACTGGTCGGTTTTAAACCGCACCGCTGCCTGGGCTGCAACCTGTGCGAGAGTCTCTTCAGGAAATCCCATATCTGTTATCGAGGAAAGTGACAACACGCTGGCGGCACCTCCCACAACCACGTCGAGACGCTGTTTATTCAGGACACCCTCAACAATGACCACTGCAGGAGCCGAGGGAATCAAGGCAAACCGCTGGCAAAACGTCTTCTTGACTGCGGTCATATCGATCCGAAGCGCATTGATGATCCCCTGGCCATCCCACTCCCGGATGCTCATCGTTTGTGAAGAAGCACCTATAACCTCCAGATTGACGTCCAGCGCCTTCAAATGGACGAATAGCTCTGAGTTGGTCCGCTGACGTCCGATCTCTCCCCCGAGGGTGCGCTGATTGCGGATGTTGCGTGATGGACAAGACAAACAGGCACACTCTGCGAGCCTTAGGGGAGAACGGCTCCAATCATATTTTACCAGGCTCTGCAAGGTCGCACCGGTTCCGATGGTGAGTATCTTACCGTTCATCTTGATGCGATCATCCAGCAAATGACGGATCGCAATGAGCGTATCAATCTCACCGGACTGTTCTGCCGTCAGGTATGATCCACCTGAAAATGGTACTTTCTTTCCCGGAACAATCAATGTATACGCTTCCTCCAGGGAGGCTGGTTTCTCAAAGTGTTTGATGGAGGTCCACATGTTCTTTTTGTTGCTTCTATCTTCCTGAGTTGACTGTGCTACCCTTAGCCTTATTTCTTCTGGGAAATTAGCATCAGTACGGTTATTTCGCTCCTCATGATCTCTTCATTATACTAGCGTTGTATTTCCACGAACAAGCTGCATGTGCTTGAACCATCTTCTATTCAGGATTTGAAAAGGCCGTCACCCTTGACAGCGTTGAGCAGGACGTACATCTCAATCGCGTGTGTCATCTTGATCCATTCCGAATCCGCTGTTTTGAAGCTTGCCTTCACTGGGATAAGAGAGGTGAGGTCAGCTTCCACTGAGACTTCGGCCGTATCATAGTGTACCCGGTCTCCCTTAATGATAAGCGTTTCTTCCTCCCCATTAATCCTTCCCCGTATCGTATTCCCATCAACGAAGTATCCGTTTGTTGCCTCTTGAAAACCGGTTTCATTTAGGTATAGCCGCGGCTTGTGCTTGAATGGCGATCCGCTCGTGGGGCAAAAGGTAGTGCAATTCCCGCACTCGTTGCAGAAATCCGCGATATTATAGATCTGATGGCGCTGGCATATGTGAAATTCTTCGCATTTCTCCAACATAACCTCTGAGCCTTCTGCCTTCAGCTGGTACATATCAAACCGTCGCGGTTCAAAGGAGTATCCCTGCATTGCAAAGTTGGGGCACACGGACACACAGTGGCTGCATCGATTGCAAAGCTCCGGGTGGCGGACGACGGGAACGTCTTCTTCCATCCGAAACACACCGCTTATGCAGTCTTTGACGCACAGCCCGCATTGAGTACACCGTTTTTTCTGGATCTGAATCATCAAGGTCTCCCCTTCCCACAACGCCATGCCCTAGGGCTTTTTCTTGGATACCAGCCGCCAGGAGAAATCTCTTGTCAAAAAAGGAACTCT
>CP070656.1:227156-230798 GCA_020355065.1 Fidelibacterota bacterium | reverse complement strand
GGCCCCGTCTACACGGTGGGCGTGAGCATCGTGTTCTGAGGAGGGGTGCTGTTCATGTCCAGAATAGGCTTTGCCACCCTCCTTATACTCGCCTTATTAGCAGTTGGCTGCGTTGACGATCTCGGCCCAGAGGAGCCGGAGGACCTCACGCTCGTCGAACTTTGGCTGGTGGCTGATTCCGATACCCTGTTACTGCTGACCGGGGACACCAAGACACTCAGTGTGGAAGGGATCTACGTCAGGACCGAGGAGAACACGGTTACGAACGTGGGTGTTCTCGCCGACACCAGCTTCACGTTCTTCACGACGGATACGGTGATTCGTTCCGTTGCCCGTAGAGACCTGGAATGGACCACATCCGATGAAACTGTAGCTCAGGTGAATAATGGGATTGTGGAGGGTGTGGGCGCCGGGAGTGCCGATATCCGGGCGTCGCGGCACGAGGTAGCCAGTCAACCGCTCCACCTGAGGGTAAGCACACCGCAGCTGTCACCCGAACTGATCGTCGATCCGCCCCAAACCCAACTCGTATTCCAGGATTCCACGATCATCTCCGGTTGGGTCCAGACCGGCCTGGATGCTATCCTGATCATCAATGACGACACGGTGAGCTATGCTGAGAATGGCCGCTTTCTCGAAACGGTCAGCTTGGATGTAGGCGATAATCCGTTCCAGATCAGAGCGGTGAATCCGGATAACGGCCTGAGCACAACGCGCACCAAGCTGCTGCTCTATTATCCCATCGCCACCGCCGGTATAATCGGTCATTGGGAGGGTGAAACCCTCACCCGGCCGTTCAGTTTTGACATTTCGGAGCCGCTGCCGGGCGTCTATCAAATGGATGGTACCCTGACGGTCGACTTCACCATCCTGGGCGGTCCCTACGTGGTGCAGGACATTGTCATCGTGGGCTTGATTCATCCGGACGGTACCATTGATGCCAGCCTGAGCAAGGATGTTTCCGGGGTGACGGTCAGCGGTACGTTGGAAGGGATTTTTCTGGACTCGGGCACCGCCCAGGGCAGCTACACCGTCTCATTGACTCTCGAGAACTGGCCGACCGTGTCGCACACCGAAGGCTGGACTGCCGAGCGGCAGTGAGCCTCGGATAGCGCCGCGTCACGATAAGTTTCTGAATACAACTAGTGGGAGAGAGGAAGCATCATGGAACGAGTAGTACACTTTGAGATCAACGCCCAGGATCCACAGAGGGCAGCGGATTTCTACACCGAGGTTTTTGGCTGGAGCATAGGTAAGTGGGAAGGCCCCATGGATTACTGGCTCATCACAACTGGAGAAGAGGATGAGCCGGGTATTAATGGTGCCATCATGACCGAGGGTAGAGCACCGGTAATCAACACCATCGACGTGCCATCTGCGGAAGAGGCAGCCGCCAAGGTGACCGCCAATGGGGGCCGTGTACTCGGCGAGATTCAGGCCATCCCCGGCGTGGGCTACCATGTCTACTGCCAGGATACGGAGGGTGTTGTTTTTGGTCTGATTCAGGACGATTTGTCAGCCGCCTGACCCGGAACAGCTGGCCCGGGCAGGTCGCGGGTAGAGCTGTGGCATCTGGCTTTGGTCCGGGCCACTCCAGAAATTTCATAGTAATCTCATCCTGCTCGCCGTTCCAGGGAGGGCCCACATTGGTACTGACCCGTACTAGCTTTCCCTTGCTATTTGTGATCTGAGCTGTTTCCTTCCCCCATACTATTTCGATCAGTCCAACCGGGGAGGCAGTCATCATGCAGATGTATAGTCGTCGCCGTTTTCTGGGGGCTATTGGCCGGCCCGCCGTCGCGGTGGCCGCCATGGCCATCCTGAATCCCGAAACCATGAAAGCAGCCCTTTCCACGGTCGCCCAGCGCAAGGGCAAACCGGAAGATATTGCGGCTGATGAAAGCTTCTGGTATCCCATCCAGCAGGCCTATACGGTGGATCGAAGCCTGGTCAATCTGAACAACGGTGGTGTGAGCCCGTCCCCCGCCGTGGTGCAGGACGCCATGAAGCGCCATCTGGATTATTCCCACACGGCACCGGTGTACACCATGTGGCGCATACTCGAGCCACAGCGGGAAGGGGTACGCAAGCGCCTGGCCCGGGCCTTCGGCTGCCATCCCGAGGAAGTGGCTCTGACCCGCAATGCCTCCGAAGGATTGGAGATCTGTCAGCTGGGATTCGATCTGAAGGCGGGCGATGAGATCCTGACCACCAACCAGGACTATCCCCGCATGATCACTACCTTCCAGCAGCGGGAGCGGCGCGAGGGCGTGATCCTGAAGCAGTTTTCCATACCGGTGCCGGCGGAGAAGCCGCAGGAGATCGTCGATCTGTTCGAACAGCACATCACGGCCCGCACCAAAGTCATTCTCATGTGCCACATGATCAATCTCACCGGCCAGATTCTGCCGGTAAAGGAGGTGGTGGCCATGGCCCGGCGGCGGGGGATTCCCGTTATTGTGGACGGTGCACACGCCCTGGCCCACTTCGATTTCTCCCTCCAGGATCTGGATTGCGACTACTATGCGACCAGCCTGCACAAATGGCTGTGCGCTCCCCACGGCACCGGGCTGCTCTACGTTCGCCGGGACAAGATCGCTGCCCTGTGGCCGATGATGGCGGCTCCGGATACCATGGATGATGACATCCGTAAATACGAGGAGATCGGTACCCATCCGGCGGCTAACTACCTGGCCGTCGCCGATGCGCTTACGTTTCACCAGGGTATCGGTGCCGCGAATAAAGAGGCCCGGATGCGTTACCTGCGTGACCGGTGGGCTCGACGCCTGATCGAACATGACCGGGTAACCCTACATACGAGCCTCAAGCCCCCCTTCGCCTGCGGATTGGCCACCGTACAGATTGAAGGGATTGACCCGGAAGCCCTCGCGGACTATCTCTGGCAGAAGCACCGGATCATCGTGACGCCCATCAAGCACCCGGAATTCGAGGGTATTCGAGTAACGCCTAACGTCTATACCACCCTGGAGGAGATCGATCGCTTCACTGACCAGATGGAGATGATCATCAAGAAAGGATTGCCATCATGATCCGCCCGACGGTGCTGCTGATATCTCTAGTATTGATCCTGGGCTGTGGGCAAACCGATTTGGATCATGAGATCATTGTTACGGAGGGTGCACCGGCCGCCATCGGTCCTTACTCACAGGCGGTGCGCGTCGGCCGGATGCTCTATCTGGCAGGGCAGATCGGGCTTGATCCCGCCACCGGTCAGATGGTGACCGGCGGCATCGAGGCCGAGACCCGGCAGGTAATGGCTAATATCCAGGCGGTATTGACGGCGGCCGGATATGGCTTCAAGCATGTGGTGCAGGTACAGGCCTACCTGGCGGATTTGGATGATTACGGGACGTTCAACGCTCTCTATGGCGAGTATTTCGGTGATCGTCCTCCTGCCCGCGCCGTTGTGCAGGTGGATCGCCTGCCACGTAATGCCCGGGTGGAAGTGATGGCTACGGCGGTGCGGTAGATGCGTGTGATATTGCCAAAAGGGGCTTGAGGCGGCCGGTGAATCCCATCCTGGACATCAAGGACAGGTTTCCGCGGGCAATGTACTGGCGGCGTTTCTACGGTTCTTGCTGCTCGGCTGGGTGATCCATCTCTGGTCCGTCCTGGACGCGG
>CP070656.1:224326-227056 GCA_020355065.1 Fidelibacterota bacterium | reverse complement strand
AGCCCCATACCCACCAAGAGCCATCGACGCGGACTCCATCTCACGGAATAGCGGTGCCCCTCACTTCTGACAGTTGCTGGATCCCTAATTGCTCCAGATAGCTGGGCAGGTCCCGGGCGATATGTACACCAATCCCGGGATCACGATAATTTGCCGTACCTATCTGTACCGCGTGTGCGCCAGCCCGCAGGAACATCACGACGTCCTCAATGTTCATGATTCCGCCAATGCCGATGATAGGGATATGAACCACCTGGGCTATCTTGAAGACGGCCGCCAGGGCAATCGGACGTATCGCCGGACCGGAAAGCCCGCCCATACCGGTACTGAGCTGATACTTGCCGGTAAGGGGATCGATCCCCATCCCTACAACCGTATTGATAGCACTGACCGCATCCGCCCCACCCACCTCGGCTGCTATTGCGATATCAGCGATGGTCGTTACGTTAGGACTGAGCTTGATAATGAGGTAGCGGTCCGTTAGAGCACGCAGGGTGCGTGTCAATCCCTCTGTCATCTGTGCACTGACCCCGAATTCCATCCCACCTTCCTTCACATTGGGACATGAAACATTGATCTCATATCCTGCAATCCCGGGTTGTCGGGCTTCGATGATCTCCATCACTTCCTGGTATTCAGCGAAGCTTGAACCTGCGATACTTACAATCACCGTGGTATCGAGCGAGGCCAGAAATGCTAATTTCTCATCACAGAATCGATCTACACCAATATTCGCCAGACCGATAGCATTGAGCATCCCGGATGGTGTCTCGGCTATCCTGGGTGGTGAATGCCCCTCTCTGGGATGAAGTGTAATGGACTTTGTCACCAATCCTCCCAGCCGATTTACGTCCACCAAATCAGGAACATCATCACCATAGCCGAAAGTACCACTGGCTGTTAGAATAGGATTCTGCAGAAGCAGCTGATCGTTAAGTCTGACGGTGATATCCACGCTAGGCATCAAACCAACTCGTGGGCCCAGAAAACCGGCCCATCCAGACAAGCCAGTTTGATCCGTTTCCTGTAGCTGCGATCTGATATGGCCATATGGGTCTTAACCTCTACGGCGCAGCCTTGGCATAAGCCGATGCCGCACGCCATAATCTCTTCCGTGGCGAGCTGACAAGGTAATTGCCGCTCATTTGTGTATGACATCAGCGCAGTAAGCATGGCGGAAGGACCACACCCATAAATGACAGCATCCTCATATGTGGATTGTTCGCAAAGCTGGGTAAGGCCATCCACAACCGTACCCTTGATACCCGTTGAGCCATCATCGGTTGTAAGAATAATATTCTTATCTGGGGCATGTGAGAGAAAATGCTCATCTGCTTGTCGTGCACCCATTATGAGCAGATGCTTTACCCCTTGCCGCTCCAATTCCTCATGAAGGTAATTAATGGGCGCTATGCCAACTCCCCCACCTGCCAAGATCGGGAGTTTCTTGCTGGGCATCTCCCAGCCATTTCCTAACGGCCCCAGGAGACTCACCGTATCACCAGTCTGCCATTCACGCATAGCCATGGTACCGGTACCAATTACTTTATAGATAAGCGCAATACAACCATCTGTACAGGAGGCAACGCTCATCGGTCTGCGGAGCAATGGATTTGTGTCACTGCTGATGAGAATATTCACAAATTGACCGGGCTTGGCAGATGCTGAAATCTCTGGAGCATCCAAATCCATGCGATAAATTCCCCGAGCGAGAGCACTATTCGATCGTACTATGCCATCTTCAATGACCATGCTTCCCTTCAATCTACGGCTCAACACTTTCTTGTTCGGGGGAAGCTTCATCCATATCGGAAGGGGGTTCTTCGTAAGAGCTGCTATCCTCAGGAGATACCCCCAGTTCCACTGGAGTATCAGACGTCCGGGACTGATCCTGCCCTGATTCGATGCTTGTATGGGCGGCTGCCGGTGAAAGAGGCTGACTCACTTTGATCCCTTGGAGAAAGTCATACCGATTCCGGGCGAATTCAGTATACGTGCCGCTTGGGTAGAGGGCTAGATACTCATCGTAGGCGGTGATGGCGCTGTCTAACCGTGCAATATATTCATCATACAGATAAGCGATGGCGAAAAAGGAGTGTTCGGTGCTGTACCGGCTTTGGATTTCGCGGAATAATTGCAGTGCACGGTATGGTTGCGCGGGAACCGCCGTATTCGCCAGTGTCATGAGTGAGTCAAGTTGTGGACTTCCTGTATCTGTCCTGCGGGCATTGATAAAGAGTCCATAGGGAGAATTGGAATATTTTTCCGTGATAATCGAACGCCAGAATTCGGCCTGGTCAGGACGACCACTGGCAGTGACATATAATACGTAGGCTGCTTGAGGGGCCACTTCTGTCTGATCAAAATTCAGTACGATATCGGCCATGATTTCCTGGCCTCCTGTAGAATCTGACATTTCGAACAAAAGGATCTCGCCATATCGGAACATAGCGTAGGCCAAATCCTCATGCGCTTTCACCGTATCGATGGCGGTCACAGACGAATCGACCGTCGCAGGCCTAGTGCTCTCCTCCCCCCTGGAAACCCGGCCGGACGCTGGTGGCGTGTCTCGGTTTCCATCCTCTCGAGCTTGCTCTGACTCCAGACCCAACTGCAATCTCAGAGAATTCATGGTCTGTATAACACTCTTAATAGTGTTGATCTTTCCGAGTCGTGCATGAGCCGGCTGGTAATAGGTCGTGTTCCCCTTGACGCGCTTGAATTGCGCTT
>CP070656.1:220426-224226 GCA_020355065.1 Fidelibacterota bacterium | reverse complement strand
GTCTGGTGAACGTGGCCCTCAGATTCGAAAGAAGGCTAGGCTGGAAACAGAGTGGTGCAAGCCAGGTTTTTGAGTGATCACCATGGAAGACGAAGGTGTGGTATTGACAGGACATCTGGAATTATGAGAGTAGTCACAATGCTTGGTTGTCTTGCCCTGACCCTGGTGCTGGTATCCTTTTCCGAGGTAAGCCCCCAGGAGACGGTGATACCGGAGAACCGGGTAGCCGGCGATTCACCACCAAAGATCACCTTTATCGAGTTGGGCTCCGTGAGGTGTATCCCTTGCCGTGCCATGCAACCGGTAATGCAGGCCATCGAACAAAGGTACGGTGAGCAAATCCAGATCATCTTCTACGACGTCTGGCGTCCTGACCAGAGACACTATGGAACCGAGTATGGGATCAAATTGATCCCAACACAGATATTCCTGGACAGCACCGGTACTGAGATCATGCGGCATCAGGGATTCTTCCCGGAGAAAGAGATTGTAGAGTTCCTGGATGCGCAGGGATTGAAGTCGATCATCGCCGAGTGAGGTACTGACTTGATTGTCGACCTTTTTTCCACCCTCACCCGGGCCTTGGAAGGAAGTTTCGGCTTGGCGCTGATGGCAGCTATGACCTGGGGATTCCTGAGTATTCTTCTCAGCCCCTGCCATCTTTCCAGTATACCTCTCATCATCGGCTTTCTGAACACTCAAGCGAATGTCAGTGTCAGAAAAAGCTTCCGGCTCTCCCTGGTATTCGCATTGGGAATCCTGGTTACGATCGCAGGTATCGGCCTGATAACCGCTGCCCTCGGCCGCTTGCTCGGCGACATTGGTACCACCGGTAATTATGTGGTAGCCGCCGTATTCATCGCCACCGGCCTTTACTTACTCGATATACTCCGGCTTCCCTGGCTTAGGATCGGTATCCAATCCACAGCCCAACGAGGTACCGTCGCCGCGCTCATTCTTGGACTTCTCCTTGGTATTGGCTTGGGACCTTGTACCTTCGCCTACTTGGCCCCACTACTTGTGGTGGTATTTCAAGTCGCGTCTGCGAATATTCCCAAAGCTGCCATCCTGCTGGCTGCCTTCGGGATCGGTCACTGTGCAGTGATTGTGGCTGGGGGTACCTTCACTACCCGAGTACAACATTATTTAGACTGGACCGGCTCTTCCAGGATGGTTATCTATCTTAAAAGATTATGCGGCGTAATGGTAGTGCTGGCAGGTCTGTATCTGATATTTGCGATTTAGGACAGTTCGTATGAGTGGTGGACTTGGATGTGCTCATTCCGCTCGTCAGCTGGCGTATATTTATAGTTATAACTATTATTATCAATAGATTATATTAGGATTGATCAGGCTAGCCCAGCGCTGCCTATCTTTTTATCAACAGCGATTCAGCGTGGGCTTCGTGCGAGTTTTATAACCCCCTCTTGGGTACCCACCAGTAGTATGTCCGCCGGCCGCCGGGCGAACAGCCCGTTGCATACCACTCCCGGTATGTGATTCAGTGCCCCCTCCAGTTCCACAGGATCCACCATTCTGAGTCCCTTGACATCCAGGATCACATTCCCGTTATCGGTCGTAAATCCTTTTCGGAGCTCGGGTCTCCCTCCTAGCTTGGCCAGCAGTCCGCTCACGTAGCTCTGCGCCATGGGGATCACCTCTACCGGTAATGGGAAGGCACCCAGCTTGTCCACCAGCTTGGATTCATCCACGATACAGACAAACCTGCTGCTGACCGTGGCAACGATCTTCTCCCTCGTTAAGGACCCGCCGCCCCCCTTGATCAGCTGCAGCTTGTGATTGGTTTCATCTGCACCGTCGATATACACCGGCAGCTCAGCCACCGTATTCAGGTCGTGTATCTGGATACCATGCCCCTTTAAGCGCTCGGCCGACGCCTCGGAACTGGCCACGGCACCCTTGATATCGATACCTGAAGCCGCTAATGCTTCGATAAAATGGTTGGCCGTGGATCCGGAACCAACTCCCACGATCATGCCGGGCTGGATATACTCCAGCGCCGCTTCTGCTGCCGCTCGCTTCTGGTCTTCCTGGGACATGAGATCAGACTTGTTTAGGCTCTTAGTTCCGTCGGCTAATTTACGGACTAATTGCCATATCTTAGCTTCACATAGTGCAATTGTTGGTGATTTCTAAGGACGAATTGGACGAACGCTTGTGTTCTTGCCTCACCCCAGCCACAACTGCCGATCCAGCGAACGATACTGGATCGCCTCTGCCAGGTGGGGCGTCTGGATACCATCCGATCCGGCAATATCCGCGATGGTACGCGCTACCTTGATGATCCGGTCATAGGCCCTGGCGGACAATCCCAGCCGGTTGATCGCCGTCGTGAGCAGATCCTCCCCCTCAGCAGGTAGAGGACAGTAGTGCCGCAAGGCCTTACTGCCCATGTGCGCATTCGCGAAGATTTCCGGGTTCCCCTCAAAACGGCGCCGCTGCCGCTCACGGGCCGCCTCCACCCGCTCCCGGATCGCTTCCGATCGCTCGCCATCCTGCTTCCGCGCCAATTCCTCCACCTTCACCGCCGGTACTTCCACGTGGATATCGATGCGATCCATGAGCGGTCCGGAAATCCGGCTCATATACCTCTGGATGGCCGGAGGCGTGCAGCTGCATTCATGCCGTGGATCCGTCGCGAAGCCGCAGGGACAGGGATTCATGGCCGCCACCAGCATGATGCTGGCCGGGTAGGTAACCGATACCTTGGCCCGGGAAATCGTCACATATCCCGCCTCGATCGGCTGACGTAGAACCTCCAGCACGTTCTTGCGGAACTCAGGCAATTCGTCAAGGAACAGCACCCCGTGGTGGGCCAGACTGACTTCTCCCGGCTTCGGTATGGTACCGCCACCCACCAAACCCGCATCCGAAATGGTATGATGGGGCGCGCGAAAGGGACGCTGACCGATAATGCCCGCTCCGGTTGGCAGGGTTCCGGCCACGGAATGGATCTTGGTGGTCTCCAGGGCCTCCTCCAGCGATAGCATCGGGAGAATGGTCGGTATGCGCTGGGCGACCATGGTCTTGCCGCTGCCCGGCGGTCCGATCAGGATGGCATTGTGGCCCCCGGCGGCAGCCACTTCTACGGCCCGCTTGGCATGCTCCTGACCCTTCACCTCGCTGAAATCAATGTGCGTGGCCTGAGCGTATTGAAGCAATGATTGGCCCTCCACCAAGACCGGCTTTAAATCCACTTCACCATTGAGTATGGCCACCACTTCCTGGAGGGCGCGCACCCCTCCCACCTCGATGCCCTCCACCAGGGCCGCTTCCGTCCCATTGACTTCCGGCACCAGAATGCGTCGATATCCTTCTTCCCGGGCCGCCATGGTGATCGGTAGCACGCCCTTCACCGACCGTAAGGCGCCGTCAAGACCCAGCTCGCCAACCAGGATGGTCTTCTCCATCGCTTCCTGGGCAATAAAGCCCAGGGCACACAGCATGCCCAGTGCGATGGGGAGATCGAACGCGCTGCCTTCCTTGCGGATATCGGCCGGGGCCAGATTCACCGTGGTGCGCTTCTGCGGGATCTTGAAACCGGAGTTCTTCAGGGCGGCCATCACCCGCTCTTTACTCTCCTTTACGGCTCCCTCCGGCAAGCCCACCGTTGTAAATGTGGGCGGCACGGCATGGTCCAGGTGGCACTCCACTTTCACGATATAAGCATCTACCCCCAGTACGGCAGCCGAATAGGTATGCGATAGCAGCGGGGGTGACATGATCAGAAAGGCAGGAATTGCATAAGATCGGGCTCGATGGGGATCATACCCGTCACT
>CP070656.1:215366-220326 GCA_020355065.1 Fidelibacterota bacterium | reverse complement strand
TCTGGTTAACGAGTTTCCTGCGAATCAACGCTATTACCAACGACTGAAGAACGTACTCCGCAACGCCGCGCGGTACAACGACCTGCTCCAGGTGATTGAGAACCATCTGATCCAGAATCCCAATGACATTCAAAGTCTGGTAGAACTGGGTAATGTGCAGTTGGCTCTGGGGCGCAAGGATCAGGCGCTATCGATCTGGGAAAGCATCCTTTCCCGTTTCCCTGGCAATCTGATGGCTCAGAGGCTCGTGCTCACCCATCTGTTTACCAATAATCTGGCCGATGAGGGAAGCGGACTTTTGAATCGCTTGCGTGAGGATAGGAACAATCCCAGCTTCTTTGCCTTGGAGATGGGTCGCCTGCACGCTGCCCGGCTCAATTATGATGATGCCATTGACGAATTCCTGCTTCATTTGTCGTCTCAGCCTCAAGCCATCAACAATATCACCGGCCAACTGCTCGGGTTTCCCGCCGAGCCGGAGATCCTCGCTATGTTCCGGGAGAAGCTCACCGGTTATGGTTCGCCGGAGGCAACGCGCATACTGGCCAGTGTGGAATTCAAGCATCGAAATTTTTCCAGAGTTGTGGAGCTGTATCGACAGATGAACGCTTCGCCCCAGGAGTTATTGCAGATCGGTCTTGACTTGATGGCGGAAAGCGAATGGGACCTGACCCAGCAGCTGATGGAGCAGAGATTGGCTGATCCTGAGGCCGTTCCCCAATACGAGCAGGCCATTATGACCCTGGCTAGTATTTATGAGGCACGCAGTATAGCCGATCAGGTCCATTTTCCACTCTCGGGGTTCTATCAGGATAGCCGGTTTTTCGTCCTTCCCTTCATACGAGTGGACGAGCCGCAGCTCAATTCTCTGCGGCAGGCCATGACCCTATATGATTCCCTGATCACCACATGGCGGAATCCCCGAGCTCGTTTACGTCTCGGAGATATCAAGTATCTCATCCTGGATGACTTCGATGGTGCCATCAACGACTTTGAGGGTGTGATCATGAACCGTTCCGCCGGACGCTTTCATCCGCCCGCTCTGTTGCGCATGGTTGATCTGTGGATTGCCAAGGGGAATCTGGAAGCGGCGGCGGAGGCCTGCCGGCAAGCGGAGGCCCGCCTGAAGACCACGGACCAGTTGAACCGGGTCGAGGTCAAGGCCGTGGAACTGCTTCTGCTTTCCGGCGACCGGGACTCCCTATTGGTCTACGTGGGGGGCCAGCTGGCGGCTCTTGGACCGGCTGATCCGTACTTTAATGATCTGATGGAGCTGCAAAGGTTGGTCCTCCGTTTTGAAGACTGGCCGGCCCAATATGAAGCTTTCGTGCAGAGTGAGTTTCTCCTCAGACAAAACCGCCGTAGCGAGGCCATCGCTCTACTCGCGGCGAGCCTTGAGGACGAGCTGACTCCGGTCTCCCCTATTCTTCAATACCGGCTGGCGCACCTCCACGCCCTACAGGGCAATCATGGAGAGGCTGAGGGTCTGAGTCTGGCTATCCCGGGAACCTCGGAGTTCTCCGAGCTCGGGTTGCTGTTGGCGGCCGAATTGGCTGACTACCTATTAGGAAACACGACCGCGGCGTCCACGCGGTACCTGTCTTTTCTGGATGCGTATCCTTTGAGTGTCCATAGCGACGCGGTCCGGCTACGCTATCGGGCACTTAATCCCGAGGTCGACTGAATTGGACCGGGGACCGAATCGCATGCTGGGCCGTATCGTTCTCGCAATACTCATCGGAGTCAACATTCTATGGCCCCAAAAGCTGCTGATCCCCATGGATGAAACCCAGCGGGACCACCTGAAAGCCTACGGTCTGACCTTCTGGGTCCTGAAGCGCGATGTCAATGTGGAATGGCTTCTGAATTACCGTGGAGGGGCTTTTCTGACGGATGCATTACCTGCAATCCAGCGGGAGTGCCAAGTCAGGGGCATTACCTCGGAAGCAGTGGACGCCGCCCTACTGGGCGAGATCTATGCCACCATCGAGAACAACAACATGGATGTGATCCTGCTGGAGAAAGCCCCGCGCATTGCCGTCTACACTCCGCCGAACAAACAGCCCTGGGATGATGCCGTGACCCTGGTCCTCACCTATGCCGAAGTAGCTTATGCAACGGTTTATGATGAGGATGTCCTGGCGGGTGCGCTCACAAAATATGACTGGCTGCATCTGCACCACGAAGATTTCACCGGGCAGCACGGCAAGTTCTGGCGTTCCTACTCAAACGCGGCCTGGTACCGTCAGCAGGTACAGGAGTACGAAGCCCTGGCACATGAACTGGGATTTGCCGATGTTCCGGCCCTGAAGAAGACCGTGGCGCTAGCCATCAAGGAATACGTGGTGAAGGGTGGTTTCCTGTTTGCCATGTGCTCGGCCACGGACAGCTGGGACATCGCTTTGGCCTCCCAGAACCTGGACATCGCCGGCATCCCCTTTGACGGCACTCCGGCGGATCCTGAGGCCAATGCAAAGTTGGACTTTGGCAAAGGGGTGGTCTTCCAGAATTACCAGCTCTACACGGATCCCGGGATCTATGAGTATTCGACGATAGATATTCCGCCCAGTGATCAGAATATCCAGCCCCTCACCCGTTCGGCGGAAAACGATTATTTCACGCTCTTCGAGTTCGCAGCCAAGTACGATCCCGTGCCGACCATGCTGACTCAAAACCATGTAGGGGTCATCAAGGGCTTCATGGGGCAGACCACCAATTTCCGGCGGAGTACACTGAAGAAGAGCGTCGTTATCCTGGGTGAGCGGGAGGGGAGCGAAGAGGTTCGGTACATTCACGGCAACCTGGGCAAGGGTACCTTCACTTTCCTGGGTGGTCACGATCCGGAGGATTACCAGCACTTTGTCGGTGATCCCCCCACCAATCTTTCCCTCCACCCCAATTCGCCGGGCTACCGGCTGATCCTCAACAACATCCTCTTTCCGGCCGCCCGCAAGAAAGAGCGCAAGACGTAATACCAGAGGGGAATTATGGATACCATCACGGTGCGCACGAACAGCCGCGTAGAATTCGTGGAGATCTCCGGACCGGTGCGCAAATGGCTAAAAGGACAGGGTGTGGAGTCGGGTGTCCTAACGCTTTACGTCCCCCATACCACCGCCGGCATCACCATTAACGAGCACGCCGATCCGGACGTCGTCCGGGATCTGACCATGGAGTTGAACAAGGTCATTCCCTTTGATGACAACTACCGCCACCTGGAGGGGAATGCCGCGGCCCACATCAAGTCCTCTCTGATTGGAGCCTCCACCCAGGTGATCGTGGCAGGCGGGGATCTGGTACTGGGTACCTGGCAGGGTATTTTCTTCGCTGAGTTCGACGGCCCCCGCACCCGCAAGGTGCATCTGCAGCTGACGTCGGCCTAGTCGATTCCCACCCGTCCGGAGGCGGCAAAGATGCTGCGGTACTCCTCGCCCGTGGCGATGAGTTCATCCTGTTCATCGGCGGTGAGTGGTGCCCAGTTTTCACACCCTTTCAGCATGAGCGGCAAGAGCACCGGATCACTGGGCGTGCACAGAGCCGTGACCTCCTGAGAAAGCACAAAATCGATCCCGGCCTGGATAAGTCCGTGATCGTCGAACGGCTCGTACCAGGTCGCGTGGTTCTGCCAGTCATCCGGCCAGGGTTGTTTCGCGACGGACTTGATGATCAGGCTTCCCACCTGCTGTTGGTGACATAGATCCAGCAGTTCCTCCGCCTGCCGCCGGTATTCCCGATTGGCATACAGGATGAAATTGATCGGGAACATGATGCAGTCGAAGTCGAAGCGCCGGAGGGCTTCCTGGAATATTTCCGGAGCCGCCAGTCCGTGGCCGGTGATGCCGATATGGCGGGTCAGTCCCTCATCCCGGGCCGCGAGTACGGCTTCCAGGGCGCCTCCCGCGGTAGTAATCTTATCTAGTTCTTTCATTTCATTCACGGCGTGAAACTGATAGAGATCGAAGGCATCTACCCCAAGCCTTTCCAGGGAACTCCGCAGTTCTGCCGCCGCCCCCTCCTTCGTTCGCTCCAAGGTCTTGCAGCCTAGGTAAAACCGGTCACGTACACGCGCCATCCACGGCCCAAGGCGCAGCTCGGCCTCACCGTAGGAGGGTGCCACGTCCAATTGATTGACCCCCGCCTTTATCACCTGGTCCATGGCAGAATCGGCTTCCGCCTGTGGGATTTTCCCCAGGGCTGCCGCGCCAAAGATAGCGACGGTACTCGCATGGCCGGTCCGGCCCAGCATTCGTTTTTCCATAGGTCACCTACTTTATATCTTTAGATAGCAATCAAGTTGTGATCTGACAACCAACCGCTGGCTTAATCCGTCCAAAAACCATAATATCGCTCACATGAGTACATTCGCATCACCTCAATTTAAGCTACGCATCTGGAGCTGGCTATGAAACGGACTCTTGCCTTTGGTCTTGTCCTATGCACATTCCTTTCTGGACAAAACGACTACATCTCCGTCCCCTACACTCAATTCAAGCTAGACAACGGGCTGAATGTCATCCTGCATGAGGACCACTCAATCCCGATTGTGTCCGTCAACGTCTGGTATCACGTTGGATCCGGTCGTGAGAAGCCCGGCCGGACCGGCTTCGCCCATCTGTTCGAGCATATCATGTTCGAAGGTTCCGCGCACGTTCCCGAGGGAATGTTCGACGTCTGGCTGGAAGGGGCGGGGGGCAATAATAACGGGTCTACCAACCAGGACCGGACCAATTACTGGGAGAATGTCCCCTCCAATGCCCTGGAGCTGGCCTTGTTCCTGGAATCCGACCGGATGGGGTATCTCCTGGATGTGGTTTCACCGGGACAGGTGAATGGGCAACGGGATGTGGTCAAGAATGAGCGGCGTCAGAGCTATGAGAACCGTCCCTACGGTATAGCCTGGATCACCGTACCGGAGCTGCTTTTTCCGCCCGATCATCCCTATCATTGGCCGGTGATCGGT
>CP070656.1:212235-215266 GCA_020355065.1 Fidelibacterota bacterium | reverse complement strand
TTCTTTGCCAGTGAGCGGATCACACGATCTGAGATATCATTGAATACCGATAGATCCGCGCCGGGCTCGGTCGCTGGTGCGGGCGGTGCGGGCTTCTCACCCGGTTCAGGCCGAACCTCGTCAGCCACTTGCCTCGGTTGCTGAATCTCTGCCTGCGCCAGCTGCGCTACGATCTCAGTCACCTCGGGGGTCAGCTTGCCCGCTTCCTCCAGCGTCGCTTTGACCTGCTCGGCTACCTCGGATGAGCTCTTGCCAGCCCGGACCGCCGCCGTGGCGGTCTTCTTGGCCAGTCCCCGGATCACCCGGTCCTCGATGGCCGACAAGGCCGACAGGTCCATCTTGGGCTCGGTGATCACGCGTTCGGGTTTAGGCTTGGGCGCTTCCTCCGATCCGGCTGCCGGCTCCACTGCTGCCGTCCCTGTGCGATAGGCAGCCCGGCGTTCAGCCCGCTTCGTCCGGGGATTGGGAACACCCACTAGCTGGGCTACATTCTCCACCTCCTCGTCGGTCGCCGACGCAAAAGAGTACACTAGGTTGTTGCGGTTACGCTCGGAATATTCATAGTCAATGGGATGCTTGTGACCGTTCGGGCCCCCGACCATATAGATGCATTCCTCGGGGCAGGGATAAGAGCACAGGTTGCAGTACATGCACTCGGCCATGTCGATGTCGAACCGGGCCACCAGCAGGCGCTTGGGCGAACCCTGGGAAGTAGCGCTGGTCTGGGTACTGCCGGGAAGGGCGCCCAATTCGCTGTCTTTTGGAATCTTGATGGTTTCGATCTTGATGCAACTCACCGGGCAGGCCCGCTCACACTGCATGCAGCCGATACAGTCATCAATGTCCACGTGCAGGCGGGACCGGATGATGTTGTACTGGCTCTCTTCAAAACCGATATTGCGCTCCGGCAAAGGCCACCGCTCACGGGGATATTGCAGCGTGGCATTGAGCCGCTTCTTCCGAGTGAAATGATGCATGGTGACCCGCATGCCATCCCAGAGGGTGGTGAAACTCTCACCGATCGTTCGAAAATACGTTCTCACCTCATTCGCCATCATCCCACCTTAGGCAAAAATCAACTCCCATATACCGATGAAAAAGATATTCAGCAGGGCTACGGGCAGAAGAAACTTCCAGGCCGTATTCATGACCTGATCGACCCGCAGACGGGGCCACGTCCAGCGGAACCACATCATCATGAAAATCATCAAGATGGCCTTGGCCGATATCCAGAATACGCCCCAGATCGGTCCTTCCAGGAAGTACCAGGCTTCACTGACACCAAACAACCTCAAAACACTACCCACAGGAGATAGCCAGCCGCCTAGAAATACAAGGACGGCCATGAAAGATACCACAGCCATGTTGGCGTACTCCGACAGGAAAAAGATCGCCCATCGGAATCCCGAGTACTCGGTCATGTGCCCGGCCACCAGTTCCGACTCGGCCTCTGGAAGATCGAAGGGCGTCCGGTTCGCCTCAGCCACACCCGCCGCAAAGAAGATCAGGAATCCTACCAGGGTAAAGGGACTGTGCACCAGAAACCAGCGGTGAGTCTCCTGCCAGGCCACGATGTCGTAAAAACTGAGACTGCCCACCACCATGACCACCAGCAGCAGGGACAGGCCCACCGGTAGCTCGTAGCTGACGATCTGAGCGGCCGCACGCATGGCACCATACAGCGACCACTTGTTGTTGGATGCCCAACCGGACACGATGATCCCCACTACGCCCACTGAGCTGATCGCCATGACGTAAAAGATGCCGATGTTGAAGTCGGAAATGGCCATTCCGTAGCCGATGGGAATTCCAATGAACGCGCAAAACGCGGCGATAAACAGGATGAAGGGGCCGACGACGAACAGCGGCTTATCGGCCTTGGCCGGGATGATATCTTCCTTGACCACCAGCTTCAAGGCATCGGCCAGGGTCTGCGCAATGCCGCCCCAGAAACGCTTGCCGCCCCGGAAACCCCAGAAACCTACCTCCATGGGGCCTAAACGGTCCTGCATGAATGCGGAAACCTTACGCTCCATATAAACCGCTACCAGGGCATTCGCAGCCATGAATAGAAATACGACCAGTCCCAGGATAGCAACCACAATGATGAAGATGAGACTGACCACAACGCCCGGCATCTCCGCTAGACCAGGTAGTAAACCCATCAAACTGTCGGTAAAGGATGTCACCGGTCGATCTCCCCCAGCACGATGTCCAGGCTGCCCAGTATTGCTATGATGTCAGCAATCATCCATCCCGTGGCGATTTCACTGATCAGTGAAAGGTTAACGAATGCGGGTGAACGCATCTTCAACCGATATGGCTTGGGCGATCCGTCGCTGATAATATAGTAACCCAACTCACCCCGGGGATTCTCACCCCTGAAATAAATGGAACCTTCCGGCGGCCGAATCTTCTTCGGCACCGCAGCATGCACATCACCCTCCTCGGGTAGCTGGTCCAGGGCCTGGCGGATGATCTTCACGCTTTCTTCCATCTCGCGCACCCGCACAAAATACCGGTCCCAGCTGTCACCCACCGTTCCCATCTCGCCCTGCCCAACGGGCACTTCAAAATCGAATCGATCGTAAATGGAATAGGCGTCATCTCGGCGCAGATCCCACTGGACCCCCGAACCCCGCAACACGGGCCCCGAAGCGCCGTAACTGATGGCCACCTCTGGCGTAAGTACACCGATATCGCCGGTACGTTCGATGAAGATCTTGTTGTAGGTTAGCAGACGGTTATATTCGGTGATCTTCGGCTCAAAATAATCGAGAAACTCGTGGGCATATTGAACGAAGTTGGGCGGCAGATCATGGGACACACCGCCGATCCAGATATAATTATAGAGCAGGCGGGCACCACAGGTATATTCAAATAGGTCCAGGATACGCTCCCGGTCACGGAAAGTATAGGTAATGGGCGTGATCCCACCGGCATCCAGACCGTGAGCACCCACCGCCATCAGGTGGCTGGCGATCCGCTGCAGCTCCGCCATGATCACCCGGATATACTCGACCCGCTCCGG
>CP070656.1:207968-212135 GCA_020355065.1 Fidelibacterota bacterium | reverse complement strand
GTAGGTCAGATCGGAGGTGTAGTCCATGAATTGCTGGTGGATCTGCTTCTTGTGATCCAGAATAAAGGGGAGATTCAAAAAGCTATTCTGGAGGGCCCATTTCTTCTGTCAAAAGAGCAGCTCGTTATAGTCAAAGACCTGGTCGGTAAAGACCAGTCGTCCCGCGAAGCCCTCGATGTTGGCTTCCGTGGTGAAGCGGCACGGCCCGAGCTTAACGCCCTTATTATGCAGGGTGACGGTGAGATTATCGAACTGGGTATTGTTCGCGTACAGGGTACCATCCAGGAATTTCACGCGGACCGAGAAGCGGGTAGAGTACTTAACCTCGGCCGGTATTTTCCGTTTGGCCTTGACCAGGACCGCCGGGGCGATGTGCTCGGTCTGGGACATGTCGGTCATTACCCCACTAACTCGACCCGGTCATCCTTGGTGGTGAAAATGGTCAGCGCGGAGAAGATGAGCTCCTGCCATTTCTGGGCCTGGTCGTAGCGGACGGTAATGCGGGTGGTCCCGCGCTTAGCCCGCTCCAGGATCTTGATAATGGGAGTGATGGTGGAAGAGTTCATATACTCCAGCCGCCGGAAGTCCAGGATCAGCCGTTTATCCCGATCGCTGCATTTCTTGATTTCTCGCACCAGAATGGGTGTGATGAATTTGTGCGGTTCCCGCTCGATGCTTTTGCCTTTCCATTCGGCAGTGATGGTGGATTCATCCTCATGTACATCGATGGAGAGGAGATTGCTTGAGTAAACCTTCGGTTTCACCATTTCTATCTCCGGGGCTTTACGTAAGATTCCGAACTGCAGACACGGTCAGTAGATCATCCTCGTTGACGAAGAAATCCAGAAGCACTTTGCCCTCGTAGGCAATTCGTACAATGCCGAGACCGCTCTCTTCGTCATGCAGGGGTCTTTTGGCGACCTCTTCCAGCCGTTCCACATAGGCTTCGAAGGGATCCTGATATCCGCGGACCCACTGGATCATTCGATCCAGATTCTGCAGGTGTCTCAGGCAGGCTTCGTCGACCGCATTACTCACCTCTGTGGTGATAATCCGGGGACCTACTTCCAGACAGATATCGACGGTGCTGTCGGGATGTGGAAAACTGCCGTATTTAATACTATTTTCAACCAATTCGCTTAGTACCATCACCATAGATTTGACTACGTTGGTGGATAGTCCTCGCTGTTCGAGAAACTGGCTGGCTTGGCCACGAACCGTTTCGATCTCGTCCCAATCGGGTTTTATGGCGACTTTCATGGAGTTAGCCATCGCTATTTAATCCTCAGCAAACAATGAACCGGGTAGAAAACTCTGACATCGGTGTATAACAATTGATTAATCTATTAAACTTACCTAATACAGAGGCTAATAACAACCGGCGGCCATCTTGATTCCAGCAGAGGCATGGAAGGCTCCGGTTCAGATGCCGGAGCCTTCCATGGGGTGACAAATCGTATTGAACAGCTCTGAGGCAGCTCGCCCGCGCGGGATCATTTACGCGCGAGGATTTCCTCCATCTGGTCTATGAGTTCGGCCATCTTGGCGGTGGTGGCCTCGATGGGCGCGGCGGTGGACATATCGACACCGGCGATCTTCAACACCTCGATAGGGGGCGCGGAGCCTCCGCTGCTGAGGAACTTGATGAAGTCATCCACCGCCGGCTGGCCTTCCTCCATGATCCGCTGGGCCACCATCTGGGAAGCGGCGAAGGAGGTGGCATAGGAATAGACATAATAGGTGTAATAGAAATGAGGTATCCGTGACCAGGACAGATTCTCCTCCTCGTCCACCACCATATCCGGCCCCCAGTACTTCTGGTACATCTCACCGAAGATGCTATTCAGCTCTTCGTAAGTGAGGGGAACGTCCTGTTCCACCTTCTCGTGGACGGCCAGCTCGAACTCGGCAAAGCGCGTCTGTCGATAGAAGGTGCTACCGATGGACTGGGCATACTCCTGGAGCAGGGCAAGCTTCTCATCATCCGTAGCCGCCCGGGACAGGAGATAATCACGCAGCAAGGCCTCGTTGGCGGTGGAGGCCACCTCGGCGTTGAAATTGGGATAGTCGGCGTAGACGTAAGGCTGGGTCTCATTGGAGAGGTAGGAATGAACGGTGTGCCCCAGTTCGTGCGCCAGGGTGAAGACGTCGCTCAGGGTGCCGTTGAAATTCATGAGGATGTAGGGATGGACGCCGTAGATCCCGGATGAATAGGCGCCGCCCCGTTTGCCGACATTCTCATAGATGTCGATCCATCTTTCCGAGAAAGCCCGCTCGATGATCTCCCCCACCTTGGCGCCCATGGGCATCAGGGCCTCTTTAATGAGGGCCTGGGCTTCCGCGTAGGTGTAGGTCTGTTCCACGTCGGGAAAGAGGGGGGCGTAGGTATCGTAGGGGTGGAGCTCATCCACACCCAGCACACGCTCCTTGACGGCGGCCCAGCGGTGGAGAGGCTCCAGGTTACCGTTGACGGTATTGACCAGGTTGTGATAGACGGCGACGGGAATATTGGGGCCATCAAGGGCCAGCTCGAGTGAGGTCTCGTATTTGCGGGCCCGGGCGTAGAAAATATCCCGCTTGATCTGGGTGGTGAGCATGGAGGTGAGGGTATTCAGATAGCCTTCGTAGGGAACATAGAGGGCCTTGTAGACATCGCGGCGCACGCGGCGATCCGGTGAGTACATATACTGGTAATAGCGGCCGCGGGACATTTCCGTTTCACGGCCGTCTTCATCCCGGAAGGTGCCCCACTTGAAATCTGTATTGGTGAGCATGCTGAAGGCATCATAAGGACCGCCGGTGACATCCCCGGCCAGGGCCAGGAGCTCCTCCTGCTCCCTGGGGAGAATATGGGCTTTGACGCGCCGGAGGTCCTCCAGATAGTAATCGTAGAGTTGGAGGTCCTGATCCTTCTGGAGGAACTTGTTCAGCTTCTTGTCGCTGATGGAGAGGATCTCGGGTTCGATGAAGGCGGTGGCGTTGGACATCCTGGTATATAATCCCTGGATGCGCTGGGTCATGGCCTGGTAGGCCGTGTTGCCCAGGTCCTGGTCGTTTTTCTTGCTGGCGTAGGAATAGAGCCGATCCATGAGCATGCCGGTCTCGTCACTCAGTTTGAGGCAGGCCAGCAGGTTCGCGCCCGACTTCCCGAGTTGGCCTTCGTACTTGCGGAAGGCATCCAAGAGGCCCTCGGCCTTTGTGAAGGCCTCCTCCCACTGCTGATCAGACTCGAAGAGGGCGGTGAGGTCCCAGGTGTACTGCACGTCGATCTGATCGCGGGTGGGCAGGGCGCCGGCCTCCTGGGCGTGGACGACAGTGACCAGGGTGGCGAACATCCAGACCACTGCACTGACCGCAGTGATGCGGCGAATGACAGAGAAATTCACGTTATCCTCCTGTGATTTGGGGTATGGTTCAATGCACTTGTAAGACCGAATAAGATTGGAAAGGTTGTCACATATTCTCGATTGCTGGGAAAGAAACAGGCTGAAGTGTACGGAGATTGCCGCGCGGAAACAACGGAGAGATTTCAACTAGCTAGGAACGTCATGGTGTTCTATCTTCCGGTATAAGGCCGTATATTCCCGCCAATAACTCAAAGGGCCGACCGATTCCACTGCAACGCCATCGCGGGCGCACATTCAATCCCTGGGCCTACCGTTTCATGCGGTACGTGTTCGGGCCGCTCATTCAAATCATCCACCGGCCGGTGTTGATCGGTCGGGAGCACCGGCCCACCAAGGGACCCGGCTTCATCATCTCGAACCACTGCGGGATGTACGACTCGTTCCTGATCAGTTGGCTCATCAAGCACGAGGCGACGGCGGGGATCATGACCGACGAGTTCCTGCGCGGGGGCTTCATGGCCTATTTGTTCAAGCAGCTGGGGGTGGTGGCCACGCGGAAGTTCCAGACACAGACCACGCCGGTGCGGGACCTGATCCGGCTGGTGCGGGACAACCGGTTGATCGTACTCATGCCTGAAGGGGAGGCTAACTGGGACGGGGGCACCCTGCCCACGGTGGCCTCGACGGGGAAGCTGTTCCGGGCCATGAAGGTACCGGTGTACCCGGTGATCCTGCACAACGGGTACCTGGCCTATCCACGCTGGGCCAACTGGCCGCGGTCGGCGAAGGTGTACGTGGAATTCAAGCCGCCGCTGACCTT
>CP070656.1:195698-207868 GCA_020355065.1 Fidelibacterota bacterium | reverse complement strand
GCCGTGGATGACGCCGTTGCCACTGATGAGGATGTCCCGGTCACCATCGCCGTCCTGGTCAATGACAGCGATCCCGATTATGACGACCTCATCTTGGAGGAGGCCACCCAGGGTGAACACGGCACAACTGACATCAATCCGGAGGGCACTATCACCTATACGCCCGCTGCCGACTTTTATGGCTCGGACAGCTTCGAATACGCCATCTCTGATGGCAACGGTGGCACTTCCAGCGCTACTGTAACCCTCACTGTCCGGGCTGTGAACGACGCCCCCGTGGCAGATGACCAGTCCATATCAACCGAGGAAGATACCCCCGTCGCCCTCACCCTCACCGGATCCGATATCGACAGCCCACCGCCCCTGGACTTCCAGGTCCTCAGTGAACCCACCCACGGGCAGCTCTCTGGCACGGCACCCGACCTGACCTACACCCCGGATGCCGACTACCACGGACTCGATAATTTCACCTTCCAGGTCAGCGATGGTGATCTGACGGATGAAGGCACTGTGACCCTCACCATCACCGCGGCCAACGACCCACCGGTAGCCGTCGATAACGCCGCTGCCACCGATGAGGATATCCCGGTCACCATCGCCGTCCTGGACAATGACAGCGATCCCGATAATGACGACCTCACCTTGGAGGAGGCCACCCAGGGTGAACACGGCACAACTGACATCAATCCGGATAGCACTATCACCTATTCTCCCGCTGCCGACTTTTATGGCTCGGACAGCTTCGAATACACCATTTCTGATGGCAACGGCGGCACTGCCAGCGCTACTGTAACCCTCACTGTCCGGGCTGTCAATGACGCCCCCGTAGCGCAGAATGATAGCTACACCGGCACCGAAGACATACCCCTCTCCGTGAGCGCCCCCGGCGTGCTGGCCAATGACAGTGACGTGGACCAGGAGCCTCTCTCAGCGGCCTTGGCCTCACCGCCCGCCAGTGGCGAACTGGAACTCCACGCCGACGGCTCCTTTGACTACACACCTGCCGACGGCTTCAATGGCACGGTCACCTTCCAGTACCAGGCCGTAGACGAAGACCAGGCCATGTCAAATGTCGCCACCGTTACTCTTGCCATCGGAGCGGTGAACGATCCGCCGATCGCCGATGCCCTGTCAGTAACCACCGACGAAGACCAGTCGATAGACTTCACCCTCACCGGCTCCGATCCGGAAGACGATCCTCTGACCTTCACGGTCGACGAAAATCCTTCGCATGGAGCACTTTCCGGTACCCCTCCGGACCTGACCTATCTACCCGCTCCCGACTACTATGGGCCGGATGCTTTCACGTTCACTGCTGATGACGGCCATGGCGGCTCCGCCAGCGCAACCGTATCCCTAACCGTCCAGGCCGTAAACGACGCCCCTGTGGCGCAGAACGACAACTACAGCGGCACCGAAGACATACCCCTCACGGTGAATGCTCCCGGAGTGCTGGCCAATGACAGCGACGTGGACCAGGAGATCCTCTCGGCGGCCCTGGCCTCCCCGCCCACCAGCGGCGAACTGGACTTCCACGAGGATGGCTCCTTCACCTATACCCCTGAACAAGGCTTTAATGGCTCGGTCACCTTCCAGTACCAGGCCGTGGATGAAGCCCAGGCCGAGTCCAATGTCGCCACCGTCACGCTTGCCATCGGCGCGGTGAACGACCCACCGATCGCCGCTCGTGACGAAGCCTTCACCGAAAGCAACACCCCGGTCACCATCGATGTCTTGCTCAACGATACCGATCCGGACGGGGATGCCCTGACGGTTGTGGGCACCACCACGCCGGTCCACGGTAGCGTCCTGATCAATCCCGGCGGTACGCTGACCTATACACCCGACGTGGACTTCAGTGGTTCGGATGGATTCTCCTATGAGATCAGCGATGGGATGGGTGGCTTGGCTAGTGCCCAAGTGGTGGTATTCGTCAATATCTCCGGGATAACCGAGGGTATGAGCGTGGGCTCCGAGGGCGGTACGGTCACCTCAGATGCAGGAGCGCTGATCGACATACCTGCCGGAGCTCTCGACAGCGACGTCGAGATACAGATCGGGGAGTTCACCGATCCACCCGCTGGAGCGGATGTGGCCGGGCCAATGTTCTTCTTTGGTCCCTCTGGCACGCAGTTCAGTGTTGAAGTCACCATCACGGTCCCCTACGATCCGGAGCTGGTCCCCGAGGGATTCGATGAATCCGAACTGGTACTGCTCCTTTACAACGAATATGACGGCACTTGGGAAGCGCTGCCCAGCTCGGTGAATACCATCGCCCATACCATAACGGGAGTGACCACCCATTTCTCCGGCTTCGTCGCCGGGATTGCACCCAACCACGCCCCGGTGGTCCTCCAGAGCTTACCCAACAAATCCATCGAGGAAGACACGCCATACGCCACCCTTATCCCTTCACTGACCGAGTACTTCTTCGACCAGGACGAGGGTGACCAGCTTACGTTTAGCGCTACCGCGCTGGAAGATGGATTGGATACCTTACTCATCGGTCAGTATCTGGACCTCATTGCTATCCCCTCTGAAAATTTCTTCGGGAAAGTACACATCGTGGTCCTAGCAACCGACCGGCGCGCATTATTCGCCAGTGATACCCTGCTCCTGACCGTTGCTCCGGTCAACGATGCCCCGCAGTTTGTGGCCATCATTCCCGATTTCCATATCTACGAGGACCATGCAGCTCCCCCCATCCCGCTGTGGGCTGAGGATGTTGAAGGCGATCAGCTCACCTACTCCGCCATCTCGGACACAGTGGCCGTTGCCGTGACGATCACGGATACGATCCTGCACGCGGTTCCTGCACCCAACTGGCACGGTTCGGCTCGCATCCTGGTGAGCGTGTCAGATGGCCAGGCCACCCAGGTGGACACCTTCAACCTGACCGTGGAGGCCCTGAACGATGCACCCTCCGCGTTCGATCTGTTCGAACCCGCCGATGCCTCGGTGATCTATATCCAGCCCGAAAATATCGGCGACTCGCTCACCTTCGCCTGGGATGACGCCCTCGACCCCGACGGGGATCCTGTTACCTACACCTTCACGTTGCTGGACAGCAATACTGTTCAGTGGGAGTATGCCGGTCTCACGTCCCACGAAGTCAAGGTCTCCTATGCCGATATCGTAGCGGCTATCCGGGACCAGGATCTGATGCTGGCCACCTTCTGGTGGACGATCGTTGCCATCTCCGGTCAGGATACAGTTCAGGCCGCTCAGGGGCCCTTCCAACTCACCATCGATACGGGTACCCTGGCTGTCGCCGATCAGGGAGCGCTCCCCCAGTTCTTTGTCATGCACCAGAACTACCCCAATCCGTTCAATCCGATCACGACCCTGAAATATGAGCTGCCGGCTCACTCCCGGGTACTGCTGGTCATTTACGATATGCGGGGTAGAGAGGTCACCAGGCTGGTGGATGGCTATGTACCTGCCGGGTACAACAAGGTGGTGTGGAACAGCAGCGACGCAGCCGGTCGACCGGTGCCCTCAGGAGTCTATTTCGCACGGCTGGTCACATCTGAGTATACGCATACGATCAAGATGACCCTCGTCCGATAATCCGGCCTCCCACCGCCGATTATCGATGCCGAGCCACAGTACACTGCCCTAGATCGACCGGACTCCTTACTTCGTGGTGTCAGCATCCGCTCGGTCCGTCACGACCACCGGAAATCCCCAGCTCGCCACCCAAACGGGCTCCTCACATACACAGCTGAATCATACACCATCAACTTGCATGCCAGCCGCGAAAAGGCTAGTTTGCTACCTGCAGTCTTTACCGTATACAGGTTCTAAACAATTGCCGTCGATCTGATCAATCCACACCGTGAAGCAGAAGCAGAACCAGGCGTATTCCAAGCAGTTGTCAACTTTCTGGCGGATATCCCTGCTGCTGCTCACGTCACTGTCCCTGATACCCCTCTCAGCACAGCAGGTCTTGTGGGATCAACTCATGGAGGAAGGTAACCAGGCCTTCGCTGAGGGAGCCCCCTTCAAGGCCGAAAGACTCTACCGCCAGGCCTTGCAGGTAGCTGCCGAGTTTCCACCCCTGGACCTGAGGCGTGTGACAAACCAACGCAACCTGGCTCGAGCCCTCATAGCACAGGGCAACCTGGTGCCCGCCGATTCCCTCTACGGCGTGGCCTTTCCCCTGGCTACACGATCACGGGAACCCAACCACCCTTTCATCCAAAGTCTCCGGAACGAATGGGACCTCTTGCGCGCCGACATGGCTAGACCACTGGAACCTGAGCGTGAAATGGACCACCGCTTCTCCCTGTCTGAATTTATCCGCAGGCAGGTGGAAAACATGGCCCGCCAGTCAACGATCCGGTTGATTGCCGCTCTTCCGATGGGGAGTGAACTGGGTGAGACCAACGGCCAGGGATTCGGCTACGGAGTGAACCTTCGCATACCCCTCCTTACAGGGAAATTCCTGGGCCTCGACGCCGGTCTGAAGTATTCCACCCTGAACCTGCCTGCCCGCCACGCCCTCGATAAACCCTTCCCCTTGGAAGCCACTTCGCTGTCCATCTGTCCGATCCTGGGACCTCTACAGCTCGCTGCCGGTGTCGGCGGCTATGCCCTGCGGGACAGCAAATCACAGGGGCGCCGGCTGGGATATACCGGCGGTGTCGGGCTGGCAATCAGAAGCAAGCGCCAACGCAGCCGCAACGTTGGCCTGCAAACCATGCTCCTCATCCAGGGAATTTTTATTCCCGATGCCGCACCGCTCTCAACCGAGCCCCTCACCATCCTCCAGGCCGGACTCTCCCTGGGCTGGCGCTGGTAAGAACCATATGGCATCCCAGGTCGGTTCCTTCGTAAGCTGCCCCCGGACTTTCCTGCGATCACATGCCCCTTTAAGGAGAACAATATGGCCCGCGTCAACTTGGTGGAAATGATCGAACGCATGGAACTGGAACTGCGTCCCGTGATTAAGAAAGCAGTCCAGGAAACCCTACCCAACGTGGAATTCGACGAAAAGGATTTGTATCGCGAATTCCGCAAAGCAGCCCGACGACGCTTCCAGACCTGGGAACGCGTCCCTGACAGCTGCATTAAACCCGAATACTGATTCACGGGCTCAGAGCAACACTCCCGAATTCCACACTTGTCAGTTACCTGATGGATTCCACACCGTGGATGAGCTGAGATTGGACAAGTGGCTCTGGGCGGCCCGGTTCTATAAAACCCGCCGCCAGGCCACCCAGGCTTGCCAGGCCGGTAAGGTGAAATTGAATGGCCAGTCCGCGAAACCGGGCAAATCCATCAAGATCGGTGATGAACTGCAGATCACCCGCAAGATGTACAAGCAGCAAATCCGGATAACCGGCTTGAACCAACGACGTACCGCCCCCAGAATTGCCGCAGCCCTCTATGACGATCTGACATCCCCCGAAGTGATCGAACAGGCCCAACTGCAGCGCACCCTGGAGAGCGCTTTCTATCGGGACCGGCGCAAGACCGGCCGACCCACCAAGCGGGACCGACGCTTACTCCAGCGCCTGAAAGGCAGGGACTGATCCCCCGGTAGCTAGTTAATCAGGAATATTCAAAGGCGGTGTGTCGGTCGGTGGGCTGGACGGAATCCGCCGCCGAATCCAGCGCGGGAAAGGCCGGCCCCACGAAGCCGCCCGCCAGATATGGGACCCAATGTGGCTGACCAACGCAATCGTACCCTCGGCTTTCACGTCCCGGAGACGGAACAGCAGAGTCAATGAGAGCACCCGCATGCCAGCCGTGATGACGAACATGATGTGATGCACCATGAAGGTGCGCCCCTCCAGGATCGGCCAGCTGACCCGCCAGTCCGCCAGCGTCTGGGCGAAGATGCCTCCCGCCAGCGCGGAAACCACAAACCCCAGACCGCTGATGATATAGAAATAAGCCAGGTAATAAGAACGCCCGATACGCGGACTGTACCGCATGGGATACGTGTAAGCGGATAGATTGAATCCCGTCCAACTCAGGCCACTCAATATCGCAATAACCCAGATCCAGCCCGGGTGCTCACTCGTCGGAAATAGCCAGATGATCGGCAACGTGGTCACCACCAGTCCCGACACCAGCAGGACGGACCTGATCTGGAAACGGTCGATGATGCGACCCCACCACTTGAATAGAAAGATGCCCAGAAAGGGATTCACCGACTGGAATAGGCCGATGGTGATGAAGGAAACCCCCAGCTCCCGGATCAGATGCACATTGAAAAAAGCTGCCGTGAAGCCGATCGCCACGTTCCAGGCCATGAAAAATTCCAGCGACCGCCGGAACTGGCGGTTCTTGACCGGTCCGGTGATCAGGTCCCTGAATCGGGGTGCCTTCCGCTCCTCCGGGCGGTGTATGTCCGGCTGCCTCCCCAGCAGCACCACCCCGACAAAACCGGCCAGGGACGCCACGCCCACGATGTATGTCAGGGCAGTCGCTTCCCCTAGTATATCACCACCCCAATCCAGCCAGATGCCCCCCAGCACCGAGGACCCAATGGTCACCGCGGCAATAATCCCGTGCCGGAAACCGAAATAACGGCCCCGCAGACGCGGGGGGATCAGATCCGCCATCCAGGTGGTCCAGGCGTTGCCTGCCAAGAGTCCCAGGCTCGAGGACGCGATGATGATAGCCAGAAACCAGGCCACCGCCGTCTGAGAGTTCTGCATTAAAAAAAGAAATGGTATCCCGATCCATAACAAACGCGATATGCCAAACCCGAGAATTGCCGTCAGCTTCCGGTGGTGGGTGGCCTCCACCAGGTACGCCCCGATCAGCTGAAAGATCTGGGTTATGTGGGGTACCGCCGCCAACAAACCCAGCTGCCACGGCTGGGCGCCCATGGAAAGGGCCAGGGCCGTGAGAAAAACGCCCCCCGTGAGAATAACGTGGACCTGTGAGAAAGCACCCTCCACCGATGAAAGCCGCATGAAGAGTCGGGTGGGGAAGCCGTGGTACCCGCGATGGATCTTATGGCGATGGATTTCCATTTCTGCACTGGTCGCTATGTGTGAGGTCAAAGTTAATTCCGCCATCGCGGGCAGTGTTGATTCTGATCACGCTCACACCGCGTAGCTCAGCGAAAAAACTGATCCAGCGGGCGTACAGGCATGTAATTTCCGGTCCTCGATGGACGCATACCTGAATGACAGTATCCACCCTAGCGCGGCTCATGCCTCGTTGGGATTCCTCCTGGCTGCCGCCGTGGAGGAGCTCTTCCCGGCGCGCAGCCTGTTCATCGAACACTCCTTCATCGGCGGATACTACTGCCACTTTGGCCCGGACGTGCCTGCCTCCACCGCGGACCTCCAGGCCCTGACCGACTGCCTGCAGGACTATACCCGGGACGGCACCCCGTTAGAACTCATCGAGATTGAGCAGGAAATTCTGGATCAACGCTTCCGAGAGCACCACCGTCCGGACAAGCTCGAGATCCTCCGGCGCCTGGGACGGAAATCCATCCCCGCGGCCCGCTTCCGCCACCACCTGGACTACCGCTTCGAACCCATGACCACCAACCTCCAGGTCCTGCAGCACTTCAGCCTCGATCCCTACGACCACGGCTTCGTGATGCGCTTCCCCAGCCTCCTGCCGCCCCATGAAGTGCCCCCCCTGCGCGATAGCCCCAAACTCTTCGCTGTCATTCAGCAGCGCGAGGAGTGGGGCCGGGCCTTGCGGGTCAATAACCTGTGTCAGCTCAACCGGCAGCTGGAGAGCGATCAGGCCCGGGAACTGGTCTGGGTCGCGGAAGGACTGCACGAAAAGCAGATTGCCCATATCGCCGATGAACTCTGCCGTGATTTCCCCGGCAAACGCACCATCTTCATTGCCGGTCCTTCCTCGTCAGGCAAGACCACCTTCGCCAAGCGGCTGGCTATCCAGTTGAAGGTCAATCTCTTCGATACCCTGGCCTTGTCCATGGACAACTACTTCCACGACCACCAGGATATGACCCCCCTCCCCGATGGCACCCTCGACTTCGAGTCCCTGAGCGCTGTGGACGTCCCCCGGCTCGTCCACGATGTGGAGACCTTGCTGGACGGCCGCACCATCCAGCGGCGGAGCTTCCTGTTCAAGGAAGGCCGCGGCCTGGATACCGAGGAAACCGTGCACCTGGAACCCGATGCCTTCCTTATCGTGGAAGGCATCCATGGCCTCAATCCCATCTTCCCGCAAGAGCTGGGCGCCGGGACCATCCAGCGTATCTATATCAGTGCCATCACCCAGCTCAACGTGGATAACGAGCACCGTATTTCCAGCTCCGATAGCCGGCTCCTCCGGCGCTTGGTCCGGGATGCCCAGTTTCGTGGCCACGACGCCGCCGAAACCCTCCTCCACTGGCCCCGGGTCCGACTGGGTGAGGAACAGCACATCTTTGCCTACCAGGAAGAGGCTGACTTCATGTTCAACTCGGCCTTGATCTACGAATTGGCTGGCCTGCGGCCCCGCGCCGAGCAGGTCCTCCGGACCGTCCCCTCCTCCAGCCCGGCCTACCCCGAGGCCCGCCGACTGCTCACCTTCCTCTCCTTTGTCGCTAACCTAGACGAAAACGTCGTCCCGCCTCGCTCCATCCTCCGCGAATTCCTGGGACACTCCGCCTTCGAGTATTGACGCTGGGCAATACTCCCACTGATAGGAAAGGGGCAGTTACCTGCCCCCATTAACATCCTTTCTCGCCTCCCGCCCTTCGCGTCTTGGCGGTTGACTATCCCTACTCTTCAATCGGCAAATACAGATCCAGCACCAGCTCCTCCTCCGGCGCCAGCGGATCGTGCGGCTTCTCCAACTCGTGCACGTGACGCCAGCTGTACTCGCTGTCCTCTACCCACGCCAATAACCGCTTCCATACGTCCAGGATAGATCCCTGGGGATCGCCGAATATCTTGCACGACGTAACTGCGTACAAGCCCCCCGGAACCTCCTTCACCTCCACCTCACCCTCGGATTGTACCTCCGGTCCCACCTGCAGCCAGAACTCATAGCCGTACTCCGGCTTATCCTTTGTAGGACTGGGATTGTTGAAGCCGTATACCGGGTACTTCTCGAAATCCCCGAACAGTCCCTTGGGCTCCGCCCAGGCCCGCAGCTGCTCCCAGGCATCGTTCTCCGGGTTCATGCCCATGGCCCGCACGCTGGCCACCCGCATGGGCTCCAGCCGCACGATCCTCACGTCCAGATCGCTCATGGCAGCCTCCTTTAGATCCTCACGTTGAAATCATGGTATTCGTTGTCGTAGGGCAGCTCTTCGATCCGTAGATCGGCAACGTGCGACCAGGACGGCCCCTGACGGGCCCAATGGATCATCTGGGCCACTCCCGCGTCGTCCCCCTCGGCCACCATTTCCACCTCCCCACTCGGCAGGTTGCGCACGTAGCCGTTGATCTTGTAGTGTATTGCCTGTCGCCGCGCTGACCAGCGGAATCCCACCCCTTGCACACGACCCGCTACGGTGATACGGACCTTCCTCATAGCTTTGGGCCAAATATACGCATTCCCATCCTGATTGCCCAACTTATCGGCGGCGAACCGCCCTGCAATTGTGGCAGAGCCCTGCTGTAGGCCCCGCTCATTACCTGAACCATCAATTCACCCCCCAACAAAAAGGGCAGCCTTCCGGCTGCCCTATCTTCGATTCTTTGTGCTCTTGGCGTCCCTTCGGCCCGCCGCAGGGCGGGCTTGGCGGTTCTATTCTTCTTCCGCCTCTTCCGCTTCCTCCTTCTCTTCCTCCGGTTCCGGCAGCGGCTCCAGCCAGAACGACGTGTCCGCCGAGATCATGTGGTAAATGCTTTTCCGGGTCAGGAAAACCTCATCCTCCCCCGCCATGCGGATATGGCTGCTCTGCCAGTTGGTGGTGGACTGCCCCACCACCACGTCACCGGCCAGGTCGCCGCCCATGTCGTAAACCTGCAGGTGCCGGCCGCTGGAATCGTCTACGCCATACGTACCCCACTTCTCCGGGATGTCCGAGATCATGCTCTCCCGCTCAACCGGCAGCACGGTGTTGAAAAAATTGTTCAACCGCCACTCCCGCACCTTCCGGTTTTCGAAACCAGGAACCACCCACAGGGTATCGTAGCGCATCAGTTCGATGGTGCGGTCACCCTCCTGCATCACGAAACGGCTGACGTCATCTTTCTCAAGCTCGAAGACTTCATCTGCTGAGGCCCGATAGCGGCCTTCCTGCATCCGGGTGAACAGATAGATCACCACCAGTACGGCCAGGAAAATGCCAATGTTGCGCCACTGTTTACTTTTCATATGCTCCCTCCAGGATTCTCCGCCGTCTCCGGCTGCCCCGCCAACGGAGTAAACCGGTGGCTATCATCAGGGCCGATGGGCCCAGGATATTGGCCCACTTGAGGGTCCGCCGGCTGCCGTCCGACAGCTCCTTCAGCGGCCTGGTCGTCACCGCACGGCCCCGCAGAGCGATCAACTCCTCGTCCCCCACCAGGTAATCCACCGCGTTGATAACCAGGTCCAGGTTCTCCGGGATTCTGCCACTTGACTCATCGGAGAAAAAGTCACCATCCCCCACTACCAGGATCTGTGCCCCGGCTGTTCCGGGAATGAAACCGGGCGCGTCCACCCGCTTGGTCTCCTCGGTGAAGACACTCGTGACTGCACCGCTGAGTAGACCGGCCACCACCCGGCCTTCACCATTTAATTGAGCGAACGTAGGATTGTTAAGATGGCTCAGCATGTACGTGGGACCCGGCATAACCGCCGTGAATGGACTGGTGGTCATCAGGGGCTGGAATTCCACCGTTCCTATACGGGTGGAATCAAAGGCTGCGGCCACTTCGTTCGTGAAGAGGAGCCCCACCTGTTCCATTTGCGAGACGACGATATGATCCTTGTTGAAGTTCTGGATCAGGGGAAAGAACGGGTAATTCACCGCGTTGCGTACCCGGAAGATCCCCCGCTGCGTCTCCACAAGTACTTGGCTGCAGATGCGGTCGGCCACCAGGTTGGGGGTCACGCTCACACCGTAATGCTCTAGGGCTTCGAACAGGTTGCTCTTGATCTCCGAACCGAATCCGCGGTTGAGATCGGCGCTCACCCTGTTCTGGGCCAGGACTAACGGCTTGCCCGCCATGACAAATTGGTCCAGGTTATACAAGGCATCCGTGGACAGGCTGTCCTTCACTCCGTTGAGGATCAGCAGGTCGATATCCGGCGCCAACGTCGCCTCCAGATCCACATCCCGCACCACGTAGGTCTGGCGCAGCAGGTCCTGGATATTCTGGTTCTTCCCTTCGCGCTCTGTGTCCTGGACGATGCCTACGATCCGCTTGTCCGTATCGATCAGCTTCTTGATGGCCGATGCCAGATCGTACTCCAGCCCGGTGGTAGACTGAATCACCGGAATGGTCTCCCGTTTGTCCTCGTACAGGAAAGCCAGCCCCATCCATACATTCTTGATCTCCATCCGGTCTTTCTCTATGGCTTGCATCTGCATGGGTGGAACACCATAGCGCTGGGCTTCCCGCTCCAGCTCGGCATCATCTTCCGGACGGTAAAACTCAAAGCTAAACTTGCCCCCTGAGTAGGCTTGAAACTCCTCAAGGTAGTCTTGGAGGTATCGCCGGCTATTGGCGTACTCTCCTTGCAGGTTATCCGAGAAATACACCTTCGCCAGCAGACGGTCATCCAACTTGCGGATGATGTTCCGGCTGGATTCCGACAGGGTATAGACTTTGTTCCTGGTCAGGTCCCAGCGGTAGTAAATACGCCGTGAAATCAGGTTGGCTAAGATCACGATCACTATGAGGATCGCCGTATAGATCAGGAAGTTGCGCCGGTTGGTAATGGTCATCATGGCACTACCTCCATTTCCGTATCTCTAGCACCCGGACGGCCAGAATGAGAAAGGCCGCGATCATGGTGCCGAAATAGATCAAATTGCGGGAATCGATCACGCCCCGGGATATGTTGGACAGGTGGTAATCCACGCTGATGAACTGCACGATCCCCGCCAGGAAGCTGGGGATAAAGAACAGCACCTTGTCCATCATGAAAAAGGTGAACACGATCAGGAACCCGAGAATGAAGGCGGTGATCTGGTTGCCGGTGGCGGCGCTGCAGAAAATTCCCGCCGCCGCATACACACCACCCGCCAGTAGCAGACCCAGGTAACCGCTGAAGATGGCTCCCACGTCAATGTTGGT
>CP070656.1:189857-195598 GCA_020355065.1 Fidelibacterota bacterium | reverse complement strand
GTTCTGGTAGGTGAACAGGATGCTCTGACACCTATTGACGCGGCCCAACGACTACAGGACCATCTGCCGCAAGCCCAGCTGTCGATCATCCCCGACTCAGCTCATCTGAGCAATCTGGAGAATCCTACCGCCTTTAATACGGCTCTTCTCAGCTTCTTGGACTCGCTGGAATAATCCCTATCGCCCCTCCAGCCAGGCATTCACGGCCTTAATCTGACGCTGGACCGACTTTACGTGGCTCCCGCCTAGCACCCCATCACCCGGTATTTGCCATCCCTCGGCTAGGATATGCTGGATATCCTTCATAAACACATTCGATACCTTTCGATACGCCTCGATGGGGAGCTTCTCTAGAAGGATTCCCTGGTTTTCCGCCTCCTTCACCAGTCTGCCGGCTGCACCGTACGCTTCGCGGAAGGGCACACTTCTCTCGGTCAGGTACTGGACGATCCGTTCCGCCTTCAGCAGCGGGGATAGCGCCTGGGAGATCGTATCCGTCTGAAAGGTGACCCCACCCAGGGCCGCCTCCAGCGCCGGTAATATCTGTAGGACGGTATCCACCGAGTCAAACAGCGGCTCCTTGTCCTCTTGAAAATCCTTGTTGTAGCCCAGGGGCAGACCTTTCATTGTCGTCAGGAAGCCGGCATGATTCCCCACCAGGCGGCCGCATTTCCCCCGCGCCAGCTCGAACACATCCGGATTCTTCTTGTGCGCCAGGAGACTGCTCCCCGTGGCTACGCTGTCGTCCAGGACTATGAATCCGAATTCCTGGCTGTTCCACAGGATGAAGTCTTCCGCCAATCGGCTGAGATGGACCCCTAGACGGGACAGTCCGTACAGCATGTCCAGCACGAAATCGCGTGAGGTGACCGCTTCCACGCTGTTCTCCGACGCCTTGGTGAAACCTAGCTCCTTGGCAATCCATTCCCTATCAACGGCTGCCGCCGAACCTCCCAAGGCCGCGGCACCCAACGGGCAGCTGGAAGAGCTGCTCGCCACAGCACTTAACAGCTCCGCATCGGACTTGAGGCTCCAGGCATGGGCCAGCAGCAGGTGCCCCAGGGAAACGACCTGAGCCTGCTGAAGATGCGTGTGCCCCGGAAACGGCGTATCGACATACTCTGCTGCCAGCTCGGCAAGGACCTTGATCACGGCACGCAAAGCCTGCTGGATCTGATCCGAGTGGTCCATCACGAACAGCCGCAGGTCCGTGGCCACCTGGTCGTTGCGGCTGCGGCCGTGGTGTAGTTTATCCGCCGGTTTTCCGATACGTTCCGCCAGCCGACGCTCGATCGCCATATGGATGTCTTCATCGCTCTCCAGGAACTCGAACTCCCCCTCCTCCAGTTCCTCTCCGATCCCCTCCAGTCCCTGGATGATCTTTTCCAGCTCCTCATCATCGATCACTTCACACCGGCGTAGGGCTTGTGACCAGACGATGGAGACCTGTACATCGTAAGGCCCCAGCCAGTTATCGAAAGTGAGCGAACGGTTGAGTGCATGAACCCGGGGATCCAGGCTCTTGGAGAAACGATCCTGCCAGACCTTGTCCTTCATGGTTTAGTCCCTCTTGAAAGTGCGGAAATAGTCCGGAGCCCGGTACTTACCCTTCTTGACACCGAACTCGGCCAGCAGGGCTTCCACCTTCATGGGCAGACCGAACAGATTAATGAACCCTTCCGCATCGCTCTGGTCGTACACATCGTCCTTGCCGAACGTGGCGAAATCCTCCCGGTACAGAGAGTAGGGCGATTTCCGCCCCGCGATCAGGCAGTGACCCTTGGTCAACTTTAATCGTACCGTTCCCGTAACACAACTCTGGAATGTATCCACGAAAGCGTCCAGGCTTTCCCGCAGCGGGGTGAACCACTCCCCGTTGTACACCATGGTGGCATACTTCTCGGCGATTACGTCCTTGTAGTGCAGGGAGGATTTGTCCAGGGTGAGGGCTTCTAGCTCCCGGTGGGCTGTATAAACGATCGTCCCCCCAGGTGTCTCGTAAATGCCGCGCGATTTCATCCCTACCATCCGGTTCTCCACCATGTCCACCACACCGATGCCGTGCTTGCCGCCCAGGGTATTCAGGCGCGTCACCAGTGAGACCGGATCAATCGACTCGCCGTTCAGCCGCTTAGGCAAACCCTGTTCGAATTCCAGCTCGATGGTCTCCGGCTCGTCGGGCGTCTCACGGATCGGCGTGGTCCATTGCAGCATATTGTCGTCCATCTCGTACCACGGGTCCTCCAGGGGCCCACCCTCGTGGCTGAGATGCCAGATGTTCTCCTCTTGGCTGTAGATCTTCTCCATGCTGGCACTCACAGGAATGCTGTGGGCGGCGGCATAGGCCAGAGCGTCCTCCCGCGAACTGATATCCCATTCCCGCCACGGCGCGATCACCTTCAGCTTGGGATTCAGAGCCATATAGGCCAGCTCGAAACGCACCTGGTCGTTGCCCTTGCCCGTGCAACCATGGGCTACGGCATCCGCCCCGTATTCCTCAGCCACCTTAACCTGCTGCTGGGCGATCAGCGGCCTTGCCATGCTCGTGCCCAATAGGTACTTGCGTTCGTATATGGCCCCGGCACGCAGGGTCGGAAACACGAAATCGGTCAGGAAAATCTCGCGTAGGTCCTCCACCACCACCTGGGATGCACCCGTCTCCAGGCCCTTCCGCTTTACGGCATTGAAATCATCCTGTTGGCCCACGTTGGCCACGTACGCGATGATCTCACAACCGTAGTGCTCCTTCAACCAGGGAATGATGATGGAAGTATCCAATCCCCCCGAATAGGCCAGAACGACTTTCTGCACTCCTTTTTTCATGGGTCTGTTCCTCTATGTGGATGTTATTATGGATTTCCTTACCCATACGAAAAAGCCCCGAGCGGTTCGCTCAGGGCTTCTCAGTTCTTCAATGTGATCGGATGCTCTTAGCCTGCCCGTGAGCGAACCATGGTCTCGGTACCGCGACGTCGCAGCTGGCTGTGTCGGCGATCAGATCTCATCATGGCCAATGTTACGCTGCCATCCAAGCAGATCAAACAGGATATTGCCCCTACCCCAGCCGGTCTACTTGGTCAGCACCATTTTCCTGGAGAGGTGCACGTCCCCCGCTTCCAGCGAGTAGATATACACCCCCGACGCCAGCGGCTGGCCTGCATCGTCCCGGCCATCCCATACCGCCTGGTACCGGCCTGGCTCCATCCAGCCCTTCACCAGCCTGCGCACCGGCTGGCCCAGCAAATTGTAGACCGTCAAACGTCCCTGCGTCCCCAAAGGCACCTCGTACGTGATCGTGGTGCTGGGATTGAACGGATTGGGATAGTTCCCGTGCAGGGCGAACTCTATCGGCAAAGAGCCTTCCCCATCGGCGACTTCGTACGTCCGCGGCATGGCGATCCGCAGATCGTCAAAGTAGAGCGTTCCATAGGATGGATTGCCAGGCACGTACGTGATCTGGAAGCTGTCAAAACGCATGCTCCCGTCCAGGTTTCCGTCCCCGATCCAGGTCCCCGTGCCGTCGAACAACATGTCCCACGACACCAGCCGCCAGCCGATCCAGTCGATGGTGTACCAGGGACTCACTTCATGACCTGCCGTCGTCATGCTGGGTTGGCTATCATCAACGCAAAATCTAAATTTATTTCCGCTGCCGTCCCCGAACATGTACACCTGCATGTTGTATTCATCATTGAAATACACGTTCTGGGGAGTTCCACCGCTTAAGTGTTCACGTATAAGCCAGGTAGCTGCCAAAGTATCCCAAGCATAGCTGAGCTCCATGGAAGTGCCGCTACCGGTCAGCAGGTTGACCATGGTGTTCTCACCGCTCCGGATGTTAAGTGAATCAGCGTATCCTATCGTACTGCCACTCTCTGTTGGGGGCCACCAGTTCCCCACCCCGCTCTCGAAGTTATCTATGACCGTAGCATCGTATGTCTGATCCCCGGTAGTGAAGCGGAAATCTCGTCTGACGGTTTCCTCGTTACCGAGCACGTCCCTTAGTCCCGGCTCGATGTTGATCAGATACGTCTGATGGGCCCAGAGCCGCTCCTGGGGAAAGAAATTCAGCGTGCTTCGTCCTCCTACCACATAGTGACGGACCTCACCCGGCACCGGGACTAGCCCGCTATACCTGACGAGATTTATTGTGCCGGTAAGAATGGAATTGTCATCGATCTCCTCGTTGTATTCCAGGTTGATGAGCGGCAGCAGCTCGGTTCCCGTCGAATAGGAAACCGGATATAGGGCCACCAATTCCGGCGGGGCCAGGTCTTCCGGTCCGGTAGTGAACGTGATCACCAGACCGTCGCCCCCGGTGCCGTCTACGTTGCCGTCAAAGGGATGGCCGTACGCATCCTGTGCTTCCCCGGAAATCACCATCGTATACTCGGTCAGGAATCCCAGCGCGCTGTCCGGGGTGAAAGTGACCTGCTGGTTGTCGTCACCCCAGGAGTAGGTCCCGGTTATACCCCCGGGGGCTATGAAGGTAGCCTCGAACGAGGTGGGATTCATGGGCCGGCTGAAGCGGATGATAATCGGATCCCAGGACGGAAACACGCTGTCCCCCTCCGCCGGTATGGTCATGACCACGGTGGGTGGCATACTGGATACCAGGTTCACATCCTCGAAAGTGAAGAAGGTATCGATCATCGCCACCTCCAGGGTGTCCGGGTAATACCCTGGTGCACTGACGATCAAGTCCACCGTCTCTCCTGCCACATTCTCCAGAAAGTAGAAGCCGTTGTGCAGCTGCTCGGGGTCTGTGGAATATTTGTGGAACAGGCTTTCGTAGGTGTCGGTGGTGTCGGCTATGCCCCCGGCGGTTGCCGTGGCACCGTTGATCGGTACCCCGGATTCGAGATTCCGGATGATCCCCGTCAGGATACTCACCGGCGGCCGCTCGATCTCGTGATACTCCAGTATGGGCCAGTAAAAGGAGTAGGCCTCCAGACGTTGCCAGGAGGCGCTCATTTTCAGCTGGTTTTGAACGGGGTGCGTATGGAAACCGGCTTCACTGAGCTCTGATGCCATCGTAGTCAGTCGATTAACTGCGAGATATGGGCAATTAGTGCCACCGTAGAAAGTGCAGTCCCCAAATGAGCCGAGGGCGGTAATCCTCATGCCTCCGGATAGCTTGTCGAGCATAATGCTGCTCATAGCCTTACCGCCAACAGGTACTTTCTCATTACCATCTGTATATTGGCCCCACAGCATCAGTACATTGTTGGCAGTAGATGAGCCGGCGTTACTGTGCAGCGAGTGGTACCAAGAGGCCTGCAGGCTATTGGCTACATCAATGCGTTGTAAAAGACTTCCTGTTCGATCCATGTTGGCCATATCCTGATCGGTGTAGCGGGACATATATACAGTGTCAATATCGGTATTGATTAGCAGAAGATCACGCAGCTGCAACCCTACCTGCAGCTGGCATTCCGGCTCCGAGTAGCCAAAAATGCCTACGTTCTGATCCGTGCCGGCGTGTCCTGGGTCAAGAAAGATATCCCAACCCGCCAGCCCCGTCACTTGGCCGGATAAGGTGGTGAGCATAGTCATAGCCGCCACACAGGCATAACGTATGGAGTGCGTCCGGATCCTCATCTCAGCGCACCTCGAGCGGCCGGCGGGCGCATCAGCCCCGATACGCCTCGATCAGGATGTCTGCGGTCTCCGGACGCATGATGCGCGGGTCGGGCCGCTCGCCCCCGCGGAGCTGCTCGCGCACCTTCGTGCCGCTGATG
>CP070656.1:177255-189757 GCA_020355065.1 Fidelibacterota bacterium | reverse complement strand
GCTGTTGAGAAACACACATGGGCGTGGCTTGAGCAGAAATTCACCGATCTGACTGCTGACATCACCCAGATAGATGTCTGCGATTCTGGGATATGTCATATCGATCGAAGGCGGGCTTCCGAGATCAACGTGGATATGGGGGTGGGATCTGTATTTTCGTAGTGCCAACCACCGTTGCTTGCGGCCTTTCAACTCCACATGGGGTGCAAAAATCAGGTTGTACCGGGAAGTGTGCACGAAAAAGTCAAGGATTTCCCGGCCCCATCTATACCAGGACGACAGATGGCGCCTGAAGTGCGGATTATAGAGGACGATAGGTTTTAGCTCTGGAAAGAGCTGCGCGGCGGTGTTCGCATCTGCCGGTACGACATCAAACTTTGAGTAGCCCACAATGGCCCAGTTGTCCTCGCGCAGGATCCCCGACGCCTCAAGACGGCGATACTTTTTGGGTCCCGATAACAGCAGGAGGTCAAATTGTTCCAGGCGCTGCTTGAAACCGTATGCCCGGTCTCCCGCGCCGTGAAATGCCATGATGAGCTTGGGCTTGGTTACGCCCGCCTCACGGAGCGTGGTGGCGACCGGGTGATTGGTCCCGACCAAAACATCCATCTCCCTGAGAAAGGCCGCATGACGTGTCACCATGGCTCGCGGCGGCGGAAATCGTAACCGCTCAACGTTCAGATAGCGGAAAGTACATGGCTGGGAGAGAGCTTGAATCCGGCACCTGTGACCAGGGTAATGTGCACTCAGCTTCGTTAGTGAATCGGTACTGTTATCGGTAGCAGAAAGCAGAATGACTTCGAGATCCGGATCGAGCTGGGATAATTCAAACGCAATCGGGGCGCTGTGATAGACGTGGTATTCGTGGTAGAGATATAAGAAGCCGATACGGATGCTCATGGAGCTCCCTGGGAGTTGGATTCATGAACGATGGTCATATCGCGCCGGATTACAGGTGCTGGCGTTAACTACTGAACTGGGTTTGGTACAGCTTGTGATAACGGCCACCCTGTCTTAATAGTTCCTCGTGGGTCCCCGATTCTATGACTCGTCCCTCATGCAGAACGAGTATCTTGTGGGCATTCTGGGTCGTGGAGAGACGGTGGGCGATCACGATGACGGTCCGTTCCTGCACCAGGGCCTGGATGGCATCCTGAACCAGCTTCTCTGATTCTGAATCCAGGGCGGAAGTGGCCTCATCCAGAATGAGTATGGGAGGATTCTTTAACAGTGCTCGGGCGATGGCCAGTCTCTGTCGTTGGCCTCCAGAAAGCTGAATTCCCTGTTCACCGATCACCGTATCCAGTCCATCGGCCAGCTCCTGGATGAACTCCCATGCGTGTGCGGCTTCTGCGGCGGCTATCACCTGGCCTTCAGTGGCTTTCGGGTCACCATATAGTATGTTGTCGTAAACGGTCGTATTGAACAGGAGCGTTTCCTGGGTCACGATACCGATCAGCTTTCGCAGCGAGTTCACCTTCACGTCGCGTACATCCAGCCCGTCGATGGTTACCCGGCCTTTCGTTACATCATAGAACCGCGGTACGAGATCCGCAAAGGTGGATTTGCCGGCACCGCTCACACCCACTAACGCCACAATTTCCCCCTTCTTAATCTCGCAGTCGATATCGTACAGGGCGGGCCGGTTGCTCCCCTCATACGTGAACGTCACATTCTCCATACGGATGACATCCTGGAAGTCGGTGAGCTCGGTCGCGTTGGCTTTTTCTACGATGAGCGGCGGTTCATCCATGAGATCGAAGATGCGCTCGGCGGAGGCCAGCCCGACTTGAATATCGGCGTGCACCGTACTCAGGATACGCAGGGGTTGGAGCATGGCAAACAGGAAGATGACGTAACTCATAAACTCTTCGGGACCGACACCTCTGCCTATGAGGACCTGCTGCCCACCTACCCACAGCAGAATCACCCCGAAAAAGACCCCAATCAACTCGTTGACGGGCGTGGTCAGGTTCTTGATGCTTAAGCGTCGGAAGACCAACCGGTAGTACTGTTGGTTCTCACGCTTGAACCGCTTGGCTTCGTCCCGTTCCATCACAAAGGCTTTGACGATCCGGATCCCCCGCAGAGATTCCTGAAGGACGTTCATGACCCCGGCGATCTGCTTCATGGTTCGCTTTGCCCGCCGACGTATGATCCGCCCCAGACGCGTCGTGATAAACCCTGCCAGCGGAATGAGGGGTATCGCCAGCAGAGACAACTGCCAGCTGATAATAAACAGCATGGAGGCGAATACAGCGATATTGATCGGCTCGACCACGATTTTCTGCAGGCTTACCGTGAAAGCCCGGCGCACGGCCGTCACGTCGTTAAGCACGATGGAAGAGATCTCCGCTGACCTTTGACGTTCAAAATAGGAGAGGGATAAGGTCTGCACGTGGTTGAACAGATCGTCCCGCAGGTCGCGTATCAGGCGGTTTTCCATAATCCCGGCGGCCATGTTCTTCAGGTAAAAGAATATATTCTTCGCCAGGAATACGCCCAGTAGGACCCAGCACAGACGAGCCAGGGTCTTCAGGGGAGAAGCTTGTTGGATCAGCCGGGCGGTCCAGGCTCTGAGTACGTCGTAAAAGCTGCCCGCAGCCGACAGGTCCACTGGCCCGACCTGAATATTCTCCGGGCTGACCATGATGGTATTGATCAGGGAGGCCACCATCCATAGTGAAAGGGAATTCAGGGTAACAAATAGGAGTGACAGCACCAAGATCAGAATGATCAGGGACCAATAGCGGGTGAGATACTTGATGAAGCGCCGGTAGGTTCTCATCGCGGGCTACAGTCGGCCGTCGCCTTGGCGAAGAATACGCCAGGGCTCTATGTTAACGTCAACGATGGTACTCCCCCTGGACGACGGCAGAGGCCCGGCATCCACCAGCAGATCGATCTGCTTATCGAATTGACGGGCAATCTCTTCCGGGTCTTGGAGGGGTGGCTCCCCTGATCGGTTAACACTCGTTGAAATGATCGGCGGCACGTTCTGCTGACAGGTCGCCTGAATAAAAGGGTGGTCCGGGATTCGAAATCCTACCCGGCTCTGGGATCCGATGACGCCTGCTGAGAAATCCTCAGGAATGCGCGCAGGAAGGATGATTGTATATGGCCCCGGCAACATCCCGAGTAATTTGTCTGTGATATCCGCGGAAACCAACGCATATTCCCTCAGCTGATCGAAGCTGCCCACCATCACACTGAATGGACCTCCCCGGCCCTTCAAGGCAGCCAGGCGTTCAACCGCAGTCGGATTCAGAGCATCGGATCCTAGTCCGTATAGCGTATCCGTTGGATACACCGCCAACCCTCCTGACTGGATCACCTGCCGGAAAAGCGAGGGGGCTTCAGAATCAGTGGCGGGAATCCGTCTCATGTGTTGACTGGGCGCGTTTTCCACATGCGATGGAACCAGAAATACTGCTCCGGGTGTTGCCGGATCGCAGTCTCGAGGGCCGATGTGTAACGCTGGGTGAGAGTCTGAATGGCTTGGTCGCGGTATGCGGGCAGGTTTTCCGTACTTATGGATTTGAATTGCAGGTGGTAACGCCGGTCTTTCTGTAGTAGGCACCAGCCGACGATGATCGGTGCTCCTGTCTGCAAGGCGAAGACCGCACTGCCTCTCGGCCGTGACGAAGGTCTGCCGAACAGGCTGACCCACACACCGCTCTTGCGGGCATCCTGGTCCCCTACCAGGCCCAGGAACCGCCCTTCCTTTAGCAGACGAAGCATCTGGCGCGTGGAGGTCTTCTTGGGAATGTACTCACAGCCGATACGGTCACGGATAGCCTGCACGAAGGCCCCACCTGCTCCCCGCTGGGGCACCATCACGGCCGTGAGGGGATACCTCCGGGAGACCAACTTGCGCGCCATCAACTCCCAATTGCCCAGGTGACCACTCATGATGAGTGCACCACCACCCCGCTCGTGCACTTCCCGGAGTTGCGTGTCATCCATCTGAATGAGTGCCTCCAGATTCTGAAGGCTCAGTGTAGGTATGCGCAAGAAGTCGATGAGGACCATCCCGAAGTGCTGGTAGGTTCGGTACAGGATTGTCCGCCGTTGCTGGTTCGTGAACTCCGGGAAGGCCAGCCTCAGATTGTCCCGAGCTACGTCTTTGCGGTAAGGGAAGAAAAGATAGAGTCCTCTTCCCAGCAGACGGCCTAGAGCAAGAGCCCAGGGACGGGGCATCCGGTTCAGGATCCAGGCGATAGAACGTAACAGCCGGTTAAGCAATGATCATTGAATGGTTATGGCGTGATCTGTTTCCGCAGAAATTACCGATACATTAGGATTCAACCGAAGTGGTTTTTCCGTCGGAAACACATTGACTTTTCAGGGCAAGACCTATAATATCGCTGTGCAATGCGCACACTCTTCCTAGTATGGTCACTGACGGCTGTATCGATGGTGTTTCCCGCCGGCAAGGTCTATCGGGTTCCCATCCAGGGCACGATCGATCTGGGGCTGCCGCCCTTTATAGAGCGGGTAGTTGAGCAAGCCGAGCGTGAGCGGCCGGATGCCATTATCTTCGATATCGATACCTTCGGGGGCCGGATCGATGGCGCGACCCGCATCAAGGACGCCATCATGTCCTCGACGGTTCCCACCATCGCCTTCATCAATCGCCGGGCCATTTCCGCCGGTGCCCTGATCGCGCTTTCCTGTGAAAAGATCATCATGTCCAAAGGGGCTACCATCGGGGCGGCCACTGCGGTGGATATGGAAGGCAAGAAGGCTAGTGAAAAAGTGATCTCATATATGCGCGAGGAAATGTCCGCCACGGCCGAAGCTCGGGGCCGGCCAACCCGTATCGCTGAGGGTATGGTCGATGAGGAAATGGAAGTTCCCTACATCCTCGTAGAAGGGGATACGCTCTACCTGGAGGACATTGAGGGTAGCAAGGAGGGCAAGCTCATTACCCTGACCACCGAAAAAGCCCTGCGCCTGGGAATCGCCGACGAGGAACATGATTCCTTCGATCTGGTGCTCGCCAGCCTGAATCTGAGCGATGCACAGGTGATCGCCTTCGCTCCCAGCTGGTCCGAACACATCGTGCGCTTCCTGACCGATCCGATCGTGAGCAGTCTGCTCATGAGTATCGGCTTCCTGGGCCTGTTGTTTGAATTGCGCACCCCCGGATTCGGGGTCGGTGGCATCATCGGCACGATTGCCCTCCTGCTCTTCTTCGGGACCAGCTTCATCGCCCAGCTGGCCAATTTCACCGAGGTCCTGATTTTCCTGGGTGGACTCACCTTGCTGCTGTTGGAGATTGTCGCCATTCCCGGCTTCGGACTGGCCGGGATCGGCGGCATCGCCCTCATGATCTGGGGCATGTACAAGATGCTGCTGGGGGATTACCCCACTCCGGATCAGATCGAGCGTGCCTTCGTGGGTCTGAACATCGGCATCTTGGGGGGCATCATCGGCACCATCTTGCTCCTGCGAATATTCATCACCAGCAAATTTTTCCAACGCAACGTTCCCATCACCGCCGAAGAATATAGTGTCGCCATGGGTGTTGACACGTTGGTCGGGCAGGTCGGAACCACACTCACGAAGTGCATGCCCACCGGGAAAGCGGAATTCGGTGGGCGTCACGTGAACGTGACCACCCGCGGTGAGCATGTCCCCAAGGGCTCCCCGGTGGAAGTGATCAAGGTGGAGGGCAACACGGCTTTTATACGCCTCGTCTCAGAGGCCAAGAAGGAGTAACCAGCACATGACCAGTCTTGTCTTTATTCTCCCGATTATTCTCGTACTGTTTATCCTGTTCATTTACCTGATTCCGGTAGGACTGTGGATTCAGGCGCTGGTCTCCATAGGCTGGCGCCAAATCTCACTGATCAAGCTCATTATCATGCGGATCCGGAAAATACCGCCTCGCCAGGTTGTAAACGGGATCATCAACTTACACCGGGCGGGATTGAAACAGATCGCTTCGGAAGATCTGGAAACCCACTTTCTGGCAGGAGGATCGTTATCCCGGGTGGTCAACGCCATGATTGCCGCAGACAAGGCCAATATTGATCTGTCCTTCGAAACCTCAACCGCCATTGACCTGGCCGGCCGGGATGTCCAGGAGGCTGTGCAGACCAGTGTTTACCCCAAGGTGATTGACTGCCCCAAGACGGGGAAGATAAGTGCCGTAGCCAAGGATGGCATCCAGCTGATGGTGCGTTCCCGGGTGACGGTGCGCACGAACATCGAGCAACTGGTCGGTGGTGCGACGGAAGAGACCATTATCGCCCGGGTTGGTGAGGGAATCGTCAGCGCTATCGGGTCTTCTAAGGACTACAAAGCGGTCCTTGAGAATCCAGATACGATTTCCCGGATGGTCCTTGAACGGGGTTTGGACGCCGGGACGGCCTACGCCATCCTGTCTATTGACATTGCGGATGTGGATGTGGGAAAGAACGTGGGCGCCGATCTTCAGACGGAACAGGCCGAAGCGGATCTGAAAGTGGCCCGGGCTCGGGCGGAGACCCGCCGCGCCATGGCGGTGGCTGCCGAGCAGGAGTTCAGGGCTACTGTCCAGGAGATGCGCGCCAAAGTCGTGGAAGCCGAGGCCGAAGTGCCTCGGGCCATGGCGCAGGCCTTCCGTGAAGGCAATCTGGGCATCATGGATTATTACCGCATGCAGAACATCCAGGCGGACACCGGGATGCGCCATTCCATAGCCGGACCGGAAAAAGGTGAAGGCGAAGGATCTCCCGAAGAAGGTCCTGAGTCCAGCCCTAAACGATCCAGGGACTAATGGGCTTTTTTGACAGCCCCCTGTTCTGGATCATAGTCATCTGGTGGCTGCTGTCCACCTTTTTAGGGGCCAAAGCGCGTAAACGTCGGGCACTCCAGGCGATGGCCAAGGCCGAAGAAAAGGAGGCCCAACAAGAGCTCCCGCCTGAGGAAGAGGTCGCGGCTGAAATCCCACCACCACAGGAACGTCCTTTCCGATTCCAGGCTGAGGAAGTGACGGCCGAGGAACAACCCCCTCCCTTGACCCCGCCGCCACCTGGTCCACCCAGACCAGCGCCCAAACCGGCGCCTAAACCGGGATTGCCCCTGGAGGATATCCTACGTGGTCTCGGCATCCCTCGGGATATGGTACCCTCCGCGCTTCGGCCGGAGGAGGAAGCGGTCCTTCCCGAGGAACCGGAACCTCCGGCAGTACTGGATATGGAACCGGAACCAGAGGTGCCAGAGGAGGTAGTCACGGCCTATGTTGCACCCCCTCCTGAACCCGCCGTCCCTGCTGGCAAGCCTTTTCTGGCTGAGAGCAGACTGGCTGGCCTGACTCCCCTGCAGCAGGCCATTGTCCTGAAAGAGATCCTGGACAGCCCCATCGCCTTCCGCGGAGACCTGCGCTAGCTGACCTTATATACATGGAATGATCTGGAGTCGGTGTCGCGTTGCGCCATGCGGCGCTATCGCTATGGGGATCAGTGCTGGATCAATGACCGTGAAGAGCGTTTGATTTGGACCGCCGCGGAGTGATTTAGGCCAGGTGCGTTTCGATGAGGCTGTCGTAGATGTCCTGAAGTTGCCGCTCCAGTTCCTTAATGGTCCCGTTATTCTCGACCACAAAATCTGCCAGAGCTGCCCGCTCCTCGTCGGTAAGCTGGAGACGGATGCGTTTCTCGATATCCGCTTCGGTCAGGGTTCCCCGGTTCATGGCACGTTTGAGCCGCACACTCTCATCAGCGACGACCGCAATGGTGTAGTCCAGATACTGCTCTATACGGGCCTCAAAGAGCAGTGGTACGTCCATGACAAACAGAGGGATGCCGCGTCGGCTGGCCTCCATCATAGCCCGGTCAGCCACCAGGATTACTTCAGGGTGGATAATCTCGTTGAGACGTTTCTGCCGCTCCGGTTTTGCGAAGGCGAAGGCCGCCAGCCGGCCGAAATCAATTTCTCCGACCTCATTGAGTACGGCGTCACCGAAGGCATCGAGAACAGCCCGTCCAATGGGAACGTGACGGAGGAGGATCAGTTTGGCTTCCATGTCGGCATTGAAGATTTGCGCACCGCGGTCGGCGAAAAACTGCGCGGCGGTGGATTTACCCGAACCAAGTCCACCTGTAATCCCGATGCGTATCATGATAGGGACATCAGGTGACTCAGGCTCGGATCGACTCTTCGGGCAGCGAGGCCAGGATGAGCTGGAAGACCTCATCAATTGTGCCGTCACCGGGAACTTCCCGGATCAATCCGGTGGATTGGTAGTAGGCCAGCAGGGGGAACGTCTGCTCGTAATAAACATCCAGCCGCTTCCGGATGGTCTCCGGCCGGTCGTCCTCGCGCTGGATCAGCTGGGTGCCGCCGCAGGCGTCACATACCCCCAGCACCCGGGGTGGATGGATCACTAGGTTGTACACCGCGTTGCATTGCGTGCAGGTACGGCGGGAGGATAGACGGCTGAGGACAATATCGGAATGCACTGTAACGGAGACAATGGCGTCCAACGTGACGCTCAGTCGCTCCAGAATGGCGGTCAATCCGACCCCTTGAGGTACGGTGCGGGGGAAACCATCCAGAATGAAGCCATCCAGGGCATCCTGTTCCCGAAGTCGGGCTTCCACCATGGCCAGTATGACATCATCGGGGACCAGCTTGCCTCGGGCCATGATGGATTGAGCCTGTTGGCCCAGGTCCGTCTTATCACGGATATGGTCTCTCAGCATGTCCCCGGTGGCCACCTGTGGGATCGTGAAATACTCGGCCAGACGGCGGGCTTGAGTACCCTTGCCGACTCCGGGAGGACCAAGAAGGATTAGCCGCATACCGCCACCCGGGATGCGCCTATAGAAGTATTCCTGCCACCGTTGCCGTCAACCAGGAGGCAATAGCCCCTCCGAACATGGCCCGGAGTGCTATGCGGCTTAGTTCTCCTCGGCGCTTGGGTATGAAAGCCCCGATCCCCCCCAATTGAATACCGATGGAAGAGAAGTTCGCGAATCCGCATAGGGCATAGGTGGCAATGATCTGTGCGCGCTCGTCAAGAGCGGCGTTCTGGATGTAGTTCCCCAGGGTTCCGTAGGCTACAAATTCATTCAGCGAGATCTTGATGCCTAACAGATTGCCGACCTCATCGGCGTGTTCCCAACTGACGCCCATTAGCCAGGCCAGGGGACGGAAGATCGATCCGAACAGCGTCTTGAGGGAACCGGGGAAAATGCCGCTGTATTCCTGCGAAATGGGCGAGAAACCGGAGGTGGCGGTGTAGGTTACCAACTCTCCATTCAGGAGTGTGCCGTCGATGAGCTTGTCCAGCCAGTTCAGAATGACATCGGCCACGGCAATGAGTGCAATGAAGCCGATGAGCATAGCCCCCACGTTGACGGCCAGTTTCAGCCCGTCCAGAATGCCCCTGCTGGCTGCTTCGATCACGTTGGAGCCGCTCTCGATCTCGGGTAATTCCACATCTCCTGCGGTGGTGGAATGCTCCGTTTCCGGGTAGATCAGCTTCCCAACCGCCAGGGCTGCGGGCGCGGACATCACCGAAGCCGCAACCAGATGACCGGCACTGATACCCATCGCAATGTAGCCTGCCAGCACACCCCCGGCGATGGTGGCGAAGCCTCCCACCATGACGGTGAGCAGCTCGGAAGGGGTCATCTCCGGCAGAAAGGGCTTGATCAACAGGGGTGCTTCGGTCTGTCCCACGACGATGTTAGCGCTGCAAGACAGGGTCTCCGCACCGCTGGTCCCGATCGTCCAGCGCATAAACCGGCTCATGGCCAGAATGATCCGCTGCATGATTCCCAGGTAATAGAGCACGGCCATGAAGCCGCCGAAAAAGATGATGGTCGGGAGGATCTTGAAGGCGAACTGCATACCGAAGCCGGGCCAGAAGCTGGTGTCTTGAGGGAAGAAGTAATCGGGATTCACCAGGTTCCCGAACAGGAAGAACGCCCCGTAGTAGGCTAGGTTCAGGAAGTTGGCAATACCCTCGGAGAAAGTGCGGAAGATGGTCCGGCCGTAGTGCCCATAGGCTACCGCGGCAGCTACCAGCGTGACGACAAATGAGCCTCCCAGGTAGCGGCTCAGTGTAGGTTGACGCAACTTCCAGGTATTCAGAATCAGGATAATGATGATGAGAACGAGCAGCCATGTCAGATTGAACACACCACCCAGCAGGACCAGCAGGCCGCCCAACGCCACGGAGCCCGCGATAAGTGCCAGCGAGAATAGATTGCCATTGGAAGCATTGCGGATATCCTGCTGGAATAGATACAGGATGACTAGCAGTCCCAGCAGGGACATCCCGACGAAGGACCACATATTTTCCTGGAGTATGATGACGGCGAAGAGAAACTGGAGCGCCAAGCCCCAGGCAACGGGACGCAACCTGACCTTCCGGCGATTGAAGGACAAACCCCAGGCCATGGCCAGAAGCGCAAGCATGCCGAGAATGCTGATCAGTCTCATGTGAGTCCCTTCAGGTTCTATTCCTTTTCAGAAAGCAGAGGGGTATAGCATCGCCGGCAGCGGGCTTCGTATATGTCCGTCTCCCCAATCAGGATCTGCTCTTCGTCTTTGGTCAGTCGTTGCGTGAAGTTGGCGGGTTCGCCGCATTGCATGCAGATGGCGAGGGTCTTGGTCACGTACTCCGCTTCGGCCATGAGCTCCGGTAGGGAGCCGAAAGGCTCACCCCGGTAGTCCTTGTCCAGGCCGGCTACCAGGACGCGCTTGCCGCGCCGCGCCAGTTCCCTCACCACGTCCACGATATCGGGCGCGAAGAATTGGGCTTCATCCACACCGATCACATCCGCCTCGTTGGCATGTTTCAATATGTCCTGCGAGGACATGACCGGGGTGGAAGGAATGCGCAGCTTACTGTGACTCACGATTTCGTCATCGCTGTAGCGGTCGTCCAGGCTGGGCTTGAATATGGCCACCGACTGCTTGGCGATCTGGGCTCGTCGCAGACGCCTTATCAACTCTTCGGTCTTACCGCTGAACATGCTGCCACAGATCACTTCGATCCATCCGCCCTGCCGGGGTGCCTGAGTCATGTCGGGATTACCTCTCCCTTGGTCTGCCCCTCGCCTAGGAGGGCGTTGATTTTCGTCTTCAGGATGTCGATGGCCACCCGGTTGTGGGCACCCTCGGGGAATATGATATCAGCGTACCGCTTGGTGGGCTCCACGAATTGCAGATGCATAGGCCGCACCGTTTTGTAGTATTGGTCCACCACGGACTCGAATGACCGCCCCCGATTCTTCACGTCCCGGGTCATCCGCCGGATGAAACGTACGTCATCGGGCGTGTCCACGTAAATCTTGATGTCCATCAGATCTCGCACCTCCTGATCAGCCAGGACCAGAATCCCCTCCAGAATGATCAGACGGTGGCCGCTGATATGCCGGGTTTCTTTCTTGCGGGTATGGGCTGTATAGTCGTAGATGGGCACCTCCACGGACTCACCTTCCAGAAGAGCTTCGAGGTCCTGTTGCATTCGACGGAAATCCACGGAATCGGGATGATCAAAGTTCACCCGCATGCGATCCTCAGGGATCAGGTGCCCCAGATCGTGGTAGTATGAATCCTGCTCCAATACGACCACTTCCTCCCGACCCAGTTCCTTCATGAGCGCTTTTGCGATGGAGGTCTTGCCGGAACCCGTTCCCCCGGCAATACCGATCAGGACGGCTGTGGATTTAGAGCTGTTGGAAGTCAAATGGAAATGGTAATAATTGTGACGTGGTGAATGCTTTGGGATTGGGATCATCCGTCCCTGCGACATAGATGGGGATCTCACCGCACTGCTCGTAGATCACCTGTCGACAGGCCCCACAGGGCATGCCTCCATCCCGGGTGACGATGGCCAACGCTTGGATGTTCTTCTCACCGGCTGCGATGGAGGCGAAGATGGCCACCCGCTCGGCACAGATGGTGGTGGGAAAGGCTCCCGACTCGATATTGCAACCGGGATATATATTCCCTGATTCGGTCAGAACGGCGGCGCCCACGGGATAGCCGCTGTGAGGGGCTCGGGCTCGCCCCTGAGCTAGCCGCGCTTGCTCAATTAACTCAGAATGATCCGCCATACTTGAACGGGAATTTACGGCTAAGGGTGATGATTGCCATGATGGAAAAACCGGCGGCAAACCCGCCGATGTGCTCGAACCACGCCACACCACCACTCATCTGTATCTGCAGGCTGAGCAGACCGTTCAATGCCTGGTATAGGAACCAGAGCCCTAAAACGACAACCGCCGGCATTTGCACTTTAGTGATAAAAACAAAGATAAACACCAGCACGTGGATGCGGGCCCGCGGATATCGCACCATATATGCACCCAAAACGCCTGAAATGGCGACGCTGGCTCCAACCACCGGTACCATGCTGCCTGACATCACGGCCGCATGCAGCAGACCGGCCGCCAGGGCGGTGAAAACATAAAACAGTGCGAACTTCACATGACCCAAGGCACCCTCCACGTTATCCGCGAACACATACAGGAAAAGCATGTTCCCGATGATGTGC
>CP070656.1:172243-177155 GCA_020355065.1 Fidelibacterota bacterium | reverse complement strand
TCGAAGATCACCGTCATGGTATCGCTGCCGCCGCTGAACCGGGGTCCTGTGGAGCTGCCGCTGAAGATACAGCCCCGAACTTCATAATGCCCGCAGCTGCCCCCGGCCCGCACCGGCTGCCGGCAGTCCACGAACTCGCAATCCTCCACGGCTACCGATCCGCCCTTGTTGATCATCACCGCCTTGTCCTCGGAGTGCTCGAAATAACAACCCCGGATGACGGTACCAAAGGCCTCGTACCCCCGGCCGTTGTTGGTGATCGCGTCCTCACAGACGATGGGGAAACGCACGTTCTCGACAACATTATCGATCCCGCTCTGAACGTGCAGGCCATCAGGAAAACGCAGGAGCGTGAAATTCCTGATCACGTTGCTGTCACCATGGATCTCAATGAAATGGTCCTGCCCCTCCGTCTGGCTGCAGTCGTCCGGCCCCGTATACCGGACGGCCAATCCGCTGTCACCACCATCCAGGATAAGATGGCTGCCGTAGAAATAGATCCGGTCCTCGATATCCAGCGTATCCCCCTCGCAGTTGAACGTGATCGTACCTTCACCAGTCACGGCCACCGAGTCCAGAGCGGTCCGCAGTGCCGCCTCCGTGCAATCGATGTGTAACACCAGACCGGGAGCATCCGAGTCATCGGTAGGGGACCTGTTACACGCCATAAGCATAAGAACGACCACCTGAAGGATCAGGCTGGATAACAGCCGGTTCATGAACCTGTACCTGGTATATCTCATACGCTCCATCCTCCTCCCGTTCTACTTGACCAGCGTCATGCGCTTGGTGAGTATGACATCGCCCGCCTCAAGACGGTAGTAATACAGGCCGCTGGCTACCGCTCGCCCCGCTTCATCGGTGCCGTCCCAGACCACGCTGTAGTCTCCATTCGGCTGGACACTGTTATGGAGCAGCTTCACCCGGTCACCCGACAGACTGTATACCTCTACCCTGACGTGACCGGACGTCGTAAGCCGGTAGGCTATGTTGGTGTGAGCATTGAAAGGATTAGGATAGTTCTGGTGCAACTTGGCTTGGTCCGGCAAGGCGGTGGTTATTCTCTGCTCCAGCGCCAGGGGTGGAAACTCGAATACCCGCCAGGCATGCTCACAAGGGTGATAGGATGTGCCCGTATCTGCTCGAGCTGCCACGTACATTTTCCCTTCAGCAGGCAGGATGAGTCTGGAACGCGTGGTATTCCATTGACCTTCGATGGAGTCACCATGTTGACAAATAGCCCCGACGGTATCGTGACTGAAAATGATACTTTCGGCGTCGTCAAAGGTGAACTGAAAGGCGGTATCGGTAAACATTCTTTCGAATGTCACCAGACGATTGTCCGAGTTGGCGACGTACGCACTATCGTTGGTATCGTGCGCTTTCATAAGACTATCTGGAGAAGTGTTGGTGACATAAACATAGCCGGTCGAATCACCCCAGCGCACATTCACCAGACCTCCCGGTGCAACCTCGACAGCTGCAGCTTTGCCCGAACTGTCCACCAGACAGAAGTGGCGGCCATCATCCGTAATCGTGTAGTTCATGATAAAGGATACCGCGCTGTCGACAGTGGGACAGTAGCGGGCGATAACCGGCGCTAGCCTACCCGCTTGCCCGTCACCCGTACCCGTCGCTCCTTCGTAATGTGCATTGGCGTCCCCCACCGCCAAACCCTGATCGTTCAGGATCCCATAGCCAAACATCATGACTCGATAACCATCCTCATAATCATAGATCTCCAGATCCTCATCCGGCCAAATCCGTGTGTCACTTGGTACACTGTGGCTATCTGAGGTCTTGCCCAGGATAGGACCCCGGTCACTGTGGGTCATCCCGAAGGCCGAGCAGGCTTCCCGGGGGCCGGGATCTCCGGCACCTGGAATCACGGGCAGCTGGGCGATATTGCACAGTACGTTCTCGCCGATCATACCGACGGCCACATCTTCAAACCTGATACCCACGGCGTCGGCTGTACCGCACCACTCTTGGAGCAATCCCGGATAGGACTCACTGATCTCAGTCATCCGGAACTCCAAGGCCAGTTTCATTGCAGCTCCCTGCTTCCGGCTGAAGAGGGATTCTGCTCGGCCTTCCCATCTTTCGTATTGATCCCGGGTGAAACCGCCCCGCTGGATGCCGATCTCGTAATCCGACCCGGATAGATACCGAACCGGTCCCGGCGCGGCATCCCTGGTGTCCATCCCTGACAAGGACCCAAGAAATACCCAGCTTACACCCACCATCAGAAGGAGTTTAGGATGTATCAGGCCGCTTGCGTGCCTCATGGCTGCAGTTCTCCCCTTGTGCCAGATTATTAGGATATGTGCTTGCTGACGGAATCAGCGCAATAAGACCATCCGGCGTGTTTCGCGATGCTCGCCCGCCACGAATGAATACAGATACACACCGCTGGCAACCTTGACCCCGGCGTCGTTCTTCGTGTCCCATTGGACGGCGTGCCGGCCAGCAGGACGGAATCCGTCCGCCAGGATTCTCACAACATGCCCGTTGAGATCGTAGACGATCAATGTCACCTGCCCCGATGTTGGCAACTGGTAATGGATCACGGTCTCGGGATTGAACGGATTGGGGTGGTTCTGCTCCAGAACAAATTGATCCGGCACCATGGGTATCGCCCTGTCATCAGTGGCCGTCGTAGTGGTCGTAATATGGGTGTCCTCAGTCAGATCGAGGGAGGTCGAGTATATCTCGGTACCATCATGTGACACCACCACCGAATAGGGCGTGACATACGATTTGCCGGCGGTAGTCTCTACATATTCGATGAGGTCCAGCGTATCGATCTTGCCTTCGGCATCGGTGGTGTCCTCCGCCACCAGCAACTGGTCCTTGTCATAAAACTGGACAATGGCTCCTTCCACGGGGGCATCATCCACGGTGACCGTCGCGTCCACGTGCCAGCCAACCGACAGCTCGGTGGCATCCCCGGCAATCGAGACGGAGGCACCATCGAAGCTGGTGCTGATGAAAGTCACCTTGGCTCCGGCACTCAACCTCAGGTCCAGGATGGTCCAACCCTCGAATTCGCAGTCGATGAACACATTCCCGATGCCCCCCGCCACTTCAATAATACTGGCGCTGCCATCAAACGTGTTGTCGATGAAGGTGTTGCTGTCGGAATCCTCGACCACGATACCATTGTTCTTGAAGATGTTGCCCTTGACCAGGGTATGCTTGGGCATACCCAGATCGCCCCCGTAAATGCTGAGAGCGTAATCCTTATTGTTCTCAAACAGGTTGTTCTCGATGCGGTTATTAAGGCTTAGGCTAGTAAATACATCAATCCCGCCACCCGTGGTCTCTGGCTCCCAGTCGTTGTAGCCGTTATGGATGATCTCATTATCGTGGACGTAAAAATTCTGTACGCGCGACAGTTTCATCGCCCGCAGCGCGTTGTCCCTGAATACCGAATTCTTCAGTTCGTTGTTCACGCACTCGTCGCCGACCTGATAAGCGTAGCCCTGATTCGAATCGATCAGACAGCTGTCCAGCAGTCCGTCACTCCATCCCGGGGCGTACATGCCTGAACCCCAGTGGGTAATCCGCAGGTTCTTGATGGTGATGTTCTGCGCGCCCGGGCCACGCGGCTTGACGCCCACGTGATCCCCGGGAGAGCTTGGATGCTTTTCACCGCTGCCGTGGAGTGTGTGGCCGGCTCCGTCCAGGGTGAAGTTCACCGCCTGTATCTCAAAGCATTGAATGGTGCTGACTTCTGTTGTGGTATAGTCCTGCGTCAAGACCACCGTCTGGTTATCCCACGTGGGGGAAAAAAACTGTTTCCCTACCTCGAACTGGGCCCATACGCTTTGCGCACTTATCGTGATTAAAATCAATCCGGTGCTGAGCAGTAGCAGTTTTTTCATGATGATCCTCCTCGCTGTCCCAATTTGATTATTTTCGTCCATTTGAATTGCGACGTTCCCCATACCTTCCCTCATTGCGTGAGGCCGAACGTGAAGCGGTGAACGTCCTGAAAGATGCCGCCTACCGGGGAATAAGCGTAATCGATCAACAGGACCAGACCCGCCAGCCGCTGCCGGACACCGAAACCGGCTGCGTAACTTTCCAGATCGTGGTCGAACTTGTAGCCGAACCTCAGGGCCAATACCTCGCGGTACCAGTACTCGCCCCCCACCTGGAGGCGTTCCGTGAAGTCGCGTGGCGAAATGGCATCCACACTGAGGGTCAGCGAGTGCCTGCCCGGCTCCGGCCGGAAAACGGAAATGATATCCAATGCCATCGCCAGGCGGAAGGTGAGCGGCAGCTCGAAGTAGTCCAGCTGGTACCGGGTTCGCGGGGAGAAGTTGCGGATGGACAGGGCCAGCCGCAGATCCCGGAAACCGGCATAGTACAGCGTGCCGAAATCGACCGCCAGTACGTCCTTGCTCGCCTTCCACCCCGTGATCTGGTCGCCGGTCCTCCGGTCCTGATAATCAAAAGCACCGAAATCCTCGTGGGCCCATTTGATCTGCCCCCCCACGGAAAAGAGATTCGTGATCTGCCGGGCGTAGGCTACACCCACAGCAAATTGCCGGATCAGATCCTGAAAGCCCTGATCCTCCCAGCGCTCACCCCCGACAAATGTGGTGACCCGTACATCTGGATTGTCCATGCTCAAAAGACTGAAACCGATGACACCCGCATTTGCCGTACCATAGGAGATCCCGAACGACTGCATCTGCATGTCAGCCAGCCAGGCCGTGTGGTTGCCGGCGAAAGCGAAGCCTCTCTGGGTTGCGATTCCCGCCGGATTCCAGAACAAGGCATTCACATCACCCGCAGTGGCGGCGAAGCTCCCACCGGTGGCCGCCGGCCGGGCACCTACATCGATGTCCAGGAAGGTCATCCCGGATTGGCCCACTCGCTTCATCTGAGCCGTGAGCGGCAC
>CP070656.1:169495-172143 GCA_020355065.1 Fidelibacterota bacterium | reverse complement strand
CATGGGCATGGCTGCCCTGGCCGGGGTAGCGGCGGGGACGGACCAACCGCCCAAGTTCATCGTTATGGAGTACCACGGAGGCAAGAGCGGCGAGGCACCGCTGGCGCTGGTGGGCAAGGGACTGACCTTCGATGCGGGCGGCATCTGCATTAAGCCCTCCGAGAAAATGGACGAGATGAAGTTCGATATGAGCGGCGGGGCTGCCGTACTGGGTATCATGGAAGTCGTATCTAGGCTACAGCCTAAGTTGAACATCGTAGCTGCTATTCCCAGCACGGAGAACCTGTTGGGCGGCAGTGCGCAGAAGCCGGGAGATATAGTTAAGGCATACAGCGGCAAGACGATCGAGGTGATCAACACGGATGCCGAAGGGCGGTTGATCCTGGCCGATGCCCTTTCCTACGTGGTGGATAAGTACAAGCCAGCGGCCATTATGAACTTCGCTACTCTCACAGGCGCGGTCCTTATTGCGCTGGGTCATCGGGCCAGCGGGCTCATGGGGAACAACGACGAGTTCATCGAGGAAGTCAAGCTTGCTTCGGAGAAGAGCGGTGAGCGGGTCTGGCAGCTGCCCATGTGGGAGGAGTACTCGGAGGATATCAAATCCAAAGTGGCGGATATCAAGAACATCGGGAAGGGCCGGCTGGCTGGAACTATTGCGGGCGGTGTATTCCTCAAAGAATTCGTGGGGGAGACCCCCTGGGTGCACCTGGACATCGCCGGCACAGCCTGGCAGGATGATGACCAGCCCTATACGCCCGGCGGCGGTTCGGGAGTCGCTGTTCGATTGGTGACGACGCTCATTCTGGATCGGGCGGCATCAGCATAGCAAGCAACCTAGTCTATGCGCTGATCCACACTGCCGTTGCCAATATCATTCAGTGGGCGGTAAATTCGCGGCGGCGGTGTAGCTCAGTTGGTTAGAGCAGCGGAATCATAATCCGCGTGTCGGGGGTTCGAGTCCCTCCACCGCTACCGACGGAAATGACCCCAGTTCTCGACGAGAGGACTGGGGTCTATTTTACTCCCTCCAATAGTAGTGATTGGCAGCAGGAGTTCCACCTGTAACACCCAGGGCTCGCTTGGTTAGCCCAGATGGGTAGGGAGCCTACTCCAAATGTGGAATTGTTACACATTACATTGTATATAATTGGAGTTTTTTCACGCACAGGGCGCATCAGGCGCAGGGGGCGAATAGTTATTAGTAGTTAATGAAGAGGGGGAAGGGAAAAGTTCCATGTTCCAAGTTCCTAGTTCCAAGTTAAGAGGGGGGCAGCCGTGGTCAGGGGAAAGTGCTAGCGCGGGTAGGGCGAGATAGGAGGGATGCCAAAGTTCAGCTGCGGATGTACCCGGATGGTCGCGGATAGAATCTGGCAATGGAGGGCGGTTTGCCCTGCCCTGCCCCGCCCCGCTTACTCCGGGACTGCGCCTACGGCTTGCTTCCAGCGGGATTATGTCCCGCCAACGGCGGGAAGTTCCTCATCTAGAGGATGAAATAGTGCAGTAAGAAAAACGTCAAACCCGATCTAGATCCAGGGACTGCCCACTTGCGCGATCAAAAAAGATCGCTTTCTCCCAGTCGGCGGAGATCCCAACAGTATCTCCAGGATGGTAGTGGCGCTCAGGGTCGGTGAGCAGGGTCAGTGGGCAACCTTCGATTTCCACTTCCATGACACCTTCCTCTCCCAAGGATTCATAGATCACGACTTTCCCGGGATATTGTCCGGACTCATCCCGGTCAACTACATGGAGATGGTGTGGACGGATACCCAGCACGAGGTCTTTCTTTGCGTATTTCTTTGCTGTCGTTGATAGGTTATCCGGCAAGCGCACACTGAAGGGATGATCCGTCGCACGAAAAACAGGCACGCCATCATCGCTCATAATCCTGCCAGGGATGAGATTCATAGGGGGTTCTCCGATAAACCCGGCTACGAACAAATTGCTCGGATGCTCGTAGATCCGAACTGGTGTATCGATCTGTTGGATACGGCCGCCATCCATAATGACGATGCGGTCGGCCAGTGCCAGAGCCTCAACCTGGTCATGGGTAACGAACATCATGGTGCGTTGGTTCAGCTCGTGCAAACGCTTGAGTTCACCCCGGGTACGCAGTCGGAGTTCCGAATCGAGATGGGAGAGAGGTTCATCCATCAGATAGACATCCGCATCGCGGATGATGCAGCGTCCCAGGGAGACCCGCTGCTGCTGTCCACCGGAGAGTTCAGCCGGCTGCCGATCAAGGATGTCGGTGATATCGAGCAGTTCTGCGATGTGCTGCAGGCTGGCATGGATCTGATCCCGGGGCAAGCCGCGCGCTTTCAAGGGGAAGGTGATGTTCTCGTATACGGTGAGGGGCGGATAGAGGGCATAGTTTTCGAAGGCCATGGCGACATTCCGCTCCTCCGGCGAGAGATCGTTCACGCACGTTTCGCCGATGAAGATCCGCCCCGCGCTGATGTCTTCCAGGCCGGCGATCATCCGGAGAGTGGAGGTCTTCCCGCACCCGGAAGGTCCCAGCAGTACGAGGAACTCACCTTCCGCGCAGGTGAAGGAGCTGTGGTCAACCGCCAGCACCTGCTCGCGGCTTTTCTCATCCACATATGCCTTGGATACGTCCTGTACGGTTACTTTGGCCATGGCAGAAT
>CP070656.1:164055-169395 GCA_020355065.1 Fidelibacterota bacterium | reverse complement strand
GCTCAGGGGAAGCCAGAACTGCCGATATGGACGTGATATTGATGATGCAACCGGAAAAATCGGCCCGCGCCTTCTTCTGCTCAACCAGCCAGTTGGCCACCGCCTGGGTCAGAAAATAGGGACCTTTCAGATTGATCCTCACCAGCCGGTCGAAACTCTCTTCGGTGGCCTTCAGGATGTCCATGCGTTCCAGGGGAGCCACACCGGCGTTATTCACCAGTACATCCAACCTGCCGTACGCTTCCTTGACTTCCTCCAGCAGGGCCTCACGCGCCCGGCGATCACTGATGTCGGCCTGGCAGTAGACCACCTGGGCACCCAACTCCTGGAGCATCCGGCCCGCTGCACTGAAATCCTCGGCCGTACAGATATCATCTATGGCCAGCTTGTACCCCTCCCGGGCCAGGGCTTGGGCAATCCCCAACCCTATACCCCGGGCGCCACCGGTAATTAAGGCTACCTTTTCCATATGTGTACGCTCTCCTTTACTGCCTTACGTCGGCAACACCGGAACGGATACCCAGCTGCCTTGACGCCATGATTCCAGCCCCTTCTCCGCCAGCTGGACACCCCGGGCCCCCGCCAGCAGATCCATGCCATATGGCTCGTCTTTGACCACATGTCGGAGAAATAGCTCCCACTGTGCTTTGAAGGCATTCTCGTAGTCAACCTCGCCGGGTACCCGGACCCACCCCTCCCGGAAGTCGATAGGACTGTCGATATCCGGATTCCAGACCGGTCGCGGCGTCTCCTGATAGGACTGCGTGAAACATTCGCGTAGCCCCACCACCGCGGACCCTTCCGTGCCATCCACCTGGATGGAGAGTAGATCGTCTCGTCGGACCCGCGTAGCCCAGCTGGAGTTGAAGTGGGCAATGATGCCCGACTCCAGCTGGAAGGTGGCATAGGCGGCGTCATCCGCCGTGCAGTGGTAGGGCTGATTCTGCTCATCCCAGCGCTGATGAATATGAGTTGTACCCAGGCATGAGACCGCCTCGATGCGGCCGAAAAGGCTCTCCAGCAGATAACTCCAGTGGGGGAACATATCCAGAATGATACCGCCCCCATCCTCCTTCCGGTAGTTCCAGGAGGGACGCTGGGATTCGCCTCGGTCCCCCTCAAAAACCCAGTATCCGAACTCACCGCGGATGGCCAGCACGTCCCCCAAAAAGCCCGCGTCCAGCAATCCCCGTAACTTCAGAAAGCCGGGTAGGAATAGCTTGTCCTGAACCACTCCATTCTTCAGCCCGGCTTCACGCGCCTCCTGGTAAAGAGCATATGCTTCGTCGACAGTGGCCGCGGTGGGCTTCTCACTGTAGATGTGCTTGCCTGCAAGAATCGCCCGCCTGACAGAAGCAGCACGCAGGTTGGTCACCTGGGCATCGAAATAGACCTGGTTGTGGGGATCGCTCAATGCCTCTTCCAGGTCCGTCGTCCATTTATCCACGCCGGATTGCTGGGTGAGTGGCTTCAACTTGTCCGGATTACGCCCCACCAGAATGGGATCGGGCAGAATGGTTTCATCCTCGGCTACCTTGACACCGCCCTGCTTGATGATCGGGATGATCGACCGCATAAGATGTTGGTTCGTTCCCATCCGGCCGGTCACACCGTTCATGATGATCCCGATCTTATGTATCTTGGACCCTGTCGTCATAATCACCCGCTTGCTTGAATATGTTCGTGATGCGCACTCCCGCGAACTTCATCTACAATCATGATGTTAGCCATCGGCAGACAGCTCTCACGAATGGTTGAGATAGGCGGCCATAATCTGGCGCAGAAATTCATCCTGATCCGATTCCCAGTAGGTCTTGGAAAATATTTCCACCTCATGGAATCCCGTGAATCCATTGTCCTCGACCCACCCACGAATGGTGCGGATCGGGATACAGCCTTCTCCCATCAGGCCGCGGTCCAATAGCAGGTCCGTGGTGGGCGTTTTCCAGTCACAGATGTGAAAGGCCGCCAGGGATCCCTCGCGCCCCGCGCGCCTGATCTCCCCCTCCAGATCCGGATCCCACCATAGGTGGTAGACGTCCACGATCACCCCCACTAGGTCCGACTGAAGCTCCGCGCACATGTCGTTCGCCTGCTTCAGCGTCGTGATGGCCGATCGGTCATCGGCATACATGGGATGGAGCGGCTCGATGCCCAGTCGGACACCCGCTTCCTCGGCCTGTGGGAGTATTGCACCCAGGCCGTCCCTGATCTGCTTTCGGGATGTCTCCAGGGACTGATCCGGATCGGCGCCGCAGACGATCACCAGCAGTGGGGTCTCCAGGGCCGCCGCCTCGTCGATGGCCCGCCGGTTCTCGTCGATCGCCTGCCTCCGGGCCTCCTCCCGGGAATGCGCAAAGAAACCGCCCCGGCACAGGGAAACGATCGTCAGCCCCGCATCCCGCGCCATCCGGCCTACGGCCTCTGGACTCCGGCCTTCCAGAGCCTCACGCCAGATCGTGATGCCCCCCACCCCCGCCGCCACGTACTTGGCCACCGCTTCTTCAACAGCCCACGGCCTGGTGGTCATGGTGTGAATACACAACCTCGAGTAGTCTTGCAGCGGCTCAATACCCATCGTTACTGGCGATATTCTACCAGCTGAAGAACGTCAGATACGGCTCTTCGTGGATCAATCGCAGCACGTACAGCGCCACCTCCCGGGCGTGGTAATCGCCCCACATGCTGGACTCACCATACGGAATCGCAGCCCCCTCCGGTATGTAGTCCCAGCCGTTGGGACGATGATACACCGAATGCAGGATCAGTCCCTGGTGCTCCGGCGCCGTGCTCAGATACGGCTCATCGAACAGCGTGTCCAGGACCGTGAGTCCGGCCTGGAAATAGCGCTCACCCTCCTTCTTTGAGCCCTTGGCAGCCAGGTAATGGCCCAGACGCAGTAAACCCTGGGCGGCAATGGCGGCCGCTGAACTGTCCACCGGCTCATAGTCGTTGAACGGATCGGCCGGCTGATCGAGATACGCGTCCAGCGAGGCCAACCCCGGAGCACCCGTATCCCAGTAGGGTATGCCGTCCGTGGGTGTGTGCTCGATATAAAAGTCGCAGGTGGCCGTCGCCGCCTTCAGCATGAACGCCTCCACCTCCTTGCGCCCACCCCAGGCCGCCAACTCCTCATCCTTAAGGGTCGCCATGAACTCCAGCTCTTCCGCAAATCCGCACATGGCCCACGCCAGCCCTCGCGTCCAGGTGGAAAAGGGCGAGTACCCCTGTTGCGTGCTCGGGCAGCGGGGCGTGCCGTTCTCGGTGTTGAACACGATCTCGTGGGCCGTGCGGCCACGGATATCGTAGCTGTCTCGCCCCTCGCCGTAAAAGACGGAGTACTTGGCCGTCGAGCGTGAATGCCGCATCAGCCGCTCCAGCAGACTGACACTCTGCCCCTTTTCATCCGCGAGCTTGTGTCCCAGCTGGTAGCTGCGCGCCAGGCTGCGGCACGAGCGGATGGTGTCCACGAATAGGGAATGGGGCCCGTTGAACGAATAGATGTAGCCCTCCCCATTGCCCAGGTCCGTCCAGCGCCGGGCCTGGACCGCCCCCGATATCTTCAACGCCAGCTCGTAGAATTCGCGCTCCTGCTGGTTGTCCGGTATCTTGCCCTCCTGCATCAGGCGCAGCAGGTTGCCGTAGGTGCTCACGTTGTTGAAACCATGGTCATGAACCCCGAAATCGGACACGTGCGTGGCCATCCGTTCTACCGTAGCCCGCCGTCCATCCTCCAGGAACGATTGCTCCCCGGTGGCATCGAACTGCAGCAGCTGCGACCCGAACTGAAACCCCTGGGTCCACTCGGTCCAGTCCCGGGCGGTATAGCGCCCCTGTACCGTGAAGACCGGGGCTCCCTTGGACTTGTCCAGCTCCCGCTCGATGAGCCGGATTTTCTGCCCCGAAAGCTCCCAGAGATGGGCGATCTTGTCGCCGAGATCGGCCAGCTTCAATTGTGGATTGATGTTCATGCTACGCTCCTGATGATCATATCTTCTTTAGGGAATAAGCTGCGTATCGCCTGATGGAGATGCAAGCCTCAATCAGGGCTGCTGTATCAACAGTTCGGATTTCGTAAACGTTTACGATAGGCAATGTTAGCACATTCTCGCGGCTCATGGTACCATCAATTACACCGACCTGCCCGCACCAGTGGCCGGAGGTATCCATCAACCGGAGCAGGGGGCGGCTTTGCGCAGGGCATCCCATGACGCACTCGGCGGGAGCTCATTCGTTCCTGGTGTACCTTCGCTGGTTGTGCGGCGAAGATCCCTCTGCCGATGAATGGATCGTAAATTGAAACCGCGCATATCCCATCAGATAACATGGAGTCCGCAATGAACAGATCGAGTCCTTCGGGCAGACTGCACAGAAAGCTCTCCCGGCCTTTATGGGCGGTATTGACGCTCTTCCTGGCAAGTTGTGCCATGTTTCAGGTTCAGCCGAGCGCGCTGCGGCCGCCCGTCCCCAAAAGCCTGTCTCTGACCAACAATGTCGTGTTGACCTCCTGGGGGGCAGTGGATATGAAGGTCCTTGGTAGTTCCTCCACATTCTTTCCCGGCAGTTTCCTCATCAAGTCCCGGGACATGATCGTCTATATCGATCCCCTGGAAGTCGAAGAATCCCCACCGGCCGATTTCATCTTCATCACCCATCCCCATGACGACCACCTGTCCCTGCCGGACATCGAACGGCTCGCGAAGGAGGGCACCGTGATCGTCGGTCCTCCGGCCGTGGTAAAACGGTTGAAAGATTTCAATACGCTGGCGGTCAGGCCGGGAAAGGTCATCGATCGGGAAGGCCTTCACGTGCAGGCGCTGCCTGCGTACAATACAGAGCCGCTATTCTTGTGGCTTCTTGCTCACCCGAAAAAAGCGCTGAATGTGGGCTATATTCTCACCATCGACAGCGTGAGCATCTGTCACGCCGGAGATACCAGCCCGGTTCCTGAACTGGAGCGCATCAGGGATATTACCGTGGCGCTTATCCCTCTGGACGAGGACAACGGCAAACTGACGATGGACGTGGAACAGGCCGCCGCGCTGGTCAATTCCATGCAGCCTACAATCGCCATTCCCATGCATTACGAGGTCGGGAAAGGCTACCCGGAGCGTTTTAAACAGCGGATCGACCAGAGGATCAGGGTTGAGATCATGGAGTAGCTGCCCCACCCACCTTGACATTCCATCAGCCCGGCCATTCATGGCCGGGTAATCTGGGCGCACCAACCGGCCCACGCCGTTTACAGCGTTATACACACCCTCCCCTTCCCTCCTATCACTATATCCCCCTTGGCGTACTCTGCGGCCCCTCGGCCCGTCCGGAGGCGGGCTTGGCGGT
>CP070656.1:161292-163955 GCA_020355065.1 Fidelibacterota bacterium | reverse complement strand
GGAGAAATCCTCCGCCCAGGTGCAGGGCAAAGTCGACTATGGCGTCGAGTCCATTGGCCGGGACCTGGTTGCCCTCGTCCACCACTTCCGGCTGAAATCCGGGCACTATATCCTCTTCGGCAGCTCCCTAGGGGCCACCGCCATGCTCGATTGCTACCGGTTCTTGGATGTGGAGCCTCTTTCCCTGGTGCTGGTGGGAGTCAACGCCGAGTTTCGGGCGCCCCGCGCCGCCCTGGCCCTGGTGCGGCTATACCCCCCGGCCATCTACCTGGCCATCAAGCCGGTGATCAAGTGGTATTTGAAAACCTTCCGGGTAAGCCGTGAAGGGGGTGCCGCCCAGGCGGCCAAGTATGCCCAGAACCTGGACCTGGCCGAACCCTACCGCCTCAAAAAAGCCATGCTGGCCCTGGCAAAGTACAGGGTCTGGGACCGGCTGGCAGAGATCACCGCCCCGGCACTGGTCGTGGGCGCCTCCGGAGACCTCCTCCATGACCCGGATAATATCCGCCGGATCGTCTCCCGGCTGGATGGCTGTGTCTACCGGGACCTGGAAACCAACGAGCGCACCCACAGCGCCGAAGTGGTGGAGGAGCTGCGCACCTTCCTCTCTCGTCTCAACCCTGGTACACAGTGACGGACCGGGCGACCCATGCACTCCGCCCCCCGGTTCTTATAATGCTGGCTTTGAACACCGGCTATGTGTATCATAAGCTGTGAGGATCGGATTCCATCAGGACCAATGGGAGCAAGGGACATGAAGGCCTATGAGTTCCTGGACCATACGGCCGACGTGAAGTTCCAGGCCTACGGTGCCACCCTGGAGGAGGTGTTTTCGAACGCTGCCCTCGCCCTGACCCGTTTAATGTACCCGGATAACGTCAAGGTGAACGACAGCCTTGAGATGCACATAGCAGGCCGGGACCTGGAGAGCCTGCTGTATAATTTCCTGGAGGAGTTCCTGGTCCTGTTCGACAGCCGGAACTTCCTGCTGGCGGGCATCGAGAAGATCAAGATCGACCGCCAGGAATTCAAACTGGTTGCCGAGGCCGTCGGAGACCGGGCCGTGGACTACGAGATCCACAGGGGGATCAAGGCGGTCACGTACAGCGATATGTTCGTCAGGCAGGACCAGGATGCCTGGATAGCACAGGTGGTGTTAGATGTCTGAAATACCCGTTCGACGTGTGTCGAAGAATACCTACGAAATACCCCGGGCAGGGGACATGAAGGTTCCCGGGACAGTGTTCACCTCGGAAGCATTGCTGAAGGCCATCACCAGGGATAAGACCCTGTCGCAGGTACGGAACGTGGCCTGTTTGCCCGGCATCCTGAAGTCGTCCATCGTGCTGAGCGACGCCCATCAGGGCTACGGCTTCCCCATCGGTGGAGTGGCGGCCTTTGATATGGACACCGGTGTCGTTTCCCCCGGTGGCGTGGGCTACGATATCAACTGCGGCGTCCGGTTGCTGCGTACCAACCTGACCAACGCCGATATCATGGAGCGGCAGAGGGAAGTGGTGGAAGCACTGTACCGCAAGATTCCCTCCGGCGTAGGCCGCGGCAGCTCACTGAAACTGTCCCGCCCGGAGCTGGACAAGGTCCTGGAAGGCGGGGCTCCCTATATAGTCGGCAAGGGCTTCGGGACCGAGGCGGACTACCTGCACATGGAGGAGGAGGGCTGCATGCGGGGGGCCGACGCCGGCAAGGTGTCCCAACGGGCCAAGGAGCGGGGCATCGGCCAGCTGGGAACCCTGGGAGCCGGGAACCACTTCCTGGAGGTCCAGGTCATCGGCGCCATCTATGACGATGAGGTCGCCAAGGTCCTCCAACTGTCCGAGGATCAGATCGTGATCATGATCCACTGTGGCTCGCGAGGCCTGGGGCACCAGGTGGCCTCCGACTACATTAAAAAAATGGAGCAGGAATACGGCATCGCCCACCTGCCCGATCGGGAACTGATCTACGCGCCCGTCAAGAGCCAGCTGGGCCAGGACTATCTGGCGGCCATGGCGGCGGCCATGAACTTCGCCTTCGCCAACCGCCAGGTGATCACCCACTGGACCCGGGAGGAAATGCAGTGCCTCTACCCGGACATCACCGTGGAGACCATCTACGACGTCTGCCACAATATCGCCAAGATCGAGGAGCATGTCATCGATGGCAAGCAGCAGACGGTCTGCGTCCATCGCAAAGGGGCCACCCGCAGCTTCGGGGCCGGGCGGGCCGAGATCCCCGCGACCTATCGGGAGGTGGGGCAGCCGGTCCTGATCCCCGGCAGCATGGGCACGGCCTCCTACCTGCTCATCGGCACGCGCGAATCCGAGGAGCTGACCTTCGGCAGCTGCGCCCACGGCGCCGGTCGCATGATGAGCCGCAAAGCTGCCCTGCGCAGCCTGCGCGGCGAGGAGGTCCAGCAGCGGCTGCAGTCTAAAAGCATCGAAGTGCGGGCCGGCAGCTGGCGCTCCATCGCCGAGGAGGCCCCGGAAGCCTACAAGGATATCGACGAGGTCATCGCGGTCATGCACGAGCTGAACATCAGCCGCAAAGTAGCCCGTCTGGTCCCACTGGCCGTCGTGAAAGGATGAACAAAGGGACTGATTCCACTGTGGATTTCAGCCCCAGCTCCGGTATACTCCGTTAATAGAAAACCGCTTTACCTCAGC
>CP070656.1:152629-161192 GCA_020355065.1 Fidelibacterota bacterium | reverse complement strand
GCCCACGTCTCCATGTGCGGGGCCGAGGTGGTGGCTGTGCAGGGCAACTTCGATGAGGCCCTGGAGATCGTGCTCTACCTGGCCGAGACCTACCCCGTGGAGATGGTGAACTCCCTCAATCCCTACCGCATCGACGGCCAGATGACGGGGGCCTTCGAAATCGTGGACACCCTGGGTGACGGGCCGGTGTACCAGGCCATGCCGGTGGGGAACGCCGGCAACATCACGGCCTACTGGAAGGGCTACACGCGCTACCAGTCCGCGGGCAAGTTGAAGCGCCGGCCGCGCATGCTGGGATTCCAGGCGGCCGGGGCGGCGCCCATCGTGCTGGGGCACCCGGTGGAGCAGCCCGAGACGGTAGCCAGCGCCATCCGCATCGGCAACCCGGCCAGCTGGCAGGCGGCCGAGGCAGCCCGGGACGAGTCGGGGGGGCTTATCGAGGCCGTGACCGACGAGGAGATCCTGGCCGCGTATCAGTTACTGGGATCGCAGGAGGGCGTGTTCTGCGAGCCGGCCTCAGCGGCCGGAGTGGCCGGTATCCTGAAGCTGGCCGAGCAGGACTTCTTCCAGCCGGTGGACACGGTGGTGTGCATCATCACCGGGCACGGGCTGAAAGACCCGGATACGGCCATTGCCTCCGCGCCGACGCCTACTAGCCTGCCGGTGGAAAAGGGGGCGGTGGTGGATTTCCTAGGGCTGAAGAAGTGAGACGGGAGTGCTTGAGTTTTCCGGTTTTCTGTGTAACTTAGTAATTATTTCTTGGATATAGTGTAATTCCGCCTGAACCCGGGAGGGCAGCCTCCCAGCTTGACAGCGAAGAAGCTCCCACGACTTTTCGACAGGGCAGAGCATCACCATGAATGACCGACACATGACCAAAGCCCAGTTGCTCGAGGAACTGGAGCGTGTTCGTCATCGTGCGGCAGAGCTGGAAACAGTCGAGAAAGAGCTGCGCCAGAGCGAGGAGCGGTTCCGGCAATTCTTCGAGAGCGAGCCGGAATACTGCTACATGGTTTCCCCGGAGGGCACCATTCTAAATGTCAACCACGCCGCGCTTACCACCCTGGGCTATCAGAAAGAAGAACTGGTGGGCAAACCTCTAAGGGTCATCTATGCACCGGAGACAGTGCCCCGGATGAAAAGGCTTTTCAAGACGTGGCAAGAGGAGGGAGTCATTAAGGATGAGGAGCTGGTCATTGTCACGAAAAAGGGGGCAAGGCGGAACGTTCTGCTCAGCGCGGGAGTAGTGCGAGACCCTGAGGGGAAGATAGTGCATTCCGTGTCAGTACAGAGGGATATAACGCAGCGCAAACGGGCGGAAGAGAAGCTCCAGAAGGCACATGATGAACTGGAATTGCGGGTAACCGAACGAACGTCCGAGTTGGAAGATCTCACCAAGGATCTGCGGCGTGAGATCAGCGAACGGCAACAGGCGGAGAAAAATCTGAACCGGCTCAACCGGGCCTATCGTATGGTGAGCGAGTGTAACCAGGTCGTGATTCGGATGTCCGATGAGAAGTCTTTACTCGACAGGATCTGCAACATCATCGTCGCGACGGGCGGATATCGATTGACCTGGGTGGGATTTGCCCAGCACGACGAGGCCAAGACGGTTCGCCCGGTTGCCAGTGCGGGGAACGCAAAGGGGTACCTGGAGAATATCCATATCACGTGGGCGGACGAGCCCAAGGGACGAGGTCCTACGGGTACGGCCATCCGCACAGGACAGCCCTCGCCAGCCAGAAATATTCCCACGGACCCACAATTCGCTCCCTGGCGTGAGGAAGCGATCAAGCGCGGCTACGCATCCTCGCTGGCTTTGCCCCTGCGTATTGACCATGAGAACATCGGCGCCTTGAACATTTACGCTTCAGAACCGGAAGCCTTTGACGAATGGGAAGTGAGCCTACTGGTCAATCTGGCCGATAACCTGGCCTATGGAATCAATTCCCTGCGTACCCGCAAGGAACGCAACCGGGCAGAGGCGGAGCTCAGAGAATTATCCAAGCAATTGCGTAACCTTACCACCCATCTTCAGTCTATAAGGGAAGAGGAGAGAACGAGTATCGCCCGTGAGATTCATGATGAGCTGGGGCAAGCCATAATGGCCCTTAAATTCAAACTGATGAATCTGAAAACCACACTACCTGCTGACCAAGTTGCTCACATCGCAGAGGTAGACGCAATCTCCAAACAGATCGATGGGACCGCGAAGATCGTCAATCGAATCGCGACCCACTTAAGACCGACCCTTATAGATGAACTGGGTCTGGGCGAAGCCATCGAGTGGGAAGTCGAACAATTTCAAGACCGTACCGGTATTGCCTGCGAGCTCACCTACCCCGAGGGTATGGACCTCAGCAAGGAGTACTCGACGGCGATCTACCGGATCACGCAGGAAGCTCTGACGAATATTGCCCGGCACGCGCAGGCCTCCCAATGCACCGTGAAGCTGAAAATATCTGACAACAAGCTGGTATTGGGCATCAACGATAACGGCATCGGGATTCCTGAGCAAGAGATCCTGAGCCCCACATCGCTGGGTATTATTGGCATGCGGGAGCGAGTTTTGAGTGTGGATGGGAAATTTGAAATCAAGGGTATAGAGAAGAAAGGTACGACCATCAAGGTGACAGTCTCGATATAATATAGGAAAACGATAATGTTAAATATTCTTATAGCCGACGATCATCCCATCGTCCGGGAAGGTATACGACAGGTCATCGAAAACAATTTTGAAGTCAATGTCATGGATGAAGTGGGCACCAGCCAGGAGGCGTTGGAGAAGGTGTGGAAGCAGCGTTATGATGTCATTCTATTGGATATTTCCATGCCAGGCCGCAGCGGCCTGGAGGTACTCAGGGAGTTGCGGCGGGAACAGGTTCAGACCCCCATACTGATCCTGAGTGTACATCCGGAGAAGCAGTATGCCGTGCGCGCTTTGAAAGCCGGAGCTTCGGGCTACTTGACCAAAATGAGCGCCACGGAGGAACTGGAAGATGCCATCCGAATCCTTCTGAAGGGAGAAAAATACATCTCACCATCCCTGGCCATGGCGTTGGCAGAGTACATCGAAGCCGGTGAAAGGGAATCCCCCCACGAACTTCTTACCGACCGCGAGTTTGAGGTCATGTCCATGATTGCATCCGGCAACAGTCTTAAGGAGATCGCGCATGAATTGTCTCTCAGCGTGAAAACCATCAGCGCCCACCGCGCCCACATCCTGAAAAAAATGGATATGTCCTCCAACGCCGAACTCATTCGGTACGCCATTGAAACGGATCTCCTCCAGTAACATCCGGAATCCTGAAAATGATGTTCCTGCCTGACGCTCTGATCTCCTGCTTATAAGATAATACCTACAAACGTTTTAGGCTCATTCCTAAGTGAAAATAGGTCTAAGTCTGATTTACATTTGATCGCTGATGTCATATAATCCAGCTGCGTAAACCGAGTTAGGCATATCAATTCGCGGTATATGGACATCGAAATCAGGTTGAGGTTGCAGGACAGGGAAGGTTAATGAAAGCCCGTTGGGACATCGCAAATGGACTCCTCCTTTCGGACCAGCCAGTTTTGACTACTCCCTTTCAGGTCACGCAACCATTTACCTCTACCGATGGATTCGGTATGCCCCTTGTGTCCTTGGGCAAGGCAAACGGCCCCTACCCTGACCCCACAATTCAAGCGAGTAGCTCTCTGAAGTACGTATCACACGTATGCGGCCACAGATGGATCGGAAGAACGAGTTCAAACCACATGCTTACGTCGGCCGCTCCTAACCTGTCAAGCGAAGCCGTTATGCTTACCCCGAAGGAACAGAACAATAAAGGGCGCAACAAGAAAGACCTCCTGGACCCTGAGAATCACCGGGCCTCATGGGCGTTACATGCGACATTGGCTACCAAGGCTTGCATGTCAGAGCAATTGACCATAGCGACATCGATACCCAGGGCTCACCGGGACCTGATGCGGTCAGAGATGATCTAGGTCCCCGGGATCACCCGGCATGGGTGATCCCACGTATCAGGGTCCAGGAGGTCTTGGAGGGGGTGAGGGACCGACAGGTAATTCCTTGATTTGAGCCGAGCCGCCGCTACTGTGAACTCACCAGAGTATCAGCGAATTCCGACTGATACTATAAGGAAACGACACCGGTTTCTACGGTGAGAATTACTCTCCGAATCTCAGCACCATCCCAGCACCCCTCGAGCGTATCGCGATCGGCTCAACCGAGGACGGACCGAAGACCGAGGCCATCAATTCCCGATAGGCTTCGTAATCGTCATTATGGATATAGGCTTGAATGGTGCCCGCAAAGCCACCCCCGTGAACCCGACTGACACCACGGCCCTGCTCCTCAAAGAACAGCTGCGACAGCCCCAGCGCCAAGGCGACATTCTGTTCCACACCATCCGATGCCGGGGGGATCGAATTCTGTAGCAGGTTCTGAGAAGACTGGCCGCTCGCTTGGACCTGTTCTAAATACCGGTCAAAATCACCGGCATCAATGGCGGCCACCATCCGGTCGACACGCTTATTTTCCTGTATGAAGTGCAGAGCCCGCAGCACGGACCTGTCACCCAGCTGTTCACGTGCCCGGGGGAGGCTGCCGTAAAAATCCCCTGCTTCAACCGGGCGCAGGACCTCCACTCCGAATAGATGCGCAACCTCCTTCATCTCGGCAGGTATCGAAGCATACGCGGCCGTCAGATCGGCGTGACTTCCACCGGTGTTGACCACCAGCAGTGTGTAGTCGGTCTGGGCAAGATCGAATTCGTGCTTCTGGACAATGGGCGCGGCAGGATCCTGGAAATCAATGGACAGGATACCTCCTATGGCAGACGCCGTCTGGTCCATCAATCCACACGGCTTGCCGAAATAGGTGTTCTCGGCGTACTGCCCAATCTGGGCGTTCTTTTCCGGCGTGATCTTATCCCCGTTATACAGATGATTGATAATGCACCCGATCAAGACCTCAAAACTGGCCGAAGACGACAGTCCCGAACCAACCGCAACCCCGCTCGTGACATGCGCGCTAAAGCCGCCCAGTCTGGCACCTATCCCGCTTAAACCGGCGAGCACTCCCCTGATCAGGGCGGTTGACGTTCCCCGCTCCGAAGCCCTGGGCTCGAGATCGGCAATACTCAACTCGAATCGTTCCCCGAAGCCCTCGGACTCGAGGCATACCTTGCCGTCATCACGCGGGACCACTGCCGCCAGGGTATCATTCTGCACGGCAGCACACAGGACCTTGCCGTGGTTGTGATCCGTATGGTTCCCGCCCAACTCCGTCCGGCCCGGCGCACTGACAAAGGATAGACCAGGCCCCTCCAATCCTTCTGCCACCCCTGCGTACCGGCTGATGACGCCCTCCACATCGGACTCCGATGAATACAGCTCCCGCAGCAGCTCAAGATTCGCTGGTGTCGCCAGGCAGGATTTAAGTAGCTGTGCGTTCCACTTGGTCATATCAAGCCCATTCCCCCGCGATCATTATTCATAGCTGGCCGGCAGGGCACGGAGCTGCTCGGCCGCCGTTTCGGGAGTCAGGTCCCGTTGGGCTTCCGCCAGCATCTCATACCCCACCATGAACTTGCGAACGGTGGCGCTTCTCAACAGCGGCGGATAGACATGAGCGTGCAGGGTCCAGGGTTCTGTGCCGTGATCCGTAAATGGAGCCCCGTGCCAGCCCATGCTGTACGGGAAGGACACTTCGAACAGACGGTCATACTTGGTCAATGTGGTTTTCAGAATGTCCGCCAAGCCCGCGATCTGCTGTGTTCCCATCTCCGTCATCCGGGGGAGGCGTTCTTTGGGCAGGATCAACGTTTCGAACGGCCAGACGGCCCAGAAGGGCACCAGCACGGCCCAGGTATCATTGTCACAGACCACCCTGGATCCATCGGACCGTTCGGCTTCAAGATAGTGGTCCAGCAGGGCAGAATGATATTCCTCGTAGTAATTACGCTGCGCCTTATCCTCCTTCCCGATCTCTGTGGGCAGGAAATCACTGGCCCAGATCTGGCCGTGGGGATGCGGATTGGAGGCTCCCATCTGCTCACCCTTGTTCTCAAAGATCTGCACCCAGGTGTAGCGCTTACCCAGATCGGTGATCTCATCGATCCAGGTCTGTATGACCGCCTCAATTTCAGGCAGCATGAGTTCCGGCAGCGTCAGATCGTGCCGAGGCGAATAACAGATCACCCGGCAAGTCCCCTGCGCCGGCCGCCATTCAAACAGCCTGTCCCGGCCGCCTTGCTCTGGTTGGTCGTCTGCCGGTACTAGCGCCGGGAAGTCGTTCGTGAACACGAACGTGCCCTGGTAGTCGGGATTCCTGACCCCTCCGGCCCGCACACTGCCGGGACAGAGATAGCAACCGGGATCGTGCTCGGGCACCTTGGCCCTGGGAAGGTGGTCCTCCTGTCCCCGCCAAGGCCGGTCAGTGCGCTGGGCGGACACCAGGACCCACTCACCGGTCAGGGGATTGAATCTGCGATGGGGACGGTCGCCGGGCCTTTCCACAAACGAATGGCTCCTTACCAGAATATCACGTACAGCATGAGTGTCAGGACGATCACGATGAGTCCCATGCCCACGATCTTGCTGTCCGGTTTGGTATCGAAACCCTCACGCGCGGGCATTACTCTCGGCTCCGGGAGAGGTCTGACCACGGTCAGGATGGTCATGAAGATCAGGATGAGGACGAACGTGATCGCCATCCGATTCAGGAACGCGATATCATTGAACGCGAAGTAGAGGATGCCGTAGATCAGCGGTGAAGCCACCAGGGCCGTTAAACCGGCACTGACCGGCGCCTTCTTGACAAATAATCCGAAAATAAAGGCCGCCAGAACGCCCGGTGAAATGAAGCCCTGGAATTCCTGGATATAGTTGAAAATGCCCTGGAATCGCGGATTGCCCAGCTGCGGCGCGATCAGGCAGCCGATGGCCACCAGAACCAGGGTCGTGATTCGGCCAACCTTCACCTCGATCGCCGGGGCGGCCGCCGGTTTCACATGCTTCTTGTAGACATCCATGGTAAAGATGGTGGAGGCCGAATTCAGCATGGAGGCCAGGGAGCTGATTACCGCCCCCGAGATGGAGGCGAAGATGAAGCCCCGGATTCCCTGTGGGATCAGGTTGCGTATGAGCAGCGGATAGGCGGCATCTGAAGTCTCCATCTGGTTTCCATAGAGCTGCAGGGAGATAATGCCCGGGATCACAATGGCGAACGGGATCAGGAGCTTCAGGCCGGCCGCGAAGATCACCCCCATCTGACCTTCGCGCAAGGTCTTGGCCGCCAAAGCCCGCTGGGCGATGTATTGATTCAGCCCCCAGTAATAGAAGTTTGGTATCCACAGGCCGATCACCAGGGCTGTCCAAGGGATGACCGGATGATCGGCCGGCAAGACCATATGCAGCCGCTCGTGGTTCACCTCAGTAAAGGCCTCGATACCCCCCACCGCCACCAATCCCAGGACCAGGGTCAGCAAGCCGCCAAGGATGAGTGCCGAGCCCTGGAACAGGTCCGCCCAGGCCACAGCCTTCAGTCCGCCCCAGGTCGTATACAGGGCCGCGATGCCGCCGATCAGCCAGACCGCAAAAATGAAGTCCATATCAAAGATCGTATTGAGGGTCAGGGCTCCAGAGTACAACACCGCCGATATGGTCACGCCTACATAGATGATCATGGTATAGATCGCCATCAGGCTGCGGGCACCCGAGCTGTAGCGGTACTCCAGGTATTCGGGCAGGGTAAAGATACCGGCCTTCAGGAACTTGGGCAGGAAGAAGAACGCGATCACCACCAGCGTGATGGCGGCGATCCATTCGTAGCTTGCCACCGCCATGCCCACATTGCCCGCCCCCTGGCCCGACATGCCCACGAACTGCTCTGTGGATATATTGGCCGCGATGAGCGACAATCCGATGAATGGCCAGATGAGTCCCCGGCTGGCCAGGAAGAAGTCCTCGCCGGTCTTCTCATGACGGCTCTTGTACATGCTGATCCCAATGACGAACAGAAAGAAGGCCAGGAAGAAGAGAATATCCCAGAAGCCGAGATTCATAAGCGGCTCTCCATGCTGATAGTGATCAGGTTATCTCGCCGTGGGGACAGTTGGCCCATGGGGTGCTTCGGGTAGCCCCTGTCCGGCGATGGTAGTCGGGATGATGGGCCCATAGTGCAAACGTTTGCGGAGATTACTACCTTATGCCCACACTGTCAATGGAAAACACCGGCCATGCGAAGTGCTGCTCCCGCCAGCCAGGCCGTGGATAACCACCTGGATGCATTGTTAGTCATGTGCATTTCCCGTTCTGTGCGACGGACAAGCTTATCCTGCCACACTCAGCTTATACGATTGAAGGTGTTTTCCGCATTGCGACAAGCCTTCGGCAGCTGAACCTCATGGTGCTGCGATACATTTCAAGGACTAATCCAGCTTGAGATGAACTCCTCGAACTCGCTCCCGCATGCAAGTAGAAGGTCAGAAGTTCTCTGAGTGAATATTTCTTGTTTAGATATTTCAGGTACATATATCCGATGAGGTAGCCGACG
>CP070656.1:141788-152529 GCA_020355065.1 Fidelibacterota bacterium | reverse complement strand
GTACGCGAATATAGCGACTGAGGCGAACGATACTCGGCAGGGGCATCTCAAAACTGGGGGAATGGATGATCTCCTCGTAATTCACCACCCCCTCTGCCTTACCCAGTAGCATCAAAATCACCGCTCGCTTGGCACTGGTCACCATGACCGGCTCATACGCCTGGTTGAGAACCAGGACGTAACGGTTCAGAATGCCATGATTACTACCCGCCATCAAGCAGCTCCGTCACATCCTTGGCGGTGATGAAAATACTCCGCAACAAATGATTATATCGTGGACTCCCGTCCTGAAGCGATTCGATCCGGACCCATCCCGAAGAATGGATAAATTCTCCTCCTCCTATACAAAGGGCCACATGAGTAATCCGCTGCTCCCGCTCACTGAAGAAAAATAGGTCACCCGGTTGGGCTTCAGCGATATCTACCGGCGGCAGATCCCTGAAGGTATGCTGCAGTCGGGCGTCTCGGGGCAGGATCACGCCAATGGCCTTGAAACACGTCTGGATAAATCCGGAACAATCGAATCCCTTGGGAGTCTTCCCGCCCCACATGTAGGGTGCGCCGAGAAATCGCTTGGCGATGCTCACCAGCTGCTCCCGGGGCGGCCCCGCTGTCTCCTGCGGTTCGTCATGCAGCCAGCCTGACGAACCGTCGGGCAGTAAAACCTCTAGCCATGCACCATCTTGCGAAATCATCGGCAATTCTGAACCGAACACCGCGTCTCGAATAGTTGCGGCTGTCTCGGCGGGCTCCTCCCGGATATAGGTCGTAAGCGCGTTCACCCGGATCCATTCACGTTGGGCCTCATACTCCGGATTCTTGAACATGTAGAAGTGATAAAGCCAGCCTTGGTAATCATCCCACTGTCTGACTAAAAACCACTTGCCGCGCTGGTCCAGCACCTCAGGCATCTCCCCCAGGATGGCTTGCGTGACTACCTCGGAGTGAAAAGTATCCTCGCTATAAATGTTCGCCACGCCGGTATTGACAACCAGTCCGGTGCGCACCCGCGGTTTCTCCAATTCCATCTCTATTGCTGGCTGATTCATGTTAATATGACTTAGAAATTATCTTTACTGATTTGGACCTTCAAGGCTTTTCCCGACGGACGGCTTTGAAGCTTGTTTCTCCCAGTGCCCGCAAGTAAAATCAATTTCCGATGAAACTGACGCCCATTCGCGAATTTCAAGAGAATGCCACCATCCAGGGATTCTTCCTCTGCCGCGAAAAACATGTAAAAACCACCAAGGCTGGCGACCTGTACCTTGATCTGGTCCTTCAGGATGCCACCGGACATATCCCGGCCAAGATCTGGGATCAGGTGGATCACTATCGTCACCTCTTTGAATCCGGCGATCCCATCGCGGCTAAGGGAATCGTCGAAAAGTACAGCGGTGTCCTGCAATTGAACTGCTCCCACGTGGCCAAAGCGACCAGCGAACGATATGGCCGGTACGGATTTAACGAGGACCTCCTGATCCCTACAATTGAGGAAGACCGGCGAGAATTATGGAAAACACTCCTGGGACTCATCTCCGGCATCCGGAATAAGCCCCTGAAAGGTCTCCTGCGGGAAATTTTCAAGACGTACAAGCAGACCATCATGCTCCTTCCCGCATCCATTACCTACCATCATCCCGAGCGCGGGGGATTTCTGAAACATCTGGTATCTACGGGTGAGATAGCCGTCCTGCTGGCCCAGCATTACCCCCGTATCGACGGCGACCTCCTCCTCGCTGGCGTCCTGTTGCATGATATCGGTAAAGTGCGCGGACTTTCCCCCGGCTTGGAAGGCGGCTATACCGAGGAAGGCCAGCTCATCGGACATCTGGTGCTGGGCCGTGATATCCTGCGCGAAACCGTGCAGCAGATCGACAACTTCCCGCCGGAACTGAACCTCCGGCTGGAACACATCATCGTCGCCCACCAGGGCTCCGCTCCTGACGGCTCTCCCAGACCACCCAAATTCCCCGAGGCGCTCCTGGTCCATATGATCGATCGGCTCGACGGCAGGTTGGACCTTATGTTCCGCGAGATCGAAAGTGATATCGGTGAGGACCCCTTCACCGATGCCCGAAATCCGTTCCATACCGCCCTCTGGAAGCACTACCAGAAGTGAAAACGACCACCATGGCACTGGTGGCTATGTTCGTCGCCCTCATCGTAGGGTCCGGTTGGGCCTTGGCTATGGTTCCCAACGTGGAGCTCGTGACCACCCTTGCCTTCACCGCCGGCGCCGTGCTGGGGCCCTTGACCGGCGCAGCTGTGGCCGCCAGCGGTATGTTCCTGTTCTCCGCAACGAATCCGGTTGGCTCGGGTTTGGCGTTTCCGGTCTTGCTGGCAGCTCAGGTCGTGAGTCAGGCCCTGGTAGGGCTCTTGGGTGGACTCTTCTACCGGGTCGATGCCACCCGGCTGAACCGGATGCCCCAACGATTGCTGATCGCCTGCCTGGGTCTGCTGGGAACTTTGCTCTATGATGGATTGACATCGATCAGCTTCCCCCTGTATGCCGGCGCTCCCGTAAGTGAGATCGTGGCTCTGCTCATATCTGGCCTGGCCTTTACCCTGATCCATCAAGTATCCAATGTTCTGATTTTCTTTCTACTCGTACCCCGCTTGGTACAGATCGGCCGGAAATCCCACCCGGCACACGCATCACTGCTTGACCGGGACCTGGACCTGCCACCAGTCGCCGACCAGGATTTGCCCTCCATGAGCCCCGATCACAGCGATCCCGTAAGCGGCCAAAGTCAGCTTCCGTCTTGATACCCTCACGTCATTTTACTCTGCTCTTGGGATTCGTCCTCGCTCTCAGTACCCTGGTGGCACAGCAGCCCGATACATCCCAGGCTCCCGATTCCATCCTGGTTTCGCCTTTCTCGTGGACCGAGCGCCTGGTGCCCCTGATACAGAATACTCCCCTGCCTGACCACCTGCTCCTGCCCTGGGATGATTGGGGCCACTCGGACCTGCTGGCGACAGCGAGCAATCCGTTCGTACCCGCCGATCTGAAGGTAGGCGCTGCATACCTCGATGGCAGCTTGGGCCACCCCATCCTCTCCATAGTCATTCCCTCCGCCGCCGTGGGCGTCCCCGCTGCTGTAACCGCCAATGCTGTCGATCGTCGGACACTTGCAACTCCGGCTGTCCCCGGTAGCCCGGTTTTCCAGGTTAAGCCCCTCCAGGACCCAGACCGGATGAGTCAGACCTACTTGTTCCTCGACCAGGGGGATTACCTGTATCGGGATGTCCAGATAGGCGGTGCTGTACAGATCGACGACACCCGCAATCTGCTCGTCGCCGGTCAAAGCCGCAGCCACCCCGGGGCTTATCGACGGGCAGGACCTAGCTTCACGAACAATGAGAACAGTGCGCTCCAAAATTACACCCTGGACTACCAGCGGAGCTTGAACCCCTCACACTATCTCAATTACACCCTGCTGCATCAACGCGAACAGGTGGGCTTGCCGTTTCTTAGCGAAAGTGGCCTGAGAAATGACCGGCGAAGGAACACTACCTGGGCTCAAGGTCTCCTTCTCGAAAGGAAATCCCCTGCGCTGTTCCTGCGTCTGCATGGTGCATCCATGGTAAGTGATGTACGTACCACCACCCGTATTGAGCTGAGCGATGCTCTTGAAGCTCTTCATTTGAACCGCCGCAGTCTGAGCCTGTGGGCGGGATGTGATGCCTCCTATCAATTCTCTACGCATTTCAAACTGATGGGGAGCTGGGAGGCCAAACAAAGAAACATCGAGGATCACGCACTGGGCTTCCAATCCGTTACTGGAAACACTCTCCGGTTGAGCATCGCTTGGAGCAGCGGAAGTCTGATTCTCCACGGCGGTATGGGCATGCTAAACGGGCAGTTCATACCGGAAGGCCAGCTAGCCTGGAGCACCCAACATCTGGATGTGCAGCTCACAACAGGTGCCGCCAGCTTTCTCGATTACCCCCATCAGGCGCGGCGCGTTTCACTGGACACCACTCAGTGGCTGCCCGGTCCTGCTTACCTGCAGCGGAGCAGCCTGAACATCCGGGCTCATGGCCGCCGCTCCTGGCTGGCCGGTGATCTCGCCTGGATCACAACCGACGACAAACGGTCCGCAGCCACGGGAACCCTGGCACTCGAATGGATACCCTGGGAGGAGGTGATACGGTTCGGCGGTGCCGTCACCGCCGTCAGCTCTCCCGACACCCGCCTCTTCCCCACCCGCATAAATGCCCTCGCACACGCGACCATAACCCTGCCCCTGCCCCGAACCCGTGCCCGCCCCTTCGTGAGCGGATCCGCCGCCTATATATCAAATGAATTCGCCCTGTGGCTCGACCCCCGTTATGCGGATCTGACTCCCTACCCCGAGCCTTCCGGCAGCACCCGGAGCGCCACTGCCTGGATCAGTGGGGATGCCGGCCTTAAGGTGGCCAACTTCGAACTACGCTTCACCATCCATAACGCGCTGGGCAACATCATCCGGAACTCACCCTTCTACCTGCCCCATCCCGATGTCGGAACCACCTCCTTCAAGCACTACAGCCTCTCCTGGCGCTTCCCGCCCCAAACCAAATAGCACCCGGCCTACATCGATCTGGTATTCAAGGCTGAAGCAGTCTGCCTCACGGCATTCACCTTGGCAAAACAGACCATTATTTTCCTTGCCGCCCAATAAATATCGTATTAAGTTTAAGTAGTAATGATTCCTATTAATCATGCGTAAAAGCAAACAACGAGACGCAATTTTACAGGTGCTCCAGGGCACGGACAGCCACCCCACGGCCGAATGGATTTTCAGCCGGGTACGGCGCGAAATACCTAATATCAGCCTCGGGACCGTCTATCGCAACCTGAACCAGCTGGCCGATGGCCACCTGATCCAGCGCATCTTCGATGACGGCCATCTCCGGTTCGATGCCAATCTCCATCGTCACGACCACTTCCGCTGCATCCATTGCCAGCGGATACTGGACCTCGAGGTGGAACTGGTCGGATTGGACGAGGCCATTTCAGATGATGACCGCTTCAACGCCACCGGCTATTCACTGGAAGTCACTGGAGTCTGTAATGAATGTCAACACGAAACAGAGGAGATCTGAGTATTATGTCACTCAAGGTTGGAGATAAGGCCCCGGCGTTCTCCGGCGTGGATTTTAAAGATCAGACCATCGCTTTGGCCAATCATCACGGCCGCAAGAACGTATTCCTGGTTTTCTACCCCAAAGCTTTTTCCTCGGTTTGCTCCGTCCAGCTTTCCAGCTATAATCAGCATCTGGATGGATTCAAACAGCGCGCTACCGAGGTGATCGCCATTAGTGTCGACAACGCGTTCAGTCAGCAGGCGTTCTGCGATTCCCTGGGCGGAATCGAGTTCCCGGTCCTCAGTGACATGACCCTGGACATCGCCCGCTCCTATGGTGTCGCTTTGCCGGGTGGGTTTGCCAATCGTGCTGAGTTCCTCATTGATCAGGCTGGCGTGATCCGCTGGCTGAATGTGGAACAAAGCCCGGGAGACAACACCCCCACTATGGATGATATCTTCAAAGCTATCGACAAACTGTAACCATGGCTGCCCGATCTGGGCGCCAGTTCATCAGAACGAAGTAAGGAGAGTAACATGAGTCTGAAAGGGAGTAAGACCGAAGAGAACCTGAAGGCCGCTTTCTCCGGTGAGTCACAAGCGAACCGTCGCTACCTCTTTTTCGCCCGTCAGGCGGATATCGAGGGTTATCCGGAAGCCGCCGGAGTCTTCAAGAATACGGCCGACGGTGAAACCGGGCATGCCTTCGGGCACCTGGAGTACCTGCAGGAGGTCGGTGATCCCGCCACCGGGTTGCCCATCGGCGATACCGAGAATAACCTGAAGGCCGCCGTCGCTGGTGAGACCTATGAGTACACCGAGATGTATCCCGGTTTCGCCAAAACCGCTCGCGACGAGGGCTTCGGTGAAGTGGCCGAGTGGTTCGAAACTCTGGCCCGGGCTGAAAAGTCCCACGCCGGCAAATTCCAGGCCACCCTGGACACGCTTTAATAATCATCCTGGAGGGTATGCCACGACGCAGATGTGCATCGTCGTGGCATACATTCTCTTGGATAAACCACGCTAGAGCCGAATTAAATGATTGGCCGCTACCATGATTAACCACAGCGATACCACCCATGCCATTTATGACATCCAACGAACGGAATACTGGGATTCCCGTTCTCTGGATCAGGAGCTCGACCGGATCTACGATATCTGTATCGGTTGCCGCCTGTGCTGGAATCTGTGCCCCTCTTTCCCCGCCCTTTTCAATGCTATAGACGAGCAGGCCCAGCGCAAGCGCGAGGCGGCGGAACAGGCCGGCCGGATCGGCGCCCGCGAGGAACGCACCGAGTTTCTGGACCTCCCGGAGGGTGAACATGCCGTTGAGGCCAGCGCCGAGGTCGAGTTCGTCGGTGACGTAACCGAACTGACGGAGGCTGAAAAGTGGCGCGTAGTCGATCTATGCTATCAGTGTAAGCTATGCGATCCCATCTGCCCCTACACCCCCGATAAGGAACACGAGTTTCAACTGGACTTCCCACGCCTGATGCTCAGGGCCCAGGCTGTCCGTACCAGGGACCGAGGCAAAAAACTGAACGATATCTTTCTCAGCAGCACCGACGCCACCGGTAGGGTGGGAACCCGTCTCGCACCTCTCACCAATTGGGTCAACCGCATCGGGATCGTTCGCTGGCTCATGGAGAAGATCGTGGGCATCAGCCGACGGCGTACGCTGCCCGCTTTCCATCGGGAGACCTTTGAGAAATGGTACCGGAAACACCGCCGGGCGGTGCCGGTACCCACTAATCCGCTGGGAAAAGCCGCGGTGTTTGCTACCTGCTATACCAATGCCAACGATCCGCAGGTCGGCATCGCGGCGGTCGAGGTGCTGGAACATAACAATGTGGAAGTCCAGATCGCTTCACTTCGGTGCTGCGGCGCACCCCATCTGTCTCCGGGGGACTTTCAGGCCTTTCGTAAACAGGCTCTCCCGGTGGTGGAGGAACTCGCCAAATGGGTGGACCAGGGCTACCAGATCGTGGTCACCGGACCCCCCACCTGCTCGCTTACCATCCGGCAGGATTATGCCTATCTGAGTAATGGCGATGCCGCCCTGGCGGAGAAGATTGCCAACGTCGCGGCCAATACGCTGGATATTTCCCAGTATCTTATGCAGCTTCACAAGGAGGAAAAGCTCAAGACGGACTTTGCCACGGAATTAGGTGAGATCAACTACCACCTTCCCTGTCACTTGAAAGCCCAGAAAAGCGGCTACAAGAGCCGGGATCTGCTGCGGCTGGTACCCGGCACCAAAGTGAACATGGTGGATAAATGCTCGGGAATGGACGGCGGCTGGGGCATGAAAGCCGAATTCTTCACCGAATCCATGAAAATGGCCGATAAACTGGTGGATACGCTCAACCGGAAATCGGCCGCCTACACCTGCTCGGATTGCACCTTGGCCGGAATGCAGATTCACCAGGCCAGCCATAGCGAGATTGCACCTATCCATCCCATCCGGTTGATCCACCGTGCCTATGGCTTGGACAAGCAAATGGAAAACCACGAATCGTAAAGGACACGAACAGAGATAATGGATAAGATTACACAGTCAAATTTGGTCGACATCGCTCAGTATGAACGTACTCGCGAAGACTTCCGCCGGGAAGTCATGGAGCATAAGGCCCATCGCCGGGTTCAACTGGGACCGGAGATCTCCATCACGTTCGAGGACCGCAAGACCCTCATTTTTCAGATCCAGGAAATGATGCGCACCGAGCGCATGGTCCGGGAAGAAGTGATCCAGGAAGAGATCGACATTTATAATACCCTGATACCCGAACCAAGCGAGCTGAGCGCCACCCTGTTTATCGAAATAACCGAGTCGGATCAGATCCGGGAGAAGCTCCACAAGTTCCTGGGGCTCACGGATGGGAACAGTCTGTGGCTCCAGCTGGACGACCATACAGTATACGCCCAGTTCGAAGAAGGACGCAGCCAGGAAGATCGGATCAGCTCCGTTCACTACATACGTTTTCAGATCCCGTTAGACATCCGGGAGCGATTCCATGATCCATCCTCGGATATCAAATTCTGTATCGCTCATGGAGACTATCAGTACGAGGTCCCGGTATCGGAGGATATGAGAGAGTCACTCAGCGCTGATTTGGTTTTGAACTGATCGGGGATATACAGATACAGCTTGAGTGTTAGCGATCCACTGCGCAAGGGAAGCGCATTAGCGGGCTACCCGTCAATACGATCGCATGGATCATCGACACGAACAGTAAGAGCAGCCACAGACATTTCGGGTTAGCGAATCAACACACATCAGGAACAAAGAGGAGTACAAGTATGGCGCACGAAGCACGTGATTTCAGTTACCTGCTGGGTAAACTGGAGGGAATTTCCGACAAACTGCTGGAGGCTCACTTCGGTCTGTACAAGGGCTACGTGGCCCGGCTGAATCTTATGGAGGAAGAACTGCAGAAGACCGACAAAGGGCACACGAATTATAGCTGGGGCCACTGGTCCGAGCTCAAGCGTCGTGAAGCGGTCGCCTTCAATGGAGCCTACCTGCACGAACTCTACTTCGAAAATCTCACCCCCAAAGGTGAACCCAGCCCGGAACTGGTCCAGGACATCAATGACTCCTTCGGGAACCACGACGAATTCCTGAAAGACCTGAAATCCACCGGCCTATGCACCATCGGCTGGGTGGTGGTGACCAAGTCCCGCGCAGATGGGAAGCTGCACACATATCTGCTCACTGAGCACCATGTCGGCCTTCCCGTGCTGCAGGATATCATCCTGGTGCTGGACAGCTTCGAACATGCCTTCGCCATGGATTACGGCACCGACCGGGGCGGTTACATCGATGCCTTTGTCAAGAACATCGACTGGGAGGTCGTCAATCGGCGCTTTTCGGCTCTGTAGCCTATTGGTACACTTGATCAATTGATCATCTAACGAGGGCATCACCTTTTCAGGCCCTCCGGAGGTATAATCACAAAGGCTCGTAGCGTTCCTTTGCTTTCGCGGAGATTCCGGCACTAGATTCCCTGCCGTATTGTGCCACCTACCGTGCAAAGGGGCGCTATGACTCCCTTCCAACTGTTCGGGACTCATCATCAGGCCGCTATTCTGGTAGTGGCTGCCGTTTATATCGCTGTGTTGACCTTCGCCGGACGCTGGGCTAATTCCCGGCAGCGGATGACCATCGCAGGAGGTATGGGGATCCTGCTGGTTGTGCAGGAATTCTCGCTCCACGGCTATCACCTGTTCGCCGGTACCTGGAATTACCGGGAAATCCTTCCACTTCATCTCTGCGGCTTCTCGGTCTTCCTGGTAGCCTATACTCTGTTCACTCGCAATCCCCGCGTGTTTGAGGTCGTCTACTTCTGGGGCATCGCTGGCGCCACTCAGTCTCTTCTGACCCCCAACCTGAAAGTGACTTTTCCCCATTTCCTGTACTTCCAGTACTTCACCTCTCACGGCCTCATCATTCTGGGCGTGTTGTATCTGATCGTCACCACCGGCCTGCGGCCTAGTCTCCGCGGCTTGCACAAGGTGTATGCTCTCACCGCCGTGGCAGCCGCCTTCGTTGGACTGTTCAACTGGCTGACCGGCAGCAACTATATGTTTCTCTCTGAGAAACCCTACGGCACCAACCTCACCAGCTTGATGGCCCCCTGGCCTTGGTATATCGGGCAGATCGCGATCATTGGCTTATTGAATTTCTATTTGCTGTACGTTCCCTATGCTCTGGTAGACCTGGTTCGCTGGCGTCAAGGATCCAAGCTGGCGAAGCCTGCCACCGACTAGATCTGGCAGAGATCTACCTACCGGATTTTTTCCTTCTCCCCAGCCGGCCGAACCACCTGAACGATCCCAACTTGCCAGAGAGCATTCTGAGCCAAACCTGATTAACTTCTGCCCACTATGCGCATCTATTTCTCCGGTAGTATCAGCGGCGGCCGCGATCAAGCCCACCTCTATCCCGCCATCATTGACCAGCTCCGGAACTACGGTGAGGTCCTCACCGAGTTCGTAGGGGACCAGGAGCATACCCCGATGGGTGAGCCCACCATGCCTCCCAAGGCTGTCTATCAGCGGGATGTGAACTTGATCAACCGTTGCGATGTCTTGGTGGCCGAGGTCACCGTGCCTTCCTTTGGAGTAGGCGTGGAAATCGCCCACGCGGGTATGCAGGGTAAACCCGTGCTGGCGCTCCGCCAGCCCACACCGGACCGCCGCCTGTCCGCCATGATCTCCGGTGATCCTAACGTTTTCCTATCGGAATACCGCACCCTGGATGAAGCCCTCACCGCGGTGGATCGCTACTTCGACGGTCTGGCCTCAGCTGCCTCCACGCCGTAAGTTTCCTGAGCAGTCACCTATTTAGGTTTATCATGCTCCGGATTGGACATTTGACCCTCGACCACCCCGTCTTCCTGGCTCCCATGGCCGGGGTTACGGACCATCCCTTCCGCGTCCTCTGCCGACGGTTTGGCGCCGGCCTGTTGTATACGGAATTTGTCAGCGCCAACGGAGTCGTGCGCGAGAGCGTGAAAACCCTGGACCTGGTGCGCTTCACACCTGATGAGCGTCCCATCGGGATCCAGCTCTTCGGCGAGGAACCGGAAACCATCGCCCGCTCCGCTGCCTACCTGGCCAAGCGGTTTCAGCCCGATCTCGTGGACCTCAATTTTGGCTGCCCCGTT
>CP070656.1:136635-141688 GCA_020355065.1 Fidelibacterota bacterium | reverse complement strand
TGGATGTAAGCGCCCGGTTGAAATCTGTTTCGATGAAGGAGGGGGACATGGTCGTCTACCTGAATCAGCCGGCCGGGAACCTGATCCCCCTGATGCTGGAACCCCACTCCACCTGGAGTATCGTCACGGAGCGCAGCGGCGCCAAGTACCGGCTTGCGGAATTCCTGCGGGCGGGACAGGAATATCCGATCTACCGGCTGCTGGAGGCGATCGATATAAAGACTGAGGTGTATCCAGACAGTGAGTAGCAGCACAAATCGGCCAACGTTGCCGAAGGCTAGCCACCCCCGAAAACCACCCCACTTCAGGTCCAGCTGATGACAGAAAAGCCCCACAAGCAGCCGTCTTTTATCCAGTCTTTGATCCCGTTGATCGCGATCGCGATCTTTCTCAGCGTGGGCTACGGTGTATTTGAGCTGCGCATTGAAATCTTACTGATCGCCGCCGCAGCCGTCGCCGGGATCATCGCGGTGCGTCTCGGCTATTCCTACAAGGAAATCGAGAACGGCATACTCGAGAGCATGCTGAAAGGCATGCCTGCCATGCTGGTGGTCATCGTGGTCGGCGCTCTGATCGGGTCTTGGATCACCGCCGGGACGATTCCGTTGCTGATCTATTACGGGCTCAAGATCATCTCCCCGGGATATTTCCTGGTCACGGCCTGTCTCGTATCCAGCTGCATCTCGCTGGTAACCGGTACGTCCTACGGCACCGCAGGCACCATCGGCGTGGCGTTCATGGGCATCGCGCACGGCCTGGGTGTGCCCCTGGGCCAGGCAGCGGGTGCCATCGTGGCGGGTGCCTATTTCGGCGATAAGATATCACCCTTCTCGGACACGACGAACCTCGCCCCCATCGCCGCCCAGAGCAACCTGTTTGACCACATCCGGCATATGCTCTGGACAACTACGCCCGCCTGGTTGCTGGGACTGGTGGTGTACCTGCTGCTGGGTTTATTCTCCCGCCAGACCGATACGGTATCCCTGGAGAACACCGAGCGGATCATGGCCGTCCTGAAATCCGGTTTCCGGTTTCATTGGCTGCTGCTGCTCCCCCCCGCCATCACGCTATACCTGGCCATCAGGCAGAAGCCGGTGATCCCCGGGATGCTCATCTCCGCCGCCGTGGCGGTTATCCTGGCCATATTCATCCAGGGCGTCGCGGTGGTCACGGCGGTCAGGTCAATGGTCTTCGGCTTCGTGGCCGAAACCGGTGAGGATATTGTGGACAGCTTATTGACGCGTGGTGGTATGCTGAATATGATGGACGTAACCCTGATCGCCTTCTGCGCCTTTGCGTTCGGCGGGATCATGCAGAAAGCAGGTATGCTGGACGTCCTCCTCGACCGGCTCGTGCGTATCGCCAATACGACGGGGAAAATCGTCGCCGCCACCGTCGCCTCATGCATCACCACGGCCCTGCTGACGGGCAGCTCTTTTCTCTCCATCCTGATCCCCGGAGAACTGTTCGCCCCCGTCTATAAGCGCAACAAGCTGGCGGCGAAGAACCTCTCCCGGACGACCGAGGACAGCGGGACGGTCGTGGTGCCCCTCATTCCCTGGAGCATTGCCGGCGTCTTTATGGCCGGCACACTGGGAGTGGAAAACTCGCTCGTCTACGCGCCCTGGGCCATCATGTGCTATACGGGATTCATCTTCGCCCTGATCTACGGCTTCACCGGATTTGCTATCGCACCGAAGACCAGGGATGATGAAACCGTTCCGGGGAGCTGAGGGCATACCCGCCGGATCGGTTCCTCCACCCGTACAGTGAAATTCATAGCCCTCACACGGGTTGACCGCTCACCCAATAGCTCTACTCGATCTTAACCCGGATCAGTATCTGCGCGGTGTATGAGAATGAAAATAACTCCTATTCAGTTATACGGGTGTCCATCAACGGATGAACATTTGAACAGGATTACATCCGGCATGTATTCAAGGTGAACGAGGATTGGGTCTCCTGATCAGGCCATCACCACATTATGCCTGACCTGCACCCTTCTTCGACGAAGACCCGCGAATGATCAGTTCGGTCTTCACAACCTTAGTAACCGGTCTGGCGCTCTCGTCGCCATTCTTGATCTCGTTCAGCAGCAGCTGAGCAGCCACCTGTCCCATCGTATATCCGTGTTGGTCAACCGTTGTCAGTGGTGGATCGATGATTTCGGTGATGGGATTATTACTGAATCCCACCAGTCCGATATCGTCGGGTATCCGCAAACCGGTGGCTTTGATGCCCTGGAAGGCTCCCACGGCAACGGGGTCATTCACGGCAAAGATGGCGTCCGGTCGCTGGGGCAGCTGCCATAGTGCTCTGAAACCGGCTGCTCCGTCTTCCTCACTCAAACCGCCATGCACTATGAGAGCCTCGTCAGGAGGATAATCATGCTTCATAAGCGCATCGATATATCCTCGGAGCCGTTCGCGGGAGATATGGAGATGCGGGGGCCCGGCCAGATGCGCGATCCGGCGATAGCCTGATCGGATCAAATGTTCAATCGCTTTGAATGCACCTTCATAATCGTCCACAATGACTTTGCTGACCTCCAGTTCCTCCAGGATCCGGTCAAACAGTACCAGCGGTATTCCCCTTTGGAGCAAATGGGATAAATGCTGGCCATCCACGGTTGTTTGGGCGATAGAGACAATCAGACCGGCCACACGATGGGAGATCATACTGCGCGTATTGATCACTTCCCGCTCAAAGCTTTCGTTCGATTGGGACACGATGATGGTGTAGCCATCCTCGTAGGCTACCTCCTCGATACCGGCGATAGCGGCGGAGAAGAAGTGATGCCTGATCTCCGGAACCAGCACCCCGATCACCTTGGTCCACCTTTTCTGCAGACTCTGGGCAATCGAGTCGGGGTAATAGCCAAGTTTTTCTGCCAGGGCCAACACCTTCCTTTTCGTTTCCTGGCTGATGGCGGGGTGATCGTGGAGTGCCCTGGAAACCGTGGAGGCCGATATGCCGAGTTTCTCAGCGATATCCTTGATGGTGGGGTGCGGTTTTCCGTTCATGTTGGCCGGTCAGCCGCAAACGTTTGCGGCATGGGCTTGACTAAAGACGTACCGTCAGGCGATGATCGCATGACATACGCAAAGTTAATACCCGAATCGAGGGCACAATACCCGCTTGCGTGCCCGGGTAACTCCCCGGCATAACCCCTGCTACTACAGGCATACCTCCGGCCGGGTGATGCTTATACTGGTTGAAATCGTTGGATGGTGAGCAAAACGCCAGCTCGCATCAAATCCCGTATCTTCACGACCTAATTGGTAGGTATTTGAACCAGGCACCCCTGCTGAGCAGATTCATAGATGGCGAGCGTGACGGCCAGAGCCCGGAGTCCATCTGCACCGGTAGTACCCCTGGGTGGGTCCATATTATTTTGCACACAATCTACAAAATGAGCGATCTCATTGACATAGCCGAGTGACATGAACTCATCCACAGCCGGCCTGGTCCAGCCGTGGGTGAAATCTGCCTTCTCAATAGCATAGCCGTAACCGGAACGGCTGTATACCTTAAGAGGGGAACCCTGTGTAAGGTCTATGTGAATGTTCCCCTCCGTGCCGTATATCTCAATCTTGTCGTCCATACCACCACAGGTAATATAGTTGCCCTCCACGAATCCCCTGGTTCCGTTCGCACATACAACCAGTGCTGCCCCCCAGTCTTCTCCGGTATACTCCTTGTGCAGGAAATTCTGCTCGGCGCCTCCGGTTACCATCCCCATGACCTGAGTTATGTTCTCTTCCACCAGCCAGGGGATAAAGCCGATCGGATGGATACCCAGGTGAATCATCGAGCCGCCACCGCAATACTCTTTCTTCTGGGCAAATATGGAATGTGACCCATGATGGGTTTCCTTGGCCTTCACATATAATATGTCACCGATGCCGCCTTCCTGGCAGATCTGTTTGGCCCTGGCCAGCGCCGGTGCGAAGATCCAGTCTTCGGCATACATCAATGTCACCTTGTTTTCAAGGCAGACGGTCACCATTTCCACCCCATCCTCGAGGGATGTCGCCAGCGGCTTCTCACAGATAATGGCCTTCATCCCGGCCTCAGCAGCAGCCACAACCACATCCTTGTGCAGGTAATTCGGCACACAGACACTGACCAGATCCAGGTTCTCATTTGCAAACATTTCGTGGTAATCGCTGTAGCGGTTCGGGATCCCGTATGCTTCACCGAATTCATCCAGGTTATCTATGGCCGCCACCGAATGGATGTCGACGGCGGGGCAGCGGCTATACGATTCCGCATGGAGCTGCGCGGCAAACTGTGAACCCACAATACCTACTCTCACTTTCTCCATCACTGCTCCTCTTTAAATAGCAGTTATATAACAGTGCTAAAACGATCCCTGTGCACAAACGATCTCTCCTCCAACCATGGTCATCTCCACTGCAATCGTTTTAATCCAGTCCACAGGGCAATGTAGAAAATCCTCTGATATCACGATCAGGTCCGCCAGTTTGCCCGGTTCGATGGAGCCTTTGAGATTCTCTTCGAAGGAGGCGTAGGCGTTATTGATCGTATACATTTTGAGTGCCTGCTCTCTCGTGATAGCTTCTTCGGGAACGACTTTGGATCCCCGCTCAGTTTTCCTGGTGACCGTCGACCACATGGCCAGGAAGGGATTATACGGATTGATCGCCGTATAGGAATCAAACTTCACCATGTGATCCGACCCACCGTTCACCATGACACCGGCATCGAATAACGATTTGTAGGGATGAAATACCTTGATTCTCCCTTCGCCTAGTAAATATTTCATGGCATCCGCATCTTTATAGAACCAGGCCGGCTGCATATCGGCATACACCCCGAGTCTGCTCATCCTGTCTATTGCTTCAGGCGTATAGAAATTGCCGTGAATGATCGAAAAACGTCCGTCCTTCAAGGAAGCGATCCGGTCCACTTCCTCAAAGGCATCCAGCATCAGATCCACGCCGCCGCCACCTGTGCAGTGGGCCGTGAATTTCCAGCCCAGCTGCCGGGCGACAGTACCTATCGTGACCAATGCTTCCTTGCTGATTTG
>CP070656.1:125437-136535 GCA_020355065.1 Fidelibacterota bacterium | reverse complement strand
GGTGGGTATTGTATCCAATTCCTATTGGGCCACATCGGTGGAGGATGCGGAGCTGTGGCTGGAGCCGCTGGTGGAGGCCGGGATCGAGGACCTTTCCTTGAGTGACGATGCCTTCCACTTCGACACCGAGGAGGACAATCCAACCAAAATAGCCCTGCAGGCCGCTGAAAATCTGAGGCTGGCCGCAGACCGGATCTGTATCGAGGCACCCTTCACTTCCCTAGAGGACGGGAGTGGCGCCAGGGCGAAGGGCACTCCGGTGGTGGGGGGTGACGTCCTGTTCAAAGGGCGGGCGGTAGAGAAACTGGCGGAAGGCTGGCCTACCCGTAGCTGGGAGGAACTGGACCAGTGCCCTTATGAGGAGTTAGAACAGCCTTACCGGGTACATCTCGATCCATTCGGGAACGTACAGGTGTGCCAGGGGGTGAGCATAGGGAATGCTTGGGAAACGCCGCTATCTTGGCTGCTTAAAGAATACCAGGCCGAAGCGCATCCGATATGCGGACCGCTGATCAAAGGCGGGCCAGCGCAGCTGGCACGGGAGCACCAGGTCGAGCACGACGACGCCTACATCGATGAGTGCCACTTCTGCTACCTTATGCGCACTACCCTGATCGACCGGTTTCCACAGTTTCTCAGCCCTCGTCAAGTATACGGGATGGAGCAGTAGAAATAGCAGGACCACGATCCAACAAGGCTCTTCGCTACTATCATTTTCTCTGATCGGACACATCTGTATTCTTACGAGACTGGCAGCAAGCATAATGAGCGTGATATTCGGCGTCCTGTGATCCAAACTCGACCTGGACTTCCCAGCTACCACGGTAAAATCTGCTGAAAAGCGATCCAGGCCAGTTTATATTCCCTTAACCGATCACCGGTCATCATGAGATGAAGAGGGCGGAAAGGGCACACTCACTCACACCAGCCGGACCCCTCTCACTGAAGCGAGCCCAACGCAACTAGTGGAGAAACCTATGGCTCAGATAAGTTTCATAATTAACGGTCAACGCAAGTCGCTGGATATGGACCCGGACGTGAGACTGTTGTGGGTCATCAGGGACAGTCTGGGATTGACCGGGACGAAGTACAGCTGCGGCATGTCCCTGTGCGGCGCCTGCACAGTACATGTGGACGGCGACCCCGTCCGTTCGTGCGTCACGGCAGTTTCCGACGTGGACGGACGCGAGGTGACCACTATCGAGGGACTGGCCGAACAGAACCACCCCATTCATCAAGCCTGGATTGAGGAGGAAGTGTCTCAATGCGGCTATTGCCAGCCGGGCCAGATCATGACTGCCGCCGCCCTCCTGGCTAAAAATCCCAAGCCATCGGACAAGGACATCGACCAGACCATGTCGCGAGCGCTCTGCCGGTGTGGCACCTACCAGCGGATACGGCGTGCCATCCACCGCGCGGCCGGGGAGGTGTGAGATGGGAACAAAACTGACCATTAGCCGTGGGGAGTTTCTCAAACTATCGGCGACCACCGGGGCCGGACTGGTTCTGGGCCTGTATCTGCCCTGGAAAAATCAACTCGCCGCACAGGCGGACCAGACCTTCAAGCCCAATGTTTGGGTGAGCATCGATACCTCCGGCACCGTGACCATTGTCATGCACCGTAGCGAGTTTGGGCAAAAAGTGTGGACCTCCTTGCCCATGATCCTGGCTGAGGAGCTGGAGGCTGATTGGTCCAGGGTGCAGGTAGTTCAAGGCGATCTCAACCCGGTCTATGGCGGCCAGTCGACGGGGGGCAGTGCCAGCGTGCGCACCAGCTATGACAAGCTCCGCAAGGCGGGAGCTGCAGCCCGCGAGATGCTGATCTCTGCCGCGGCCCAGACCTGGAACGTTGACCGTGGTGAATGCCGAGCCGAGAGCGGCGCGGTCATCCACTCGCCCACGGGCAGGAAACTGGGCTACGGGGAGCTGGTGGAGACCGCGGCTACCCTACCCATTCCCGAAGAGGTGCCCCTCAAGGATCCCAAGGACTTCAAGATCATCGGGAAATCCCTGAAGAGCCTGGATGGGGCTGCCAAGATCGACGGCAGTGTCATCTACGGCCTGGATTTCAAACTGCCGGGCATGCTCACGGCGGCTGTGGCGCGGTGTCCCGTCTTCGGTGGGACCGTCGCCAGCTATGATGATTCCAAGGCCAGGACGGTTCCTGGAGTACGGCATATCGTACCCATTTCCAGCGGCGTGGCGGTGGTGGCCGACGACACCTGGTCCGCTTTGGAAGGCCGGAAGGCCCTTAAGGTCACCTGGAACGAAGGTGCCCATGCCAGACTAAGTAGCGAAGATATATCTCGTACCCTGCGCGAGGCGGCAGAGAAGGACGGCAGGTCGTTGCGCGTAGCAGGTGATGCGGAAGCGGCCCTGGCGCAGGCAGAGACGAAACTCGAGGTCGGCTATGAGGTGCCGTACCTGGATCACGCTACCATGGAACCGATGAATTGCACGGCTCAGGTCGACAAGAGCAGCTGCGAAATCTGGGTTCCCACGCAGAATCCCGCTGCAGCCCATAATGCAGCACAGGAGATCACGGGTCTGCCGGATGAAGCGATTAAAGTTCATACCCTCCGTATGGGGGGTGGATTCGGACGGCGTTTGGCGAACGACTACGCCCGTGATGCGGTCGAGGTGGCGCAGGCCGTAACCGGGCCTGTGAAGGTATTGCGAACCAGGGATGAGGATATCCAACACGGTATCTACCGCCCGGCGAGCTACCACCACCTTAAGGGCGGTTTGGATCGTAAAGGCAACCCGCTGGCCTGGATTCACCGGGCCTCTGGCCCGGCGAACGCCGGCTTTATGATCGGACCCGATTCGGCCACCTATGGGATTGACCTGCCCTATACCATCCCGAATATCCACACCAGTGACATCACCTCTGAATTGCCGGTACCTGCGGGGCCCTGGCGTTCGGTGGCCAACACCCAACTCGCCTTCGCTAACGAATCGTTCATCGACGAGTTGGCCCATGCGGCCCGGAAAGACCCCTACGAATTCCGCCGAGCCTACATCAAGGATCATCCCCGGCTGCTGGGAGTATTGGAATTGGCAGCGGAAAAAGCCGGCTGGGGCCGGCGGCTGCCCAAGGGCCGGTACCAGGGGATCGCCGCGCACGGGTGCTTCCGGAGTTACGCGGCCATCGTGGCGGAAGTCTCCGTCGACCGGCGCGGGAGGGTTACGGTACACAAGATGGTCTGTGCCGTGGATTGCGGGATCGTGATCAATCCCGACGGGGTTCGGTCCCAGGTGGAAGGCGGCATCACCCTGGGGCTTACGGCAGCCCTGCATGGCGCGATCACCCTGGAGAAGGGGCGGGTTCAACAGAGCAACTTCCACAACTACAAGCTGCTGACCATGCGGGAGTCGCCGGTGATCGAGACCTATATCGTTCCCAGCGCCCAGCCTCCCACCGGCATCGGCGAGCCGCCGGTTCCCCCCACACCACCGGCGGTAACGAACGCCATCTACGCCGCCACCGGGATCCGAATCCGCCGTCTACCCATCGATCCCAAGGAGCTGCAGAAGGGGTAGGAACCTTACAGGAGTTCATAAATACAACTAGCAATCAGGGGTGAGGAGTGGTTCACTCGAGAGTATGATATAGATCACACTACACTCAGGAACAAGACATCGTTTTAGAAATACTACCTGTCAAACAGAGGGAACAGTCACATGAAGCGTACATCGGTATTTATCGGGTTCATATTCCTCCTGCTCATAGTGGGATGTGCATCCCAGACAGTCATGGATCGACTTACCCTGGGCACCGTGCAGGCGTCGCTGCACGAAGGCCTGAGCCAGGCGGAGGTACAGGCTGCGCTCGGTGCGCCAAACATCGTGTCCAAGGACGCAACAGGCCGGGAGGTATGGACGTACGATAAGATCTACAAGCAGAGCGAATCGCGTTCCTTCTTTTTCTGGATGTCGTCCACATCGACGCAGAAAACCCTCACAGTATTGATCACATTCGATGAAAATAGTCGTGTAACGGAGTATAAATATCATGGAACGGAGTTTTAGTATGCGCAGTCTTTCCCGCCCCCGTCGTGGCTGGTCGCTGGCCCTCAGCATAGCCGTACGGGCGTATCTGGCAGGTTTCTTCATCGCCGGCTGTGCTCCCCGGCGGCCGCCGGTGTCGGTTGTCGAGGCCCGCAGCATGGAAACGCGCACGATACAAGCCGACTATGACAAAGTAGTGAAAGCTTCCATTAACGTCCTCATGGACCTGCGCTACACGATCGATGCGGCCGATGGTGACCTGGGATTGGTCGTAGCCAGTAAGATCACTGAAGGCCAACACGCCGAGCTGGCCAAGGAACCCGACCAGCGCCGTGAGATACCTACCTGGCAGAAGGTCCTGGGTATCACCCTGATCATCGCGATCATCGGTGGGATCATCTGGCTCCTTACGCGCGGGGGTGGTGATGACAACGGTGACCACGCCGGGGGTGGAGGCGACAGGCATGTCTACCATTCCGGGGGGAGGGATGATTACGGCCCCACCGTGTATCAATACAAGGTGACCATCAATGTGGAATCCCTGGGCCCCGGCGAGTCACAGGTACGAGTGAGTGGCTCAGGAGAGCAGCGGCGTGGAGATATTGTCGAGCAAGCCGGCCCGATCGAGGACCCCGAATTCTTCCAGCGATTCTTCGCGAATCTTGATAAGGCGCTATTTCTCCAGGACTGACCAGCCCAATTACATGGGGGTGATTAAACCAGGCGCTGCCACGAGTGGCGGAATCATACTATGCCCGATGCGGGGGAAGGATCTTCCCCCAGTGGTCCCACTCCGGTTTGACTCAACAGCATACTTGCCAACTGCGTTTATGCACTTACACGCAGATCAATTTTCTTATAGATGTATGAAGAAATGATCTCAGATCACCCTGATCCTATCTCGCAGATTCAACTTCGAAAATGGGACCACTACATTATCGAAGCTCCTGAAAATACCGGGTAAAATCAGATCGAAATGTGCGAAAAGAGATCGATAAACAGAACCGGTGTTTGTATTGCTTTTTTTTTGACGCCTGGGTAATATTATGCAGGGAATAAAATCAAACAGTTGAAGGACATACATCATGCCATTTGAAAAATTTGTTCCAGCGAAGAAGGCAACCAAGGCTCAAAAAGCACCGGTAGTGAAAATGTTGAAGGGGGGACAGATCTCTTTCAACGCAGCGGCCTATGAACAGTATATGAAAGGCGCGACGCACATCGAGCTGTACTACGACTCAACTTCGAAGAAGATCGGATTGCAGCCGAAGAAATATAAAACCAAGGCTGCTTTTAAAATCCGTACGGTCGGAAAGGGCAAGGCCACATATCGTGTGAATGCCAAGCCTTTAGTGGAACACTACGACATAAGGCTGGAAGAAAAAGTTGCCTTGACTCCAACATGGAACGATGCAGAAAACCTCATGGAGTTGACGCTCTAAAATTGTCCTAAAAAGGTCGAAAAAGGGGACGTGATATGCGTCCCCTCTTTTGTCGGCATCCATATTAATTAGCTGCCCGAAGCGACTTATCCACAAAAGAATTATTCGCGATAATCTTCCGTTAAAACATGCTGTAGATATTCGCGGTACTGGCTGGCGGGGGTCGTTTCAATGATCTGTTTGAGCTGCGCTTCATCGATGTACCCCATGTAAAATGCTACTTCCTCGATACAACCGATCTTCAATCCCTGGCGAGCTTCGATGGCCTCGATAAAGTTACTTGCTTCCAGGAGGCTCTGGTGGGTACCCATATCCAACCAGGCTATACCCCGGCTGAAGCGGAGCACCTGGAGTTCGCCGAGTTCGAGGTAGATGCGATTCACATCGGTGATCTCCAATTCGCCGCGGCCGGAGGGCTTCAAGCTCTTGGCGAACTCCACAACACGGTGATCATAGAAATAGAGTCCCGGAACCGCGTAGTTGGAGCGCGGTCGGGCGGGTTTTTCTTCGATACTCAAGGCTCGTCCGTGGGGATCGAACTCCACGATCCCGTAGCGCTGCGGATCCCGAACGGGATAGGCGAAAATGGTCGCACCCCGCTCTTGAGTGGCCGCTGTTCGTAATTGGGCCACATATCCGGTGCCATAAAAGACATTATCTCCTAGGATCAGGCAAACGGCCTTATCCTCGATAAAGGACTCGCCGATAATGAACGCTTGGGCGATTCCTCCCGGGTGCGGCTGTTCCTCATAGCTGAAGCGCACACCAAGCCGTGAGCCATCCCCCAGAATCTCCTGGAATCGCGGCAGATCAGCCGGAGTTGAGATGATCAGGATATCCTTAATCCCGGCCAGCAGCAGGGTGGACAGGGGGTAATAGATCATGGGCTTGTCATGAACGGGTAGCAACTGCTTGCAGACGGCGGTCGACAGCGGATAGAGACGCGTTCCGGCTCCCCCCGCCAGAATAATTCCCTTCATAATAGACTGCTCCTATCAGATACTACAAAAGTTGTCCTATGTGTATCCAGATCGATAGAAGACATGCCTTACACCCCTTCTTGGCCTTGGGCTGCAATGACGTTCAAGGCCGAACCAGCTTTGATCCATCCGATTTGCACGTCATTCAGGGTGTGCTGGAGGGGAATGGAATCCTCGGTACCGTCACTGTGGTGCAAGGTCATCTCTACCGTTGAACCGGGCGCCAGATCGGTCAGACCGGCAAGGGACACGATATCATCCTCCATCACCTTGTCATAATCGGCCGGATTGTGGAAAGTTAGAGGCAAGACACCCTGTTTCTTGAGGTTGGTTTCATGAATGCGGGCGAAACTCTTGACAATAATCGCCCGAGCGCCCAAATGTCTCGGTTCCATGGCGGCATGCTCACGACTGGAGCCTTCCCCATAATTCTCTTCACCTACGACGACCCAGCCGATGTCCTGGCTTTTATAGGTGCGGGCGACATCACTGAGCTTGGTTTCTGTCTCACCGGTGATCTGATTACGTCCCGTACCGGTTCCCTCGGCAAAGGCGTTGCTGACGCCGGAGAACAGATTGTCGCTGATGTTGTCCAAATGCCCCCGGAATCTAAGCCAGGGACCCGCCGGTGAAATGTGATCGGTCGTGCATTTACCCTTAGCCTTGGCCAGTACGCGCAGATCAGTCAGGTCGGATCCTTCCCATGCCGGAAATGGCTCCAGCAGCTGCAGCCGTTCGCTATCGGGTTTAACGGCGATGTCAATCTTGCTGCCATCCTCGACATGGGCTTCATATCCCGACTGGCCGGGGTCAAAGCCGGCGGAAGGGAGCTCGTCCGCGACAGGGGGCATTAACAGCACGCCACCATCACCATCAGGGAGCGGATCGGTCAGGGGATTGAAGGAAAGCCTTCCAGCCAGGGCTAACGCGGTTACAATCTCAGGGCTGGCGATGAAGGCCAAGGTGGAAGGATTGCCGTCGTTGCGGCGGGCGAAATTCCGGTTGAACGAGGTCACAATGGAATTTTTCTCGCCCGCGGGCACGTCAGTCCGATTCCACTGTCCAATGCAGGGACCGCAGGCATTTGCCAGGACGGTACCTCCAATCTGTGTAAGGGTATTCAACTGCCCGTCCCGTTCGATGGTCGCCCTGATCTGTTCGGATCCGGGAGTGATCAAGAAGGGCGCCCGGGCTTTCAGGCCATGTGCCAGGGCCTGATCGGCCACATGGGCGGCGCGGCCAATATCCTCATAGCTGGAGTTCGTGCAGCTGCCGATAAGCGCCCCTGTGATCTCATCAGGGTAGTCCTGTTCCCTGACATCCTGAGCCATGCGGGAAATGGGCCGGGCTAGATCAGGGGTGAAAGGGCCCACGATGTGTGGTTCCAAAGATGACAGATCGATCTCGATGATCTCATCGTATACAGCTTCAGGATGATCGCCGACTTCAGGATCAGCCCGCAGATGCTCCTGATACTGATCGGCCAGTTCCGCAACCTCGGCTCGACTCGTGGCGCGCAGATAGACCGCCATACGCTCATCATAAGGAAAGACCGAGGTGGTGGCTCCTATTTCGGCTCCCATATTCGTGATGGTGCCTTTTCCGGTCGCGCTGATGGATTTGACACCAGGCCCGAAGTATTCCACGATCTTGCCCGTCCCACCCTTCACCGTCAGGATACCGGCCAATTTTAAAATGACATCTTTCGGTGCGGTCCAGCCGCCGAGTTCGCCGGTGAGGTGAACCCCGATGATTCCCGGCCATTTCAGTTCCCAGGGCATACCGGCCATGACATCCACGGCATCGGCCCCACCCACGCCGATGGCCAGCATGCCCAGGCCACCGGCATTGGGAGTATGAGAATCCGTGCCAATCATCAATCCGCCTGGGAAGGCATAATTCTCCAGGACGACCTGATGAATGATGCCCGCACCGGGTTTCCAGAAGCCAATACCGTACTTATTCGAAACGCTCTTCAGAAAAGCGTACACCTCGTTGTTCTCTATCAGGGCATTGGACAGGTCGTCGTCGGCGCCCACTTGGGCGCGGATAAGATGGTCACAATGCACCGTGGTGGGAACGGCCGTCGATTTCCTGCCGCTGCGCATGAACTGCAGCAAGGCCATTTGGGCCGTAGCGTCCTGGAGTGCAACGCGGTCGGGTCTGAGATTGGTATAGGATACTGTTCGCTCAGGAACCGTATCGCCAGGCCCATCAAAAAGATGAGCGAACAGGATCTTTTCCGTGAGCGCCAAGGGGCGGCCCAACAGCGTGCGCGCCTGCTGGGTGGCTTGGGCCAAGCGCGGATATAGGATTTCAATAATGGCTTTTGTTTCCGCCTGCATAGTTTAAATCCTTCCCAAGTGACAGCCCCAATAACCTAAATCAACACAATTGATCGCTGCAAATTTACTAGTATTTACCCTGGTTTACGACGAATCAACCCGTTCCGATTCCCCTGCAACAACATCTCTCTTCCGCTACGAAGTGAGACTCACTTAATTTCTGTTTTGCGGTATCTGTAGCTGCGATGATATTCGGGCGGGGGGATAGCCCATCATCATGTCGTGGTTTTCGAAGTCAGGGAGATGCTGCTGGCCTAGTAGCGGTAACTCTCCGGCTTGAAGGGACCCTCGGGATTAATCCCCAGGTATTCCGCCTGCTCGGGTGTTAGTTTGGTGAGCTTGGCTCCTAGCTTATCCAGATGCAGCCGGGCTACTTCCTCATCCAGGAGCTTGGGCAGCACGTGCACCTTCTTCTCCATACCGCCTTTCCAGAGCGCCATCTGGGCCAGAACCTGATTCGTGAATGAATTGGACATGACGAACGAGGCGTGCCCGGTCGCATTGCCCAGATTGACCAAGCGGCCGCGGCTGAGTAGTATGATGGAATGCCCATCGGGGAAGGTAAATTTGTCCACCTGGGGCTTGATGTTCTCTTCTGTAATCCCAGGGGTGGTTTCTAGATACTCGACGTCAATCTCGATGTCAAAGTGGCCGATGTTGCAGACGATGGCGTTGTTCTTCATGCGGGCCAGGTGCTCGCCGGTAATGACATGCTGGTTACCGGTGGCGGTTACAAACACGTCTCCCCGCTCGCAGGCCTCGTCCATAGTAGTTACTTCGTAACCTTCCATGGCCGCCTGGAGAGCACAAATGGGATCAATCTCGGTAACGATCACCTTGGCACCATAGCCCCGCATGGATTGAGCACTACCTTTGCCCACGTCACCGTAGCCAGCAATGACCACGGTCTTTCCAGCCAGCATGATGTCGGTACCCCGCTTGATGCCGTCAGCCAGGCTCTCCCGGCAACCATACTTATTATCAAATTTGGACTTGGTTACCGAATCGTTCACGTTAATCGCCGGGAATGGCAGTTCCCCTTCGCGATCGAACTGGGCAAGCCGGATCACGCCGGTGGTAGTCTCCTCCGAGACACCCTTGATGTCCGGTATCAACTCGGGGTGCTTCTCCAGTATAACTAACGTGAGGTCACCCCCGTCATCAATTAGTAGCTGGGGACCCCGGCCATCGGGGAACCTCAGGGTCTGTTCGATGCACCACCAATACTCCTCCTCCGTTTCACCCTTCCAGGCGAAGACAGGGATTCCCTGATCGGCAATAGTGGCCGCCGCGTGGTCCTGAGTAGAGAAAATGTTGCATGAGGACCACCGAACCTGTGCACCCAATTCCACCAGGGTTTCGATCAGGACGGCCGTCTGAATAGTCATATGAACACAGCCTGAAATCCGGGCACCCTGAAGGGGCTTTTCACGGCCGTATTTCTCTCTCACGGCCATAAGCCCGGGCATTTCTTCCTCAGCTAGCTCAATTTCCTTCCGGCCGAACTCAGCCAAAGAGAGATCCGCCACTTTGTAGTCGTCGACCAATGCCTCCTGATCGCCATCGTGAGCCATGGTATCGGTCGTAACTTCCTGAACAGCCATCAATCCTTCCTCATACGAATTTGTTTCAAGCGGGCCTAACTTAAGTCATTCCTCAGCAAGTTGGTACCCTTTAGATAAACTTGCGGCAGACAGCAGATTCACCCGCTGTGCTGGTCTCCATATCCCACCATCAAACCCATAATGTCTCAAGGTAGGGACCCATGGCCATGGCGGCGGTCAATCCGGGGCTGTCAATGCCCAGCAGGTTAATCCAACCCGGACAATCCGACTCCACTTCCGACAAGATGAAGAAATCATGATAGAAGGAATTCTCGACAAATAAATGCGGACGTACGCCGGCCCAGTCGGGCTCAAGAGGGTACTGATCGACAGCCGGCCAATACCGGCGAACCTGCCTGCGAAACTCCGTCTCCAAAGCCGGATCGACAGTGTAGGCCGGCACATTATCGGGCAGGTATTCCGCATCCGGACCCAGGCGTACTTCACCCAATAAATCGAGGCGAATATGTATGCCAAGGCTGTTGAGGGTTGGTAGGGGATAGATTAGATTTTGGAAGTTCCCTCGGGCACCAGGAACGGAAAAGTAGGATCCTTTGCAATATTTCACCTCATAGCCCCGCTTCTGGTACTCAAACACGGGAGCTTCCGCCACTTCCAAGGCGCTCAAGCCCGTGGCATTCACGGTCTTCTCGGCCTGGATCGTCATGGTATCTCCGGCCGGATCGGCCACTGTCAGCTGCAAGGTGTCGCCTGCT
>CP070656.1:119802-125337 GCA_020355065.1 Fidelibacterota bacterium | reverse complement strand
GTGTTTCGTCGGCGGTCAGGAGCATGATGGCGAGCGATGGGGCCGAAAGCTGACTCGCGGGCAGCAGAGGTACCAGCTCCTCGATAGCCTCACGGATCGGCGCGGGATATTCGATCGGTATAGAGCGCGGCGTGGCGCCATTGCCTAAGGTAATCCGCCTCGCTTCCTCCAGTCCCACCTTCTGGGTCGCAATAGTGTCGATCACCGGCACACCCAGAGTCTCGGAGAGTGCGGCGGAATCGACCTGGATGCCGCGGTCGCGAGCCTCATCGGTCATGTTCAGACATAAAGTATACGGTAATCCCATCTCACTCAGCTGCAGCGACAGCAGCAGACCACGCCGGATATTCTTCGCATCGGCGATCTGGATGATGCGGGACGGGGTCTCATTCATCAGAATGTTCCGGGTGACAACCTCGTCTTCACTGGTGGGGATGAAGTTGTTCACCCCAGGTGTATCGATGACCTCCCAGTCGCCATGCCTACGACGATAGCCGTGCTGTCGTCCCGGTGAGTCCTCATCGTGCAAGCGTCCCTTCCCCTGATGGGATTCTTGGTGAGTAGCTCGTGAAGAATGACGCCAGCCCGCCCCACGCTGCCGGGGATTGCGCTCTCCGGTCAGCCTGCCCTGGGTCACTTCTACGGTCGTTCCGGGATAATTGGAGACATTCACATAACTGCCCGTCAAATATCCAAATACCACCGATTTACCCACATTGGGATTCCCGACCAGGGCAATGGTATTGCGGCTGGCCTCGGCTACGGTTGTATCGTGAGGACTACTATGCCTTCGATGCTGGTGCACTCTGGTCCTCGGCAGCGGGCAGATCCTGACACGCCCCACAGAGTCCGTATAACTGGTGACTGTGCTTCACCAGATGGAACCCGTTATCGGAGGCTATTTGATCTTGCCGGCGCTCGATCTCACGGTCCATGAACTCAATGATCTTCCCGCACTTGAGGCAGATCATGTGGTCGTGGTGGGTCTGCGCCAGCTTGTTCTCATAGCGGAAGCGGCCGTCTCCGATATCCATTTTGCGCACGAATCCTGCCTTCTCCAGGATATCCAGCGTCCGGTAGATGGTGGCTCGGGAGACCGGTACCTTTTTCTGCCGGAGTGAAAGGTAGATGTCATCGCACTCCCGGTGTTCCTCACTCCCCAGTACATCGTCCAGGATCGCCAGTCGCTGACTGGTCATTCGCAGGGAGTCCTGCTTCAACGCATCTTTGAACTGTCTAAGGTGTTTGGTGGTCATAGCCGTTATTATCCTTATTGAGTCTCATTCTCATATATATTACAGCTCGCATTGCCGACGTACCAATCCTTTTTCCAACCCTGGGGACAGGTTGGCCAAAGGTCTCTATGACGAGTGAGGATTGTACAAAGGAGTGTGGCCTGAGGGCTCGACGTGGGAGCAGGTAATAAGGTCAGGCAGGCTTTGCGCCCGCTTGCGTGGATTAGAGGCGGTGCAGATTCGCGTACCGGGCTACGAGCTTCTTTTGCTTCCCGCCACTGAATGTAACCGTGAGCTTCAGGTTATCCCCCACTCCTTCCCGCTCGGTGATCTGGCCTTTACCAAAGATCTTATGTTCCACCCAGGCTCCCACGACATAGTCATCCAGGACGGATTGCACCGCTGGGGCTTTGCGCCGCGCCGAGCGGACTGACGCTGCCTGCCGGGTACGCTGCGGTTCACCGTCTACCGCATCAGATGCAGCTTGCCGATCCTCCCAGATGACCAGATCTTCAGGTAGCTCACGAATGAAGCGGCTCATCACCCCGTTCATCTCCCCAGTCCCCCATCGGCGACGTTGGGCCGCGTACGAAAGGTAAACTTTGTCCTTAGCCCTGGTCAGACCCACATAAAATAAGCGTCTCTCCTCTTCGTCATCCGCACTGTCTCCATTGGACCGCAAGAGCGGAAAGAGGCCTTCTTCGAGACCGGTCATAAATACGACCGGAAATTCCAGTCCCTTCGCACTGTGCAGGGTCATAAGAGTTACTGCGTTGGTGTCATCATTCCAGCGGTCAATATCGGTTAGCAGGGCTATTTCTTCCAGGAAATCCCGGAGGGTAGCACCCTCTCGATCCTCCCGGAATTCTTCGATACTTTTTATGAGCTCGTTGATGTTTTCCAGCCGCTCTCGGGAATCCAGGGTGTCCTGTCGCCGGTAGTACTGTCCGATGCCCACCTCCTCGAGCAGGGTCGTAACCAATTCCTCGATACCTAGACGGCTGTCTTGATCAAGCTGATCTCCACCGGTGTACTCGCTGGATAGCGCCTTTCCCTTCTCCTTGTTGGTCACCGGGGGGGTGGTCAGGGCCTGGTACCGTTCAATAAGGGCTTTGAAATCCTTCATGGCTTGTGCCTGTTTCGACTGTACTCCCGCCTCCTGCCCATGATCCAGCGCCTCGAAAAGCGCCATGTTCTTCTCGCGGGCGAAGGCCCTGAGCCGATTCATGGATGTTTCGCCTATCGCCCGGGGAGGAAAATTGATAATCCTTTCCAGGCTGATGGCATCCAAGGGATTTACCAGTAGGCGAAGGTAGGCCAGAACGTCCTTCACCTCCTTCCGGTCGTAAAACTTGGTACCCCCCACAATGACGTATGCCATGGTCCGGCGCCTGAGGGCATCCTCCAAAGCCCGGCTCTGCGCGTTGGTGCGGTACAGTATGACCATGTCCTTGAATCGGCGCTTCTCATCGAGCACTTCGTGCTGGATCAGATGATAGATATGCTCGGCCTCGTCGCGCTCATCATAGGCAGGAGTCACCTGTATCAGGTCCCCACCCTCACGCTCTGTCCAGAGGGTCTTGGATGCCCGGCTCTGGTTGCGGGCTACTACCGTACCGGCGGCCTTTAGAATAACGCTTGTCGACCGGTAGTTCTGCTCCAACTTGAATACTTTAGCGTCAGCGAACACCGAGGTGAAGTTGAGGATATTGGTAATATCCGCACCCCGCCAGGTGTAGATCGACTGATCGTCGTCACCCACCGCGCAGATCTGACGATGCTTCTCCGCCAGCATCCGGACAAATTCGAACTGGGCCCGGTTGGTATCCTGGTATTCATCTACCAATATATATTGAAACTGCCTCCGGTACCCGCCCAACACCCGCGGATGCTTCTCGAATATGGTCAGCGGCAGCAAAAGGAGATCATCGAAATCAAGGGCATTGTTCTCCTTGAGGCTTTGCTGGTATTCCTCATAGATGCTTGTAAGAATCTCCGCTTCGATTCCGGTAGCCGACTCGGCCATCTGGGAGGGACTCTGCATGCGGTTCTTGGCCCAGCTGATGCGAGCCTGAATGGCCTGCGGAGGGTAGAGATCAAGATCAAAATCATTGCGCTCAAGGATCAACTTGAGCAACCGCAGCTGATCATCCGTATCATAGATCACGAAGTCTCGGCGATAACCCAGGCGATGTATCTCTTGACGCAAGATGCGCGCACAGACGGAATGAAACGTGCCCACATGAACGCCCGAAGACCCACCCGGAAGCGCAGCCCGACTGCGAGGAGCAGCCTTGCGCCCACTTCCTGCCGGTTGGTGAAGAAGACCATCTACCCGGTTGCGCATCTCATTGGCCGCCTTATTGGTAAACGTCACCGCGAGAATATGCTCCGGCTCCAGGCCTTTCTCCTCAATGAGATAGGCGATTTTATAGGCTAGGACACGGGTCTTGCCGCTCCCGGCTCCAGCAAAAATGAGCACCGGAGAGCCGACACATTGAACGGCTTCGGCCTGGACAGGATTCAGGTCATCCAGATTCATCACATCCAATTCCATACATTGCTTCTCTCAAGCGGTCCATCGTTGGTCTAATCTTTTTCACGCAGCTCCTGTACGATCTGGTTATGTTCATCGAGAGTATAGGTAAAGATGTGCCCACCCCGTCCGTCGGCCACAAAATAGAGGTAGTCCACATCCGCTGGCGCCACCGCCGCTTGTATCGAAGCCTCACCGGGATTGTTCACCGGCCCCGGGGGCAAGCCTCGATGAAGATACGTGTTGTACTCCGAGGGATACTCGTAGTCGCGATAGAGCAATCGCCGGGCTTCCCCGGGCAATGCATACTGAACGGTGGGATCCGCCTGCAAGTACATCCCCCGTTCAAGACGGTTATGATATACCGCTGAGATGATTACCCGCTCGGAATCATGACGGGCTTCCCCTTCGATGATCGAAGCCATGGTCAGGATCTCGTTCGGGCTCAAACCTACCGCCTGCCCCTGCCGGAAAATATCGTCATTGAGGACTAGTTTGATCTTGGCAACCATCAATCTGAGGATATCTGCCTCAGTGCTCCCATTATGTATTCGATAGCTGTCAGGGTACAAGTACCCTTCCAAGGTGGCTACATCCAATCCAAGACTCTGGATCAACTCCTGATCTTCAGTCAAGGCTATAAAGCGATCGACATCGATTGGATATTTCACCTCGATAAACTTGGCAACCTGGTGGCGGGTAAGCCCTTCAGGCAATGTAAGATATACCTCCTTAAGCCGTGGGCGGAGTATCTGCCCTGCCAGATCTCCGATGTGTCGTACGTTGAGCAATAGAAAGTCGCCTGCCCGTATGGATCGGGTACCGAATTTCAACCTGACCGCATTCACAAAAATGTTCTCATTCTGAATCAAGCCGCGTTCTTTGAGCAGCCGGGCTACTCCATAGGCTGAAGCCCCTTCCGGAATGGAAATGGTGTCTCTGAAAATAACCTGGATCGGCCAGCTCAACACCAGATGGCGAAACGTCCCGGCCGATAGAAGTAGCACTACCCCCGCCGCCACTATCCATCGCAATTTGCTATTTTTCCACGGAAAGGGTCTCATGCAGGTGGCTAAATTACTTCAGCGCAAGTAGGCTTTCCAACAACCAGAACGGGAATATTCATCAGGCCATCTTGACTGTGCGGAATGGTACCCGTAACTTCGCCCCGCTTATGGCCAAGAACCGCAAGCCAACACTACCGCCCATCTTTGGTGAATGGACTTTCACGAAGATGAATTATCTCATCTTCCTGGGTGGGGTCGTAATCATCATACTGGCCTATATCATCATGGCCATGGGCGGCAACGACAGCTTCGGAACCCTAACCCTGGCCCCGATCATGCTCGTGATCGGCTACCTGATCGTCATTCCTCTGGCCATCATCTACCGGCCCAGAAAACCGGCCGGGAAGCCAGACTAGTTCCCGAAGTCCACCTGCTCCGCGTACCGGATAACCTTCACGATTTTGGGCTACCCAGTCCCCCTGGACCACTAGATCACAGCATGGTGTTTGTAGTGGATTAGCGTTAACTTTAACGCTGTTGGGACCGTAGTTCAGTTTGGTTAGAACGTCCCGACTGTCGACAGGCAAGTCAGAAAGGTCGCGGATTCAATAGTAGCTCTTTCTTAGGGACCGTAGTTCAGTTTGGTTAGAACGCCGGCCTGTCAAGCCGGAGGTCGCGGGTTCAAGTCCCGTCGGTCCCGCGTTAATAAACAAGGACTTAGGAGAATTCCTAAGTCCTTTTAGTTTACCTTTAATTG
>CP070656.1:96722-119702 GCA_020355065.1 Fidelibacterota bacterium | reverse complement strand
AGCTTCTTGACTTTGCGCACCACTTCCGAAACCGCATACTCTGACAGGATTTGGGGTGACTTGATCTCGATAGCTTCCAGGATCTTGTTCTTGCCGATCTTTTTATTGCCTTCCAGGACAACCTCTTCGAGGGAGGGATATTCCACTACTGCGATGCGGAGTACCAACCCGCTATCAGATTCCTCATCCATGTAGATCTGGACATCACCGAAGAAGCCCAAGTCCCATAAACGGCGAATACCGCGTTGAATATCCATGGCCGTCACAGAGCGGCCGGGGTATAAGCGGGAAGTAGACCGGATGACCTGTGCAGAGGCACGCTCGTTCCCCTCCACAGTTACTTCCTTGAGCTCGAAGATCTGCAGCTGCTGGGCCCAGCTCAGGGTAAGCATACTCAGGAGGCCGATGAGAATCCTAGCAAACATCGGGATCATTCCACTACCGGAGATGATTTTCCCACCTGCTCACTCAGTAACCCAAAGCGGCGTTCGCGCTGCTGGTATTCCAAAATAGCTTCATAGAGTTGCACCCTCCGGAAGGCCGGCCACATGGCCTCAGAAATGACCAGTTCACTATAGGCCGACTGCCAGAGGAGGAAATTACTCAGGCGAGCCTCACCGCTAGTTCGAATGATCAATTCGGGCTCCGACATGCCATGGGTATAGAGGTGATCTTCGAACAGGGCCTCGTCAATGTCCTCCATACGCAGATCACCCTGCTGGACCCTCTGGGAGATGCGGCGCACAGCATCCAGAATTTCCTGCCGCCCACCGTAGCTGAGAGCCAGATTGAGATTCAAGCCCGTGTTCCCCGCCGTCTGGTCAATGGCACTCTGCATTTCACGCTGTGCCACCACCGGGAGGTCATCCAGACACCCGATTACGGTGAGGCGGACATTATTGGCCATCAGTTCCTTTACTTCCTCCCTGATCGTGGTCACCAGGAGACGCATGAGCGCGTCCACCTCGGCCCGGGGACGTTTCCAATTCTCAGCACTGAAGGTGTACAGCGTTAGGATCTCGATGCCGAGCTCACCGCAGACGCGGGTAATTTCCCTAACCGAGTTGACACCTTCCTTATGCCCTGCCACCCGAGGCAGACCACGAGACTTGGCCCAGCGACCGTTGCCATCCATGATAATCGCAACATGGCGGGGTAGATTGCCCTGCTCGGAAATACGGACCTTCAGTTCAGCTTCTGTTTTTGATCCCATCGTATATATTTTAGTTAAGTTACCTTACACCCTTGCATGAGGCAACCACGGTCTAATCTGCACCGCTTTCCAACTCATTTTTGTAGATTTCCGCCAAGTGAAGTCGAAACGAGTTCAACGGCTTCAAACCAACCACGCCGTGCACAGTGGACAGCCCTTGGATAACGACGAATAATGGTCGACGGTTCCCTGATATGAATCCCGCGAGGGATTGAAGTTTAACTCAGTCAGATTCCACGGCACCGGTCGGGGAGTCTTCCAGCTGATCAATTTGCCAAACCATGAACTGCCGATATCCAAAGGGGGAATTGCATGAGTTTCTCAATCTTGACCGCAGGCTTGGAAAGAAGTGGATGACGGCTTAGACGCTCATTTAAATATTGGTATCCTTCATAAGCACCTTGGCTATACGTCTGAATTCCTGACCCGCGGGTGTATCCGGGTAACGGAGTACATAGGGTTCGCCTGCGTCGGATGCGGTAACCAGTTCAGGAGTTAGCGGAATCTGACCCAGCAGGGGGACTTGCAGGCGCTCGCTCTCTTCCATTCCACCGCCACTGCGAAAGATGGGTGCAACTACCTGGAAATGTCCCTGCTCATCGCCTACAATCTCAGAAATGTCTCCCAGGCCTTCCACTTCGAGTCTGGCTCCTGGTATGATCTGGCCCTGCTCATCCTTCACGGTCCCGCGAACGGAAAGCCCGGACATATTTTCAATCACGCCCAGCAAGGGCGTATGTACCTTCTCGAACATATCCGCACCCTTGCGTACGTCCAGGAGGGCCAGCTTCTGAGGCGTCGTGACAATGACCGCACCACTCAAGGCCAACTGCTGAACGAGAGTAAGTTGGATATCACCTGTGCCGGGCGGCAGATCGATAATGAGGTAATCAAGGTCTCCCCAATCCACATCTTCGAAGAACTGCTGGGTCATCTTCGCGACCAGGGGACCCCGCCAGATAGTGGGTGCCTGATTACCGCTAATGAATCCGAAGGACATGACTCGCATCCCGTGGCATTCGAGGGGGACAATCTTCTGCTGTTCATTGAGCATAGGACGTTCATGGGTTCCGATGATCATCGGCAGACTGGGGCCATAGATATCCAGATCCAGAATACCCGTGTGAGCGCCGGCCACACTCATGGCTGCCGCCAGGTTCACCGCTACGGTTGATTTACCAACACCCCCTTTTCCACTGGCAATGGCGATGGTGTGTTTCACACCCGGGATAGGGATTTGGGCTGGATCCGGCTCCCCAGGGACGGATGCGATACCCGTCCCCCTAGGCTCTGGCGGGACGATGTCCACTTCAACCTCAGAGAGCCCCAGTTTACCGGAGAGAGCCGACCTGACTCCCGCCACCAGTTTCGTTTTCTGCTCTTCATTGCTGGAGGCGACCGTAAGCACCACTTTCACAACCCGAGCAGAGAGTTCTATATCGGATACCATGCCGAAGGACACAATATCCCTGCTGAATCCCGGATAGGTCACGGTCTTCAGTACATCCATGATACTGTCGCGGGTCACTGTCATGTAGTTACCATCATAGCCGTCGGATTATTATGTGTTGGTCATGAGATGCAGCCTATGCCAGGGAGCAGGAGAACAGAACGCGGTTGTCCGCGTAAGGGACAACCGCGTCCACAAGGTTGGATGAGCCCTGGGCTTACCCGGAATACTCGCGGCCAAAAAAGTCGTAGTTGATCTTGATGTACTTATTCCATTCCTCTGGCACCGCATCTTCTTCAAAAATGGCCTCGACCGGGCACTCGGGTTCACAAGCCCCGCAATCGATACACTCTTCCGGATCAATATAGAGCATGTGCCCGGTGGGATCGTCCCCCTTCTGCCAACCTTCATCAGGGTGAATGCAATCGACAGGGCAAACCTCCACACAGGCAGTGTCGCAGGTATCCACGCAGGGCTCGCAAATGATATATGCCATTGGAATCTTCCTCCATCAAATTTTATTACGTAAACACAGGAAAAGGGATTTGTGCACTTACAACCGTCAGTGAAATTACCTTGCCAGCTGAGGGAATCACAATCAAAATCAAAATTAATCCCGTGGTAAGTCACCCGTCTTGTGCGGAAATTCAACGCCACTATGCGAGCATCGATCTTCCGGCACCGTAATCTGCTATTGCTCTGGACAGGTCATGTGATCTCCCATGCGGGGGATGCCATTTACCAGCTGGCGCTTCCGTGGCTGGTTCTGGAGCTGACCGGATCCAAAACCATTACATCGTTAGTGGCGCTCAGTGCCTATCTCCCGGCGGTCATCTTCAGCCTGCTGGCGGGGGTTGTGGTTGATCGTTTCGACCGCCGGGGCGTGATGATCTTCTCCGATGGAACCAGGATGCTGGTCGTTCTACTGCTGGTGGCTTTCCTGCTACAAGGGGGTACCTCACCTGTCATCGTGGGTGTCCTGGCCTTCACCGTGGCCAGTTTTGCCACGCTATTCTACCCGGCCCGTGACGCCCTGATTCCCGACCTGGTACCGCCTACTCAATTGACCACTACCAATGCATTCATTTCCACTTCCGGTCAATTCGCGCATCTGGCGGGACCTCTGCTAGCCGGATTGCTGGTGGCCTGGGTGGGTTTGACACATCTGTTTACCATCGACGCCCTATCGTTTGCGGCCAGCCTGATGTGTCTGGCCCTGATCCGATTGAAAGACAAAGATCAGGACCGGTTCAAGCAGTTGGATCGCGGCCATTTATCAGACCTCCTGGCGGGTCTGCAATACGTATGGAAGGAACGACCCTTGGGGCTCTTCCTACTCCTGACCGCTCTGAACAACCTGTTCATCATGGGACCCGCCATTATCGGTATGCCCATATTCGTCCGGGAAGTGCTGGAGCTCGAGTTCCGGGCCTTTGCCATTATTGAAGCTTTCATGGCGGGGGGCATGCTCGTGGGATCCTTTCTATTATGGCGCTATGCCGCACCGTTCAATCCGGCACTCGTCCTCTTCGTAGGGATGATCTTGGACGGCCTCACTTACAGCCTTCTGTTCGTCAGCGCAACGTATGCTCAGACCAAGGCACTCATCTTTATTCATGGTATCGGCATTCCCATGATCACCGTTTCCCGGACGACGCTGATTCAGACCGTCGTGCCGTCGCATTTTCGAGGCCGGATATTCTCCATGGTCAACATGTCGGTTATCGGTTTGACGGCCCTGTCAGCGGCTCTGGTGGGGCCCATAGCGGAGGTGGTTCCCATCGAAGTCGTATTCCTTAGTATAGGTATTGGCGCGGCAGCGTGCGGGGCAATCGGTTTGAGTCACCGCGGTATGATGCGATTGGTACCCCGCACATCTGGGGGCTAAACTCAGTTATGCGGTTAACCCTGGTTCAGAGCAAACCACAGCTGGGAGATGTCGCGGCTAATCTGGCTGCCATTCGATCCGTCGTCGAGGACGTCGAGTTTGACTTCCTGGTGCTGCCCGAATTGTTCGCCACCGGGTACTTCTTTCACGAACTTCGACAGGTCCAGGAGCTCAGCGAACCCGTTCCGGATGGTCCCACGACCAGATTCCTGATCGATCAGGCGGCAGCTCATGCGGGTTACATCTGTGCCGGCCTCGTGGAAAGGGGGGATGGTGGACAGCTGTATAATTCCGCTCTTCTGGTAGGGCCGACCGGATTGATCGGCTGTTACCGGAAGCTGCACTTGTTCTTTGAAGAGAAACTCTGGTTTGCCCCCGGTGAGGGACCCTTGCAGGTTTATGATCTAGGCATTGCCCGGGTGGGCATGATGATATGTTTCGATTGGCGCTACCCGGAGACGGCCCGTATTCTGGCGCTCCGGGGGGCTCAAATTCTCCTGCATCCGGCCAATCTCGTGGAGCCCTACTGCCAGGATGCCATGGTGACCCGTTGCCTGGAAAACCGGGTGTTTGCGGCCACCGCCAATCGCATCGGCACCGATACCAAGCCGAATGGAGCTAGTCTGACATTCACCGGCCGCAGCCAGGTTGTCAGTCCTCAGGGCGTCGCATTATGCCAAGCCTCTGAAGATGGGCCGGCAGTACTGAGCGTAGACATCACCCCTGAGGAGGCCGATGACAAGCAGGTCACCGAGTACAATCATCTCTTGCGCGACCGCCGCACGGAACTTTACGATCCGATCATAGGTAAAACGACTCAATAGTGAGGTAATGCGAAGGATCCGTCATGACCCCCGTCCATACAACCCTTAAGTCCGGCCGTATTCCCTCTTTCCCCGCCTGGATGAGATGGCCGGTCATTATTGGGAGAATCGCCGTCGGCACCGTCTTCATTGTATCCGGGTTGCTGAAAGCACTGGATACCCAGAGTTTCATGGCGACGCTCCCCGCCTACCATATTCCAGACTGGTTACTGCCTCCCGGTGCTCTTGTTCCGACCCTCGAAGTTGCCCTGGGTGTGGCCCTGATACTCGGCATAGCGTTGCGTTTCATAGCGGCAGCGGCGATAGCCATGCTCCTTTTCTTTTCCGCCTTGCTGATTGCAGGCATCCTGGGCGGCGAGCTGGACACGTGCGGCTGTTTCGGCAGCCTGTTGGAACAAAGCCCCGGATCGGCTTTGGCACGTAACGTTATTCTCATGCTCATTTGCGGGATTGTCTGGCATTACTATCGGGAGGTGGCGGTCAAATGGAAGCCGTATAAAGTGGGCGTGGTGGGGACCATCATCCTAATAGTAGGAACACTCACCGGATTCACCATTCACGCACCTCAGCTCGATCCCACGCTGGCGCAGGTGGGCGAGTTTTTCCCCAGCGAGGGCATTACCAATGAAGAGATGCTGGACATGACCGGAACGCAGCTGGTGTTCGTCTTCACGGTCAGTTGTGAGGAATGCTGGAACGAAGTGGCCAATGCAAAGTCTCTGGCGGCGGACTCCAGTTACGCACTTATCGGTGTCACCGCCAGCGATCCTTCAGAGATAGAGTGGTTCCGACAGGAGTTCGACGTCAATTTTCCTATCTACACCTACGATCCGGCAACCTTCGGCGAGGCCTTCCACACCTGGCCGGCACTTTATTATCTGCAGGACGGTTTGATCATCGGCAAGACGGAAGATGAGGTGCCCGCACCCAAGACCCTGAAGGAGGTCCTCCTCCCGGAATGGTTCTAGGAGATTCTTCCATGGGCATTACGATCTATCAGGTTGACGCATTTACCAACAAGCCCTTCAGGGGCAATCCGGCGGCGGTCTGTCTACTATCCGAACCCGCCGAGGAGACCTGGATGCAGTCCGTGGCGCGCGAGATGAATCTTTCGGAAACAGCATTTCTACATCCAGTCGAGGATAGCTACGGCCTGCGCTGGTTCACACCCACCGTGGAAGTGGATCTGTGCGGCCACGCCACACTGGCCAGCGCTCACGTATTGTGGGAAACAGGCACTCTATCCGCCAATAAGACAGCCCACTTCCAGACTTTGGGCGGCAAGCTCACCGCCCGACGCGAAGGGGATTGGATCGTCATGGACTTCCCCAGCCTGCCGACTGAAGATATGCCCATCCCCGGCGGACTGGGTGAAGCGTTAGGAGTGGAACCTACGTACGTAGGACAAAACAGGCTCGATCTACTAGCCGTCGTGGATTCGGCCGACGAGGTGAGGGGACTGCAACCGGATTTCAACCGGCTGAGATCGGTGGATTCCCGAGGAGTCATCGTCACGGCTCCCGCGGACCAGCCGGAATATGACTTTATCTCCCGCGCCTTCTTCCCCACCCTGGGTATTGATGAAGATCCCGTCACCGGGTCCGCACACACCTGCCTGGGACCCTACTGGAGTGGGCGATTGGGAAAACCGGAAGTGGTCGGTTATCAATCTTCGGCGCGAGGCGGAGTGGTCAAGGTCAGAGTACGTGGGGAACGCGTTGATATTAGCGGGCAAGCGGTCACGGTAATGCAGGCGGAGCTACGCTAAGCCAAAGCCAAAAGCGAACGCCGATCTCTCTACTATTTGACACCCAATACAATTTCTCCCTTTAAACCCCACATGGATATCGCCGCTACTTCCTGGATGTGGAATCCGGCCTCGCTCAGGGCTTGCTGCACGTAGATCGGACGGCAGTCGGCAAACCTGGGAAACGCACGGTGAGCCCATTCATAAAGTCGTTCCGCTAACCCGGGCCGTTCACTTTTAGACAAGGCCACAACACCCAAGCGCCCGCTTTTCCGGAGTACCCGGTGGCATTCCCCCAATATTTCGGGAATCTCCGGGGTATCGAACAGTTCCAGTACGAAGCTCATGAAGACGGCGTCAAAATGATCCGATTCATAAGGCAGTGGGATGGCATCCCCGCAGGTCAATTCGACCCGGTTCAATAATCCGGCAGTTTTGAGCCGTGACGTGGCGACTGCTTGCATTCCCTCGGAGATATCGATGCCATACACCTTGCCCGTGCCACCGACGGCCTGTGCCATAGCTTGCAGACCGTGCCCCGTCCCGAAGCCAATCTCCAGGACGGTCTCACCCTCCTGCACCGCCAGTTTTTCCAGGGCAGCTGTCCGATGCTTGCCCTCATACCAATTCGACATGAGGTCATACCACTTGCTCAAACGGTTATAGCTGGCTTTCGCGTCGTCTCCGGAGCGCGTGACCCGGCTGATCGGTTTGTTTTCATCAGGCATGATCCAATCCTTCCAGAGCTGCCAATCGGTTTTTAATCGATGGATGGCTATGAAACAGAAATTCCACCAAGGGATGAGGATCCCGGTCAGCAAGGTTGAGTTCCGCCAAGCGTTCCAAGCCCGCCGCCAGGGTCTGGCTCCCATTCATCATCGCAGAAGAATAGCTGTCGGCTTCATACTCATGCCTGCGTGAGAAGGCATTCGACAGTGGTCCCGTGATAAAACTGTAGACACTCAGCAGTAAGGCCAAGAGGGGCAGCGTCACCAGCGCAGCCACTTGACCTCCGGATAACGAGGCATGGAGACGCGCCACCAGAAACAGCCCCAGGAATGAGAGGATCATTCCAAAAGCCAAGCCTTTCCAGATATGCTTCAGTCGAAAATGTCCGAGTTCATGGGCCACGACAGCCAGGATCTCGTCATCCGGGAACTGGTCCAGGAGCGTGTCGGCCAGCAGTACCCGCTTGGCGCGGCCCAGGCCAGTGAACGCGGCGTTGGCCTTTTTGGTGGTCTTGCTTAGATTGAAGCGATAAACCCCCGTCACAGCCATACCTGCGCTGCCACACAGCTCCACGATGCGAGCTCCCAAGGGGTGATCATCTCCCAGCGGTTCGAACTTATAGAACAGGGGAAAGATCAGGATCGGTGCCAGCCGTCCCAGCAAGACCGAGAACAGAAATACTACGATACCGACGGGCAGCCACCAGCCAGCTCCGAAAATCCGCAGACAGGCGTAGAAGACCAGCACCATTGGCAGGCCGATCACGCCACCTACCAGCAGGCCTTTCAATCTTTCCCCCACCCAGGCCATGATGCTTTGATTGGACAGGCCGTAGCGGTGTTCCACCACATAGCTGCTGGTGAACGATAAAGGCAGGGAGAACACCTGAGCAATCAGGCCGGCCACCAAGCCGAACAAAAGGAAGTGAAGGTAGGGATTGGCGCTCAGCCGGGTGGTATTCACCAACCAGGCCGCCAAGGGTGTCAGGATCAGGATGAGCAGGTAAATCCAATCCAGGCCGGTCGAGACCAGTGATAAGGCGAGCTTGATCCGGTGGTATTGTTTCGGTAGATCGGAATCAGTCAGGAAATATTCTCCTTATCGCAGGTGATTTGATACGTATCCCGGGCGATGATCCACTCCTCGTTGGTAGGGATCACCCAGATCTCACAAGGTGACTTTTCAGTTGAGACGAGCCGCTCACCGCTCGTTAATAGATTCTTGTCCTCATCCAGATGGAGTCCCAGGTGTTCCAAGCGCTCCACAGCCATCTGGCGGATCAGCTGGGCATTTTCCCCGATGCCCCCGGTGAAGATCACTCCATCCAGCCCCCCCAAAACCGCGGCAAAGGCTCCCAGGTATTTCTTTATCCGGTAGGTAAACACCTGGACCGCCAGTTCGGCACGGGTATTCCCATCCGCCATCGCGGCCAGGACCTCACGCATGTCGCTGCTCACGCCGGAGATGCCCACCAGGCCGCTGTGCCTATTGAGCAAAGTGATCGCTTCCCGCCTGGTAATCTCTTCACGACTCATTATGTGTAGGATCACCGCTGGATCCAGATCGCCACTGCGGGTACCCATGAGGAGACCTTCCACCGGCGTGAAGCCCATGGTAGTATCCACACTCTTCCCATCAAGCACGGCGGCCATGGAGCAGCCGTTGCCCAGGTGAATGGTAACCAGGCGCAGCGGTTTGCGAGCTACCTTGGTCAATTCCCGGAATCGTTCACTGACAAACTGATGGCTGAGCCCGTGGAAGCCATAACGCCGTATACCATAGCGGTGATACAGCACATAGGGCAGTCCGTAAAGATAAGCAAACTTGGGGAGGGTATGATGGAAGGCAGTATCAAAAACGGCCACGTTGACGGCCTGGGGCATAAGTTGGCGGCTGGCCTCAATACCCTTCAGGTTGTGGGGATTGTGCAATGGAGCCAGATCGGCAAAATGATGGAGCTGGTGGAGCACCTCATCATCGATGCACACCGAGGCGGTAAACTTCTCGCCACCGTGCACGACTCGGTGGCCGACGGCCTCAATATCCTCCCGCCGTTCCAACACACCTTTCTCTTCATCGGTCAACACCGCCAGCAGATACTCGATGGCCTGCTGGTGATCCAGGTTTTCCCCTGATAGGGATACCTCCTGGCCATCGTGCCGTGTTTGCTTCAGATAAGCTCCCCGCAAGCCGATCCGGTCCATAACACCGCGTACCAGAGTGGATTGATCCTGCATCTGGAAGAGTCGATATTTAATGGTACTGCTGCCGGAATTAAGGACCAGAATTCTCATCGCTCTCCAGGTACTTGTGTTTCTTGAGGTTCTGGCGCGGCTAAAGCGTGGCTTCTATTGATAGGGACAAGGATTCCACCCCATTTGATTCGCGTCAGCTTAGATACTTACAACTCCCTGCGGATTCCCCCGATCCTGGGAGCAGGGGAACGTGCCTTGATCTCCCAATTCGAGGGATCGGATTCCTCGGTCTTATAGGTAAAAAATCCTTACCGGTCTTAACTCCCAAATTGCCGGCCCACACCATCTTTTTCGACATAGGGCACGGGCGGTACTTATGATCACCCAGCGCATGGAAAAGGACCTGAAGAGAGTTGAGTACCTCATCCAATCCGAGCTGATCCGCAAGGGCTAGGGGCTCCATGGGCAGATCGAATCCCATTTTCATCACCGTATCGTGACCCCGCAAGGCAAACGTCTGGGCTATGAGAGTACCCTGGGTATCGGCGCCTGCAATGGTACCCGGGATTGCCAGATGCTCGCGTTCCTCCTGATACTTTTGCTGAATCAGTTTGGCGAGTTCATCTTTCATGCTTGTCCTCGAAATTAATCACCATCCATCGCAGTTTAGCTGTGGATTCGGTCAACATGTCGTGGAATGCCCGCAATCCCTGCCGTTGATGGTTCCACAGCAGCAGATCCGCCGCTTCGTCCACTGTGCACCAGCGGTAGGCCTTGTGCTCCCGGGAAAGATTCACTTCAGCTCGGTCCACTTCCACGCCAAAAACGGGGATGGTCTGGAGGGAATCTGTGCTCGCTTCATAGAACAGATTCACGTGGTCGACCGTCCACATCCGCAACGGGTTCAAACCAGTTTCCTCCTCTAGTTCCCGCAACGCGGCTTGCCAAGCCGTTTCACCCGGCTCAATACTCCCCGTTACTCCCTGCCAAACATGCTCATATATCTCCCCAGCAGAGCGCTGCATCGCCAGGTATTGCGGGGTATCGCCCTGCCATCGCATGATGTGCACATCCACGAGCCGAACAACGTTTTTCGTCAATCTGCTTCTCCTTCATATCGGTCCAGGAATGCCTGTGACCACGCTTGGAAGCGTTCCTCCTGGATAGCTGTCCGCATATCAGCCATCAAGTTCAGATAGAAGCGCAGATTATGGGCGGTTGCCAAGCGCAACCCCAGAACCTCACCAGTATGAAACAGGTGGCTCAGGTACGCCCGCCCAAACTGGACACACAATGGACAGTCGCATTCCTCCTGCACCTGCCTCAGGTCAGACCGGTACGTATGGTTGCGAATATTCATCGTACCGTTCGGAGTGAAGAGCTGGCCGTTGCGGGCATTGCGGGTCGGCAATACACAGTCGAACAGATCCACTCCCAGCGCCACTGAGCGCACCAGATCGCTGGGGGTACCCACTCCCATGAGGTAACGGGGACGGTCTCCGGGGAGAAGTTCATTCATGAGCTCCAGTGTCTCGAACAAGGCCGGTTTGGGTTCACCGACGGCCAGTCCACCAATAGCATAGGCCGGTGTATCCAAGGAGAGAATTTCCTCAATGCTCTGACGACGCAAACTGGGGTCGGTACCCCCCTGCACAATGCAAATGAGAGTCTGCTCGTGAGGATGAGCGCCTTGGGTAGCCCGGGCATGTTCCACACAGCGACGAGCCCAAAGGGTCGTACGCCGTACGGCATCCTTGATCACCTTGATCGGCGCATCGCTGGGGGGACATTCATCCAATGCCATCATGAAGTCGGAGCCGAGTGTTCGTTGGACATCGATCACACTTTCAGGAGTAAACCGGTGCGTCGATCCATCCAGATGACTCTGAAAGGTGACGCCCTCGTCATCGACGCGTCTCATGGAGGCCAAACTGAACACCTGGTAGCCCCCGGAGTCCGTGAGGAGGGGACCTTCCCACCCCATGAAGCGGTGAAGCCCGCCATACTGTGCGATGAGCTCCGTGCCAGGGCGCAGGTAGAGGTGGTAGGTATTGCTGAGGATCATCTGCGCTCCCAGATCGCGCACTTCGCCGGGAGCCAGGGTCTTGACGGCACCGTGCGTACCAATGGGCATGAAGCATGGCGTGTCGACGGTACCATGAGCCGTTTCCATGCAACCCCTGCGTGCAGAGGTGTTGGTATCGGCCACAAGTACAGAAAAAAGCTTCGAATCAGTCACAGGCGGCGTTGGACTCCAGCTTCATCGGGCCGGAAGCTCTCTACACCGAACAGCGTTTTGCAAGGATATCGGGAAATCAGCGGCAGCTAGAAATCGGTACCGATGGTCAGGTACCAGTTGCGTGTCCGGTCGCCATCAGGGGACTGCCACGGTCGGGCGAAATCCAGCTGAAAAGGCAATCCGAAGAGTACGAAGCGGGGGCCCCAGCCTAAGGTGATCACGTGGGACTGATTGCCGGTGTCAGTATCCCAGACTCTGGCCGCGTCAACGAAAAGGACCCCTCCCAGCTGGCCCAGGACCCGGAGAGCTGGAAAATAATAAATGAGAAACGGGAAGCGGTACTCCAGGTTCACTAGGAGAGCCCGATCGCCAACCAGTTCCATCATCTGCGTTCCCCGCAGGGGAGTGGCGTATTCTGAAAAATAAATTGTCTTGAGAGGATGCTCGCCTTGCTCCGCCCCCAAATTCAACGGATCTTGCTTATAGCGGCCTCCGTAATAGCCTTCATCTTCCGAACTGAACAGCCAAGGCAATCCTCCGACGAGGAAGTTCTGGGCATCATGGCCGTAACTGGCTCCACCCGACACGCGGATCGCCGCGCTGGTACCAGCAAAGAGACGGAAATAACGCCGCATATCAAGGGTGACGGTCTGGAAATCAATACCATCCTGGCGATATTTGGGACTCACGCTGAGCCCAACACTGCTCCGCCACCCGCTCACAGGATGCAGGTAATCCCATTCCGCGTTATCCCATACATATCCGATACGCGGGAGTAGCGTCGACAGATCAATGGAGGCAATCTCGTGGAGGACATAGTCAGATCGGAGCTCAAACTCGGTGTGCTCAACCGTATAGGCGGTGAGACCCAGATCAAGCCGATTAAAGCGGTTAAAGGGCAGGGATGCCGACACATCGAACCCATAGTTTCTAAGGCGTCCCCCCCCCGTATAGGTGGAGTAGAAATAGGCCGTGTGGAACAGGGTGAAATACCAGTTGGTCCGGTACGGAAGCAGGTGATAGGTGAGGAAGTAATCGGAATTTTCCAGCGAAATCTGCATTTCGGTGGCCACTGAGATGCGATGATTCCCCAGCATGTCGCTGAACATGAATTGGGTCATGCCCTGAAAGCTGTAGAGGGTACTGTAGCCCGCATAGCTTTGAACCAGGTCCAGTGTAAATCGGGTCTTGTAGGGGTGGACCAGATAGCTGCCACCCTCATCCTTGTAGGCGTGTTCCTCCAGCTCGACGGTCTGTAAAGAATCCTCCGTCTGGCCGGCAAAGCGAGCCGGGTCGTCGAGCCCGAAAACGTAATTCTCGTAGTCGCCCGTGAGCGTTGGATAGGTGCGGTCCCGGTCGACATTCACCAGAAGCTCTGCCTTATCGGTGGTATCGGACAGCAAGAAATTCGAGAGGGCAACCTCCTCAGGCTGCTCCCAAAGATCCAGTGGATTATGGATACGATAAATATCATAGCCCGACCGTTCGAAGCCGGTGAAATACAGCCGACTATCATCCCGGGCCATACCCAGATCACTGATACCGGTCAGGATATTGGTAACGGCCCGTTCTTCATTGGTTTCCAGATTCAGCATGTACACATTGTCGATCCCAGATCGGTCACTGGTATAGAACAGGTAGGGAGCGGTATGGGCATAGGCCGGATAGTTCTCATGAGCCCCATCCGTGGTGACCCGCTGGAGGTTGGCGCCATCCTTGCTGATGGTGAAGATATCCAGCTGGTTCATATCATGCTGGTACATCTTGAATCCGGGTTTCACAGATGATAGCGGGGTGCCATCTTCGGGGTGGTAGCGCATCTGGAAGTCATACGAATTGCCCCCTTTGTCAAAGCGGAAGGGAGGGTAGTCGCCCCGATCGGAGCTGAAGGCCAATGTGGACCCATCCGGTGACCAAACCGGATCGAACACACTGAAGATATCATTCGTCAGGTTGGTCACTTGCTCCGTCTCCAGATCCAGCAGGTAAATATCACTGTTGACACCGTTGTTACCCACGATGGCGATCTGGTCACCATCGGGACTCCAGGAGGCCATGAACAATCCTTCCAATCCTGTAGGATATTCACGTTTCTTTCGGGACTTAATATCCACTACGTAGAGGATTTCCTGGCTAGCGGCCTTGGCCGTGAAGGCCACCTTTTTTCCGTCGGGAGACCAGGTGATGCCTGGTTTCAGCAGATGCAGCTCCTCAAACTCGGACTTGGTACCCCCTTTGATGAGGCGTTTGAGAAAACGGCCGTCGGTCGCAGAGATGAGAACGATTTCCATGAGTCCATGATCGTTCCGCATGATGGCCAATTTGCTGCCATCCGGTGATATGGCTGGAGCAATGTTGTAGACATTCTCCTGTTTCTCGTGGTCGGTGACGGGATGCGCAATCTCCTTGAGCCGGTCACGACCCGCGACATCAGGCCAGTACTGCTTCTTGAGATACTCCTTCCATTGTTCACTGAGCAGCTCGTAGTCGGCACCGATGGCTGCTTCCACACCACGATTTACGTTGCCCTTCATCTTGATCCGGCTGAAAACCTCGGCGATGGATTCCTCACCATATTTCCCGGTTATAAACCGCCATACAGACTGGCCGCCCCGATACGCGTAGAGCCCTTGGAGCTGATTGATGGGCACAATGTCGCCGTGCAGGGCCAAATCACGCATGTACATGTCCGAGTTGGCATCCCAGCCACTGGCGAGATAATCGCACAGCCCTTCGTTCATCCAATCGGGGATAGCGTACCGTATCCGGCCGCTAACGATGGACTGAACATTGCCGCCGTAGATCATGTCGTTGATTACGGCATGTACGAGCTCATGCCGGATCACATGACGGAACGCATCGTAGCTGCCTTCAAAGGGAACCACCACGCGGTTTTTGAACAGCTCCGTCACACCACCAATCCCTTCGTACATGTAGCTGAAGGTCACATTCGTCTGCTGGAAGTCAGCGTGCGACTGATAGACCATGATGGAAATGCGCTTCTGTAGATGCCAGTTCAGACGATCAGAAATCTGGCGGTAGGCTTCGTTGGCAACTTCCGAGGTGAACTCAGCCAGTGTGAGGTCGTTCCCATAGAAATAGATATCGAAGTAGGGTGACTGGATATAGCGCCAGTTGTACTTATCGTACTGGACGATATTCTGACCGAACTGGGCGGCAAGTGGAGCGGCCATCAGGGCCAGGAAGGCTAGGATAAGAATTCGTATGATATTTTTCACAGTCTTTACTACGCCTGTTTAGACTAAAAGTTCGACCAACCGGATGTCAGCTATTTGACACCTCCAAGTAAAAAAAGGTTAACACTCCGTTCGAGATAGTCAGCCAAGCCACCCCCTGAAACGCCATAAAGCTCGACGACGTGGTGGTCGTATATCTTACTGAAAGCTAATGAAAAATGAAGCTTTAAGCAAGGCAGGGGCAAAGAACCAGATGCAACTTGTCCAGCAGTCGCGGCTTTGGCGCCGCCGACATCGCCACGTACCAATACGGTGATGAATCCACCCTAATTTTCTCTTTACCTATCAGGCATCCCCTCTGCGGGTTCAACTCCTTTCTCCTAATATTGCGTTGCCTCTCCGACGGGCAACGCCTAATTTCACCACCGATGACCGCCCCGGCGTACTTTATCTCCGACGTACATCTTTCTCTCAACGACGGTGATCAGGAACAGGAAAGGCGTCAACACCTGTACCGGTTCTTCGATATGGTCCGGCATACCGGAGGCACCCTGTTTCTGGTGGGAGACTTCTTCGACTTCTGGTTTGAGTATAACCACGTCATTCCCAAGCGCTACTTTGACGTGATCAGTCATCTCTATCAACTGCATAACAGTGGTGTGGAGATTCACTTTATTCTCGGCAATCATGACTACTGGACCAACGATTTTCTAAATGGTCCCATGGGTATGCATGTCTATCCTGCGGAAGCAGTTGTGGATATTGACGGACAGCGGATTCATCTGACTCACGGTGACGGACTGCTAGCCCGGGATACCGGGTATCGTCTTATGCGTAAGATTCTCCGTAGTCGGATCACCGTGTTCCTTTTTCGATGGCTGCATCCCGATCTGGGCATCACACTGGCTCAATCGGCATCACGTATCAGCCGCAAGTACAATCCCCCCGAGGGATTCGACGAGACCAGAATCGAGGAGCTCTCCCGCTACGCAGCTGCCCGCTGGGACGAGGGATGCGATATGGTCGTTATGGGTCACTATCATCTGAACCGGCTTCACACCACGAATGAGGGCAAAAGTTTTCTCCTCTTGGGAGACTGGATTTATCATTATACATATGGCAAATTAGAGCAAGGTCGACTAACCCTGGAAACCTGGCCTACCTGAGGTTGCGATGGACATACTATTTTCCGCTCCGAAATCCCTACAGCGCACCGCCTTGAATCTCTCTGCTGCGTGCCGTTTTCTCCTTCTGCTGACTTTGGTCTTTGCGATCACAGGCTGCGCTCTGTTTCGCAGGGACAGGGATGAGGTGGATGTAGAAAAACTGCGTCTCAAGTATCAGAAGGGGAAAATGGGAGCCCTGCTGGATATCATCGAGATATACGAGGACACAGAGGCACCGTTAAGCGTGCGCCTGGCAGCAGCCGAAGCCCTGGGCGAGAGTCGCCATCCCAAAGCCATCGACGCTCTGGGGGCTACGGTCAGTGAAGCCGAAGCGTTGAACATCGATATGATGATCGCCTCCATCGACATTCTCTCCCGCATTCCCAGTGACGCTACCGCGCGGGCCTTGACCCGGGCTCTCTCCACCACCGACGCCAAACTGGCCGAACTCCGTACCAAGCTGATCGAGGGTCTGGAAGCCATCGGTTCCGAAGATTATATCCATACGCTGATCGATCTTTACCAGGCCAGCCGCGAGAGCCATCTCAGGATGCAGCAGATGCTTACCAGCGCGTTGGGCAGCATCGGCGATGAGAAAGCTATTCCTGTGCTTATGAACATTGCCGCAGACCCGGAGATACAGCTGGCCACCCGCAGCGCCGCTATTGAAATCCTGGCCCAGAAGCAGACCCCCGAGATCATCAGGATGTTCGCGGACATGCTGGGAGATCCCACTACCAATATGCAGCTGCGCGAATTCGCACTGCGGGCCATGGGCGATATCAAAGAGGAACGGCTTGTTCTGTCCTTGCTGGAAACCTACCAGCTGGGGCGGCAGGAGTACTTTTCCCTGTTGAACAGTTTATTGACCGCCCTGGGTGAGTTTGACGACCCGGTGATCAAGCCCACCATGCTGGAAATTGCCACCTCGGATGACTTCCCGCTGAACTTCCGCAAACAGGCCATCATCAACCTGGCCAATTTCAATGATCCCACCGTGCTGGACCGGGTCATACCCTTGCTGGAAGATCCGGAGAATTATCATCTACTTGGTGAGATTACCACTCTGACCGAAGCGCTCTTGCCCGGTGCCGATGGTCGAGAGCGGCTGCGCCGCGCCGCACTTAAAGCAGCGAAATACTGGGAGGGTGAACAATGAAATTTCGGACACACAGATTCCTCCTGACCATACTCATCATAGGGATCGCCCTCCTCCCGGAGGTACGCGCCCAGGAACAGGCTGGTGACACAGTGGTAACACTACCTCGACGAACCACGCGCCGCATTACCTACAAGGACTTCTACGACATGCAGACTGGCCTGGAAGACCTTCGCAGGCAAATGAATCAGTTGCGGATCGACGTGGAAGCCTATAAAAGTCGCGAAATGACCCCGGAAGTGTACCGCACCATCCTGAAGCGCCTCCAACCGGTCAAGATGACCCACGAAGTGCTCATGACCAACGGCACGATCGTGCGGGGCAACATCATCGACGAAAACATCGACGAGCTGACCATCGAGACTACCCTCGGAAACCTTACGCTGGACAAATCGAATATCCGCAGCATCCAGGATATCGCCGACCTCAAGCCGAAAGTGGAGTTTCTGGGCGATGCCAAGGAGGAGATCTACGATACATATCGCATTTATACGGGACAGGTTGAAAACACGGGGATCAGCCGGGGCGATTTTGCGCGGGTCATCTTCCGACTATGGAACGCCAAAACCGAACTCGTGGCCGAGGACTCCGCCTTTGTAGAAGGCACCTCCATCGCTTATCTATCCGGCGTGGTTGCCGATACTGCTCTGGAACCCGGTCAGACGGCCGAATATCGCGTCAAGGTCATGGTGGCCAAGAATAATCCGGTGAGCTATATCACCCGGGAAATTCATTGGGAGCGGATGGACTGAGAGCGGGCTCTCATACCTCTCCGCTCCATACCATCAACTCCTTTACCCCGCTACCCCCAGCACAATCTCTGGACATGAATAAAGGCCATTGCCAGTGGCCTGATGAGGTGACATGAGGATACTGGGAAGCTGCATTACCTACCTGTTTGGAATTCTCGTGGTGGCCGGTTTGCCTTACGGAACGGCTGCTAGGTGGGGCACAAAAGCATCCAACGCACCTGTCCCCCGCAGCGGACAGATCAGCCCGGGGACGATCATTGAGCGGGTACTTTGCCTGGCTGATCCTGCCCAGAGCTACGCACTGTACCTTCCCTCCGGATACACACCACAGAAAGCATGGCCGATCATCTACGCTTTCGACGCCGGTGCCCGGGGCTCCCTGCCGGTCGAACGCTTCCGGGAAGCGGCCGAGACGTACGGCCACATCATCGTGGGGTCCAATAATTCCCGCAACGGGCCCTGGGGTCCCAACTTTGCCGCCGCCGAGGCCATGTGGACCGACACACACGCGCGCTTTTCGCTCGATACAAACCGGGTTTACGCCACCGGCTTCTCCGGCGGAGCGCGGGTAGCCTGCGAAGTAGCCTATAAGCCCCGGTATAAGGTAGCCGGTGTTATCGCCCACGGCGCTGGCTTCCGCCAAGGACACGGTCCCTCCATTAACACGCCCTTCATATTTTTCGGTACCGCAGGGAATGAAGATTTCAACCTCCTGGAGCTGCAGGACCTGCAGCAAACCCTGGATACCTACGGCATCGCCAACGGATTGGTCACCTTTGATGGTCCCCATGACTGGGCGCCGGATACCGTCTGCACCGCAGCGGTGGAATGGATGGAATTGCTGGCCATGAAGACCGGTCGGTGTCAACCGGATGAGCGACTCATCGAACTCATCTATGAGAAAAGGCTGAACCAGGCGCGCATGCTCGAAAAGAGCGGGGACTTCTCGGGAGCCTTCAAGGAGTATCAAGCCATCATACTTGATTTCACCGGCTTGCGAGATGTTGCTGATGCACGAGATAAGGCCACCCAGCTGGAGGCAGCCAAAGAGGTCAAGCGGGCCAAACGCCGGGAAGCAAAGCGTCGCGATGGAGAACGAGAGGTACTGGATTCCGTTGGCCGCCACTTCGCAGCGATCCTGAACCCCACCCTGCGGTCGGAGGCGGTCCGCGCAATCCTCAAAATAGCCCGGAAAAATGCTGTTTCCGGTGACCGCAAGAGTACCCCCGAGGAACGTCACCGGAACGCCCGCATCCGGAATTATATCACCATGCTGGCCTACACCAACGGCGCCGCCTATCTGGAGAAGGAGTATTATCCCGAGGCTGTGGTGGTCTTCGAGCTGTGGACAGAGATCGAGCCGGAGCAGCACGTCCCTTATTATTATCTGGCTAGAGCCTATAGTACCTCAGGAGAGTGTGTGAAGGCGCTCCAGGCCCTGGAGTCGGCGGTGGAGAAGGGTTTCAACGACCTGGCTCTCATGGAGCGCGATCCCTACCTGGTCTCGCTGAGCAGAGAAGAACGGTACCAACAGCTGGTCAGAAGACTGGAAGGTACACCCTAACCTTTCTGACAAGCCGCCGAGCGACTCGGTTGGATGTCTCCTATTCCAGATTAGGATCAGATCAGGGCAAGTCGATTATTCCTTGCCCAGGAGTCTGAGCATGATGGCGTTCTGGACGTGCATGCGGTTCTCCGCCTGGTCGAAGACGATGGAATAGGGGGCATCCATGACCTCGTCCGTGACCTCAATGCCTCGTTCGGCCGGCAGGCAGTGCATGAACCAGGTCTCCCTGCCGGTCACAGCTACGAGTGCCTCCGTGACCTGGAATCCCCGGAACCGTGCACGGCGCGCCGCGGCTTCCTCCTTCTGGCCCATACTGGCCCATACGTCGGTATAGACCACATCCGCTCCCTCAACCGCAGCCACGGGATCGTGGGTCAGGATGATCTCACTTAGTCCAGATTCCCGAGCCAGCTCAAGGGTAGCCTGATCCGGCAGGTAACCTTCCGGACAGGCCATGGCGAAGGAAAAGGACAGCCGGGCCGCCAGCCGCAGCCAGGAATGGACGACATTGTTGCCATCACCGATGTAGGCTATCTTGAGGTCATCCAGGTGGCCGCGGCGCTCATGGATGGTGAACATGTCCGCCATGATCTGGCAGGGATGGTTGTAATCCGTAAGCCCGTTCACCACCGGTACGCTGGCATGCTCGGCCAGCTCCAGGACGTGCTGATGATCGAACAGCCGGGCCATGATGATATCATTGAAGCGGCTCACGACCTGAGCTATATCCTTAACCGCCTCGCGCTTACCGATGCCGATATCGTTGGGACCCAGATAAAGCGCATGCCCCCCCAGGCGGTGGAAGCCGGTCTCAAACGAGATGCGCGTACGGGCCGAAGGCTTGGCGAAGATCATGGCCAGGGTGAATCCGTGGAATGGGCGATAATCCTCCCGCTCCTTGAAGCGGGCCTTGGTCTTTTCCGCCAGCCGGAAGATGTCCCAGATCTCATCGGCCGTCAGATCAGTGATATGGAGAAAGTGGTTGGTCATGGTTTGCTCCTGATACCTTCACAGGCTGATGTTTTGCGCGTCTCGTCCCCGTAGACTGTCAGATGGCTATAGAATATACCGGCTCAGGTCCTGGTCCTTGGCGATGGCCTCCACCTTGTCCCGCACCAGTTCTTTGGAAATGGTAACCTGCTTGTCCGCACCCTCTGGCTGTTCGAAGAGAATATCTTCCAGCAGGGTAGTGAGGATGGTATGCAGCCGCCGGGCACCGATGTTCTCCATGCTCATATTGACTTCGGTGGCCACCCGGGCAATCTCGTTGATGGCAGCTTTCTCGAATTTGAGGTCCACTCCCTCGGTATTGAGGAGAGCCGTGTACTGCTTGATGAGCGCATTCCTGGGATGGGTCAGGATCTTGACGAAGTCCTTCTGTGTCAGGTCATCCATCTCGACCCGGATGGGGAAACGGCCCTGCAGCTCAGGGATCAGGTCGGAGGGCTTACTGACGTGGAAGGCCCCGGCGGCCAGGAAGAGTACGTGCTCCGTACGGACAACACCATACTTGGTGACAACACTGCTCCCTTCCACAATGGGCAAAATATCCCGCTGAACCCCTTCCCTTGACACGTCCGGACCGGCGGTGGCCGACTCCCCCGCGATCTTGTCCAGCTCATCAATGAACACGATGCCCATCTCTTCCACGCGCCGGAGGGCATCCCGGATCACCTCATCCATGTCGATGAGCTTGCCTGCCTCTTCGGAGGCCAGGATCTTTCGCCCTTCGGCGACGGTGGTCTTCTGAGAACGGCGCTTTTTGGGCAGCACATTCCCCAGCATCTCCTGCAGGTTCAGTGACACGTCATCCATTCCGAAGGGTCCCATCACCTGCAGGATCGGGGCATTATCGGTTTGGGTCTTGATCTCCACCAGACGATCTTCGAACTCACCGGCCTCCAATCGCTCGCGGAGTTTCTCACGGGTACGCTGGTGTCGGGCCTGCAGATCCTCTGTCAGTTCAGCATCCACCGCCTCAGCCGGAACCGGCCGGGGCTGGTCGTCCACCGGGAAGAGGATATCCAGCAGCCGTTCATTAGCCATCACGAAAGCCTTTTCTTCGACTTCGGCCTCTTTCTCATGCCGAACCATTCCTACCGATACTTCGGTCAGATCGCGGATAATACTTTCCACATCCCGGCCCACGTAGCCGACTTCGGTGAACTTGGAAGCCTCCACCTTGATGAACGGCGCACTGGCCAGCATGGCCAGCCGCCGGGCGATCTCGGTCTTCCCCACTCCGGTCGTGCCGATGAGGATGATATTATTCGGCATGATCTCTTCCCGGAGATGATCGGGGACCTGCAAGCGGCGCCAACGGTTGCGCATGGCGATGGCCACCGATTTCTTGGCCGCCTGCTGACCGACGATATACCGGTCCAGTTCCTTCACAATCTGTCGTGGTGTCAATTCTTTCATTGCAGCTCGAGTATGGTCAGTTGATCGTTGGAATAAATGCAGATGTCGGCGGTAATCTCCAGGGCCGATTTGACCACGGTCTTGGGATCTTTTTCGCCTGCTTTGATCAGAGCCCGGGCGGCCGCCATGGCATAGCCGCTGCCGGAACCGATGCTGATCACGTTGTCCTCCGGGTCAATGACATCCCCGGAACCGGACAGGATGTAGCTGTTCCGGGCGTCCATGAGGGCCAGGAAGGCGTCCAATTCCCGCAGGTACTTGTCGGTACGCCACTCCTTGGCCAGTTCCACCGCCGCCCGCTGGAGATTCTGGCTGTACTCTTCCAACTTGTTCTCAAATTTCTCAAACAGGGTAAGGGCATCGGCCACTGCTCCGGCGAAACCGCCCAGTACTTTTTCCCCGGCAAAGGCCCGCACCTTTACCGCCTTGGATT
>CP070656.1:83571-96622 GCA_020355065.1 Fidelibacterota bacterium | reverse complement strand
TGGTGCAGGAACGGACGGTCATCGTGATCGCGCACCGTCTCTCCACGACCCAGAATGCCCACAAGATACTAGTCCTGCATGAAGGACGAGTCATAGAATCGGGGACCCACGAGGAACTATTAAGACAGGGTGGCCGTTATCATAAGCTGTACCAAACCCAGTTCAGTAGTTAACGCTAACACCCGTAATCCGGCGCGACATGACCATTGTTCATGAATCAAACTCCCAAGGAGACCTATGAGCATCCGCATCGGTTTCCTCTATCTCTACCACGAATATCATGTCTATCACAGCGCCCCGATTGCGTTTGAACTATCCCGGCTCGATCCTGATCTCGAAGTCATTCTGCTTTCCGCTACCGACCACAGTACCGATTTGCTGGCGAAGTTGAGTTCTCACTACCCCGGTCACGGGTGCCGGATTCAACCTCTGTCTCAGCCGTGGACATTCCGGTATCTGAACATCGAGCTACGGCGCTTCCCGCCGCCGCGGGCCGTAGTGAAGCGCCACGCCGTCTTACTCCAGGAGATGGATGTTCTGGTCGGGACCAATCACCCGGTCGCCACTACGCTGCAACAGGCAGGCATTACGATGCCCAAACTCATCATGGCGTTTCATGGCGCAGGAGACCGGGCCTACGGTTTCAAGCAACGCCTGGAACAATTTGATCTCCTGCTGCTATCCGGGCCCAAGAAGTATCACCGTCTTGAGGGATCGGGGATCCTACACAAAGGCAACTGGGCCATCGTGGGCTACCCTAAGTTTGATGTCGTATCGGTAGATGCGAACATCGCCGAGCAGCTCTTCCCGGAGCCAAAATCCATCATCCTCTATAATCCCCACTTCAGGCGCCATCTGTCGTCCTGGTATGGGTGGGGCCGGGAGATCCTTGACTTTTTCTTGCACAGCTCCCGGTACAACCTGATTTTTGCGCCCCATGTGGAGTTGAAAGGTCGCAAACAAAGGTGGCTGTCACTACGAAAATACAGGTCCCATCCCCACATCCACGTTGACCTCGGTAGTCCGGCCTCGCTAGATATGACATATCCCAGAATAGCAGACATCTACTTGGGTGATGTCAGCAGTCAAATCGGTGAATTTCTTCTCAAACCGCGCCCGTGTGTGTTTCTCAACAGTCATCACATATCCTGGGAGAACAATCCCGATTACCTGCATTGGGAACTCGGACCCGTGATTGATACACCTGCCCAGCTGGCGGATGCTCTGGAGGAGGCGGTAGAGCGACACGATCATTACCGCGCAAGGCAAATCCAGTACTTCAAGGACTCATTCGATCAGACGGAGGAATCTTCAAGTTTGCGCGCTGCCCGGGCAATTCATAGCTTTCTGGTGGAAAATTATCCCTCCCGATGAGTTTTCCGGAAACGAGCAGCAGGACCATCCGCATTATCTATCACCCGGAGGCGTCTTCTGACGCCGAGCCCGAGCTCTGAGAGCGAAGATTTCAAGATGACTAAGCACTACCGGCTCATATGGTTTCAGCATCTCCGCAAGGTAGCCGGGTCCACGATCGTCAGGCTTGCCGAGGCTAATCAGGAGATGCTCTATCCCCAACACACCAATGGTAATCCACGCACCACCGATGGGAAGCTGATTCGTATCTGGGAGATGGATCCAACAGATTTGGCGCATTTCGTCGATCAGTGTGAGCACGACGGCATCACCTTTGTATCGACGGAATGGGGTGCACCTGAGGTCGCTACACTGGCATCCGATCCGCGAATAATCCTGATCACGTGTTTGAGAGACCCGCTGGAGCGTTTCCTGTCGGAGTACTACTATTCGGTCTACAAAGGCCGCACAGATCGCAGGTCCATCGAGGACTTTGTCGATTCCACCGCCATGCACTCGCTCCATACCCTATCCATGTTCAATTATTACTGTCGCATATTCTCCAGGTATAATGACCACCCGGAGCCAGTCGGCCCGGAGCAATTCGAGATGGCTCAATCCGCCCTGGCTCTTTTCGACCACTGTGCCACTCTGGAGGATCAGGACCCCTTCGCTGAATTCCCTAGATTGCTCGGCTGGTCGATCAGTGAAGTCGCTGTGAATCGAACCGTCATGGATTGGTCCCTGTTCGGTAAACTCCTGTTCCAGGGACATATCCACCAGTTGCTGAGGCGTCTGGCCAATCCGAGACAAGAGCCGAGTGACGAGTACCGGAAATACTTCAGAGAGCAGAATCAGTGGGACTACCAGCTATATGAAGAAGCCCGGGAAAGACGAGTGAATGTCTCATCGTAGTCATCAATGAGCCCAAGCCACCGCGATCATAGTGCTCGGACTGCAGGACCGTTTCCTGGCCGAGTTTGTGGGAGCCTTGGACCGACCAGTTGAGGAACATCTTCCAGAGGTATGACGCAAGGAAACTGTTTTGAACAAATGAGGATAGGGACCATCCGGTTAGTATGAGAGTTCACTTTTACGCCCGACACCTCTATTATCTCCCCCAATTCCTACCGGTGGCTGAGGTCATGAGCGAGAGCCACGAGGTGAGTTTTGGTTATTCCGACCGTGTAACCAGGGGGGAGGAGCAGATTCTTCGCCGGGGAGTTACCATGCGCGGGTGGCCCATTCACGGTCCATCTGACGCGCAGGCGCGGGCGCAACAGGCGGATATCCTGATCGTGGGTGCTTCCGCAGGTGTGGAAGATCTGGCCGGAGCATCCGCATTGGTGGTGCTCCTCTTTCACAGCATCGGTATGAAGAAAATCTACTACACCGATACGCACCCGCGTATCAATGTCAGATTCATCGAGAGCGATTACCATCGCACAAGGTGTCTGGAATACGCACCGGAAGTGACAACCCATGCCGTTGGATTTGCTAAACTGGATCCTCTGTACGGAGAAGGATCACCCAACGATCTATCACTACCGTCCGGTGAAGAACCCAAAATTCTCTACGCACCAACATTCTATCCTGGTTCGATCGAGCTGCTCGGCCATCTCATCCCCAGTTGGCCCCGCGACTGGCAGATCGTTATCAAACCACACCAGTTCACCCTTACCAATCCCTTTTACCGCTATCAAAGAGTCCTGCTCCAAGATCTAAGTAAGCAGTACGCCAACATTACCCTATTACCCCTTGAAGCCTATAATATCCTACCGGCGTTTCGATGGGCTGATGTTCTGGTATCAGAAATATCATCGACCATCATAGAATACACCGTCATGGACCGCCCCATCGTGGTCTGTGATCAGGTCCATCTGCGGTGGCACCACCGGTGGGGTGGCGGTCCTTATTTTCAGCGCCGTCTTGACACCGAGCTGCTCAGTAAAATAGACTTCGCCCACCGCGCTGTGAGGGCTGATGAGGTATCCAATAAAGTCCAGTACGCCCTGGAGCACCGGGACGAATTATCGGCCTTCCGCCAGGCCGGCCGAGATCTTCTCGTGGGACCTTATGACGGGCAAGCCTCCCGGAGAATCGCTAAGTTGATCGAAGAGGCGGTGGCGTGAATCAGCTCGTCCGGCGATATTTATTTTTCGTATCCAAACCATACTCTTTTGCCATTCTCGAACCACTACAGCACTACTTAGAGGCCGAAACGAGAGGTACGGTGCGCTGGTTCCTTGCCAGCACGGCCCGAGATTTTGAAGCTCCCGGGGAAATCCTTGCCACACCAGCCGAGGTGCGAGACTATCAACCCGAAGCAGTGCTGGCACCCGGGAACGTGGTGCCACCCTCGTGGCCGGGCCTGAAAGTGCAGATCTTCCACGGCCTGGATGACGAAGTGAAGGGATTCTACAATATCAACGGCCTGTTTGACCTGTACTGCACGCACGGCCCAGCCATGACCAATCGCTATAACAGCCTAGCAAGCCGGTATCGGTACTTCCTGGTTCGGGAAACGGGATGGCCCAAGCTCGATCCTCTGGCCCATCCGCAGAATTCTCAACTAATGCGGCGGGAATTGGGTCTGGACCCACAGCAGCCGGTGCTTCTCTATGCCCCTACTTTCCCCCGGAAGTACACCTCGGCACCCGAGCTCCTCAACAGCATCGCCCGGCTCTCTGGCGGACCCTACTTCTGGTTGGTCAAGTTTCACCCCCTCATGGACGAGGAAATCGTCGACCAGTACCGCGTCCTTTGCGGAGAAAACTTCCTGGTTGTGGACGATTTGAATATTCTGCCCTACATGCAGGCGGCCGATATTCTCATTACTGACACATCATCGGTAGCCTACGAATTCCTTCTGCTGGATCGCCCTCTCATCACCTATCGGACCCTCGCCCGGCAGGACAAGGGGATCGATCTGACCCAGCCATCAGAACTGGAGCAAGCCATCGAACGCTGCATGCGGCAGCCCCAGGAGTTTTCAGCGCCGCGGGCAGCCTACCTCTCCGAATTGCACCCCTATACGGATGGAGAATCTTCAAGCAGGGTCGTTAGTGCTATTGAGGAAGTGCTGGACCAGGATCTACACCAGCAATTACACCGCAAACCTCTGAACCTGATCCGAAGACTCAAAGTCCACCGCATGCTAGCAACATGAGACGCAGCCTGATTTTGGTTATCGTTCTGACCGGGCTGATCAGTGGTCAATCCGTCTCTTCGGAGGGGGAAACCCTGGTCTATGCCGCCGGCTTCAGGCTATTCTCGGCTGGTACAGCCACGATGGAATTGACCGACCCCTCGCCTGAGGATCCCGACAACAGCCTGCGAATCATCTCCCGAACCGAAACCGATCCCTTATTCGATCACATCTACCGTATACGGGACCGGATTGAACTCCGCATCAGGCCAGAAACCTGGGAGCTCGAATATATGTTCCGGGATATCCAGGAAGGGCACTATACGCTTCAGGATTCCGCAATCGTAGATCGGGGTGCGGGATTGATCTACACTCAGAAAGATACCCTGGCTGTCGAGGGACCGATATACGATCCAGTGGGAGCCATTTATTACCTGCGCAGTTTACCGCTGGAGGTAGGTGATGAAATCACCCTGAACATTTTCAATGGACGCCGGATGCGTGAGATCATCATTCGTGTTACGGGAAAGGAGCAGATTCGGGTTCCAGCCGGTGAATTCGAATGCCTAGTATTGAGACCGGCCGCAGCCGACAACCGTCGGCTGACCAAGGTAGACGGACTGCTCCATATCTGGCTGGCGACCGATCAGAGAAGAACGCCCGTACGAGTGGAACAGAAAACGGGCTTTGGCACCATGGTCATGAAACTGATGGAGGCCCGCTAGGCTGGCCACCCTGCCGTACGTTCTTTCCACCAAGTCCCCTACTCTAAATTACTGACGAGAATATCCAAGCAGGTTTCGGTATCTGACGGCTATTGGAAGATGCGCATGATGTCGTTATACATAACGACTACGACAAGGGTCAGCAGCAGCATGACTCCGAGTTGTTGGACCGCCATTCTAGCCCGGAGCGACAACGGTCGGCGCATGGCCGTTTCCACGAGCGCGATGGCAATGTGACCGCCATCCAAGGCCGGGATGGGCAGGACATTAATGAACGCCAGGTTGATACTGATAATGGCCAATAATCCCAGCAGGGCCGAAAATCCGCTCTGAGCCGATTGGCCGGCCAGTTGGGCAATTAATATTGGTCCGCCTACATCCCGCAGGCTGGCCTTACCCGTAATGATCATCACCAGTACATTATAGGTCCGTACAAACCAGCGACCGGTAAGGATAAAACCATTTCCAACAGCTTCCAGGAATCCGGCCGACCGGGTGATGATCCTGGGGCCGATCCCGATCATCCCCACCTCTTTGATCTCATCATCGATAATCGTCTCGGTGGCCTGGGTCTGGATAACGGTATAATTTGATTCGCCGTCACGTAACCACGTTACTTCGACCGTCTGATCCGGACGGGCGTGGATAATAGCGGTGAGGTCAGCCCACGATTGGACCGGTATGCCATTCACGGCGGTGATCTCGTCACCAGGCTGAATACCGGCTGCAGCGGCGGGAAATCCCTCCGAGAGTGAGCCGACAACGGGTGCCGGATCGGCTTCGGCGACGCCATATGCAAAGGTCAAGGCGGCGAACACCAAGACCGCCAGCAGCATGTTGGCAATAACACCAGCCGACATGAACCAGATCTTCTGCAAGACGTTTTTCGATTGAAATTCCCACTCGGCCCCGGTGAGCTTGGTGTCCATACTCTCGTCCACTATGCCCGCTACTTTAACATATCCTCCGAGGGGAAACAATCCCAGTCCATACTCGGTATGTCCCACCTTCTTCTTGATCCCCAGACCGAAGAGGTTGAATCCGATATAGAACCGTTCCACCCGGATGCCAACGGACCGGGCCGCCAGATAATGGCCCAATTCATGGAAAAAAATCAGCACAATCAGCACAAATACCATAGCCAAAACGTAAATCATGTCGCGATCTTTCTTGTACCTCCCAAGTTGATTGGATTCTGGATACTACACACTCTTAGTACTTAAATATACGAAAATAAGCATCGTTCCGCGCTCAATAGCTACCCGTATGTCAGGACCTAGACGGGAGGGTGGATGTTCCAGGTATGCACGATGTGATCACGGGTCCAGTTGCCGAGGTCCTCTATCTCTTCAGGACCAGGATGCTCAACAAAAGGATGTTCGGCGACCGCTTTTCCGATCATCGCCGGGATATCCGGGAAGGAGATGTATTCCGCCAGGAAAGCCGCCACGGCCAGATCGTTGGCGATGTTGAGCACTGCCGGAGCCGAGCCACCACGTATAAGTGCATCATAAGCCAGAGCGATGCAGGGAAATTTCTCCAGGTCGGGAGGCTCGAAAGTGAGCGTCGCCACCTGGGCAAGATCAAGACGAGGCCATTGCGATGGTTTGTGCTCAGGATAGGTCAGGGCATACTGAATGGGGACCTTCATGTCCGGCACGCCCAGTTGGGCTTTGATCGAGCCATCCACAAACTCGACCATGCTATGGACGATGGACTGGGGATGGATCAGGATATCCACTTTATCAGGGTCCAGGTTGAACAGCCAGCGGGCTTCTATAACCTCCAGGCCCTTATTCATCATCGTGGCCGAGTCGATGGTGATCTTCGGTCCCATATTCCAGTTGGGATGCTGCAAGGCCTCGTCCCTGGTGACATCCGCAAGCTTCTCCCGCGGCCAAGTACGGAACGGCCCGCCCGAGCCGGTGAGGATCAGCCGACGAATCTGATCGCCTTGCTCCCCCACCAGACACTGCCAGATGGCACTGTGCTCGCTATCCACGGGATAGATGTGAACGCCCTTCCTCTGCACGAGCGCCGTGATGTATTCCCCCGCCATGACCAGACTCTCCTTATTCGAGAGCGCTACATCCACGCCAGCGTTGAGCGCTGCGATGGTGGGCCCCATACCAGCACCTCCGACAATGCCGTTGAGGCAGAGATCCACATCGTCCCGTCCGGCGATAGCCTGAAGCCCTTCGAGCCCGGTCAGGACCTCAATGCGCGTGTCTGCCAGCCGTTCTTTGAGATCATCGTGGGCCGTCTCATCGACAATGGCAACGGCCTTCACCTGGAAGCGGCGAGCCTGTTCGGCCAGCAACGCGGAATTGCGGCGAGCCGTCATAGCGACCACCTGGAACTCACCGGGCAGACTGGTGATCACCTCCAACGCCTGGGTGCCGATCGATCCGGTGGAACCGAGAATACTCAGCCGTTTCATCAGATGGCCACATTTACCAGGAGGGTACCAAGAACGGCGGCATCCTCCAAGCTCATGATCCCATAGATGGTGAGTTGCAGCCAAGGGAGGATCTCGTGGCTGGCAGTAATCGCCAGGGCGCGTTGATTGAGTTCCAGTCTTGAGGGCACCCCCGGTGCCCGGCTGGCGGAACTGGGAAACATACGGGGATACTGAAGCATAAGCCCGACGGCATAACTCTGCTTGGCTGCATGCAGGGCGTAAAAGAGTCGGAGTTCGTTCCATTTCAGGGTGTAATCACGGTCGCCCTCGATCCGGTGCTGCGAGAAGGTCAGCTCGGGTACAAAGCGCCCCAGTTCGAGAATACCGGGGAGAAACCGGAGACCGATAGCCCGAATTTGGATGATCGCCTCCTGGTTGATCCCAGCACCCAGTCCACCGTACAGTGCCAAGTTAGGAGATACCCACCATTGGGATGTCCATACCGGTAGCAGACCAAGCTCCCGCTCCCGCGTGCGATACATACCCGGATCGAGGGTTGCGGTGATGGTACTGAATTCACTCCGCGGCAGGTAAGGATCAGCGAAGCGGGCGGAAATTCTCCTGGCCAGGGAGGTATACTCACTCTCAGAAATACCCGTTTGAGCCGCGAGGGGCATAATGACGAGGACGATCCCGCACAGCAGGCAGGAACGCAGCGACTCAGATGATCCCACGGGTTCCTTGCTCGATGAAGCTGAGAATGGTCTGAATTTCCGGGGTGGGTTCCAGTTCTTCCTTGATGATCTCCAATGCTCGACTGAGATTGTGCTCCGAGCGGTAGATCAGTCGATAGGCTTTTTTGATAAGGGCTCGCGTGTCCGCCGAAAACCCACGCCGGCGCAAACCAACGACGTTTAATCCCCCAAACCGCAACGGTTCTCCAGTCGCCAGGACATAAGGCGGTATGTCCTGAACGACCCGGTAGGCACCAGCCACGAAGGCTTGGGTACCGACACGGCAGAACTGATGGACCGGTGTCGCTCCTCCGATGAAGGCATAGTCATGGATTTGGGCGAATCCGCCTAATTGCACCAGGTCGGCCAGGATCACATGATCCCCAACCCGGCCGTCATGTCCAACATGGACATAGGCCATAAGATAGGCCTGGGAGCCAATCACGGTTCCCTCCGGCTTGGTACCATGATGGACCGTGACGTATTCCCTGAGGACGGTCCCCTCGCCAATGACGACCGGTGTAGGGTCTCCTTGGAAGGTGATATCTTGAGGTGGTCCCCCCAGGACGGCTCCCTGGAATACCTGGCAATCGGCTCCCAGCGACGTTCCCCTCAGGATCTGGGCATGGGCTTTCACTTCACACCGGGGTCCGATGCTGGTGGCACCCTCGATGATGGCATAGGGGCCGATGCTGACGTCGTCAGCCAGCTGGGCATCGGGATCAACTATGGCAGTGGGATGTATACGGGCGGTAATGTTCAGTCCTCACGATCCACAACCATGGCCATGAGCTCGGCCTCCGCCGCCAGTTCACCATCCACATAGGCTTTGCCGGCCATCTTATAGCCAAGACTGCGTTTTTTCAGCATTTCGAGCTCGAAAGTCAGCTGGTCACCCGGTGTCACGACCCGGCGAAAGCGTGCCTTGTCGATCCCCGTAAAATAGACCAACTTGGTACCCGGATTCGTTTCCGGACTGAGCACCAGGAATCCAGCCGTCTGGGCCATGGCTTCCAGTACCAACACACCCGGCATCACGGGCTGACCGGGGAAATGGCCCTGAAAGAACTCCTCGTTGTAGGTCACATTTTTAATCGCAACGACCCGTTCACCCGGCACCACGTCCAGAACACGGTCTACCAGCAGGAACGGGTAGCGATGAGGCAAAGTCTTCACGATGGCTTTGATATCAAACTTGTGGCCGGGGCTGGTGCTTGCCACCCGCTTCTGAGTTATCCGTTTTCCATACACTTCCTTGATGCGCTTCACCAGCTCCACGTTGGACGCGTGTCCGCTCCGGGTGGTGACCACGTGGCCCTGGATCGGGATGCCCAGAAGGGCCAGGTCCCCGATGAGATCCAGCACTTTGTGACGAACAGCTTCGTTTTCAAAGCGCAGCTGTTGCCCTTTCAGGATACCATGCTCCCCGGGTGCCACTTCCCCGGTAATATTGAACAGGCTCTTGAGATGATCGATCTCACCCGGATCAATGGGTCGATCGACGAACACGACCGCATTCTCCAGGTTTCCCCCTTTCGCCAAACCCTGTTCCTTCAGCTGCTCGACCTCGCTGAAAAGACAGAAGGTTCTCGCCGGAGCGATCCGTTTAACAAAGTCTTCCTCCATACTGTAGACCGACATGAACTGGGTACCGTTGCGTGTCAGGTGATGATAGTCCATCATAAACGTCACCCGAAAGGTATCCGATGGGATGACATGCATGTCGATATTGTTCCCGGGATCGGAATAGGAGACTGTTTTATCGATCACAAGCAGTTTCCGGGCGGCGCTCTGTTCCTCGATTCCCGCTTCCAGCAGCACATCCACAAAGGGTTTGGCGCTGCCATCCATGACCGGTGGCTCCTTGGCGGTGAGTTCTACCAGCAGGTTATCAATACCCAGACCGCTCACCGCAGCCAGAATATGCTCGACGGTATGCACGCGATGGCCATCGACGGCAATGGTGGTCCCGCGCGAGATGTCCACCACATGGTCAATATCGGCGAGGATCGTGGGGAAATTGTCCAGATCGGTGCGGAGAAATCGGATGCCGGAATTCACCTCCGCCGGTTTGAAAGTGGCGGTGCAATCCAGCCCGGTGTGGAGTCCGACCCCGGAAATCGAAATCGCCTTCTTGATCGTACGTTGATAGCCAGCCATATAGGTCAGTCTCCTTCTCGTTGTTTCATCTCTTCCAGTGTGGTCAGACGTGCTTCCATCTGGCGAAGCCGCCGAACCAGCCCGGGCAGTTGTTTGATCGCCCCGTATTGACGCAGCCAGTGGGAATGTTCCACAGCTGGATTACCCGCATAGAACTGACCGGCTGGCAACGACTGCATTACCGCTGATTTACCAGCCACCACTACTCGATCACCAACGGTCAGATGATCTGACACGCCCACCTGGCCAGCCAGTGTGACATAATCGCCGATGGTTGCCGAGCCAGCAATACCCACTTCACTGGCAAACAGACACCCGCGGCCGATCTTCACATTGTGTGCAATCTGTACCAGGTTATCGATCTTGGTTCCGCGGCCGATCACCGTGTCTCCGAGGGTGCCGCGATCGATCGTGGTATTAGCTCCAATCTCCACCTGATCCTCAATGACCACGCCGCCTACCTGGGGAATCTTGTGATGACGGTCCTCTTCGGTCACATAGCCAAAGCCATCGGCACCGATGACAGCCCCGCCGTGCACGGTGACTTCATCTCCAATCCGTACCCCGCTGTAAATGGCCACGTTGGGATACAGATGGACCTTTCGGCCCAGAGTCACGCCGCTACCTACACTGACATTGGCTTCGATAACGGATCGGCTGCCCACAGAAACCTCATCACCGATGACCACATTCGGGCCGATACTCACTCCATCTTCCAGCTGCACATTCTGACCCAGCACCGCGGTGGAATGCACCCCCGGTTGGGCAGGTGCTTCCGGATAGAGGAGGGATAAGATCTGGGCAAACGCCCTGGTCGGATTTTTTACGCGGATAGCCGGTCTACCATGCGCATCGTCACCAGCTTTCAGGATAACCGCACTGGCAGGGCATGAGGGTAGGTATTGGTCATATTTCGGATGCGCCAGAAACGTGATTCCCCCGGAGCTGCCCGCAGTGATCTCGCAGGCATGGGTAATCTCGATAGATCCATCGCCCTCCACTTCTCCGTGGATGACCTTCGCGATTTGTGCCAGAGTGGGCAATGCAGTAAGTCGTTCCTACTAATTCCCCGTAGCACGACGCAGCTCAGCGATAACGTCGGTCGTCAGATCGTGTGCCGGTAGAGCATAGACCAGCGCGCCTCCGGCGGCATCGATGATATAGTCAAAGGACCGCTCGGCACCGAGCTTCTTCACCGCCGCATCCACCTTATCCAGAACAGGAGCCATCAGTTGGGCCTGATACCGGTAGAGCTCCCCTTCAGGACCAAACTTCTGTTGCTGGAAGGCCTGGGTGGCCTGATACAAGGTTTGAATTTCATTTTCCTTCTCTCGGATCTTCTCATTGCTCAGCAACAGGCGCTGACGCTCAAACTCCCGGTTCAGACTGTCCAAGCGCTCTACATAGGTGTTGTATTCCACCTGCAGGCGACGGGTTTCTTTCTCCAGCAGTGCCTGGGCATCCCGCACCTCTTCGAACTCCTGCATGATACGGTTCGAGTCGATATATCCTATCTTGAGTTGTCCAAACAGCCCTACAGGCAAGATGGTCAACAGGATGGTTATACTTACGGTTAGTCGGTTCTTGTCCACCGCTCCTCCTATTATCGGTTAAAAGGGCATTCCAAAGATGAAGTGTAGCTCCCAGCCATGTGGCTTGCCTTCAGTATCTATTTCCACTTGGTCAAAACCATAGCCCAGATCAAGTCCGAGCATGCCCAGCATGGGCATGAACATACGCACACCCACACCCAAGGATCTCTTGAGCTCAAAGGGATCGACATAGCTGAAATCAAGCCAGGCGTTCCCCATATCCATGAACGCCAGGGCATAGACAGTAGGATTTTCAGAGAGCGAGAGTCGCAGCTCCGCTGAATATCTCAGCATGACGGTTCCGCCACGGGGACGTCCGGCCGAATAGGGGCCTACCGTATTGTCAGGATAGCCGCGGAGCATCTCTCCATAGGGGATGCCCGTGCCACCCATAAAGAATTTCTCTTCAGGGGGCAGGATGGATCGATCTCCCTTTTCATCGAGCTGCTTTATAATCCCCAGTTTGAACAGTTGATGGAAGACCAGCTTTTCTACCACCGGTACGTACCACTTAAGGGATACCACGTGCTTATGATAGTCTTCATTGCCGCCCAGTATGGCCCCGGAGAGTGTAGATAGCCAGCTAAACTCGGAACCCATCGTGGGGAATTCGGGTCGATTCCGACTATCCCGGCTGATGGACTGGGTGAAGGCCATGCCGACCGTCGAGACGTAGGACACCCCATCCCTGTTCTCACGAATATCCTTTTCACGCACACCAAACAGGTAGGATCTCAGATCCTCGGGATCACCAAGATAGCGTTTATCTACCCCCTGAAAAATCCAGGCACCGCGGAAGAAATTGTCCGGCCACCGGAAGCGCCGACCAAACCGGACGGATCCGCCCATTTGAAGCAGGTCGAAATTGAAGTAACTGATCTGGTACCGGGAGCTGCCCCGCTCGGAGTAGAAGGCTGATGCCCCCACCAGATTGGGTG
>CP070656.1:78889-83471 GCA_020355065.1 Fidelibacterota bacterium | reverse complement strand
TTAGGCTTCCATCTCCCAGGTGATTACACCGAAGTTGTCTTTACTTGAGATATACCGCCTTTCTCAGTAGCTGTCGGCCTCCTTCTCCCGCCAACCGGTAGAAGTAGAGCCCACTGCTGACCGCCAGGCCATTATCCGCCCTGCCATCCCAGGTAACCGCATAACGCCCTGCGTTCCGATATCCCCGGTCGAGCGTCCTGACCAGCTTCCCCGTGATATCGTAAACGGCCAGCTCAATGTGCCGAGCCCGATCCAGGGAATACTCGATCAGGGTCGCCGGGTTAAAGGGATTGGGATAGTTCTGGGCTAACGTAAATCCGGCCGGAATGCCGGGCCGATCGTCAACGACGGATGTGGATGTATCCTTCGGCTCCCAGAGACCTTCGATTTTCACAACCCCGAACGTCTCCACATCTTCGCTGTAGAAGTCCGTGGCGAGCCAGATAACCTCGTTCTCCTCGTCGATTGCGAACTGGTTGACGAAGTTGTCATCATCATTCACGCTGCCTTCGTCGTCGAGCTGGCGATACACATGTTCCGGCTCGGTCATGGTCTCCGGGTCGAATTTCCACAAGCCCGTAGATCCATACTCACTCCCCCCCTTATCGCCTAGCCAGACAATCCCGTAGGAGTCGATAACCGCGGCGCGGACCCGTATGACAATATCTGTTGTGTTCAGTGGCTCATACCTGATCACCGTATCTTCCGCGGCAACATACCGGCTCACTCCACCACCCGTATGAGCACCGCCGCCCGGCCCCGGATGGCCAAACCAGGCGTCTCCGTTCGGATGGGCCACCGCACTCCCGGCGTTGATTAGTTCAAAGGTAGTGGTATACTTGGTCCAGATGTCGTCGCTGTCATCGAAGGGCGTGCCATTGTGATCCAGCTTGAAAAAGGCATTCTGCCACTTATGACCCAGCCAGACCTTGCCGTCCGGGGCCATGGCGATCGCGTAGCAGGTGTTCTCGATCAGGGGTGAATTGGTCTCGGTAATCGTTCTCCACTGGCTCACACCGTCGAAAATGCTTACAGCGGCATCCGCCTCGAAATCCCCATATCCGTGACCGAACCAGATGGTGCCGTCAGGGGCAACCGCCAGATCATAGACTCGATCGAATCCCAGCCCGCTGGTGCTCTGGTCATATACGGTCCAGCCGGTGGTTCCCGGGGATTCACCCAGAGCGGTAGCATCCAGTTTCGCCACACCGGCATCCGCGGTCCCTATCCACAGATTGCCGTCAGGATCGAACTCGAGGTCCCAGATAAAATCGTCCGGTAAACCGCTGTTCAAAGGCGTGAACAGGGTCCAGGTTTCGTTGCCCCATGTATCCAGCTCCAGCCGGGACATACCCCCTTCGTACCCGCGACTGTCATCGCTATAATTGCGTAATCCGAACCAGATCACCCGGCCGCTTGTCTCAGGTTGAATGGCCACGGCATACACCCGGTTCGAGCCGAGTCCCCCACTGGTGTTCTCATAACTGTAGCGGGTGACCGTGGGCTCCTGAGCGGCCACCATGGTCAGCATCAGAAGCGAGACCATCAACGTACCGGTTTTAGTAATACTCCTATAATGTATTTGCATTCCAAATCCCCCTTAATCACTTGTTTGGGCACGTTCAAGGCAATATCTCACATTCTCCCCCTTGTGTCAACCAATTCCCGCCTTGAATCGTCCACGGTTGCTCCAGTACGAGAGAGGCATGCCCCCCGGCGGAGCATGCCTCCTCGTCTGGTGTGCCAATAAGCGAGTGATGCCCTATTTCAGGAGCACCATCTTGTTGACCTGCTTGAAGTCTCCTGCCACCAGCTCATAGAAATAGATTCCGGTGGCTACCGGCCGACCGGAATGATCCCGGCCATCCCAGACCACCCGGTGGCTACTGGCATGCTGGTTGGCCTCCACCAGCGTGCGGATCGTACGGCCGGTCATGTCAAAGATCCTCAGCCTGACCTGCGACTGCACCGGGAGATCGTAGCGGATCGTTGTGGTCGGGTTGAAGGGATTGGGATAGTTCTGCATCAGGGCAAACTCCGTGGGTATACCGCGGTCTGTCCGCTCGGTACCAAGATACTCCACGTTCAACGTGAGATCCGTATCTTCGGTAATAGTCTCCGTGACGCTGCCCAGGATACCACTGAAGCCCTCATCCAGGTCATCAACCACTGTGAACGTGTACGGATTCATCGTGGCGGAATAGCCGGCGAAGGTCACTCCTTCCACGGCTACATCCACGTAGGCCATGCCTTCTTCGTCCGTAGTGAAAGTGCCTACCGTGTCTCCGCCGGCGTTTGTGACGATGACGTCAAGGCCGACTACGGGCAGGGTGTTCTCGAAGAGCACTTCCAGGTCGACGATCTGCAGTGAATCGTAGTAGATCGCACTCCCTTGTTCAACCAGTAGTTTGCTGGCATCGACGTAGGCCCTGTCCATGATCAGGACACTGGAGCCTCCCGCTACATGCACATCATAACCGGTGGAATTGGTAATGATGGCGTGATCGACCACATTGGCCCTTGATCCACCATCACCTTTGACCGCTACACCAGCGCCGTCCACGAGAACCGTATCAACCACGTTGTACGCAGCGCCGCTGGTGAAGTAAATCCCTACGGCGCTGTCGGCAGCAGTCAGGTTGATCTCCGTCTGGGCAAAGAGATTGTCTTTTGCGAGGCCACGGGATGAGTGGCTGTTCAATTGCAATCCATAGGAGGCTACATCATTGATGGTATTCTGCCGGTAGATGTTTTCCCCACTGGCATCCGCCCGGATACCCACTGCGAGGAAAGAGCCACCGTAAATGACGTTGCCCTTCACCACATTATCCGTCGTGTACTCCAGGGCAGATCTCGACAACATGATACCGGCACTGCTGCTGTTCAACTCCCGGTTGGCAGAAATGGTGTTATCTAGGATCTTATGCCCGGGCCCGCGTACTGGAATTGCCTCGCGATTGGCATTTACGATGGTATTATTCTGAATAATGCAGCCGGTGGCCTCCAAGTTCTGCTTCGAGTTGGGATAGATACCTCGATAGGCATCCTTAATTGTGCAGTTCTCGACCAGTCCATTGCGAACTTCCGTCATATAGATGGAGATGTTCGCCCACTGGATAGTTACATCACTGATCTTGATGTTATTGAACTCCGAGGTATCGCCATAGATTCGGTTCGCCCAGATACCCTGAATGTCGTAATACTTTCCGCCTAGGGGATCCGTACCGCCCGCCCCGTAGATCACCTGATCGTTACCATCGAATGTGATGTCATCGGCGTTCAGCTCGATAATGTCCAGGTTCTGCGTTTCCCGACACTTAAGAATGGCCGCAGCGACAGCCGCCGAATCCTCGGCGTTCGTCGCCCAGAGGTAATTCAGCATCAGGGTGTCCTTCGGCACCTCAAAAGTGTAGGCCTCCGAGGTCACCACCTTGGCGGGATGCGCTTCCCACATGATGTCCATGTCCAGGGTAATGGCGGTATCGGCCGTGAGAGTTGCTGTGAATTCGTGGACGTAGGAGGCATACAGGTCGCCCGTCTCAACCACAAAGGTGTACGGATTTTGAGCACCCCAGGTCGTGTCGCTCGCATTCGCCGATACACCCGTCTCCGCCAGTTTGAAGGAATCCATGCCGTCGGCGTCCGTCGCGAACGTAGCCACTATATCACCTATCCCGTTGGTCACGGTAACGTCCCAGGGACCCCCTGGCACATCAAAGGGACTGGTTACCGTAAGATCCACGGTAAAGCCTTCCCCGAAGAAGATGGCGCTGCCTGGCTCCACCAGGGAACCGGCCGTATCAAACGGGGTGTTGGCCATGAATACATTGGAGTTCTCCAGTACGCTCACATCCGCGATGCTGGAGCCGTCCAGGGTGCCGTTCTTGATGACGTTACCGTGCGTTTCGTCATCGGCCAGAATGGCGATCCCGGCGCTGTCGATGGTTACCCCGTCAAAGAGGTTATTATCAGCCAGGAGATCAAAATAGATCCCGGTGGCGCTATCAACTGCTGCCAGACTGATGATGGTGTTCGTGAAGGTATTCTCATTCCCAAGGCCACCTGAGGCATGACCATCCACCTGCACCCCATACAGGGTCACATCCGTAATGGTGTTGTCAGCGTATGTATTTCCACCGCTGCGATTGGCCCAGATACCCCTCGTTAGATTTGATCCACCATCGATGCTATTACCCTGCACAAGAATGTCGGTTGTGGAGTATTCCTTGGAACGCTGGATCGCGATGCCGGCACTTTTGTCGTAGGTCTCCATCTCGCGGGTATACAGCATGGTGTTGTTGAGCAGCTGATGCCCTTCTCCTCGCACCGCGATACCTTCCCGGTAAAAATTCTCGATGGTGCAGTTGCGAATGGTATCTGCGACAGCTAACGTACCGCCGTAACCGTCAGAGACGTTCTCCCGCGCTTTGGAATGCGGGTAGAGGCCCCGGTAGCATTCCTTCAACGTCACATTCTCCACCAGGCTATTGCTGCATTTGGTCATGTACAGACCGGTACGTCCGTACATGATCGTCAGATCATGGATTCGAATATTATCGAAGGCTGTAGTATCTTGATAGGT
>CP070656.1:75918-78789 GCA_020355065.1 Fidelibacterota bacterium | reverse complement strand
GAACAGGTCGTTATTGGTGCTCAGTGTAACAACCGGATCAGTATTCTTGACGTAATACAAGTGACTGGCGTCAGGCGAGAACGTGTAATCCTCTTGACCACCTAGATCCAGGGGAGGCGTATCATAATCCCCGGGAGTTACATCCCGGGCCGGACCACCGCTAACCGGTTGAACGAACACGTGACTGCGAGTCAAGTCAGTCCAACGGTCCCATTGCCGGTAAAGCAGCCGTTCCGCTATGCGAGCTTTGACCGGACTGTCTTCCAGTTCCTTAAGACGTGCTGCATTGGCCGAGTCCCCCTCCAACTCCGGAAACACACTCGAGATAAAGGCGAGATGACTACCATCCGGCGACCAAATAGCATCAGCAGCCCCCGTGGATAAGGTTGAGACCTGGCGAATTTCCTCAGTAGCTATGGTGAGGAGATAGACCTGCTCAATACCGCTGCGGGAAGAGGTAAAGGCCAACTGTGAACCGTCCGGCGACCAGCGCGGATGTTTGTCTGATTCGGGACTATCTGTCAGTCGTCTTGGCTCACCCCCATCTATGGATATCAGCCAGATATCACTATTACTTGTGTTGGCGGATTTATCGAATACCGTAACGGTGTAGGCAACCCACTGTCCGTCCGAGGAAACCTGGGGATCACTAACCCGCTTTATATTGAAAAGATCATCATGGGTAATTGCCCGTTTCTGACCATTCAAGCTGGGAATAAGCAGTATCCACAATACTAGGATACAAAACCACCTTTTCATGAATGGACTCCTGTCAGGTTTGACAATAGTGATGGTCAAAGTTAGAGGACCTGAAAGATATCCTCCAGCATTATCCCACGCATATCAGATGCTTCTGATCGATTTCGACCTGCCCAAGATTCCTATCGGGAACCCAAGGATATCCTGATCCTGAATACGGGATAGGCCAGTTCACCAATCCGCCCCTGCGAAGTATCGTTCGATTTAGATTGTATCAGCACCAATTTCCCCACGACCATACCCAACAAGGCTCCCGATACAACATCACCCAAATAATGATTTCCTACATACACCTGGCTATAGGCCGAGAGAAAGACATAACCTAACATCGGCAAAATCAGATTCGGATGCCGCCTTGACACAAGAGTAGCAAAAGCGGCTGATGTTGCGGCATGTCCTGAGGGAAAGGAGGGAGTTATGCGGGTGTTCCATAGTCGCGGTTGATAACTCCTGGTTGGCCTTTCGCGTCTGATCGAGTATTTCAAGCCCAATGAGATGGCCCAAGTCATAGCCAATGATGCGGTTAATGCCCGGGCGGATTCCGAAGCGCGCCCGTCACTACCCATCCAGCCTGCGCACGCCTGGCTGGTGGTCCATCCAACCTCGACCAGAGGCGTTATCAGTGATATTCCTTCGACTACGATGTCCAGGGTTGGGCAGGCATTGCTGCCCTCCAGGGAAGCTGTGAGCAATGAGTCCAGCCGACCCAAACCGCCTGTGATACCGGTGAGAGCTACCGGAATCATGGAAAGGCAGATGACTAACGAGAGGGGAGGCATGAGCGAACCGAACACTAGTTTGATCCCAAGCCATAGCAGAACGAAAGACCTCTTCCCCATACTTCTACGTTAATAGAAAACTCAAGCTCTATATGAGTTCCAGGCCCAGGTATAGAAGCCACCGAACTCGTCCAAGTCGCACCGGCATAGAATCAGAGGCTTTCAAAATGCGACCATGTGTCCATATTGATGAATGGGATGCTGTGCGGTAATTGAAGGTAGCAAATAGACCTACTTCAGCACCACAATCTTGCGGGTCTCAATGAAATCGCCGGCCTGAATGCGGTACAGATAGATCCCAGTGCTTACCCGGCGGCCCTGGTTGTCGTGGGCGTTCCAGAAAGCTGAGTATTTCCCCTCCGGCTTAGTGTCATTCACCAAGGTTTTCACTTCCCGGCCCAGGATATCATACACCACCAGTGAAACCTTGCCCTCTTTCGCCAAATGGTAGTCAATGCGCGTCTCTTCGTGCTTTGACAGACTGAGCGGATTCGCATAGCTCTGGCTAAGTAGATCGCCCAGTTTCTCCGTGGTGATGCTGGTGTTGGTCGTGCCGACAAATTCGCCATCCGAAACAACCACCGTAATGGTCTCCGTCTTCTGATCACCTCCAAAATTATCGTCGGACAGGTAAGTCATTGTGCCTGACACCGGATCTATCGATGCATTACGCGGAGGGCTCATGAGACTGAAGGTCAGATCATCTTCCTCAGGATCTTCAGCAACGTACGTGAAGATCAGAGTCTCATCCGTTGTAATAGCCGTATCAGACAGTCCCTTCGTGAACAGCGGGGAATGATTGGAATAGGACGGGCTGATGATTGAATCCCAATACTCTTGGGCGTTATCGGCATTTTCCTGGAGTTCCGATAGGCTACTCGCCCCAATTACCGCATAAGAAATCTCCGCCGATTCATTCGCCGCTAGTGAGAAGGGACCGATTCCCGAGAGCGTGGAAGCATCCAGATTGCTTTGCGTTAGAGTTTGGATGCCCCCGCTCAGATAGTTCCACTTTTCATCCGCCGTGAAACCATCTCCTTCGCCTCCATATATCTCCGCCGGATTGGAAATAGCACGAAACATGGGGCTTGCATGTCGGGTCAGTACCTGGGCAGCAGTCAGAATGGTTGGGCTTGTCAGTCGATTTTGCATAATACCCATCATTCTGGCCCGGTCATAATTGGCAAAATCAACCGCATTCTCGTTGATATCCCAATCGAAGAATAGACCTGTATATAAATTGGACAGATTCCTGCCACTTGTGTTGGTAATCACATACCGAAATATAGCAAAGTCATCGTAACTGGAATTAGTATCGGCATAACTCTCCTGG
>CP070656.1:72310-75818 GCA_020355065.1 Fidelibacterota bacterium | reverse complement strand
GTCCGGTATCTATATTGTTCGCCTGGTGACCCCAGAGTATAGCAAATCCATTAAACTGGTTCTGTTGAAGTAAGGGATTCTTCATCGAGAATTGCATCTTAATTGCCATCTGGGCCTATCCTCACGATAAATAGCCCTTCGCCCCACGTACGGGCACACAAAAAAGCCCCGCCTTCTTCAGGCAGGGCCTTTTCCATAAAGATCTCGGACCGCGATGATCAGACGACGCTCATCACCAGCACGCCGATCATCACGATCAGGGCCACGAATATGGCGGCCACGCCGTAGTTCTTGTTCCTGATCTCCGCCCACTCGTCAATGTCTTTCGAGATGATGGCGAATATCCAGATGGCGATGGCCGTACCCAGTTAGAAGCCGATGGAAACCGCTATCGCCCAGCCGATGGTCCGTAGATAAAGGATAAGGGTGTCGCCAAAGGTTAGCACGTCAATCCTCCTTGTTTAATTCCATTGTAATTGCCGCATGAATTCAGACGACTTGATCTCTCCCAGCCGGAGTTGCTCGACCAGGGCCATATCGGCGGTAGTCATGAGCAGCATATTATCGGCCTTGGGTATCGTCACGGTGATATTGATGGTTTTCACCTCCACACCTGTGCGGGCGATGGCCTGGCTGGTCGCAATGTATCCCACCAGCATAACCTCCTCGAAATTGTTGCGCCGGCTCTGCAGCGCGAGATTGAAGGTGGGATTGGTGCTCTCCGCACCCTCCAGATTCATCTGATCCAGAGTTACAGGCACTCGATAGGACTTGCAGACCTGCTGCACGATGGAGAAAAAACGTAGATTGGCCCGGGCCGGCGTGGCCAACACCAGACACCACCCCAGCACGAGAAGGGCCGGAATCAATCTTCGGTATTTGCCAGAGCGAAACACGTGTCACTCCTCCTGCTTAAACCGTTTCGGTGTATCTATTCTTTGACCCACTGGCGCTGCAGGATTTTAAGGGCCGCCGCTGCCGATAGCAAGAGTTACCATAGGGCGATCCTGTAGATGGAACAACCTGAATCCCACACCCGTTCCCCTCTGGAGAACTTGAGAACAAGCACCTTTCCCGCGGGAGAATGTTTTAAGTTTACCCGGCGATCTAGTGACGTTCTATAACCCCTATAAAGGATCTCGTCCTTTGACAAGACAAACGATTGTTATCATGGTGCTCTTGCGAGTCGCCTTGGGTAGTTTCTGGATGGACCATGGCATCGATAAAATGAGCGATGGGTGGATCACCGACGACCAGTTGAAGGCCCGGCTGGTCAGGAGTAGCGTGACCGCCACTGGTCTGCAGAAGGCTTATCTGGAACACTTCGCTGTCCCCGCCAGTGGTGCCTTACGTTATTTGGTGATGTTCGGAGAACTAGCGATCGGGCTGGCCTTCCTGGCTGGATTCTGGATGAAGCCGGCGGCCTGGGGGGCTGGCTTCATGGTGCTCAATTTTAAATTCGCGGACGGTCGACTCCTTGATCTGAACATTCTCGGAGACCCTAGTTTCTTCCCGCTCCTACTGACGACACTTCTGATCGCCTACATTAACTTCGATAGGAGTTGGACCCTGAGACGCTTCTTCCCAATTTTGGATCGTTACGACGTTTGATCAAACGGTCATAGAATCCATATCAAGTATGTTCATCGGATGAAACATGAATAGAAATATCCTTCAACGGTTAGCCTGGTATCCGGTATGCCTGGGGCTTACTGTTGCGCTTTTCACGGGCTGTGGCGATTCTTCCCGTCTTCCACCCACCCTTATCCTGATCTCGTTGGATGGCTTTCGCTGGGATTATTTTGAGAAAGCCGAGACACCCAACCTGGATCGGCTGGCTGATACCGGGGTGAAGGCCAGGGGACTTATCCCGGCATTCCCGTCCAAGACCTTCCCCAACCACTATTCCATCATCACCGGACTCTACCCGGAAAACCATGGTATCGTGTCCAATACCATGTTCGATCCGGTCACCAACGATACATTCCTGATTCATGATCAATCGGCGGTGAGTAACGGTCGTTGGTATGGTGGCGAACCGCTCTGGGCAACGGCTGAAAAGCAGGGGCAGGTCAGCGCCACCCTGTTCTGGGTTGGATCCGAAGCCGAGATCAGCGGCACTCGCCCTACCTACTGGCACGAGTACGATCATGACATGCCCCATGCGGAACGGGTGAATCAGGTCTTGACCTGGCTTGACCTGCCGCCTGACCGCCGCCCCACACTCATCTGCATGTACCTACCGGATATCGACGACGGTGGGCATCAAGGCACCTCCTCGCCCGCCCTGATTACTGCCTTGCAGAAAGTCGATAGCACCTTGGGTATGCTGTTCGACGGCCTTATCCAGCGTGGTATCATGGAAGAGATCAATATCATCGTCCTGTCGGACCACGGCATGGTGGATACCGACTCCACTCGAGTTATCATCCTCGACGAGTACGTCGACCTGGATCAGGCCGGCGTCATCGATTGGACACCCGTACTGGGACTATGGCCGCCCAATGAACTGCGGGATCAGATTTACCGGGCTCTGAAAAACGCTCACCCCCAGCTTCAGATCTACCTGCGCGAAGAAATTCCGGATCGATTTCACTACTCCACCCATCACCGAATACCCCCTATTGTTGGCATTGCCGATGAAGGCTGGTCTATCGCGTCTAAAGCCTATTTTGAGCGGAATCCATCCTATTTCAACGCCGGTAGTCATGGCTATGACAATCGGCTATCCTCGATGCGCGGTATTTTTATCGCTCGAGGACCAGCATTCCGGGACGGGCTGGAAATTGCACCGTTCCAGAATATCCACCTGTATGCGCTGGTCTCCAAAGTGCTGAATCTGGAACCAGCTACCAGTGACGGTCAGCTCGATTCGTTGAAAAGGATTCTGAGGTAATCAGTAAAGGCGATACCATCCGCCATCTGAAGTAATCCCCCCCAGCTGGCACCCGGCCGAATCCGCGCTCAGCTTCTCAACCGGGCCTTGATCTGGGTCGCGATCTCTTGATTTAGTGTGAGCTTGGCGGTTAATCCGGATAGCAGCGTAAGGATCAACTCTCTCTCTGCATCCGTCAGCTGCTTCGCGGCATCCCGTACTGGAGAAGCAGCTTCTACCACCCCCAAGATGTCCAGCAACAGTTTCTGAATGGCGACCGCCTTGCCCGGAACCGATTCCAGTACACCGCGCAAAAGGCTGAGTTCTGCCTGCGCTTTCTCTCGTTCCGTTCCCGGTTGCGGCGCGTAGACCTGCAGCACGGCGGACGGGAACACATTTCCGCAGGCGGTGATGGAGCCGACGGCTCCCAGGGCGAGACCCCCGGCGATCACATGGTCACTTCCTAGCAGCACTTGAAAATCCTGTCGCGCTTCCTGGTAGGCGGTGATGTTCTCCAAACGCGCGGTGGAATCCTTGATGCCGACAATATTCTTTTCCCCTCTCAGTGCCCCCACAACGCCCGGTGTAACCGGCGCCGTAACCCGACCCTCAGGCGGAACAGGTACATTGTAG
>CP070656.1:64255-72210 GCA_020355065.1 Fidelibacterota bacterium | reverse complement strand
CCGGTGATCTCGCTGAACGCGATATTGGTAATCGTGAGCTCCAGGACCACCTGGTCGAGCTGGTTCAACGTCACGAACTCCGGATCCGTATCGTCGGTGATGATCAGATAGTGGTACTCCAATTGCTGCTCGTGGAAATCCATGGCCATGGTCCCCCCGCTCAGATCGAAGGGTGGAAGGGCAAAAGTGCCCATTTGGAGCTCAAACGTCTCCTCGAACAGCGCCTCCGGGTGGCCATCGAATAGGCCGGGAATTGTCAGTCGGCCCTGTCCGGTCAGCGGCAGGTTGTTGGTGATGATGATATCCAGGTCACCACTCAACAGCACCGCTTCCTCTACCAACGTCTCCGAGGGCTCCAGAACGATGGTGCCGGTGTCCATTATGCTCTGCTCCGGGATGATGGCCTCGGTCTGGGTCACCTGGATCTCACGGGCTGCCGCCCGGGTACGGAAGGAGGAATTCAGGTCGCTGTACTTCACGGTGACCAGTTCTCCATGCGATCCATTGGATGTCCCCGATACTTCAATGAGCAGGTCCCCGGGAAGGGTCAGGCCGCTAAGGTCCTGGGACTGGGTGGAAGAGTCCTCCGGCGCAATCTCCGTGTCCCAAGTCAACTTGAAGAGAAAGGCCCCTACACCGGTCCTCACGTCCACGTCGATGGGAGCCCCGAGAGGAATGAACATGTTATTGACGATCGTGACATCTAGGTACCCGGAGCTCACCTCCGCCGAGTTGAACGAATCGAAGGTTAAGGATTTCTGCTGGGGTATCAGCGCGACGGTATCCACCACCGCGTCGACGCTGTCCCCTGGGCCGATCGCCAACTCTATGGCTGTCACGAGAGCGGGGGGCATGACCTCAGAGAACAGAAAGGGCTCCGTCTCAGCCGGCTCGATGTTGTCCAGCTCGATCAATCCCATCTCGGCGCTGATCGGCTCACTGATATCGTCCAGCCCTACCGTGTCATAGCCCACCGTGAATGTGGTAGCGGAACTGTCTGATGTCACTTCACTGGCATATTGGACAAAAGTCTCCTCGATGGGATCGAGCTTCAACCGGTTACCTACCTCTACTCGTTCCAGTTCCACCGTTTTGTTGTACACGTACATCTGGTCACCATCCTCACCCGTCGGAGTGGTACTGATCAATGAATCCTCCAGGAGGGTCTCCAGGGTGATCTCCGTCTGGATGAGTGGCAGCTCGATAGTGGTGGACCAGATGGGGAGCTCATCCTTGTCCAGAGGATCAAGCATGCAGCCGGTGGCGAACACGGCGATGAAGGTGATCCAGTATGGTCCTGTGCGCATGGAAATGACGGTTGTTATTAAAACATCTAAGTTAGCGCGCAAACACCGACCAAGGTGTGTGCTGTTTAACACCTTCCCTTTTAGCAGACCTGGAAGGCCTTCCGGACCGGTAGTTTCCGCACACCGCTGCGACGTCGGATATGCCTTACTCTGACGGTCTCACTCGGGAACTGATGGGGCCTGTGATGGGAGGAATCTGCCCCGGAAAAAAGGGAAGCATAAGAGTGGGCGGCTCTAATCCCTCAGAACCCCGGCTTGCGCTGCTTCACCTGCTTGATCGCTTTGGATAGTTGCTTCTGAGCCCGCTTGCGTTTTAGGCGACCCAGCTCGTCAGACCGCATGGCATGGTTAGCCAGCTCTTGTGCTAACTTGATGTAGCTGTCGTACCGGGCCTGCGGCAAGTCACCGCTTTCCACCGCCGCCCGGACGGCACAGTCCGGCTCCTGCTGGTGGCCGCAGCCGCGGTAGCGGCATCCCTGCGTTAGAGCCTCGATCTCGGGGAAGGCCGTCTCCAGGCTGGAGGGCTCCGCCCAGACACCCAGTTCCCGCATACCGGGTGTGTCGATCAGGATACCCCCGTCGTTCAGCAGGATCAACTCCCGCCGGGCGGTTGTGTGCCGTCCCCGCGAATCCTTCTCTCGCACCGCTCGTGTCGCCAGCAGGGACTCACCCAGCAAACGGTTGATCAGGGTCGACTTGCCTACCCCCGAAGAACCCACCAGGCAGAAGGTCTGCCCGGGTTGGATTCGCGACTCGATCACGTCCACACCCGAATCGTCCAGGGCCGAATAGGACAGCACCGGCGCACCATGAGTGATCGACTCCACCTCCTGCACCCGAGCCTGAACCTCCCGGTCTGACTGGAGGTCCTGTTTGCTCAACAGGACCATCGGCTCCACACCGCCATCGTAGGCCATCACCAGGTACCGCTCCAACCGCCGCAGGTTGAAATCGCGGTCCAGCCCTTGAACGATGAAGGCTGTATCCACGTTCGCGGCCACGATTTGTCCCCCGGAGCCCCTTCCCGCGGATTTGCGCATCAATGCCGTGCGCCGCGGTACCAGGTCGTGGATGATGGACGTATCGTCCACCACCCGCACGACCGCCCAATCCCCCGCCACCGGGAGGTCGGTGCTGTCATCGGCACTGTACAGGAACCGGCCGGTGGTGTATGCCCCGAACTCGCCCTGCTCCGTTACTACCCGGTAATGATCTCGCACTCCCGTGATAACCCGCGCCAGTTCCCAGCCATCCCCCAAGAGCGGTGCTGCCGCCGAGCGAATCAGGTCCGTCAATCCATATGATTCCAGCATGGCCATGGACAAAATTAACGGCAGAGCAACGGGTTTGCTAAGCTGTTGCACTGGCCGCTTGGTGGTCCGATTCGATGCGCTTGTTTGATGTGTAGTTCCCTGAGTTTGAATAAGCACTACAAAAACCGTTATCCACTTGAATATATCATAAATTCCCATTGCGCTAAACAAGGAGGTCGCTATGAGTATTCAAATCAGGAACGATCTTGATCGCCGCCAGTTCCTAACCCGGGCTGTCCCCGCCTGTGCTGTCGCCTGCCTCGGATTACCTCACCTGCTGGGTAAAACCCTATCGCGTAGCAAGCTGGCTTTGCAGGACGAACCGCACAAGTTCGACGTCCAGGTTGACCGGCCGCTGTCCACGCGGCAAATGGTCGGAATACAGTATCGCTCGCTCATCGATCTGGTCAAGATTCTCCAATCGGAACTCGGACAGGAGGAGGTGATCAGGCTGCTGCATGCCTATTCCGCCGAATCCGGACGCAAGCTCGGTGAGCAACAGGCGCGGAATGCTCCCGATACCAGTTTCCAAACCTTTGTCAAAACCTTCCGGCCGCCCAATTATGCCAACACCTTGACGCATGAAGTGGTCGAGGATACCGATAAGGTATTCCAACTGCGCGTGACGGAATGCATCTGGGCCGACACCTTCCGCCAGGGCGGACTCGATGGCGAAGTCGGTCATGCTGCCTTCTGTAACATGGATTATCACTGGCCGCCGGCCTTTAATCCCAACTTTAAAATGGAGCGCGACAAGACCCTCATGCAGGGTCACGACCAATGTAATCACCGCTATATCGATACGGCGTGAGCCTCCGCCGGATGGGCGCAATTTCCATGGAATCGGGCCGGTGAGGGCGATGGGTGATCATGCCATTGGATGGGCCAATGTGACCGCCAGGTGACCTCTCACTACACTCCGTTGCTTTCCCTGCAATCTGGTCACTATATTTTCTGTCACCATCACCGTTTACAGACCACCTACGCGGGAAGGATAACATCGTCCATGAAGTCTGATGCCGCTACCGTAGCGGAGTACCTCGCCGGGCTGCCTCCGGATCGGAGGACAGCCCTGGAGATCGTTCGCCGGACTATCCTCGATAATCTGCCCGAAGGCTACGAAGAGGCCATGAATTGGGGTATGATCACCTACCAGGTCCCCCTGGCAACCTACCCGGACACCTATAACGGTCAGCCCCTTATGTATGCCGCCCTGGCTTCGCAGAAACACCACATGGCCGTGTATCTCACGGGCATCTACTCCAGCGAAACTGCCCGCCGGGAGTTTGAGGCCGCCTATCGAGCCACCGGGAAGCGCCTGGATGTGGGCAAGTCCTGCGTCCGCTTCCGCCGCCTCGACGATCTTCCCCTGGACCTGATTGGTAAGGTCATCGCATCCCAGGATGTCGCGGCCTTTATCGCTACCTACGAAAAGGCGAAAGGTATTCCCGGCAGCAGAAAATGATGAGCTGCCATCTTTCTGACGAACACTTTTCATGAACATGAAGGAGAGACCCCATGACTCCCGTTGATATCAACTACCTGGCCGTACTGGTTGTGGCCGTCGTTCATTTCGCCCTCGGCGCCCTTTGGTACTCGCCGGTCCTGTTCGCGACCCCCTGGATGTCGGTCATCGGCAAGACCCGGGAGCAGATCGAGGCCGAGGTCCGGGGCGACAGGATGATCCAGTCCTACGGCTTCACTTTCGTGGCCTATCTGGTCATGGCCTATATCCTGTCCCATATCGTGGATTATACCGCTGCCGACTCCATCTGGACAGGCGCCCTGTCAGGCTTCTGGATGTGGCTCGGTTTCGTGGCCACTACCATCCTGACGGTCGATCTCTTCGAGAACCGGGGCTGGAAACATTATCTCATCCATGTTGGTTACCACCTGGTGGGCATAGTCATCATGGGAGCCATCCTGGCCGTTTGGAGCTAGGTCTCCCTGGAATCAACGAGCGTGGGTGGTGAAGCTGGCCTCTTGGCCTGCCCCACCCGCATGCACAGCGCCTGCCCGGTGGAATGGGAGTAGCTCATATTCGTCTGACCGCCGGCAGCCGGACTGCCATCGAGACATAAGGAGGAGTAATCCTATGAAAGTAAGCAAACAGACCTGGGTGTTGATCCCCTTCACCCTGATACTGATAGGTGCGTGGTCGTGTCGACCGGAATCAGGTGCAGCTGCTGACCAATCCGTCACGAAGGTCGTCGCCGTGTTGCATCCACTCGGCAATGCCGCCGTCAGCGGGACGGTCACCTTCACCCGCACGGATGGCGGCGTCCATGTCGTTGCCCATGTGAACGGCCTCGAACCCGGTCTCCACGGATTCCATATCCACGAATTCGGTGATTGTAGTGCACCGGACGGAACATCGGCGGGGGGCCACTTCAATCCCGAAGGCTCTCCCCACGCGGGTCCTGAGTCTACCACCCGTCACCTGGGTGATCTGGGCAACCTCTCAGCTGATGATACCGGCCATGCCCACTTGGACGTCGTGGATCCTCATCTGCGTCTGGAAGGCCCGCACGCCATCATCGGGCGCGCTGTGATCGTCCATGCCCAGGCCGATGACCTGACTTCCCAGCCTACTGGTGCCGCCGGGGCCCGCATCGCCTGCGGTGTCATCGGTCTGGCCGGGAAGTAGACCCAGGGCTGCCGGAGGTCAACCGTGTCCTCCGACGGTCACCGTGCTGAATGCAGCCGCTTCCTGGGGCGTGCTATTCCGGCCGCTGATTCGTAATATCCAGGGGCGTCTTCTCTGGACCGGCGGCTGCCCACCGGTTCCTGTAAATCCGGGACTTGATTAAAAGGAACACCACGCATGAGACCCGACCAAATCTTATTAATCCTGTCCCTTCCCCTACTCCTGCTCTGGTCCGGCGCGTGTACTTCCGGGAACGGGTCCGGGGACAAAGCCCCCGTGAGCTTCACCAGGAGCACCCAGGAATTCAGTGCCGTGCGAACCTATCAGATTGCGCTCGGTGATGTGGACGGCGACGGTGATCTGGATGCCGCCCTGTCCAACATGGGCCCGAATGACTCCCAGGTCCTGCTGAACGACGGCTCCGGCCGGTTCACCGACAGCGGCCAGCAGTTGACCCAGCAGGGTCATGGCGTTGGCTTGGCAGACCTGGACGGGGACGCCGACCTCGATCTGTTCATCACCTGCGCGAATTATGAATATACCAGCAAGATCTATCTCAACGACGGCACCGGCGCCTTCGAGAACCACACGCAGGAACTCGACGACCGCACCCTGAGCGGCAACCGTGTCACCCTGTTCGACCTGGAAGGCGACGGCGATCTGGATGCCGCCATCGCCTACTACCTGGTGCCGGACAGCATCTATCTCAACGACGGTCAGGGCTATTTTACCGGTGCGGGGCGGGTCATGCCGGAGGACGTGTCCGTAGCGGACCTGGATGGCGATGGTCACGACGACCTGTTCATCAAGGAATTCGGCCAGGGCTACCGCACCCTAATGAACGATGGCACCGGCCAGTTCAACGACCACTGGCAGGCCTCCGATCCTGACGTAATCCGTGGCCACGTGGCCTTCGGTGATTTCAATCAGGATGGTCATCTCGATGCCTTTATCACCAACGGGGACCAGACCGACCACTACCCCATCAGTATCATGTTAGGCGATGGGACCGGCAGCTTTGTTGACACGGGCCAGGAACTTAGCGTCACCACCTCCGCCCGGCCCTCACTGGGCGACCTGAACGGCGACGGCCACCTCGATGCCTTCGTATCCAATTTCGGCGAGCCTAACGAGGTCTGGCTGGGGGATGGCACCGGCCACTTCGAGGACAGCGGCCTCCGCCTCAGTGGTGAGGCCTTGAATACCGGCGGCGCACTCGGCGATCTGGATGGTGATGGCGACCTGGACATTTTCGTCGCCACCTTCGTCGACGGACCCAACGAGATCTGGTTCAATGAATCACATTGATCCCGGACGGGTGGACCTGCCACCGAAGGGGGGGAGACCCCTACGCAGCAAACGGAACCTTGGAATTCTTGCCCCCACCACTTAGTTTCGACCAATCGGTCGTAGCGGCTTTACAGGTCTATGACCCTACTCATTCTGGAGGTAACACAACATGACGGAAGCAGCACCTGAAGCAACAGCCCCCTCAACTGACGCCTGCAAGTGGGGCATGCTCTGCCACCTGGCCGCCCTCACCGGCCTGCTCGGCAACGGGCTCGGTTTCCTCATCGGACCCCTCGTCGTCTGGCTCTTCAAGAAGGAGGACGATCCCTTCATCGACGATCAGGGCAAGGAGGCCGTCAACTTCCAGATCACCATGTTTGTCGCCCTCATCGTCAGTGCTCTCCTCATGTTGGTACTTATCGGATTCGTGCTGATGATTGTCGTGGGCATCATGATGGTCGTATTCACCATCCTCGGCGCCCTGAAAGCCAACCAGGGCGAGCTCTACCGCTATCCCGTCTCGTTCCGCTTCATAACCTGATCCGACCCTGTCTCAGGTTACGTGGTTAGGCGCCTCAGCCTCTCCATGCCCCTCAACATCACCGAGGAGCCAGCTTACCTTCCGGGGAAATAGAAACGTACGAAGATAACGCCGTTGGTATAAATCCTGGACCGATCGTGTTTCACATCATCCGTCGTACCGGTCTCTCGGTGATAGCTCAGTTGCGCCTCGGCTCCCAGGCTGAATGTCGGTGCTAGGAAATATTCACCCCCGATCGTGGGTACCAGGTAAAAACCATCGCGTTGCCATTTATGTTCCTCACCCCCGGATGGGGTAAAGTATGATCTACGGTACGTATACCAGATTCTGGCACCGGCATAGAGGTTACTCTCGGCGTGGCTGCTCAGTAGAAACAAACCGGCGCCTACATCCAAGAAATTATAAGTAGAGGTAGTCCCCAGCTCCTCTTCTGACACGATGCTGAGTTCCACACTGGGCTCCAGGCGTAGCCTGGGTGCAATGCGGATTGGGACATAAACATTGTAGCCGTTGAAATCAGTGCCTATGCCCAGTCTGGGCAGCTCACCTCCGTCCTGGGCCAGGATCGACGTGGCAGATAGGAATGGAGACAGGATAAGTATGAAGATGGCGGGCTTGAGGGATGGCATGTCTGTTCCTCCCTTCAATTATGTGGGATTATTAGACTGCTGATGTCCCGCTATTTACAAATCTAATGTGCATCCGATCTTAGGTCAAGCAAAATGGATCGGGGTGGTGAATGGATTTGGCCAGGTTCGCGATACATCACCCGGACCTGCCCGCCTGCTGTGTAGCCCCCATCTCCCCCTTTCCTCCCGCCGGGCCAACACGTAATTTCCTGCCGAATCATCCTGCGT
>CP070656.1:60767-64155 GCA_020355065.1 Fidelibacterota bacterium | reverse complement strand
GTATGAGAATGATCCATAGGTGCTGCACGCACCCAGGTAACCTTGGAAATCCTTGTACGGCGTCTTGGAAAAATTGACTGTTGCCATACCTGCCAGCAGACCGGCATTAGTGAATTCAGTAATGGCTTGAGGCAGTAGTACGCCCTGCAAGTTTTCGTCCCGGTTATACCAACCGAAACCCTCGAAATCTTCCCAATTCTTGGCAAAACCCGAAATGTTGGTGGAATCAGCCAGGTCGGCTGACGCGGCGATGAAGAGCGGCACACCACACCGTTCATGTCCGAGTTTATTGATCCAGGCCCCGAATTTGCCCAGACCAGCCCGGTTGGGTGCTCGGGTTCCCGGTTCTTCAAAGAGCTCCGGAGGATACTCCTCGATATTCCTCAGGATCTGTTTGGGCAGTTTGAAATTGGCACCGGGAACATACCCCTCCAGATCCTCCGGTACCGAATCCCCCAATTCGACCAATCGTTCCACCATGAAGTCCACCAGCTCCTGGTTGCTCCGCATGACCGACACGACCTGAGATAAATGGCTGGTGGTCTCCTCCCGGAAAGCATCGTCACTGGTGGGTCGCGGCTCCCCGAAATTGTCGAACGATACTCCATACTTATTGGCGAATTCGCGGCGACCCGCCCAGAACAGTTCACTATTGGCCTTGTGAGGCACGCCATGGGACTTGTTGTCGTAAACACCGTATCCACGGCCCTTGCGATTCTTGGTCCATAGCAGCTTGGGCATGCCCTTCCCGTCCGGACTGTTGAGCAGAACGAACGCTTTGGCAATTTCTTCCCAATCCTCACCTGCCTCCGTCCCCACAACGTAGAAACCGTAGGGCTTGAACCAGTCCACCGGAGTACCGTTGATGACTGAAGAAAACGGACGGTCGTCGATGCCGAAATCATTCCAGTCCAGCACGTAGATCAGGTTGGACAGACCCAAACCGTAGGCCGTATTCTTGGTCTCGTGGCTCGCTCCGGTGGACAAACCCCCTTCCCCTTCATAAGCCCAGACCCGAACTTCAGGCACACCGGCCATCTTGTACGCCAGGGCCATCCCCGCCGCTGGCGGCGAACCGTGCCCACTGGGACCAGTGTTGAACTTCAGGAACAGACTCTTGCCGCCCATCTCGGCATGGCCGGGCAGACCCCCATGACGGCGTAGGGTCAGCAGGTCCTCCCACACCAGGGCCCGCTGCTCAAAGTTCCTGACCAGATAGATGGGATTATTGGTCTGCTCATATTTGATGCGCAGCGCTTCGTTGTACACCGCCAGCATGGCATATATGAGTGGAACGGTGTGCCCTCCTACCAGGACAAAACGGTCCGCAAAGCGCTTGGAGGGATCACGCAGGTCCCAGCGCATAGCTCCCGATAAAGTATTGGTAACCAGCATATGGACCTTGGAACGCGATCCGCCCGGATGACCGCTCTGGCGGTAATTGAGCATGATATCGATAAACTGATCGATGAGGTCCTTGACGATCTCGTAATACCCGAACTCCTGCTTGAGCTGGGTCAACGGGTAGGGTGTGGGCGGTCTCATAACGGGATCACTCCTTGCTCCATTAAGTTCAGAATCGTTTTACGATGCAGCCTGTGTCTGTAATTCTTTTCTGGCACTCCGGGTGCGGGCAACTGACCGGCCATCCGTTTTACCCCTTAGTATACCATCAAGTATCTGGCCGGTATACGAGCCTGGCATACGGGCCACCTCCTCAGGGGTGCCCTCCGCCACGACGTACCCCCCCTCGTCGCCACCCTCTGGACCTAGATCCAGGATCCAGTCGGCGGTCTTGATGACATCCATGTTATGCTCAATGATCACCACGCTGTTGCCCTTGTCCACCAGCCGGTTGAGCACCCCCAGCAGCATCTCAACATCAGCGAAGTGCAGCCCGGTAGTCGGTTCATCCAGAATATAGATCGTTCGCCCGGTACCCGTGCGGGACAACTCCGCCGACAACTTCACCCGCTGGGCCTCCCCTCCGGAAAGCGTCGTGGCCTGCTGTCCCAGGCGCAGGTACCCCAAACCCACATCGCTGAGCGTCTGCAGCTTACGCTCGATTGCCGGGATATTCTTGAAAAATTCCAGCGCCTCACCGCAGGACATTTCCAGCACCTGGGCTATGTTGCGGCCTTTATAGGTCACCTCCAGCGTCTCACGGTTGTAACGCTTGCCCTTGCAGTCCTCGCATTGTACGTATACATCGGGCAGGAAGTGCATCTCGATCTTGATAATGCCGTCCCCCTGACAGGCCTCGCAGCGTCCCCCCTTCACGTTGAAGGAAAAACGCCCCGGCTTGTACCCCCTGATCCTGGACTCGGGAAGCTTACTGAACAGGTCCCGGATATGCGTAAATACGCCGGTATAGGTGGCCGGATTGGAGCGCGGCGTTCGGCCGATGGGCGACTGATCGATATCGATCACCTTATCCAAGAAAAGCAGACCGTGAATGGCGCCGTACTTAAGAGGCTTCTTTTTGCTGGAGTAGAATTCCCGGCTGAGAATGGGATATAGGGTCTCATTGATAAGGGTTGACTTGCCCGAGCCGCTCACCCCCGTCACACAGACAAAACGGCCCACCGGGATATTGACCGTAATACTCTTGAGATTGTTCCCGGACGCACCCTCCAGCTGAAAGAATTGGTCCGGCTTCGGACGACGCCGGCTGGGTGTCGGGATTTCACGCTTGCCCGCCAGGTAGAGCCCTGTTAGAGAATCCTGGTTGCCGATAATATCGCGGGGCGATCCGGTGGCTACGACCCAACCGCCCTCCTCTCCGGCTCCAGGTCCCAGGTCCACCACCCAGTCCGCCGACTCGATGGTCTCCCGGTCATGCTCCACGACCAGTACGGTATTCCCCAGGTCTCGCAGCCGCGTAAGGGTCTGGATTAACCGCCGGTTGTCTCGCATGTGGAGACCAATGGATGGCTCATCGAGAATGTAGAGCACACCCACCAACTGGCTCCCCACCTGCGTGGCTAACCGGATGCGCTGGGCTTCACCACCGCTCAGCGTGGCCGCCGAACGGGACAAGGTCAGGTAATCCAAACCGACGTTGATCAGGAACCCCAGACGATCGCTGATCTCTTTGAGCACCTGTGTGGCGATCTCGCGCTGGGTCGGGGTGAGTTGCAGGTTGTGGAAAAAATCCTGCACCCCCTTCACGGAAAATTCCACCACATCCCAGATGCTCTTGCCATCGATGGTGACGGCCAGGCTTTCCGGCCTCAGGCGCGCACCACCGCAGGAATTGCAGGCGTGAATGGACATGAACTGCTCGATCCACTGGCGGATCCCGGGCGAACGGGTCTGGGAATACCGCCGTCGCAAATTGGGGATCACTCCCTCGAAGCCGCCAAAATATTCCCCCTTGAAGCGCTGG
>CP070656.1:57801-60667 GCA_020355065.1 Fidelibacterota bacterium | reverse complement strand
TCCGAAGGCAACGTCCATGTCATGTCGCATACCATGCATTACGGCAGCGGCTGTTTTGAGGGCATCAAGTGCTATCTCACGGCGGACGGTCCGGCGATTTTCCGCCTGGAAGACCACATCCGGCGCCTGGTCAGGTCCGGTGCCCTCTACGGGATCGAGACACCCTTTTCCGTAGAGGAACTGGTCGCCGCTTGCGAGGAGGTGGTCCGGGTGAACGATCTTCAGAACTGCTACATTCGCCCCATTGTGTTCTACGGTTTCGACACCCTGGGGGTACATCCGAACAACTGCCCGGTGCACGCGGCCATCGCCTGTTTCAACTGGGGAGCCTACCTGGGTGAGGATGGCCTCACCCACGGAGTCCGCATTACGGTTTCGTCATGGCGCAAGTTTCACTACTCCAGCTTCCATTGTGTGGCCAAGGGCAACGGCCAGTACATGAATTCCATGCTGGCCGTTCGGGAGGCGAAAGCCCAGGGCTTCGATGAGGCACTGCTGCTGAACATGGAGGGCAATATCGCCGAGGGATCGGGCAATAACCTGTTCATCGTCAAGGACGGCATCCTGCATACCAACGACCGAACGGCCTCCATTCTGATGGGCATCACCCGGGAGACGGTTCTCCAGATGGCCCAGGATGAAGGCATCCCGGTGGAGATCAGCGATCTGACGTTGGAGCAGCTCAGCGATGCTGACGAGGCCTTTTTTACCGGGACAGCCACGGAGGTCACGCCTATCCGGGAGGTAGACGGCCGCCTCATCGGGGATGGGAAACCGGGGAAGATCACCACGCATCTGCGAGGTCTCTACTTTGATATCGTACATGGCCGGCGAGCGGAATACCACGGTTGGCTCCACTACGTGCAGGAAGAAGCAGTACTAAGGGATGCCCATTAAGCCGCCCGATCCGATTTACCCGCTGTTCAATCCACAGGATGTTCACGATGCGTGCGGTACGGGATTCATAGCCGAGGTTTCCGGTGAGCCCAGCCGGCGGGTGATTACGCTGGCTCTGCAGGCGCTCAAGCGTCTGATGCATCGGGGTGCCTTGGGCGCCGATACCCAGACCGGTGACGGCAGCGGTATCCTTACTGACATTCCCCGTCCACTGTTCGAACGCATCCTGTGGGAAGATTTCGGCCATACCCTTCGACCGGAAGATCAGCTGGCCGTGGCGGCGGTCTTTACATCCACAGAAGAGGAGCCCGCTCTCGAGCGGCAGCTGCGTGATTCAGCCGCGGCTCAGGGTATAACCTACCTTGGCCGGCGTCAGGTGCCGGTCGATGAGGAAGTGTTGGGTCCGGTAGCCCGGACGAGCTGTCCACTGATCGTGCACTACCTGTTTATCTGCCCACGCCGCGGCTCTCGCCCGCTGGAGAGTCAGCTCTATCTCATCCGAAAGGAACTGGAACAAAAGATCGCTGCCCGCGGTGGGGAGAGCTTCATTTGTTCCTTCTCCGCCCAGACCATCGTTTACAAGGGGCTGATGATCGCGGACCAGCTCAACCGGTTCTACCGGGATCTGGACGATCCGGATTATGTCGCCAAAGTAGCCCTGTTTCACGAGCGCTTTTCCACCAATACCCAGCCGGCCTGGTCCATGGCCCAGCCCTTCCGGATGTTGGCGCACAACGGAGAGATCAATACCATCAATGGGAACCGCCTCTGGATGCGGGCTCGTGAGCGGGAACTCAAATCCGATTTCTGGGACGCTGATCTGGAGCTGCTCAAACCCATCGTGGCCAGTGAGGGCAGCGACTCCTTCAGCGTGGACAACACCCTGGAATTCCTGGTGCGCAGCGGGCGAGAACCGAGCCAAGCCCTCATGATGATGATACCCGATCCCTACGCAGAACAGCTGCACATGGATCGGGCGCTGCGGGATTTCCATATCTATCACGAGAACGTGATCGAGCCCTGGGACGGGCCAGCGGCGCTGGTCTTTACCGATGGCGAGCAAGTGGGGGCGAAGCTGGACCGTAACGGTCTGCGTCCCCTGCGGTACACCCTGACGCAGGATGGTCTGGTCATATTGGCCTCGGAGGCAGGAGTCATCGAAGTTGAGGCCGATAACCTGGTGCATCACCGCCACATGAGTGCCGGGGAGATCTTCGTGCTGGCCCTGGACGGCAGCGGTATTCTGAAAAATGACGAGACCAAAACACGCATTGCATCCGACATCCCCTATTCCCGCTTGCTCGGCAACCAAATCAGGGTCTTGAAACGGGGTGACGATCACGAGGAGTTCGGAGACCTCAAGGTGATGTCAACTGGTCCGGAGCTGCGAGCCCGGTTAGCGCTGGGTTGGGACCAGGAGGACCTTTCCCACTACCTGATCCCCATGGCCCGGAGTGGGCGGGAGCCGATGGGCTCGATGGGAGACGACACGCCACCGGCGGTTCTATCCCCCGGGTGGCGGCGGTTCTACGACTATCTCAAGCACAGGTTCGCTCAGGTTACCAATCCACCCATCGATTCCCTGAGGGAGTGCTTCACCACCAGTCTGTTTCAGTATCTGGGGAGTGAGACCAACCTGTTGGCCAGCCAGCCGGAATTCAACGGTGCGATCCGCATCGATAGTCCGATCCTCTCGCCGCGGGAACTGAAGCGCCTGGAGGAAAGCGACGCCTGGCTGCCCCACTGCAAAATCGATTGTCTGCTGCCCGGTGAGCAGGACTTGGGTGAACGTCTCGAGGAGATCAAGGAAGCCGGAGAGGTCGCCGTCCTGCTAGGCCAACGTCTGCTGTTCCTGAGTGATGAAGGTGTGGGTCCTGACAGGCTCCCCATCCCTATGCCGCTGGTGGTATCAACCTTACACCACCATCTCATCGACAAGCGCATCCGGAGCATCGTCTCCATCATCTGC
>CP070656.1:54351-57701 GCA_020355065.1 Fidelibacterota bacterium | reverse complement strand
CGATATGTCCGAAGACGAGGTGATCAATGAGAGTTCTTGCCATTAACTGCGGAAGTTCTACATTAAAGTTTCAGCTTTTTGAGCTGCAGCCGCAAGAGAAGGGCTATGGCCAGGAGAAACGGCTGGCTCGCGGACTCGTTGAGGAAATCGGTACCCGTGGATCCCTCGATTTTACAATCGAGGACCATGAATCGCTGAAGGAGGCTACTGAGATATCCGACCATGGCCAAGCAGCCCGCCGGGTTCTCGCATGGCTGCAATCTTCAGGCCTTCTGGAACGGCGAGGATCTTGGACAGTTGGCCACCGAGTGGTCCATGGTGGAAGCCGCTTCACGGAGGCTAGCCTCATCGAAGACCAGGTCCTTGAGGCCATTGAGGCAGTGAGCGAGCTTGCACCCCTGCATAACGAGCCTGCTCTCCGTGCTATTTATGCAGCCAGAGAGGTGTTGGGGCCTGAGGTACCAATGGTAGCGGTTTTCGATACTGCCTTCCATACATATCTGCCCAAAAGGGCCTCGGAATATGCCATTCCGGAAGATCTGGCAACAAAGCACGGAATTCGGCGCTACGGCTTCCACGGGATAGCGCATCGATACATGATCGAGAGGTATTGTGTTATTGCGTCCACGCCCGTCGAGCGGTCAAAGCTGATCACGTTGCAGTTGGGCAACGGCTGCTCTGCTGCGGCGGTTGTGGAGGGGCGTTCTATAGACACCTCAATGGGATTCACACCCCTCGAGGGCCTCATGATGGGGACGCGCACGGGAGACCTTGACCCGACAGTGCCCGGGTTCCTCGCCCACAGAGAAGGCGTGAAAATCGATGAGGTGGAGGCCTGGCTCAACACGCGATCGGGCCTTCTCGGGGTGTCCGGACGCTCTCGCGACATGCGGGACTTATTGCAGGCGGAGCGCCAAGGAGATGCCAGGGCCGGGTTGGCCCTGGAGATGTTCTGTTACCGGGTGCGAAAGTACATCGGCGCCTACCTGGCCGTCCTCGGTGGGGCAGACGCCGTCGTCTTCGGTGGAGGAATCGGGGAGAATGCGGCGGAGATTCGATCACGCATCTGCGCCGGTATGGAATGGTGCGGACTTCGGCTGGACGAGGATCGCAATACCGAAGCCGTGGGTTCTGAAATGCGTATCAGCCCGGATGACGCCAAGGTACACGCCTACGTTATCCAGGTCGATGAATCCGTTATGATCGCCCGGGAAACGGCTCACTGTCTGAGCACCCACCACGGGTGATAGCGATACTGCACAACACGAGATTCTCATTTTCTAAGACTTAGGACTAATCCCGGCCTCAAAGGGAGGAGTTGAGGCCCTTCACATGCGCATCCATTTCTGCTAGAGTAAGGTCGAAGAACCGCAGAAACCGAGAACATAAAGGAGGAGAACATCATGGCCAAATCCCTCTCCAAACCAGAACTGGAGGGCATGAACGCTTATTGGCGGGCGGCCAACTACCTCTCCGTTGGACAGATCTATCTCTATGACAATCCCCTGCTGAAGGAACTCCTGAAGATAGAGCACATTAAGCCTCGGTTGCTCGGACATTGGGGTACTACTCCAGGACTCAACTTCATGTACGTTCACCTCAACCGCGTGATCAAGGCGCAGGATCTCAACATGATCTTCATCTGTGGTCCCGGTCATGGCGGACCAGCGGTAGTTGCCAACACGTACCTGGAGGGAACGTACAGCGAGCTCTACCCGAACATTTCTCAGGATGCCGAGGGCATGAGGAAGTTCTTCAAGCAGTTCTCATTCCCGGGTGGCATCCCGAGTCATGCCGCCCCCGAAACCCCCGGCTCCATCCACGAGGGCGGAGAGCTTGGGTATGCAGTCTCCCATGCCTATGGGGCCGCCTTCGACAATCCCGACCTCATCGTGGCCTGCGTGGTGGGTGACGGAGAGGCCGAGACCGGCGCCCTTGCAACCGCCTGGCACTCGAACAAGTTCCTCAACTCAATCACCGACGGCGCTGTACTCCCCATCCTGCACCTGAACGGATATAAGATTGCCAACCCAACAGTGCTCGCGCGGATCAGCCATGAGGAGCTCGAGAGCCTGTTCGTTGGCTACGGTTATAAGCCCTATTTTGTCGAGGGATCCGAACCCGAAACCATGCACCAGTTAATGGCAGAAACACTGGATACCGTTATTGATGAGATACAGGGGATCCACACCGAGGCCCGCGGTAAGGGTCTTGCAAGGCGTCCCCGGTGGCCGATGATTATCCTGCGGACCCCCAAGGGCTGGACCGGTCCGAAGGAAGTCGACGGCCTGAAAACGGAGGATTTCTGGCGATCGCATCAAGTTCCCTTCGCCGAGATGGCGGAGAAGCCGGATCATGTAAAACTCCTCGAGAAATGGATGAAGAGCTATAGCCCCGAGGACCTTTTCGACGAGACCGGGAAGCTAGTACCGCAGCTTGGAGAACTGGCTCCCAAGGGCGAACGCCGCATGGGCGCCAATCCCAACGCAAATGGAGGAATAGTGCTTAAAGACCTGAAGATTCCCGACTTTCGGGACTACGCCGTAAAAGTACCGAAACCAGGTCAAGTCGTGGCCGAGGCCACCCGGGTTATGGGCGCCTTTTTGCGGGACATCATGAAGCTCAACATGGATCGACGAAATTTCCGGGTGATGGGGCCCGATGAAACTGCCTCGAACCGTCTCGGTGCCTTATTCGACGTGACGAACAAAACGTGGATGGCTGAAACGATTCCCGATGACGACCACCTTTCCCCAGACGGTCGGGTGATGGAGATCCTCAGCGAACACACCTGCCAGGGTTGGCTGGAAGGCTATCTCCTCACGGGTCGTCACGGTTTTTTCTCCTGCTACGAGGCCTTTATCCACATCGTCGATTCAATGTTCAACCAGCACGCCAAGTGGCTCAAGGTAACCCAAGAGGAAATCCCGTGGAGGCGTCCCATCGCCTCCTTAAATTACCTCCTCACATCCCACGTCTGGCGCCAGGATCATAACGGCTTCAGCCACCAGGACCCGGGTTTTATCGACCACGTTGTAAATAAGAAGGCAAATGTGGTTCGGGTATACTTTCCCCCCGATGCCAACACCTTGCTCTCCGTTACTGACCACTGCTTGCGGAGCCGCGACTACGTAAACGTCATTGTTGCGGGAAAGCAGCCGGCGCCGCAGTGGCTTAATATGGATGCCGCTGTCAAGCACTGTACGTCTGGAATCGGGATCTGGGAGTGGGCGAGCAACGATAAAGGCGCTGAGCCGGATGTGGTGATGGCGTGTTGTGGAGATATTCCGACGCTCGAGACCCTTGCCGCCGTTGACATTCTCCGCCAGCAAGTGCCCGACCTAAAAGTT
>CP070656.1:36478-54251 GCA_020355065.1 Fidelibacterota bacterium | reverse complement strand
TCCATCACTTGAAAGCCGTTCTGAAAGACAAGGCCTTGACTACGGCCGTGGGGGACGAAGGCGGATTTGCGCCGGATTTGAGGTCGAATGAAGAGGCTATCGAAGTAATTCTGGAAGCCGTTCAACGAACCTCCTATAAGCCCGGGGAGCAGCTGTTCATAGCTCTGGATGCCGCTGCCAGCTCTTTCTACGATAAAACTGCACAGCGTTACCATCTGGCTTCCGAAGACAAGCTACTGGATGCCGGGCAGTTGATCGACTTCTATGAACACCTGGTGGCCACCTATCCTATTATCTCCATCGAAGATGGCCTGGATGAAAACGACTGGTCCAATTGGCAGCTTCTTCAAAAACGGCTCGGAAACAAGATACAGATTGTAGGGGATGATCTCACGGTTACCAATCCACAGCGCCTGGGCCAAGCCATCGAGATGGAGGCCATGAATGCTATTCTTATCAAACTCAACCAGATTGGTACTGTAACGGAAACCCTGCGCACCATTGACCAGGCTTTGGAAGCCAATTTCGGGGCCATTATCTCACACCGCTCCGGTGAAACGGAAGATGTATCCATTGCCGATCTGGCGGTAGCGACCGGGGTCGGTCAGATCAAAACCGGATCAGGAAGTCGCACCGACCGCATCGCCAAATACAACCAGCTGCTGCGCATTGAAGAAAACCTGGGCCGGCGTGCTCGCTTTCCCGGAATAGAGGTCTTCCCCATGTCCAAAGAGGTTCAATAGAATCCATGCCACCCACACCTCGACGACGAAACCGCCGGAAACAAGCACGTGGTGCATCACGGCTGAAGCGCTGGGCTACCGCAGCCATCATTCTGTTCGTCCTGCTCTTCATATCCCTGAACCAGCACGGTCTACTCCGCCTACACCGCGTGCGAACCGAACAGAAACGCCTTGAGGTAGAAATCACATTGCTCCAGGAACGAGCGGTCGGCCTTCGCCAGGAAATGGCGAGCCTCGAACAGGACATGGTCTACATCGAACGTCTGGCTCGAGAGAAGTACCGTATGGTGAAACGGGGTGAAAAGGTCTTCCGTGTTGTAAATACTCCATCGAATGCTGATCGAAATGAAGGGACAAACATACCGCGGTAAGCGAGCTGGTCCTCAACAGTGGAATCGTGTCGCCCGCGCCAGCTGTGATTCCGCCACCATCCTCCTCCCGTTCAAATTGTTTTGTCTGATATGGATTCTGACCAGTGATGTGTTCGGTGCCTTCGAAGGCACCGAGTTCTTCAGAGCATCTCTCGCGGGAATGGATGGCATCTGCCCAGCCGCTATGAACAATCCCGCTCTACTTCCTGAGTATCCCATCTGGGCCAGTATCGGCCAGGGACAGCCCCTAGGGCTTTCTTGGGCAAGTTTCCGAACAGCATCTCTCGGTGGACAAGCGGGTGTCTGGCGCGGCGCAGCCGGCGTCTGGACATCCGGGGACAAACTTTACCGGGAGACAAGTCTGTCTGCCGCGCTCAGCAGACCATTCAGAAATCAGTTCTGGGCCGGACTCAGCCTTACTTACCAGCAAGTCACTATCAAGAATGTTAAGCCGCGCAATGGAGATGTAATCTTGGACGCCGCCTTTTCAAGTCCGTTAAATGATCATCTCCGAATCAATCTATGGTACGGCGGTATTCCGCTCCATCGAGACCAGGCGTATACCAGCTTGGGGCGACAGCTGTTCCACCTCGCTGCGAACGCTCGTGTTGGGGACTCTATGCACTGGGCTGTCGCTATTGAAAAAACGCCACCGTTTCCTATTCGACAGTCGGTGGAGATCTGCTTGCTAACCAAGACAGACATGCGTTTCCTGATCGGCTATCGCACCACCCCCGCCACTCCCTTTCTGGGCCTACAGCTTCCCGTTAAACGCCTATCTTTCTCCGTGAGGATGCATGTCCATTCTATCTTCGGATTCGCGACCGCTTTTGGCCTTAGCTACAAATAGGATCATACCCCCGTTCTTCATATTCCTGTTTAGCGCGCCGGTATCGGGCCAACTGAACATGGATGTACTCGATCTGCCACTTCTTGACGACGAGAATAAGGACGCAGTGGAGGCGTTGCTGGACAATCCTGTTAATCTGAATGACGCTTCACCCGCTGACCTGTGGTTCCTACATGATTCCTTAACGAGGGAACTATTGAATTCGAGGGGATCCCAACCCTTCAAGGATTGGAACGATCTGGCTGCACGTACCTCACTGCCGCCGTCTGTGCTTCCCACTCTCAAGCAACTTGTTTACCTTCCTCCGGCCCGCGGCATGCAAGCACACATTTCAACTCGGGTCACTACCTCAACAGGGGACGAGCGGATACGAACCCGTCTCAATCTTGGTGGCGGATCGTGGGTGGCCCAGTGGGTGGGCCAGCGTGATCCCGGGGAGTATCATCTTATTGACAGGTCCGATATAAGCCTGCTGCGGTACAGCACCCCGGTCATATTCGCCTTGGGTGCCCACCGGGTAACCTGGGGCCTCGGTCTGGTCCTGTCTCATGAATTCACCTCGCCCCATTCTGAGGCTATTCTGGCCCCGGACACGCTGCTATATCAAGTAAGACCAGGCTACAGTAACTCTAATACCGGCGTGATCCGGGGAGCAAGTCTGCTATACCGCGCGAGGCACGCCAACCTGGCCGCCGGTATCAGCCATCAGACTGTGGATATCACAACCGCCTCCAACGGTGTACCCCATGTAGTGGCCTATCGCGCCCATACTGAACCCAATCCCTCAACTCACGAAACCTTCCCATATCTGGCTTTCACCGTACACCTTCGGGGCTGGAACATGGGTGGATTAGTCAGCTGGAATACACTCCAATCCACAACCGTGAGCTCTAGAGCATCAAGCCAGAATCACTCACTGGCCTTCATGCGCAGGGTCAAGAACTATCTGGGTGAATGGCACTTTACCCACGAGACCGCAACCAGATCCGTGAGCGCTGGAAATGCAGAATCTATCCTTAGCCGAGGCAGCCAGACACGCCTAACCTTCCGGGGAAATAGCGCATCGACCGGTGGCCGCCTGCGAATGACGGTCTCGCACCGTCACTTCTCTCCAAACTGGACCGCCGAGAGGGGCCAACTGGTCGGGGACCGACTCGACAAGGGTAATGAATCCGGGTGGCTCATTTTATGGCAGTGGTCCCGAAGAGGTTGGAAGGTCGGTGGTTACCTTGACGGCTATCAGCAGCTGGAGAACAAGGATCTTGGCGTTTGGCCGCATGCTGGATGGGAATCAGGTTTAACATGCAAGCATCGGTCACGGATGCTGGAGTCCACAATCCATTTTCGTCAGCGAAATGAAACCAAGGTCTTGCGCTCACAAAACAGTGCTGGCTTGGACATTTCGCAGAGGCACCTGAATAAAACTCACTATGCTCGCTGTACTGTCATCCTTACGCCGATCTCTCGTCTCAGGTTTCGATTCATAGCGGCCATGAACCAACCTGCGAATCGGGACACGTCACTGGGAGGTGAAACTTTTGGGGCTAGCCTGCGTTACCGCTCTAGCCCAGGAATCATTTTCACTATAGGAGCTCACCGATTCAACATCGCTGATTGGGATCACCGACTTTACGTTTATGAAGACGGATTACCCGGTGAGTTCAACTTCCGGGCTCTTTCCGGACGCGGTATGCGGGTGCATACCCGGATTGTTCTCCCGATTGGGGAAAACAGTGTTGCTTTTCGAGCTGCCCAAGGATGGTGGCGCCAAAGTCAATCCCAAACATCACCCCGATCAGCTACCCAAATAGGATTACAGATCGATATTGCACTCTGAACGTCCCCCATCTAAGTTATTATGGAAGGATGAAAACATCCTCGGGCTTACACCTGAGACCATGAAAAGCGGTAGATTTTGAGAAGCAGCAGAGAAAAATCGCACGCCAGGAGACTACTTGCCGGGATGGCGATCGCCATCCTGTTCCTGCCAATCCATTTACATGGTGATGAGATTCGGGTCATCTTCCCCAACCAACAGTACCGACGAGTTGCACTGCGTACGTTCTACATGGGCAATGTCGAATATTTGAGTGGTCAGGAACTGGCCCAGGTGTTTTCAGTGAATTCGTACGTCAATGATGATGTCAATAAGCTGGTGCTTTATTTCAGGGAGGGAGAAGTTAAAGTAACAGCCTTCTCATCCTTTATTATTGTGAACGACTTGGCGCTTCAGATGCCCATGCCCACCTACTTCGATGGAAGTGAATACTACCTTCCTGCCAGGGCCTTTTTCTCCGTACTTGGAGCCACGGTTCTGCCCGGAGCTCGGTTCGATGATGTGCGCAGAGCATTTGTAGGGCCCGATTCATACACCGCCTTCAATATTTTCTCCGCCCGCGTCGAATCCAAACAGAACGGTACTCTCATCCGGGTGCGAACCAACGAAGAGTTTGATACCCGCAACGTGGTCCGATACATCACCGATAATGGGTGGCTGGTTGTCCAGGTACCAGGCGGCATCGTGGATACGCTAGCCGTAAGTCGTTCAAGCCTGGGTGGTATTATCCGCAGCTCATGGGGACGCCAGTTGGAAAAATCAGCGGAATTACGTTTCAAGCTGACCGACCGTATAAGCCTACCGGAAGTGTACCAGATCGCTGGCGGCACCGAGCTGCATATCACGATCCGGAATCCGGTCCGCCCCAAGGGGGATCGAACCAAGGAAATGCGTGAGCAGTGGTATCTGGATACTATCGTTATCGACCCGGGTCACGGAGGGATCGATGCCGGAACGGTGGGCCGGGGGGGCTTGATGGAAAAAACGGTCACGCTGGACGTCGCCCTGCGCCTGGGTCGCCTACTCAAGCGCACAACAAACATGAAAGTGGTGTATACCCGGGACGAAGACGTCTTTATTCCCCTCTGGCAGAGGACTAAGATCGCCAACGAGACCGGCGGCAAATTATTTATCTCCATTCATGTGAACGGGGTTAAGAATCGCACTGCTCACGGATTCGAGACATGGCTGCTAGCTCCAGCAAATACTGAGGAAGCCATTGAGGTCGCCCGGCTAGAGAACAGCGTGATTGCTCTCGAGGAATCGAACCATGCCTATCAGGAATTTTCCGATGAAGCACTGATTCTCTCCACCATGGCCCAAAGCGCGTGGATGAAGGAAAGCGAGGCGCTGGCAGCTATTATGCAGGAACAACTCAGCAAGCAGCTGGGAGCTCCCAACCGTGGGGTGAAGCAAGCCGGATTCCTGGTCCTCATCGGGGCCACGATGCCCAAAGTCTTGGTTGAAACCGGATTTATCAGCAACCGCATTGAAGAGAAAAAGCTGGGCCAGAACGAATATCGCCAGAATATTGCCGAGGGGCTCTACGACGCCATCCTGCTATTCAAACAGAAATACGAAGGGGCCATGCTGGCAGAACAGAATCAGTGATTAGTACCCCTTTACCTTCCCATAGCACCTCTTCCATATGCGGTCTCCTCCCCATCGGGCTATTATGCACAATACCACACTCCCCTGCATAGCTAAGACCGTAATTCAATAAAAGCAGGAAAAACCTAATAGGACAGCGTGCACTCTGATTCCCAGCGATGGCTGAATTATCTCTTCGGTTTGGAGCGTAAGGGCATCAAGCTTGGGCTTGAGCCCACAAAAGAACTCCTCAAGCGCTGTGGCAATCCGCATGTATTCTTTCCCATCGCTCAGATTGCTGGAACCAACGGTAAAGGTTCCACAGCGGCGATCACGGCGCATATCCTTCAGCGGCATGGAAAAAAGGTGGGACTGTTCACATCACCCCACCTTTGTCGCTTCAACGAGCGGATTCGCTTCAATGGCGTACCTGTCGAGGATAGCTATGTCGTTCAATGGATCAAGGAATACCACGAGCATTTGGACAATATCCCAACCACCTTCTTTGAGGCCAATACCGCAATGGCATTATGCTATTTCCAGCATAGGCGTGCTGACATAGCTATTCTGGAAACAGGATTGGGCGGTCGGCTGGATGCTACTACGGCAACGGAACCCACCTGGTCAGCTCTCACTCCTATCGACTTGGATCATACGGACCTGCTCGGGGATAGTGTGGAATCCATTACTCGGGAAAAGGCTGGGATTATGAAACCCGGCGTGCCCTGCCTCTCAGCCCCACAGCCCACGAACATCAGAAAAGTGATCGAGGATGAAGCGGAACGAATGGGCACTCCGCTCACTTTCATCGTCGAAAGCTCCCATGTTCCCATACCTCCCAACCTGCCCGGAGACCATCAGCATCTTAACGCGACTCTAGCCTGGAATCTCGCCGAAGTAATTCTCGGTGAGGACTTTGATCCCGGGATGGCTAGGAAAGGCATCGAAACGGCCTACTGGCCGGGTAGATACCAGCGGCTCTGCAACCAGCCCAGGGTGGTCTATGACGTGGCACACAATCCTCACGGCATGAAGGCCGTATTAGCCACCATTTCCAAGGAACGCCGCAGCAATAGAAAATGGCTCGTACTCGCTTTACAGCAGGGCAAGAACGCCGATGCACTATTCGAAATGCTGATACCGGAGTTCGATGCCATAGTACTGACCCAGTCGGGTATACGAGACTATATCCCCGCCCAGGATATGCCCCAGCACGCGGGATCTCCTCATCCGCACATACGGATGATTCCGGATGCGATTCAGGCCATTCGTGAAACGATGGAGCGGGCGGAAAAACACGACTTCATTGCCATTTTGGGCACTCACTATCTTGGACCGGCAATTTCAGAACTGTTTAAAATTTCATTTGACAACCTGATACTAAAAGACTCAATTTCCGGCCAAGAGTTTTAACCTGCTCTCATTGTTTCCCATTCAAACTGCTGAATCCATACCCTGAATACTGCTTTTTGATTTTTCTGATGGGAGCTACTGAGGGCTGTGGGTATGGATATAACCAGATGTTCTTAGCTATGTTGAAGCAATGTGGGGAATCTTAGAACTGAAATACCATTTCAGAATTGCGGATCAGACGTTACATTCAAGCAATAAAGGCTCAATAGCACCAATAATCAACCGCCCCTTCTTTTTCAGCTAAGTATAGATACTGAGCGACGGTTCAAATTCACCGGGTAGGATTATCCCGGTTGAGGCAAGTAATATGAACGGTTGCAGTCTATAAGACAGATGTTACGATAATTCTCCAGATTCTAATAACGCACGAGTAACCTTGGAGTATCAGCAAAGCAACAATCATTTTCATGTACCACTACTGCTAAATCCCTAGCCGGAGGATACAGACATTTATGACAGAGCAACCCATCATGGACATCAGCGAACTTCAGTCACTGCGGGTGAAAGACCTCACTAAACTGGCTCAAGAGCTGGAAGTGAGCGATTACTCGGGACTGAAAAAACACGATCTTATTCTGAAAATCCTGGAAACCCAGGCCCAGCGACAGGGCAATGTGTACGCCCGTGGAATTTTGGAAATCATGCCGGATGGCTATGGATTCCTGCGTTCTCCTGATTTCAACTACCTGCCAGGTCCGGACGACATCTACGTGTCACCCTCGCAGATCAAACGGTTCGGACTGCGGACAGGTCACTTGATTAGCGGACAGGTCCGCCCACCCAAGGATAATGAACGCTTCTTCGCCCTCCTCCGGGTGGATGCCGTGAATGGTGTCGCACCGGAGGAAATTAAGATCTATCCCCATTTCGTTGATTTAACACCTCAATTCCCGGAAGAACATCTGATTCTGGAATCAGGCTCAAAAGAACTGGCGACACGTATTATTGATCTGTTAGCTCCCATAGGTAAGGGCCAGCGGGGACTCATCCCTGCACAGCCGAAGACAGGCAAGACCATCTTGCTCCAGAAAATCGCGAACGCCATCACGCAGAATCATCCTGATATCTATCTGATTATTCTGCTTATCGATGAACGTCCGGAAGAAGTAACGGAAATGAAACGCAGCGTAGATGCTGAGGTGGTTTCTTCCACCTTCGATGAGCCGGCCGAGCGGCACGTGCAGGTTGCTGAGATGGTCCTCCAGCGCGCCCGGCGTATGGTTGAGGTGGGAAAAGACGTCATGATCCTGCTGGATTCCATTACTCGACTTGCGCGTGCACATAATACGGTCATTCCCCATAGTGGCAAAATCCTATCCGGAGGCGTGGATGCCAACGCTCTGCAAAAGCCCAAGCGCTTCTTCGGCTCCGCCCGAAACATCGAGGAGGGAGGCAGTCTCACGATCATCGCTACCGCGCTGATCGATACAGGCAGCCGGATGGACGATGTCATCTTTGAGGAGTTTAAAGGCACCGGCAATATGGAACTGGTCCTGGATAGAAGCCTGAGTGACCGGCGCATTTACCCCGCCCTCGACATCAATAGAGCAGGAACCAGGCGGGAGGAAAAACTGCTCAGTAGGAAAGATCTGTCACGTATTTGGATCCTGCGACGGCTCCTCAACGATATGAGCCCCGTCGAAGCCATGGAGTTCCTGCTGGACCGGTTGTCGCGCACGAAAACAAACAGAGAATTCTTGGACACTATGAGCGATTAGATTACCATCCGCAATGAGATAAATGAGGGCTGCATGATAATATATACTCCCCAGGAAACGGCACGCGCTATATGTGTCCGCTTTCACACTGACCAACCCGTCACAGCAACTCCTTACCAACTGAAAGGCGTCATCATTCGCAACTTCCCCAACCATACTATCGTCCCTTTTATTAACGGGGAATACCGCGGCCAACTGCGCTATCCACGGATTCAGGTCAAAGTTCTCCGCAACCAGTTATGCATCTTCGGCCTGGGACAGGGGTACGATGTCGTGAAAGCGTTCCACCCCGAACTGGAGTCCTTTCAGGTGGAAGACCAGATTTATAAGGTAACCGGCGTGGACTCGCCGGAGAGCGAGCTACATCTCGATCATCAGTCCGAGCAGTTCCTCCGTTATAAGTTCATCACACCCTGGGTCGCACTCAATCGAAGATCCATTGCCGCATACAAGGCCCTGCTCCCCGGGGAACGGGTAGCCTACCTCAATCGCCTACTGGTGCAGAATCTTCTCTTCATCGCCAGGGAATTAGGCTACAATGTCGGCTACACCCTCAGCGCCAGGGTGAAGCTTCAATCCCTTAGTCCACGGATCGTGGAGGAACAAGGCAGCGGATCGTTCAAAGGTTATTTTACCAGCAATATGGTACTGCCCGACTACCTGGGCCTGGGAAACGGCATCACCAAGGGATTGGGCACCATCGTGCAGGTGGAACAGTAGTCGGCCGGCTTGGCCTCGGTTACCAATAGTCACCCGCCCTCATGAGCCACTCTGACTAACCCCGACGAATCCAATGATTTTAACCGATAGAGTATCTCGCATCGAGGGCTCGGTCGCCCTGGCAATCACCACCCGTGCTTCGGAGTTGCGCAGAGCCGGTGTGGACATCATCAATCTCTCAGTCGGTGAACCTGACTTCCCCACACCCGACCATATCATTGCCGCCGCCAAGCAAGCCATGGATGACGGATATACTCGCTACACACCGGGAGCAGGCCTGCCCGAGCTCCGCGAGGCGGTTACAGTCAAACTCCTGCGGGACAATCACATCCGACTGGTACCCGAACAAGTCATCGTGAGCAATGGCAGTAAACATTCCCTTTTTAACGCCTGCTTGACTCTGTTCGACAGGGGTGATGAGGTTATCATTTTTGTCCCCTACTGGCAGCCTTTCTCTGATGTTGTCAAATTGGCCCACGCTACCCCGGTGTTCGCGGGCACCGACCCGGAACGGCAGTTCGAGCCTGTGTTCCAGGATCTGGAAGCCTGCATCACTCCCCGCACCAAAGGGATCATTATGAATTCACCCTCCAATCCTACGGGTGGCGTCTGGAGCCAGGAGGCTACAGAGTACATGATCGAGCTGGCAAGGGAACATGACCTTTGGTTGCTATCCGACGAGTGCTACGAAGCCCTCGCCTACGACGCACCCTCGGTATCCCCCGCTTCGCTGGCCCCGGAGTATGAGAAAATTCTAACCTTTCAAAGCTGCTCCAAGACCTATGCCATGACCGGTTGGCGCATCGGGTATATGGCGGGACCCGTTGAGGTGGTGGAGGCTATGACGAAGATTCAAGGGCAAAGCGCCTCATGCCCCAACTCCGTAAGTCAAATGGCCGCTATCACCGCCCTGACCGGGGATCAATCTGTTGTGAAGGAATTTCGTGAGGCATTCAAGAAGCGAAGAGATCTCATGATCGAGCAACTATCCCAAATTCCGGGGCTTTCGTGTCGGAACCCCGGGGGTGCTTTCTTCGTTTTCCTGAATGTCAGCGGCCTGTTCGGAAAAGCCACACAGGGCTATCATTTGAGCTCTGCCAAGGACGTAACCGAATACCTGTTACATGGGGTTCATGTCGCCACAGTAAACGGTGAAGGATTTGGCGACCAGGAACATATCCGGCTGTCGTACGCCGTTTCCGAGGATAATATTAAAGCTGCCACCGACCGCATAGCTCATGCGGTGGCGCTTCTCAACTAAGCAGAAGGATCAAGTATGAAGAAAGAAATACATCCCGAATACCATCTGGTGATGGTTCATTGTGCCTGCGGAAACACCTTCCAGACCCGGTCCACCGCCAAGGAACTGCGGGTGGAGATCTGCAGCGCCTGTCACCCCTTTTTCACCGGAAAACAGAAACTGGTCGATACCGCTGGTCGGGTTGAAAAGTACCGGCGCAAGTATAAGATCGAAGAACCGGCAGATTAGATCACTCACGAGAATGACTCTGATCGTGGTGTGACCATGCCTGTCCGGTCCCTATCCTTGCTGCTGTTGGCCGCCCAGTCTCGAATTCTGGTGGGTGGACAAGCGGTCATCGAAGGAGTCATGATGCGCGTACCCGGCTCCTACGCGGTGGCTGTACGCAATCCAAAAGGTGAAATCCAGACTCGCTATCACGACTTCACGTCTCTTGTGGAACGCTCCCGGTGGATGAAGCCGCCCATAGTTCGTGGTGTGGTACACTTGTTCGAAGCCCTCAAACTCGGTATCGCCACCCTTAACTGGTCCGCGGAAGTGGCCTACCCTGAAGAGACCGCGGGGAAAGGTTCCGCATCAAGTGTGGTCACCACTATCTTCGCGTTCGGACTGGCCTTGCTCCTTTTCTTTATCGCACCCCTGTGGATTACAACCCGCCTGATTCAATTGGAGCAGCAGGCTTTAGGATTCAACCTGGTCTCGGGTGCCATCCGCATCGCCTTCTTCTTGCTCTACCTGGGACTGATCTCTCTGGTCAAGGATGTGAAACGGCTGTTTCAATATCACGGGGCCGAGCATAAAACCGTCTACGCCTTTGAGACTGGGCAGCCACTCACCATTGAAAGTACCCATGACTTCCCCACACAACACCCCCGCTGCGGCACCAGCTTTATCTTTATCGTTCTCATTGCAGCTATCCTGGCCTTTGCGCTGATCGATACGGTCGTCATGGCATTTGCAGGCAGAATATCGCTCGGATTACGCTTGATGGTCCACCTGCCCCTTATCCCTGTCGTGGCCGGAATCGGGTACGAGGCCTTAAAAATCACCGCTAAATACCAACATCTGGCCTTGTTTCGATGGATGTCCCTACCCGGTATCTGGCTGCAGTATATTACCACCAAGCGACCCGACGATGATCAGGTGTCCGTAGCCCTCGAGTCTCTCAAGGTCGCTTTTGGAGACCAATTGAGTGAGGTTGAGGGGCAACAATACGTGGCCGACGCCATCGCCTGAGATATGAGCATGATAACCAAACTGCAAGAGATTATCCAGCGACACGACGAACTCGCCGCCCAGATGTCGGATCCCACGACCGCCTCCAGGCCACAACGCTATGCCGAGCTGGCCAAGGAGCACAGCGAGCTGAGTGAAGTGGCAAATAAAGCCCGAACCTATGTCCACCTTTGGGAACGGCTATCAGAGGCTGAGGACATCCTGAAAGGTGAGGATCAGGAGCTTAAGGAACTGGCCCACGAGGAGCTCCCGGAACTCAGGACTAAGTTGGAGGAGTTGGAGGAAGAGCTTAAGATACTCCTGCTGCCCCGTGATCCGGATGACGATAAGCATACCATACTCGAGATTCGCGGCGGAACCGGCGGCGAGGAAGCTGCCCTTTTTGCTGCCGACCTGTATCGCATGTATGCGCGCTACGCCGAACGCCGGGGCTGGGATACCGAGGTTATGTCCCTGTCGGAGTCAGAGACCGGTGGCATTAAGGAAATTATCATCTCCGTGAAGGGCAAGGGGGCTTATGGTGACTTGAAGTACGAGAGTGGCGTACACCGGGTTCAGCGAGTACCGGTTACCGAGGCGAGCGGCCGAATACACACCAGCGCTGCATCAGTGGCGGTCCTGCCCGAGGCGGATGAAGTTGAGGTCGACATCGACCCCGCCGAACTCAAGGTTGACACGTACCGGGCTTCGGGAGCTGGCGGACAGCACGTGAACAAGACTGAATCAGCTGTGCGCATTACCCATATCCCTTCCGGCATTGTCGTTACCTGTCAGGACGAAAAATCCCAACATAAAAACCGCACCAAGGCGATGAAAGTACTGGCCTCCCGCTTGTATGCGCATCAAGCTGAGGAACAGCACCGCCAGCGGGCCGACCAGCGGCGTAGCATGGTCTCTACCGGAGACCGCAGCGCTAAGATCCGCACCTACAATTATCCCCAGGGCCGCGTTACCGACCACCGCATCAACCTGACCCTCTATCGCCTTAATGAGATAACCGACGGCGATCTGGAAGAGCTCATCGAACAACTCAGGGTGCATGACCGCATGGAGCAACTTGCTGAGGTGTGACTGAAGGTTCCTCCGCCCCCCAAACCTGGCGTCTTATTGACCTGATCAGGTGGGGCACGCAATACCTGGCCAACAAACAGATCTCCAATCCCCGCCTGGAGGTGGAATGGCTCCTGGCGCATCAGCTGGGTGTGAACAGGGTGGACCTGTATGTCTCACATGACCGGCAGCTGACACGCAATGAATTGGACGGCTTTAAAGCCCTGATCAAGCGTCGGATTGCCGGCGAACCCTTCCAGTATATTCTGGGCAAAGCTCCATTCTACGGCCGCGATTTCCACGTCACACCGGCCGTGCTGATACCACGACCGGAATCCGAAATCCTGATCCAGGTCCTCCGCAAAGGAGATCCCCCCACCACCATCCTCGACATCGGCACCGGGAGTGGCTGCCTCGCTATCACGGCGGCATTACTGTATCCTGCTGCGAGGGTCCTCGCGATAGACATCTCTCCAGAAGCCCTGGATATCGCCCAAGGCAACGCCGAAAGACTGGGAGCAGAAAACGTCACGTTTCAACAATTTGATGTGCTGGTGGATGCTCCGTCACCTCTCGACGCAGCTCAATCTGAAGGCTTTGATGCAATCCTCTGCAATCCCCCGTACGTGGCAGCTGAGGAGGTTGCCAGGCTTCAGCGGGAGATCCGCGAGTATGAGCCACCATTGGCCGTCACGGATCGGGCGGACGGACTCACTTTTCACCGCCGCCTGGCCCACATCGGCTCGCGGCTATTGGCCGAAGAGGGGCAACTGATCGTGGAAATCGGCGGGATGCCGCAGGCTGATTCAGTGAAAAGGATATTCGAACAGGCGGGCTATACCGTTACTCTGCACAAAGACCTGCAGGGCGACGAGCGGGTAATTTCGGTGCAGAGAAGGTGACGAATACCGCGGCTGGGTGCGGATCACGCTATATTTTTGAGTGATACAGCCGCCAGTCGTCGATCCAGATGTATACGGCGGTCTGCGAGCATACGTCGTTTCAGACCGGTTCTGCGCTCGATACTTACGGACACCATCTGCACCCGTCGTTCCAAGCCACTACGACGGGTTCTACTGTTGCGCCGATCTAGGCCGCTGCGTCGCTCTAGCAAATGTGCTCCTTTCATGACTGATCCACTTTGCGTTGACCATCGCAGCCCTAGTTCAGCTATAGCTTACGGCTATTTCCGGCGCTCGCCGTGATCCATGTCACCTCTATCCTGACAGGTTCCATCACGTTATGAAACATGCAAGCGAGGCGGAATCCCTTGCCCCCTTCTCCTTTCCGTTCCCTAACTTTCCCTCCATGATTCCCTTTATAGCGGCCATCAAGTTGTTGCGCCCCATCAATTTGATACTCGGGGCGCTGTCCGTACTGATTACGGCGGTCCTCATGCCCGCTTGGCCACCATGGAGCGCCATCGGCTGGACCATCGCTACGGTAATGCTCTATAATGCGGCCGCCAATGCCCTCAACGACTACTTCGATTACCCCATTGACAAGATCAACCGCCCCGCTCGGCCGCTGGCATCCGGCGTACTACCCCGTAATATGGGCTGGGTGCTGGCTCTTGTCCTTTTCATAGGGGGGACATTTACCGCTTTCCAACTACCGACAACCGCACAGATCGTTGCGATCGCTATCGCCTTACCCCTGATGGTACTCTACACACCGCTGTTCAAAGGCCTGCCCCTGGTCGGAAATTTGGTAGTGGCAGTCATTCTGGGGCTGGCTTTTCTATTTGCCGGGGCTGCTTTCGGGCACCTGGCGCTGATGTGGACACCCTTCGGACTGGCCGCCGGCTTCACGCTCCTGCGGGAAGCGGTGAAGGACATTGAGGATGTTGCCGGCGACACGGGAGGCGGTGTAGGCACATTGCCTGTTCGTTGGGGCGTCCCTCCAGCTGTAAAAACCGCTCAAATCCTGACATTACTTTTGATGTTCGGCTGCCTGTTGCCGTACATTCTACAGGTCTATGGCCCCACTTACCTGGTGGCTGTGATCATCGGGGTAGAGGTTCCCCTTCTGTATACGTTCGTTCACCTGTACAACCATCCCAATCCGGCGGGTGCCGGATGGGTCGCCAAGGTGCTGAAAGTCGATATCTTCGCCGGCCTGTTGGCCATCTATCTGTCGAAATTTGATGTCTGAGTCGGTCACAGCGCTCCTGCATTGCCTTGGACAAGTCATCACATGACCGACTTCGTCCACCTTCACAACCATAGCGATTTTTCTCTGCTCGACGGCGCCCAGTCCGTCGAGACCATCATCAACACGCTTGGCGATCTTAAAATGGATCGGGTGGCCATCACTGAGCACGGCAATCTGTTCAGCCTGCTGCCGTTCTACAAGGCCGCGGTGAAGGCCGGTATCAAACCTATCATCGGCTGTGAGGCGTATATCGCGAAGGGTGACCACCGCAGCAAGCAGGCTACCCGGGAAAGTGGGTGGGGATATCACCATTTGGTCTTGCTGGCCCAGAATGAGATCGGACTGCGAAACCTGCGCAAATTGGTATCCATCGGATACTTGGATGGATTCTACTATCGTCCCCGCATGGATAAAGACCTCCTGCGACAATACAATGAGGGATTGATCTGCACCTCCGCCTGTTTGAAAGGAGAAGTGCAGGAGCACGCCTTGAACGGCAATTATGCCGCCGCCCGAGAGGCCGCCCTGGAACTGACCGACATCTTTCCCGGGCGGTTCTACCTGGAGCTCCAGCGCCACAACCTGCCGGAGGAAGACGCCGCCCGCGAGGTGAACATCAAGCTGGCCCGGGAACTGGACCTGCCGTTGGTCGCCACGAACGATTGTCACTATGCCCGACGGGAGCACTGGGAAGCCCACGATGTGATGTTCTGCCTGGGCACCGGCAAGGATCGGGATGATCCTAACCGCCGCCGCTATGCCACGCCGGAATTCTACTTCAAATCCGCAGATGACATGTACCAGCTGTTCAAAGACGTACCGGAGGCGTTGGAGAATACCGTAGCCATCGCGGAGCAATGTGCTGTCGAACTGGACCTGGGCCAATTACATCTGCCCCAATTCCCCATTCCCGACAGTGCCGGCACACATGATCCTGATGAATATCTCATGCAACTGACCGAGGAGGGCCTAGGCCAGCGCTATGGGAAAATCATCCCTGAAATCAAGGCCAGGCTGGACGAGGAATTACAAATCATTAGGGACATGGGCTATGCCGGCTATTTTCTCATCGTCATGGACTTCATCCGCTATGCCCGCAGTCAGAGCATCCCCGTTGGGCCCGGCCGCGGCAGCGCCGCTGGTAGCCTCGTGGCCTACGCTCTAGGAATCACGAACGTGGATCCTATTCGTTACAACCTGCTCTTTGAACGCTTCCTTAATCCCGATCGGATCTCCATGCCCGATATCGATATTGACTTCTGCCAAGAACGCCGGGGAGACGTCATCGAATATGTGAAAGAGATGTACGGGGACAATGCTGTCTGCCAGATCATCACCTTCGGCAAAATGAAAGCCCGTAGTGTGGTGCGGGATGTGGCTCGGGTACTGGGCATGAGCTTCGCTGAAGCCGACCGTATCGCCAAAATGATCCCGGACAGCCCCAAAATCACCATCGATAAGGCCATCGAAGCCAGTGCCGAATTGAGGCAAGCCGCGTCCGTGGATAAGCTCCACCAGGACCTGTTTGCCTTCAGCAGAGTTCTGGAAGGTATGAACCGTCAAGCTTCCACTCATGCTGCTGGAGTGGTAATCACGCCCGGTGACCTCACCGACTATGTGCCCCTCTACCGCAATCCGAAAACAGAGGAAATCACCACCCAGGTCGACATGAACGGATTGGAAGACCTGGGACTGCTAAAAATGGATTTCCTCGGTCTCCGGACATTGACCGTGATCGACAAGGCGGTAAAGATGCTGGCCGATATAGGCATCGAACTGGATATTGAGCACATCCCTCTGGATGATCAGGACACCTACAGCCTGTTTTCCCGAGGACAGACTACAGGGATTTTCCAGTTTGAGTCCTCAGGAATGCGGGAATTCCTTAAGAAACTCCAGCCCACCTGCATCGAAGATCTCATAGCCATGAATGCCCTCTACCGCCCCGGACCAATGGCCTATATCGACGATTTCATCGATCGCAAACACAACCGCAAGGAGATCGTCTACCTGGATGCGAAGCTCGAGCCAATTCTCCAGGAGACCCACGGCATTATCGTTTATCAGGAGCAGGTGATGCAGATCGCCCACGCCATTGCCGGCTTCACACTGGCGCAGGCCGATATCATGCGCCGGGCCATGGGAAAAAAGAAAAAGCGCGAAATGGCCCGGATGGAGACTGCTTTTCTCCAAGGCGCCCACACCAACGGCATTCCTGACAAGACTGCTCATGAAATCTATGATCTCATTGCCCGCTTTGCCGAATACGGATTCAACAAAAGCCACAGCACCGCTTACGCGCTGGTGGCTTACCAAACGGCCTACTTGAAAGCGCACCACCCGGCGGAGTTCATGGCCGCAAACCTTTCCTCCGAAATGAACAATCCCGATCGTATGCCCATTTTGCTGGCCGAAGCGCATGCCATGGGATTGGAGGTGCTACCACCGGACGTCAACCACTCCGGCCGCAATTTCCGGGTAGACTCGCAGGGCCGCATCCGATTCGGCCTGAATGCCATCAAACACGTGGGACAGAAGGCTGCGGATCATATTAAGGAGGTAAGGCAAACACGGGGCCATTGGAAAACACTCCACGCTTTCACCGAATCCATCGATCTTCACTTGGTCAATCGCAAAGCCTTGGAATGCCTGATAAAATCAGGTGCCTGCGATAGCTTCGATGGCACCCGACACCAGAAATACGTACTCCTCGATGAGGCCGTCAAATACGCGCAAGGAATGCAAAACAGTACCGATCCCAACCAGGAAAACCTGTTTGGAGGTGAGAACCAGGCAGCCGTTGTCGCGGAACCGGCTTTACCGCAGGTTC
>CP070656.1:29147-36378 GCA_020355065.1 Fidelibacterota bacterium | reverse complement strand
CGGTCCGGCCACGGCTACGGTGGGGGCCATGTCTGACTGCCTCGCCAGCTCACGAACCTCAAAATTCCAGTAGGGACCGCCTACATCCACCACGGAGGTGATTCCGCAGCGCAGATAACGTGCGAATGTATCGGCCAGGCGTTCCCTGATCAGCCTCAGTTCTTCATCAGCATAGGGAACATGTTTTCGTAAATCAATAGCATCCGGCCTGGTATATAGCCCACCCGACTGAAAGAAATGGATGTGCGCATCGATCAGACCTGGGATGATCCACTTGTCCTTGGCAGAGATCACCTCCACTTCCGGAGGGATTTCCACTTCAGTATCAGGACCGACCTGGGTGATCCGGTTACCACTCATTAGAATGACAGCATTCTCCAGCGGCGCTTCCCCATTGGTGTTCACCAGGGTACCGCCTGCAATAGCTGTCGTTCCGTGTTGTGAGTAAATGGGGAATACAACTAGAAGTACTAGAACGAAGAGAGCGCGTCTCACGATGACCTCCTGCAAAAATAAAGGAGCTAATTTAAGTTACGATGAGGTCGACATATCTCCAAAGATAGGTATCGTCTGGTACGGCCTGGAATCCAACACCTTCGTCACCGGACTCCGCTAACAGCGGGGCACGCCCTGCTAACGCCCAACTGCCGGGCTGACACAGCCCTAGTCCAGCCATTCTCATCCATCAACCGCTGAAAGCGGGCAGCACGTTCTTCCATCGACTCACGATGAGGTTTTAGAGGGTGATTCTGAAGATATAACTCCTTCGTCTGGAGTTTCCGGATTTACCGCCAGACTCCGCATGCGATTGAGCACGGATGCAAATTCCAGACCCCTGAATTGAGCCAGGTCGCCGGTGAGCTTCCGATCCAGCACATCCAATCCTTCCTCCCGGATGCTGCTCATGGCCAGTTCCACGACTCGCTTCAACTCCGTCTTGCCATCCATATACTGCTTGGCCTGCTCAATGGCCAGGCCAATGGCCTTGGTCTGTGCTTTTTCCATGAGCTGTTCGACATCAGCCAGATCCACCTTGTTCTGTCCGAAGATGAGCTGTCGCGGTTCCGGCGCCGAGATCCTGAAATGACCGTATTCGTTTCGTGGATCCAGTCCATCACTCAAAGGGAAACGTGGTCGGGGTCTTCTAAAAGTACGTTCGCCTTCTTCCACTCTCTCGGTTGTGTAGCGCGTGGCAATCTCACGGGCGCGTTCACTTACATCATACGGCTCAAAATTGAGCATTTGAATGACGCAATCCGCCACGCTCAGGTAATCTCCCGATCCACCCATGACGAGAATAGTCGAGATTTCGTGTTCTTCATAGAGCTGCCTTACCCTATCTACGAACGCCGTAATGGGCTCGTGCTTCTTGGTTACCAATTCCTGCATGCGTTTGTCACGGATCATGAAATTCGTCGCGCTGGTGTCCTCATCCACCAGGATCACCTCGGCGCCAACCTCCATTACCTCACTGATGAACGCGGCCTGGGAGGTAGATCCACTGGCGTTTACCGTGGAGAATGAGGTGGTGGCCTCCTGGAGCGGGATATCCTTGATGAACGCCGAAATATCGGTATTAACCACACTGCGGCCACTGGCGGCGCGCACTTTCACGGTCTCGGGCAAGGAGACACAGTATTCCCGCCCATCACCTGGGATGTGGTTGTAGATACCCAGCTCCAAGGCCTGCAGGAGGGTTGATTTGCCGTGGTACCCTCCCCCTACGATCAGTGTCACTCCTTTGGGAATGCCCATACCCGTAATGGTGCCTGCATTGGGCGGCTCGAAACTCACCCGCAGACTCTCCGGCGACTTGAAGCGGACGACGGTTGATGTTTCCAGTGGCCTTTGGTCCACCCCACTCGCTCGCGGCAGAACCGCACCGTCCGCGATGAAAGCCACTAGCTCACGCGAATGCAGCTGATCGCGGATAAACTCAGCATCTTCAGCGGTTTGAAGGTGCTTACCCAGTTCTTCCAGGTCCAGGCTTTCGGCCAGCAGTGATTGCTGCAGAATCTGGGGCAGCTCCTCGAACAGCATACTTTCGGCGATTCCTGCCTGAATCTTCCTGCCGGAGGCCGGCATGCCTATGAAGAACCTGGCCTCGACGTAGCGGTCAGTGAGCGCGACCGACGTGCGTTCCAGAATCGTCTGGCCGGGCTCCAAAATGGTGATCAGGCCGCTGTTCCCGGTGCCGCGCCGGCCCTTGTTGATCCGCACACATTGCCTGTGGAACTGCCTCGCCAGGTAGTCCCGCAGAGCGATCTCCCTGATACGGGATGAGCTCATATCCTCAGAAATACCGGCCCTATCTCGTGTAACCCTGGCCCGAAACACCCCTGTGCCGGGCGGTGCGTACGGATCTTTCGGAATGCGGTCGATGTGGAGTTCAAAGTGTGGGTATTGCCACGACCCCTTCAGTGACTGGTAAGCCCCATAGTCCTTGCCATCCAGCTGCTGGATTTGCTGCTCTAATAGCTCCAACGGTTTCATCGTAATCCTCCGGCTTGGATATTCATTTCGATTCTACTCATACTCACCGGCCTCGCCAATATTTTCCCGCCCCGGTTTACAGGATTTCGGTCGGTTTCTTGAAATCCATTCGTCTCGATTCCCGCTAGCAGCCGGGCATGCCCTACTACCACCCACCACCTCGCGAACTCTGCCTCGAGCATAGCGGACGACCTGGAAAAATCTGCATCCAAATAGGTACCGGTTTAAAAGAGTCGCCTATGTTATTTCTGCAAAGTTAATGTAAGTTGCCCATGCTCTCGCGACACAGATAGTCACCTAGACCTGTATTTAATCATGATACCCGAAAGGAGATCGACAATGGCAGACCCCAAGCTTAGGCTCCGCCAATATTCATATACTTTAAACGGCCCGGTCCTCATGTTTTGCTTTCTCCTGTGGGGAAGTTTACTCACGCCCATCCTTGCAGAAAATCCCGGAACCAGTACCAAAGACACTTACGTCTCTGGCGTGGTATATCGTGATGCCAACCGCAACCTGGAACGGGACCGGGGGGAGCAGGGCGTAGCCGGAGTACTGGTTTCCAATCAGCGCGAGGTGGTGATTACCGATAAGAGAGGCCGCTACACGCTGCCGGCGGATGACGAGATGGTCGTCTTCATCACCAAACCTGCCGGGTATAACGTGCCCGTGAATGAGCACAATCTCCCCCAGTTCTATTACGTCCATCAACCCGAAGGCTCACCTGATCTGGAATACCCCGGTGTGTCAGCAACTGGACCCCTGCCGAATAGCGTCGATTTCCCCCTCTTTCCTGAAAAAACAGCTTCCAAGGTGCAGGCCCTGATGTTCGGGGACACCCAACCTTACAACAACCAGGAACTTGACTACTTGAGGGATGACATTGTCGCCGAATTGGTTGGAACAGAGGCTGATTTCGGCATCGTCCTGGGTGATGTGGTGGGCAACGACCTGTCCCTGTATGAGCGGTACATCCGCCTCATGGCGCAGATTGGAATTCCCATTTACAATGTGCCCGGCAACCACGACATCAATTATGACTCGCCCGATGACCACTATGCCCTGGAGACGTTCAAGCGATACTATGGCCCGTCCTATTACTCCTTTGATTACGGCCAAACCCACTTCATCGTGCTGGATGACGTGGAATACCTGGGGCGGGACGATGAGGGACACACTCGCTACCGTGGTCGAATAGGTGAGCAGCAGCTCAACTGGCTGGCCCATGACCTGCAGCTTGTGCCGGACGACAAGCTGGTCGTGCTGACCATGCATATTCCCTTTGACCAGGGACCCGAAGCCGGTCCCGGCACTCGGGTGACCGATACCGAAGCGCTCTACGATATCCTCGAAAAACGGTCCTATGTCCTGGCATTGGCCGGGCACATGCACACCAATGAACATCGCTATCTCGCAAAGGATGAGGGCTGGGATAGTGATCAGCCGCTTCACCAGATCGTCTGCGGTGCCGCCTGTGGATCATGGTGGTCCGGACCAAAGGATGAACGCAGCGTCCCAATATCCTACCAGACGGATGGCACACCTAATGGCTATTACCTGTTTGATTTCCAGGGACATGAGTACCAGGCTCGATTCAAGGCTGCCGGGCAGGACCCGGGTGAGCAGCTGCGCATCATGCTGCCCGGAAGGATTCTAGCGACTGATGCCTTGGACACCCTTCAAGTCGTGGTGAACGTCTATGATGGCGGCCCGCGTAGTGTGGTGGAGTATCAGATCGACAACCAGTCCTTCAAGACCATGGAATGGATGATTCGTACAGATCCCCTCTTTACCCAATTGACCATTCAATACCCGGATTTATTCAGGAACTGGGTTTCACCCCGGTTATCACGCCATATCTGGACCACCTCTGCACCTGGCGACCTGTCCCCCGGTGTCCACACCATCACGGTGCAGACCACTGACCGGTATGGACAAACCTATGATGGGCATCTGGTGTTTGAGGTGCGGTAAGGGAGCATCGTATCGGATCAAGGATAACGACACTGTTCTGCCTATCAGACACCAGGGATTGGCGGCAGAGATAGTCTCCAAGCCTCGGTTCAATCAATGGCCAGCTGAACGGGCTGACACACTACCAATCCCAACCATACTTGCCTGCAGTTTGTCTGGGGGAGCCAGTTCCTTCTGGAAGCTGTTTTCATCGTGCCACACCACTTGGGCTGTACCGGTCAACTATTGTCTATTCCATGGACAACCCACTCACCTTTCCGATAGTCAAAGAATAGCGATGCGGTTGGCAAGCCATCATTTCACTCTCACCAATCATGGCGACGCGACCGTTGGTCCCGCGTCATCAATTGGTTTAACCTGATTTACTTGGGATCTTTCATGCTACACAACTATTGGATCACCGCTTTCAGGAACCTGAAGAAACGGTTGTCTTCCACTGTGGTCCAGGTACTGGGATTGGCAGTAGGCCTGACGGTCTTCATTCTGGTGCAGGTCATCGCAGAGTACGAGGAAAATTTTGACACCTTCTTCCCGAAATCAGACCGTATCTATTCCGCCCATATCAAGGTGAAGCCGGAATCCGGTTTCGGGCTCAAGAGCACTGACGGGGTTTACACTGCTCTGCAACCGATACTTGAGGCTGAGGTTCACGACATCGAGAAATCGGCCCGGAGTATGGGGCGGGAACAGCTGGTGAGATCGGGCGAGCACAAGTTCTATGAGTCGATGCGCTTCGTGGACCCCGACTTTCTGGACATCTTCGAATTGGAGTTCATCTACGGCAGCGCGAGCGACGCGCTGGAAGATCCCACCTCGGTAGTTCTATCCGAATCGGTAGCAAAAAAATATTATGGAGACCGGAATCCTCTGGGAGAGATGCTAACGGTTGAAGCACGACATGAACTCCAGGTGACCGGCGTGTTTAGGGAGCTTCCGTCGAATACTCATTTCTCGTCTTCCTTCACGGGTGTGGGTATCCTTGATATGATTGCCACTACCGGGGCCCACATTCGTATCAATGATTTCGATCCCCAGGGCAGCTGGACGAGTCTTTCGTCAAGCAATATAACCTATGTTCTCCTGCCGGAAGGCAGTGATCATCACGATTTCGAATCGCGCATAGACGCCGTTACGGAGAAATACCTCACCGAGGAGCTCAGGCAGTTTCACGGTGGTTTCGCTCTACGGCCGCTTCGGAATATGAATCTCTTTATCTGGGAAACTTCCGGTATTCCCGTCCTGGGTGCTATCCGGATACTGGGTTTGATCATCCTGTTAATCGCCTGTTTGAATTACATGACGCTGGCGGCAGCACGGGGATTGAGCCGACTGCGCGAAGTGGGCCTGCGCAAATCGATCGGTGCCAGCCGGGGGCAGTTGGTCTTTCAATTTCTCGTGGAGAGTGTCGTTATTGCACTCTTTGCGCTGGCCATTGCCATCGTTATGACCACACTGGTACTTCCGGTTGTAGGACAACAGATCGGCCGGCAGATCACGTTTCATCCTTTCGGCAATCCGGCGACGATCACCGGCTTATTGCTGCTGGTATTCATAACGGGATTGTTAGCAGGTGGGTATCCATCGCTGGTGATATCCAGGACTGCGATACCTGACGCGCTGCGCGGGGAGAGTGGGCGACTGGGCAAGCGAAATGTAATGCGCAATATTCTGCTGATCATTCAATACACCGCGTCGATCGTGCTGGCTGTTGCCGTTATGATCACGTTCGCCCAGAATCAGAAACTGCAGGAGGGAGATTTCAAATATCACCGGGATCATGTGGTTAACGTAAGCCGCATGTCGAATGCCAACATCGCGCCGTATTACGACGTTCTGCGCACTGAATGGAAAGCCATCCCCGGAGTTGAATTGGTCACGATCAGCAGCCAGGTACCGTTCCAGCAGCGGCATGATCTGCAAGGAGTATCCCCCGTTTCAGGAGATGAGAGTCGAAAATTTGATATACCGCGGATAGATGCAGGTGAGGACTTTGGGGCAACCTATGACCTGCAGCTACTGGCCGGCCGTCATTTATCACCCGAATTCGGCGAGGATATCTATCGCCGGGACGAGGAAGGCGAATATACTCAGTCGATGATCAATGCGGTGATCAATATGAAAGCGGTCACGACAATGGGCATGGAATCCCCGGATGAGGCCATCGGCAAATTCTTCTACGAGATTGGCGAGGACGCCTCCAATGTAACCTATAGGATTGTGGGCGTTGTAGGTGACGTAAACATGCTCGGTTTTCACAATCAAATACGTCCCATGGCGTTCTTTATGCCCGAGGAAATGGTACGCGGAGTGGCATCCATCCGCATCTCGCCAGAGAACCAGTTGGAAACACTGAGCCAGATCGATGCGGTCTGGAACCGGATTATTCCGGATTACCCAATTGACCGGGAGTTCCTGGATGATGGCTTTAATAATATTTTCATAGTCCTTCAGGGCATCAACGTAGCCTTAATCATATTTTCCGTTATCGGCATTACGCTGGCAATCGTGGGCTTGATAGGTATGACTATCTTCCTGACCAATGCCCGCACCAAGGAGCTCGGCGTGCGAAAAGTCTTGGGAGCCAGCGTGGCCAGGTTGGTCCGGATGCTCGTCTGGCAGACTTCGCGGCCGGTACTCATCGCACTCATCATTGCTTGCCCATTGGCGTATCTGGCCATGGGGATGTACCTGAACTTTTTCATTGACCGGGTTTCCTTGTCACCATTGTTCTTTCTGCAGATCGGCCTGGTTGTGATGGTATTGG
>CP070656.1:23760-29047 GCA_020355065.1 Fidelibacterota bacterium | reverse complement strand
GTACTCCTGTGCTCGCTCGGCATGACCAGCACTGTCCAGAGCGAGGGCAAAATAGTAGAGGATAAAAGGATTCTCCGGATTTGATTTCCGGAAATGCTTAATGGCTTCCTCGTAGTTCTCTTGCTCAAGATTGATCATTCCCAGCAGCGGATAGATGATATTTCGCATATCGTCAGGGGTGCGTTCTGCTTTGATCCTGGCTTCAAGCTGCCCGGCAATTTCAAAGGCTGAATCAAAATTATCACGGAGGGCTGCCAGGTAGGCCTCCCGCCAAGTGATGATCCTTTCGAAAATCTGGCTTTCAAGATTGGGCAATTCAACAGCGCCCAGGACCTCCCTACCAGCGGCATAGCTCTGTTCGGCCAGATCGTACTGATTCGTCTGGCGATAAATGTCGCCCTTATTCAAGTGAAAACCGATCTGGAACTGGGGAAGCTCCTTCTCGGTGGCAGTCTGAATGCATACATCAAATTGGGCTAAGGCTTCATCAATCAGTCCCCGTTCCACATAATAGAAGCCGAGAAAGATCATTTCAACCACTTTGGTAGGGGGGGTAACAGTCATATCCACGGCGTCCAGAATGGCGGCCTGGCCTTCTTGATAGCGGCCAAGATAGCCGAGATTGAACCCGATCTTGCGTTGCGAAAAGGAGAAAGTAGGATTACGGTCAATAGCCTGCCGGTAATATTCATTGGCCTCTTCGAAGTGGCCCATTTTCGTGAGGAGATCACCCATGGAATCGTAGGGATTGGGCTGATCAGGAATAAGGCGGATGTAATCACGAAAAGCCCGTTCGGCCAGATCGTACTGGCCATCGGCGCGGTAGGCATAACCAAGATTGTTGTAGGGCGGAGCGTAGGCAGAATCGATAGCGATAGCTTTATTGTAGTAACGAATCGCCTTCGCGTGGTCGTCATAATAATAGCGATAGACATTCCCCAGTTCATTATTGGCTTGTTTGTCTTCGGGAAATCTGCGGGCGAGCTGTCTGATCTTCCTGGCCCAGGTCACCCGGTCATTCTCAACGAGATTGGCATGAAAAGCCTCAATAATGAGCCGCTCACCATAGGAGACTTTGTCGACCAAGGCGATGGCCTTGACGAGGCTGCGGTTGCGCTCGTTGATATCATCAGTGGCCCGGGCCAGACAGAGATAGGCTAGTGCGAACTTGGGATCCAGGCGAGCTGCCTTGGAGCAGAGTAGCCGGGCTTCATTGGCGCGAACATTCTCAAACGCATCACGGGCGTCCAGATAGATCTGGCGCGCTTTATCGGACTTGGTGGTGATGGGTATTTCCCCGGGCCGGGCGCATCCGGCCAGGAAGGCCACTATCAGAAGGAGAGCGAAGGAAGGAATAGTATGCCGCAACGAAATAGCAGCGAAAAAGGATCTGAGCGAGTTCGATGGGTTATGCCGGACCTGGTGAATGTGAACCTTCATGGATCTCCTTTCGCAAATTGGCTCTCATACACGCCTTGAATATATCACTACCACAGGCGTTATCGGTATGAGAATACACCTCCGCACAACTTGTTCAGGGATCTTCCGAGCCACTTCAGCCTCTCTGACTCATGGTATAGACCGGAACGGATTGAAAAAGGTTGTCCGGGAAGCGGGGTACAGCGCTCACGACAGGGAGCAAGGTATAATTCAACACCATTACACGGGCGGGGAAGCGGCAGGAGGCCTGCCCGACGTGAGAGACAGGGACGGAATCCAACAAAACCCCTACAAAATCCACCATTTTGAAAAAAACGCCCGACGAGAACGCCGTTGATTATTCGCATAACAGTGAATTGCAAACCGATTGGCGATCTCGATGCCGGTTGTCAAAGAGCGGCATAATCTATAGCCTTTTGTTGCGTTTGTCGTTCGCCTGGTGCGCCTGGTGCGCGAAAAGAGTGCATAATTTATGCCCATCCCCTAAAATCCTCATCGAGAGCCGCTGGATTCAGGATCCAGAGTCGTTTAGACTGGCAATAGGACACCTTTTTGAGACCTGGGAAAGGGTGTGTCAGAAAGGGTGGTTTTGGGGGCGGTTATGCGGCAAAAGGTTGCCCCGCATACTGCGGGACAGGAGTATTTTATTGGACCGGGTGAATCTGAGTGTAGTAATCCCTCCTCTGAAATATCAGATTGCAAGTGGATCAATCGTCAGAGACGGGTCTAATGATCAGGCCTACCCTGGATCCAGGGTAGGTAATACCAGCAGCACTCCGATCAGGCTGCCACCAGTAGTATATCCGCGCGAACTTCTGCCTACGGAGTCTCTTCCGGTTCCGCTTCGGGTGCTGGCTCTTCAGCCTCTGGTTCCGGTTCGGCCATTTCTTCCATCGCCGGTTCGGCCACTTCTTCCACTGCCGGTTCGGTCACTTCCTCCACCGCCGGTTCGGGGGTCGGCGCTTCCTGAGCAGCCGGCGGAGCACAACTTGCCACAATAAACGTAACGATGACGACGGGAGCGATCAGCCGTTTAATATCCACGACTATTCTCCTTATGATTTATACTATATAAGGGACTCTGACTCTACTTTACATTAATTAATAAAATACGATATTGCGAGCTTAATCTTGTCCCCAACATGATTTTCTGATTTATGCCGCTCCCCCTTATTCCCGTCTTCGCTTCGCTATGCCGAGGCCCAACTCCTCGAGCAGAGGGGGCCGGGGAGAGCGGTCATCCAGCCTCTTTTTCTAATCTGTAAGGTCCTCCTATTACATGTATCATGGTGTCCTGACGAAGGGATTTCTGGCTTGCCCGCAATCACAAAATTTGGTATAAATAATTTGTCCATTCCTCCCGTCGATATCGTTGACTGCTTCCAAGCCACCGCAGGGCGAAGCTGCACAAATACTGCGCACTCCAAAAAATCCTACTCGTGAGTTACTGTATTCAGGATCCAGCAGGTAACTGCGTCAATAACTGGGCCAGCCTGCCTACCACTACGCGCACCGGGCACATTGAGCCCGGCTACATACGCTGCGGGCGGACTCGCGATGAGGGAGAATGGATGCTCGATGCTCGATGCTGGATGCTCGATGCTCGATGCTGGATGCTCGATGCTCGATGCTGGATGCTCGATACTGTTGAGGGATCTCCACTCCGTCAGCTGGCGGATCGCGATGACCAGAGGAGCAGATTTTGTCGCGGGCTCGTGATTATTCCTGACATTTTCCGGGGTGTTGTCTCCTCAGATTCATAATTATATAATTATGTGATAATTAGTGCATTGTATATTCAAAATATAAAAACCCAATTGTAACAGTATATTGGTTGTATTGCCCCACGGTAATCAAGTTTCTCCAGACAGAACACACACGGGAGAAAAGGCAACTTTCACGATACCGAATATATATAGATATTCCGGTCCTGATATCTTGATCATGGGCAGCGATGTTGTTATGTTTGAAGGTGGCTAAACGCGGAATTAGCCGCACTTTCATTGTACAGCCCAGCAAGATGACCTGCAACTGCAAGCGCCTGACCTGGAGCCGCCTGGCACGGCGGTGCCTCACCGGGGGCCGGATGGTCTGCCCCACGCCCCGGGCGTTCCCACATATTTATCGTAAGGAGTGATCATGAAACGGACTGGTATTTTGGCGATGATCCTGACGGCAAGCCTCATTCAATCGGGCTGGGGAGCGATACCCCGCACCATGAGCTACCAGGGAGTGTTGAACGACGCGTCTGGGAATCCCGTCGCGAACGGGAGTTACTCGATCACCTTCACGGTGTATGACAGTTTGGGGAGCTCCCAGTGGTCAAAGAACCTGTCGGTGCAGGTGACGGGCGGGTTATTCAGCGTAATCCTGGGTAAGACCAGCCCGCTGCCCGATCCCTTTCCCGAGAAGGCGGAGTTGGGCATCAACGTGGAGGGTACGGACATGGGGACGCAGGCTTTGACGGCGACGCCATACAGCCTGGCCAGCCGCCGAGCGGCAGTGGCGGCGAACGCCGATTCCCTAGGGCAAAGTCCCGCAGCAGCCTATGCCCTGGACAACGAGGTGGGAAGCATAGTCCTGGCGAACGACGGTCACAACAGCGGCCTGGACGCGGACCTGCTGGATGGGCAGCACGGCTCCTATTACCGGGACGCCGATCTGCTAGACGGCCAGGACGGCTCCTATTACCGGGATGCTGACCTGCTGGACGGGCAGCACGGCTCCTATTACCGGGACGCAGGGAGTATTATCAGCGGGCAGCTGGGAACCGCCTATTTTTCCGCCTTCACGGACCTGGCGAACGAATTCAAACTGAACAACGACGATACCAATGATCTGCTGACGAGGGGGCAATCGGACACGCGGTACTGGATGTCAGGGGGTAACAGCCTGACCACAACGGGCATCTTCGGGTCCAGCACCAACTACGCCATTGATTTTCGGGTGAACAACGCCCGGGCGTTGCGGCTGGAGCCGAACGGCACAAGTCCGAATGTCATCGGGGGCTACAGTGGAAATACGGTAGCGGTCGGAATCTATGGAGCAGTGATCGGAGGTGGCGGATCCAGCGGACAGGTCAACCAAGTTTCCGATATATACGGCACCATAGGCGGCGGTGTCAGTAATACGGTGAGCAATAACTACGGTACATTAGGAGGAGGCTACAATAATGGAGTCAGCGGTCAAAACGCAACCGTCGCCGGAGGCGACAATAATAATGCCATTGGTACGTCTACGGCTATTTGTGGCGGTTCTTTAAACAGCGCCAGCAACACGGCTAGTACAATCGGGGGTGGCTACAGCAATACCGCGAATAACTCCTATGCTACTGTTGCCGGGGGTACCAGTAATCTGGCCAGCGGCATTGGTGCCGCAGTAGGTGGGGGCATTGGGAATACAGCTAGCGGGCAGGAATCCGCGGTTGGCGGAGGAAGTGACAATGAGGCCAGCGGCAGTCAGTCTACTGTAGGAGGAGGTGAATACAACAAAGCGACCCAAGTGTATTCTACAGTACCAGGTGGCGTTTACAACGAAGCCACAGGACAAAGCAGCTTTGCTGCCGGAACGAATGCCCATGCAGATGATAATTACGCGGTGGTCATCGCAGCCACTAGTGACATGGTCCCCACACCTACATACGCGGTCTATTCCGGCGGACAGGAGCAGATGGTGCTGCGGGCTGATGGGGGGCTTTATATCACAAATATAGCTGAAACGGCGCCCTCTTCACTGAATATCATTGAAGTAAAACAGAACTCCTCGTCGGATCCCGTTGCCGATGCATGGACTACATACAGCTCCCGGCGCTGGAAGACGAATATCCAACCCATCGAGGGCGCACTGC
>CP070656.1:16345-23660 GCA_020355065.1 Fidelibacterota bacterium | reverse complement strand
GCGAATAATGAATCGGCGATATACTCCATCCGATTCCAGGTCCATTCAGGAGTGATGTTGATCTCAGTGGTATCGCTCATCCAATGCACAGCCAGCCAGCGATAGGGGAATCCCCGTCCCAGCCAGACAAATTGACTTTCAGGAATCTCCTTGATCTTGAGATAGTCACGCTGAAGTCGCATACTCCAATCATATTTTTCATCCAGTTCCCTGGATAGCTTCTTGTGCTCCCGTCCTTTGTACATGGCTTGGGCCTGTCGTGCACGCAACTGCTGCTCAAACTGATCAAAGATCCAGACACGAAGACGAGCCAACTCCTTCTGGGCATGAATCGCATCCAGCGCGGTCAGGCCCATGAAGATCTGACCACGGGCTAGGAAGTCACTGGCAACGAAAATGGGATTGCCCCCCGCCATAGCCTCATTCACCCGCTCTTCGCCTAGAATCCGCCGTATCAGTATGTCTCCGGTCGAGTCAACTGGATTGGAAAGTGATGCAATGACCAAGCTCTTATAGTGATGAAAGATTTCAAAATCGACTGGTGAAGCTATCCGGACTTTGAAATACGGCTCTGGTTCAGGTGTGGCCATGGTTCGGTCGAAGACATCCAGCAGTAGAGGTTCCAGGAGTGGGCGATCCTCTTCAGAAATCAACATGACCAGCACATCCTCCTGGCCAAGGACGGGTGGTTTGTAATCACAAGATACGGTGAGAGCACCTCCTGATATGATGAGGAGTAATGAACCCAGCCGGACTATCGTATGCCACCAGCTGCTAGTTTGCTTCATACTGTTATCATCCTCTGTCTTCTTCCTGTTATCGATTAAGATCTCACCACGAGTAGTCGCAAGCAGGAACCTGATTAAGCACCTGAAAGGTCTTATTTGCACGGCTAAAATTGGCAACCATTCCTACCTGGGCACAGAGAAAAATGACCGTGGCTAGGACCTTGCAGTGTTATAATTCAAGCACAGCACTATGAATCCACGACTTGAAAATTAGCAAATCGCCGCTCAATGGACACGTCTCGCACTATTATCTGTACTTCCTTACCCAACTGGTAAATGTCATGAAATCTGCGGCCTTGGATGGCGAAAAGACTCTCATCATAAAAATAATCGTCACCCTCGAGCCATTCTATGCTGACAAATCCATCTACCAGGAACTCCCGTATCTGAACAAAAAATCCCTTCGGCGAGACACCCGATATAATGCCCTCAAAGATATTCCCGATCTGGGTAGCTAGAAATCTTAATTCCTTAAGACGACTATAGGCTCGCTCCGCCTCAAGCGCTTCAATCTCCCTTTGAGTACATTGTCGCGCCACTTCGTCCAACACTTCTTCAGACATCGTCCAGGGCGCCTTGGGCGCAGTGAGGTGTTCCACTAATAAGTGGTGGACCACCAGGTCTGCATAACGACGAATGGGCGAAGTGAAATGAGTGTAAAATGGAAATGCCAGGCCAAAATGTCCCCGATTGGAGGCAGAGTAGACAGCCTTGGCCATTGAACGTAAAGTGATGGTTTCGATCAAATCCCTATAGGGCGAATTCTCCACCGCCAGTAGCAAATCCCGCACCTCTTTGCTGGTTACATCTCGGGACGGTAATCCGGGAAGATTTAGACGCCTCAATAAGGCTGACAGCTGGACGATTTGATCCTGACCCGGCTCATCGTGGATACGGTAAAGGAACTTCCGGCCTGGTTTCCCTTTTGGGATGCGTTCGGCCACTAGTCGATTCGCTAAGAGCATACATTCCTCTACAATCCGGTGGCTGTCCAGACGCTGAGAAGGATGGATCATATGAGGCACGCCGTAATCATCCAGCTTGAAAAGCGGTTCGGGAATATCGAAATCTACGCTCCCCTGTTCTACCCTTTTCTCATAGAGCCGCCGCGTTAGATTCCTCAAATCCGCGAAGAAAACATGCCATTCATCCACATCATTATCGAGGATTTCCTGTACCTCTGTGTACGTAAACCGGCGTTTACTCTGGATGAGCGATCGGGTAAACCTGACCTCCTCTACGTAGGCCTCATCGGTTAAGGTAATCATTGCGGATATCGTCAGCCGGTCCCGTTCGGGTTTCAATGAACACAGGTCACTTGAGAGGATATGCGGCAGCATCGGAACCGTGCCTTCCGTGAAATAGACGCTGTTACCCCTGCGTCGCGCTTCCGCATCCGTTGTGCTGTCTCTCGGTACAAAAAGAGAGACATCAGCGATGTGTATCCCCAGCTCCCACTTGCCATCTTGCTGGCGTTCTAGAGAGATAGCATCGTCAAAATCCTTCGCCGTTACTGGATCAATCGTCACCACTCTCAAAGTACGTAGATCCCTCCGATCTGGTCCCGGTTCAATGGATATTTTCTTCACCAGACGGGCAACTTCTTGATCCACTTCGCGGGGGAATTCCGGCTCCAGATTGAACTGCCTGAGTACCAATTTATAATCGGTGAGAGGGTCCTCCGGAGAGCCGATGATCTCTTCTATCTCCGCCAGGATAGGTTCATATTCCGTGCCCCAGTCCGTGACTCTCGCGTGGACGAGGGCACCTACATCCTCTTTCCGGATCTTGTCGGATCGTAGTCTGACAGCGCGATTAGCAAAGGGCTCCGAAAGCATCAGCTCATAGCCCCCTGCAACCTTGTCTATGGTCCCTACAAGAGTAGACCGTCCTCGCTGGATGACTTCCAGCACACGTCCTTTAGGACCCCGACCAAATGTCTGTTTTCGCAGGGCGATTCTGACACGATCACCAGACGTGGCCCCTCCAAGATCGCGTGCCTCCACAAAGACATCATCCATGGCTTCCACCAACACGAAACCGAATCCACGGCGGGTCATCTCCAGAATCCCGGTGACTTCCTGGATTGGCCCGGTGTAGGCCAGTCTTCCACCTCGCACCTGAGTAAGGATCCCCTCCCTGATCATGCGGCCTATCAGGCGACGAAAGGTCGGATATTCATCCGCCTTTATCCGAAGACGGCGGGCCAAATCCTTGCGCCGATAGGCACGACCTGGTTTGGACTGCAGAAAGGCAAGGATTTCCTCGCGTATCAACGTTGACCGCCTTCTAACGCTGACAGGAAGTTGAATAGGCGAAAATGCACCTTACCGGACCTGATCGTATCCTGGTGGTTCCAAGCCAGATCGAACTGGATAAGGTTTCGCCCCGCCCGGAAAACGAGTCCCAGCCCTCCCGATAGCCGAACTGGCTCATCTGCTAGCGATCCCATGTCCAGAAATAGATGTATTCTTGAATCTGCTCCCGTCCGGTAACGCAGTTCCGATCGCGATATGAAACCCCACGGTACGAGGAATTGATCCTCCCGATAACCGCGGAGGGTGGTGCTGCCGCCAAACCGAACGAAATCTGCCACTTGAGGCTTGTATCTGAACGCGGCCACACCCAGCGCTTGAATATTTTCAGCTATCGTCAATTGATCCCAACTTCGCACACCTTCAAGGTGCAATGCGCCCCGGCCTAGTGCCGCGCGGGCATGCACAACCTCGCCCCGTAAAGTACCACCTTCGAACGTAGTCTCTATCAGGAAACCACGCCTTGGATTCACCGGGTGATCCAATGTCTGTCGCTTCAACGAGATATTGATATTTTGATGACGATACGGCACTATACCCTCTTCCTTCCCATGACGGGTAACCTTCAGGTTCCGGAATCCCACCCCCAGTGCTGTGCTCCATCGAAAACCAGGTAGTGACGTGAATTGTAGCTTCAACTCGCGTTGCACATATAACGTATCCATCAGATCCTGGTGTACGGCTAAACGGGCTCCGAGCGGAAGTAAAGGCAGCTGGGGTTCAGCATACACGATATTGAAGTTCTGCGTAACCGCGCTAAGTCGACGCCAATGAACTCGAAGATGTCTGAGGCTACCCATCATATTCGGGAGATCCAGAGACACTTCCCCCACCCATTGCCCCTGACGAATCCCTTCGGCCTGATCGTATGCTACCAAAACCTGTAATGTCCTTTGCGCCGCATCTATTAAGTCATATAGAACACCATAGCCAAAACCATGTCGAAAATAGGACCTGCCGCTTACGCGCCAAGCTGGAATTCCGTCGCTGTGCAGAATATCTCCTTCAGACACCCCGGAGCGATGAAGGAACGGTACCAGATGCGGCAACCAGACACCCCCGTCGCTCAGGGCAAGAAGTGTATCAGCGTCAGGTACCTGGCGGTGTTCCATGTAGAATGATAACGCGATTTCGTCCTCGGCCGGATCGAACTGGATTTCTCTTAAACGATAGATAATCCCTAAGTGTCCTGTGGATCCGACTTGGGCAAGCCGACTGCTCAGAACGATGCTCGCTTCGTCCATCGATCCGACTTGATAAGAAGTGTCCGGTAGCAGGACCTCTATCTCCTGACCCCATACCGGTAGTAGGAGAAATAGTCCATTCAGGAGGATGAAGGTTCGCGTCAAAATTGGGTCCTCAACTCTAGATTAGCCGTCGAGAAGGGAGCTCGTCCAGCCTCGTAACGTGAAAAGGCGGTGATGGACAAAAGCAGATTGCGTGACAGGTTGATCTGACCATTGGCTCGGAACCGTTGTGATTTGCCTACAGGAAATCCCTCCGCCATGAGATAGGGAATGGGCACCTCTCGGTCAGCGCTCACATGGAATCGCTCGTAGTTCAATCGTAGTCGACCCGACGTGCCGACTGTCTTCTGTAAACCCACGCCCACGGAGACAGTACGCACCGAGAGGTCATCCAGATCTCGGTTTAATTCCTGTATCCAATGACCTGTCAGACTCGCAGTCAGATCGTCACCCATTGTACCGGCTACGGTACCACTGCCTTGCCACTTTTGAATATCATGATTGCGCAATGAAGTTACCGATGACTGTACTGCCTTCCGTTCGGAGACCAGTTTATACTCCATGTTCATCATGCGTTGGGCAACCTTGTAGCGCGAAATCCTGATCAATTCTAAGGTTGATTGCTTCTGGATTTCACCGGGGGGATGCTCACTGTCAGTCACTCCATAGCGTTCCCGGCTAAGCGCATCCAATTTATAGATGCGAAAACGGTACTGAGGCTGATTAGACCGATGCTGCAGCGAAAGATCCATCTGGAAGCGCGAACGAACGTCACTGTGTGCGGTATCCGCTAAGGTGGGCTTAAGGTACGCTATCAGAAAACGCTCCTCAGTTTTGGCCGTCAGAGATCCTTGGAGAATGAGTCGTGCCAAGGTGAATCCGTTTAAAGGACCGAGCCGGAGGCGGAGACGGTTCAAATCCATCTGTAGCCGGTAGCGGGATTTAACCGTATTGATCGGCTGTAATTTTCCAGCAGGGATTGTATAGCGGACGAAAGGACCGGCTTCATCAGGAACGTAGATATCATACACCGGATCGTAGCGGTATTGCCCACGTCCGGTACCAATGGAATCATAAACCACTGCCCTGGTCTCGATGATCGACCGTTCCAACCTGTACCGCAGGTCGATCCACCATGGCTGACCTGGAACACGGCGTATGATTGCCAGATTCCCCATCATATAGGCGAGATCATCGCGGTTATCGCTTGTGTGCTTCTCATTGAATGAAAAGGTCGTTTCCAGGCGTGTTCCCCGGGGTACTGCACGGGAAAGGCTTACAAGCCATAGGCGGGCTGTTTCTTCACCCTGCCTATGGAAAATATCACGCCGCTGTTCCCGACTGAGAGCAACTTGAGCTTGTGGCGATATCTGCGCTTGCAGGCCAAGCTTCAACTGCTCTACCTCATAGCGTCCAAGGGATGATCCCTTTTTGTTTTCACCATAATATCCGACATATGGCGACAGCCACTTAAAGTTATATCTCAACTCCGAATCTGTGATCCGCCAGCTCCTTTTGTCGGCCTCTCTTGCTAGTATCGTCTCACTAAACCGGCCAGTCAGCGGAGAGTCACTACTGGTTGCTAGACCAAAGCGTAATCGACTGGCTCGAACGCTATCCGCCTGTAGCTGCCCCAACTGGGCAGAAACTCGTCGTTCTCCCCCACCTTCCAGAAATACGTCTCCCGTTTGCCACTCATAATGATCAGGTGTTTCATCCAGGTCCCATTCACGAAGGAATTCCACCGCATCCCATCGACCAAGGGGGCGAAAACGGCTTCCCTTACCTTGAGCATCAAGCTGAATCCCTGCTCGCAAAGGGTTGTCTGCCTGCGTGAAGGACCTCGTTCGCCACTGGAATTGCATGGAATACCCAAGGTCCCCGTTATCCTGATCATCTAGGGACGAATAGCGGTTCAGATCCACTCGGCTCATTCCCAGCTCGGCTCTAGCAGTACGCCCAACCAGCTCATCCCCGATCTGCCAGCGGGCGGTAATGAGGTCATGCTGCCGCGGTAATTGAAGCACTCGGAAAGGCCCGTAAAGGGCATTGTAGCTCGATATTTCTTCGGGAGGAACCCATTTATAGATGATACTATCTCCTATAACAACACGACGATACTGACCGGCGTTACCCACATTATGGAATGTTACCCGATAGTCTCCTTGTCCCTGTCCAAGCCAGACATAGCGATCATCAATCCATGCATAATCACCGGCAGAATCCGCGTTAACCGTCGGAACAATGGCCTCCTCTACCCGGTCACCGATTGTTTCCAGATACGTTCGATCCTCTTTTGAGAGACTGAAGTCTAGGTTGCTCTCCAGGTTGTCCCTCTCGGTAAAGGCCGTTATGTTCACCTCCGACGGGCCTATCCGCCAATTTGTAGCTAAATAACTGGTGGTACGATTATAAACAAGATCTGTATACTCGAAATCAACTACAATCCGGCTATCGCTGCGGATTGTATGGCGCGGAGTGAAGCTGATCTCCCCTAATCCATAATCAATGGTATAATCCAAACTCTCACCGCGTGTCAGACGTTTCCCATTCAACCACACCTCCTCCGTACCCGGAAGTATGATAAGGCGATGAGAACCTTCTTCAGTCGTGAGCGCATAGGGTCCTTGACGGCCATCCTCCCCTTGAAACGTCTGGCTGCGATACCGTCCTGGACTTCCTGCCAGAGCACCTTCTACTTCCCAGTTATCACGGTGTAGCTGAAGGTGCATGCCTTCTAGCTTGCGTTGAAACGAGGTGAGTCGGCTACCTTGACCCCGTAACAGAAAATCACCTGCTTCCAATCGGCTTCGGGGACTGGTAAGCGTCAACCTGACCTGATCGAGCTCGTTGAGTGTACTGGTATTCCCTTCAGGGAGGATGGGAAGATTCTGGTCGGTCAGGCTGCCTTGAATGAAAACATCCTTGCCAAGCTCCCCTTGAAGCTGGAGATCGAGCCCACCGG
>CP070656.1:8614-16245 GCA_020355065.1 Fidelibacterota bacterium | reverse complement strand
TGCTGTCCTTGGTGGCATAGCCGGGATCGTTCACCAAAATCACCACCGTCTTGCCGCGCACATCCAGATCCTGGTAGTCATTCCAATTGTATTCCGGTGCCACCGCCCCGTAGCCCACGAAAACCAGATCGGATCGCTCCAGAGCCACCTGTCGGACTACCCGCTTGGTCCAGACTACATACGCTCGCCGGTAGATGAGTCGCATCGTGGATTGTTCCCCCCAGATCACCAATCCGGCTCCCGGATCCGGCGTCAGCTCCACCATGGGAACCACCTGGAAATAGCTCTCCCCGTTCCCCGGCTCGAGTCCCAACTCCTGGAATTCCTCCACCAGATACTCGACGGTAAGATCCTCCCCCCTGGTCGCAGGCCCTCGCCCCTCAAACTCATCCGATGCTAGGACCTTGATATCCCCCACCAAGTCTTCCGTATTGATGGTCCTTTCGGCGATGGATTCTCCACCGCTGCAGCTCCAGATGACGAGCAGAGCGAAGGCCAGGCCTGTTGAGAAACGTATACGAGAGATGTTGCTCATGACTCGGTTCCTTGGTTCCTGCTATTGTTACATTCGTCGTACGTGGATTTGGCGCTAAATTTGAATGTTGAGGATCTGCGGATAGCGGACTGAAGTGCAAATGAACACAGGTATCTTGTGCACGAATGGTTGCGAAAAGGTATGGGCCCCTGTCTTTTGATAAAAGCACCTGCCATAATGTCCTGCTTACCTCCAACTAGGCAGATATTGTGCATCGGCATGATCCTTGTTCATGATATGTCTGGCCTCTTCAGAAAGTGAGGTACTTGCATGGTCACACGAATTATCTATACTGAGATCTCTCCCCAGCTCGAAGCTTGGTTGGGGCGGTCCTGGCAGAAAGTCCTGGCCGTGGGATTGGGATTGATACTAGCTGGCATCATCGTGCTGGCTCTTCCCCGGCTTTTCGCATTTCTCATTGCCCTGGGTCTTTTCTTGGCGGCGGCGGTTGTCATTCTCACGGCGTACCGCTTATGGCAGCTCAGCCGGCCCGGTGGCGAGACACATACAGACATCGACTAGTAGTTTACCGCCTCGCCCTGGGCTACTGCCGTGGCCTCCATAATGGCCTCCGACAGCGTAGGATGCGGGTGAACCGTCTTGAGGATCTCATGGTGCGTGGTTTCCAGTGTGCGGGCTACCGCTGTTTCTGAGATCAGGTCGGTCGCTCCATCACCGATCATGTGCGCACCCAGCAGCTCCCCGTATTCACCATCGTAGATAACCTTTACGAACCCGTCAATCTCACCGGTCGCTAGCGCTTTGCCCAACGCTCGGAAGGGAAACTTGCCCACCTTCACCTCATAACCCGCCTCCTTCGCCTCCTTCTCCGTATAGCCTACTGAAGCGACCTGCGGGTGACAGTATGTACACGCCGGGATGTTCCTTGGATTCAGCGGTGCCGGATTCATACCCGCCAGGTGCTCTACTGCTGTAAGCCCCTCCGCCGACGCCGCATGGGCCAGGAGCGGCGGCCCGATCACGTCCCCGATGGCGTACACACCCTCGGCGGCTGTCCGGTAGCGTTCGTCCACCTGGATCATCCCCTTCTCTACCTTGATCCCCACCTTCTCCAGACCCAGATCCTCCACGTTGCCCTGGACTCCCACCGCGACCAGGGCCAGATCGGCGGTGACCACCTCTGCGCTGTTGCCCGAGGTGTGCACCTTCACCTGCGTCTTCTGACGCTCGATCTTGTCAACTTTCGTTCCGGTCAGGATATTGATCTTCCGCTTCTTGAATTGCCGGGCCAGTTCCTTGGATATGTCCTCGTCTTCCATGGGCAGGATCTGGGGCAGCATCTCGATGATGGTCACTTCGGTGCCGAATACGTTATAGAAATATGCGAATTCCACACCAATGGCTCCCGCCCCGATGATGACCATCCGCTTGGGCACCTCTGGAAGCACCATGGCTTCCTTGGAGGTGATCACCCGCTCCCCATCCGGCTCCATCCCCGGAAAGGCCTTGGGACGTGCACCGGTGGCGATGATGATGTTCGCCGCTTCCACCTGGAAGGCCTGCGCTCCCTGCGGCTCCACGATCACCTGCTTCGCACTCGCCAGCTTTCCCCGTCCGGGATAATACGTCACTCCGTATTTGTTGAACAGGAATTCAATACCCTTGGACAGGCGGTTGGCCACGTCCCGGCTGCGCTCGATCACCGCCAGCCAGTCAATGCCGATCTCCCCCACCTTGAGCCCGAATTCCTCCGCCCGGCGCATGCTCTCGTACAACTCCGCCGTATGCAGCAGGGCCTTCGTCGGTATGCATCCCCAGTTCAGACAGATACCTCCCAGGTGGGTGGACTCCACCACGGCCGTCTTCTTCCCCAACTGGGCCGACCGGATACCGGCCACGTATCCGCCGGGACCTCCACCGATGACTACTACGTCCAGCTTCTCAGCCATGCTCCCCTCTTTGATACTTTCTCAGCCGACGGGCTCGGGTTGCGGAGCACCGATTAACGAGCGTAGGAGCTTCAACTCCTCCCCGTACTCGGACTCATCATCCACCGGAGTCTCCAGAATGGTCGGCAGCTCCGCAAATCGCTCATCGTTCACCAGACACCAGAAAGGCACAAGCCCCAAGGTGCCTTGACCGATCTTCTCGTGCCGGTCTACCCGGTCATGTAACTCCCGCTTGCTGTCGTTGAGATGAAATACCTTGAGCTGATCCAGCCCCAGCACCCGGTCAAATTCCTTCATGACCTTCTCCCAGGCTTCCGGTGTGCGGATATCGTATCCCGCTGCGAAGGCATGCTGGGTATCAAAACAAACCCCCATCCGCTCCGGTGCATGCACCTGGGACATAATGTCGGCGATCTGCTCGAACGTAAACCCGACCGTTGTACCCTGCCCGGCCGTGATCTCCACCAGCAGCCTGGTCTTATGCTCGGGACGCGCTTCCAGGGCTGTGTTCAGGCTCTGGGCTACCAGGGCACATCCCGCCTCCACTCCGGCCCCCATGTGGGCTCCCGGATGGAACACGATATAATTGATCCCCAGCGCCTCACTCCGGTCCATCTCCTCGATAAAGGCGTTCACCGCCCGCTTTAACTTCCACTCCTCCGCCGAGCACAGGTTGATCAGGTAACTGTCGTGCGTGACGCTCATCCGCGGCTGCCCCTGCCCCATCCCCTCACGAAAGCCGTTGATATTCTCCTCCGTCAATGGACGGCCTCGCCACTGGTTCTGATTACTGGTGAATACCTGGATCGAATCCGCGTCGATGGCACGGCCGCGCCCCGGCGCGTGTTCCATACCTCCCGCCGTGGATACGTGCGCTCCCAAAAGGGCCATTACAGGCCCTTCAGGGATATAATGCGCATGAATTCCTCCCGGGTCTTCTGATTGGTCTTGAACTCCCCCACCAGATGGGAGGTGGTCGCGTAGCTGTTCTGCTTCTCCACTCCGCGCATCTGCATGCACATGTGCACACCTTCTACCACGATACCCACACCCTTCGGCTTCAGAATGTCCATCAGCGCGTTGGCGATCTGCTGCGTCATGCGTTCCTGCACCTGCAGACGGCGAGCATACATCTCCACAATGCGTGGGATCTTGGACAGTCCGATCACCCGCCCATCCGGCAGGTAACCGACATGGGCCTTACCGAAAAACGGGAGCAGGTGATGCTCGCACATTGAGAAGAAATCGATGTCCTTCACCGTCACCATCTCATCGTATTTTTCTTCGAAACATGCTTGTCCGACCACATCTTCCAGCTGGAGGTCGTAGCCCCGGGCCAGGTATTCCCATGCCAGGGCTACCCGCTCGGGTGTACGTACCAGACCTTCCCGCTCGGGATCTTCCCCAATCGCCGTCAGCAGCCTGGAAATCAACTCCTGAATGTCATCCTTCGACTGATCGTTCATACGCCTCTTAGTCCTTATGTATGCACCGATGGTGTCTACCCGCCGCTGTATTCGGCGTAAATGGTTGGCGTCTCGTAAAGCCGGATACGGACCAACTGCACGTCTGCCGGAAATGCGGCCGTCAACTGCTCCCAGATGTATAGCACCAGGTTCTCCGAAGAAGGTTGTCGCTCCTTGAACCACGGTATGTCCATGTCGATCTGGGCATGGTCCAGCTGGTCAATGACGCGGGTCTCCACGATCTCCTTCACCTTCTGCAGATCGGCGATGAAACCGGTCGCCGGATCCACTGGCCCTGTTAAGCTCACCTCCAGATCATAGTTGTGTCCGTGGAGCTTATGATCCGCCCCGAAAATGGCCCGGTTCTGTTCCTCGGTCCACTCAGTATTGTGATAGCGGTGCGCCGCACAGAACTTGAATCGCTTGGTAATAATTAACATATTACTTGTATAATACACCTATTTTACAGAGATTAAATTTAGCCCCTGTCACAGCGACTAACATAGACTTTCGAGAGAATTGGAAACTACTCGACACTTGTATCGGACGCTCATCACTGCTCTTTCCGCCTCTGGCTGCTATTGGCCACTGGTTGGTTCTTTCGCCGAGGGACACAGGTCATTCAGTACGCACTCTTCACACCGGGGCCGGCGGGCGATGCATACCTGGCGCCCATGTTCGATGATCCGGTGGCTGAACATGGCCCACTCCTCGGCCGGCAGCAGCCCCATAAGGGCGTACTCCACCTTCACCGCGTCACGCCCCTCAGACAAATCCAGCAGGTTACTGAGCCGCAGCATATGGGTATCCACCACGATACCCGGAACATCGAACGCATTGCCCAGGATCACGTTCGCCGTCTTGCGGCCCACGCCGGGCAGCTTCGTGAGCTGCTCCATCTTCCCCGGTATCTCCCCGCTATGGCGCTCCACCACCGCCTCCGCCATCCCCTTCAGACTCTTGGACTTGGCATTGAAGAAGCCCGTCGACCGGATAGCCTCACCGATATCCTCCAGCGAGGCCTCCGCCAGGGCTGTGGCATCGGGATAGGCCGCGAAGAAAGCCGGGGTCACCATATTCACCCGCTTATCGGTGCACTGCGCCGAGAGAATGGTAGCCACCAGCAGCTGATAGGGATTCTCGTGCACCAGTGCGCAGCAGGCCTCGGGATATTCCCGCGTCAGCCGCCGGTTGATCTCCTCCGCCCGTCGGCGCTTGGCTTCTTTTCCTTCCCGTGGCACCGCTATACCTCCTTCACCTCGGTGACCTCGAGTTCCGGCACCAGGGACCAGTCGAACTCGGCACCCGTCTCGATGGTATTGACCTGCTCCAATGCCCGCCGGACAAACGTCGCCAGCCTGGTCACATCCAGTCCTCGACCCGTCGGTTGATGGGCTTCCAGCTTCGGCAAGGCTTTACCAAACAATCCCCGCGCGCCATTGAGGTTGTCATTGGTGATGTGAAAACATCCCACCGCCATTTGGATCAGCCCTTGGATCAAGCTCCGGTCCGGTAACTGGTACTCCGACCACAGGTCTTCCCAATATTCGTGGGCGTCGTAATAATCGCCGGCGTTGAAGGCCTCCAGCCCGCGCCGGAATAGGATATCCGGCTCAGTTTCCGCCATACCGCTCGCTGATCTCCACGTCCTTCTCACCCGGCTTGACCTTCACTCCCGGCACTCGGGGATCATGGTCGAAGAACAGCCACCAGCCTTCCTCAGCCGCCTGGCCTAGCAGCCGCTTCTTCTCCTCCAGCGTCTCCAGCGGCCGCAGATCGTAACCCATAATGAACGGCAGCCGCAGATGGGTGGTGGTCGGCACCGTATCCCCCAGAAATACCATCGTCTCACCGCTCCCACTGATCTTCACCATCTGGTGGCCGTCCGTGTGGCCGTTGCCCACCAGGATCTCCACCCCGGGCGCAATTTCCTCCCCTGCCTCCAGGATCTCCAACTGGCCGTACCGCTTCAGGGGTACGAAATTCTCCGCGACGAAACTGGCCCGGTCCTTCGGACTGGGATGGTTCGCCAGCTCCCACTGCGCACGTTGGGTATAGTAGGTAGCCTTGGGAAAGGCCGTCACGATCTCCCCACCGTCCGCCATGGTCGCCCCACCGGCATGATCAAAGTGCAGGTGCGTCAGGATCACGTCCGTCACCTGCTCCCGGCTGAAACCGGCCTCCTTCAGCGCCCCATCCAGGGCGTGCTCCGGCTGCTCCATGCGGAACATCCGCACCTGCTTCTCAGTCCACAGGTGCCCCAGCCCCGTATCCACCAGGATGCGTCGCTCCCCGTCATCGATCAGCAGGTGCCGCAGCGCCAACTCGATGCGATTGGCCTCATCCGCCGGGTTGGTCCGCTCCCATAGCGCCTTCGGCACCGAACCGAACATGGCCCCTCCATCCAGCCCGAACTTGCCGGATTTCAGCAGGTAAACGGTCCAGCTACCGATTCGAATGGTGTTATATGTCATGTCTTTTCAAAACGCTCATGGCATAAGTTGCCATCAATTGAACGTCAGATCCTGGTCAAAATAACCCCCGCTACCTCCCCCAGCAACCCATAATCCTCCTCCAGTGCCGCCCGGTACAGCATCCGGAAGGCATCCGCCCACAGCACCAGGTCCGCTGTGAGCCGTGCCTCTTCGACTGCCTCCACCACCTCCAGCAGCCAGCCCCGGTCGCCCCGATGGCCCAGGTGTCGTCCGATAGCCCCCGCCAAGTCCTGCTCACCTTCACTCGCATCCTCTATCAAGTCTTGTACGTCGCCTTTCCGAGCCCTTCCTGAAGACTCCTTCGGTTCACCGAGCGGTTCAACCAGGGCTGCCAGCGTTCGTTCCAGCCCGCTCATGATGCCCCCCAGCTTCAGGTGCTCGTCGGCCGCGATCTGCGCGGTGTGCGCCGCCAGGAGCACCACTTCCAATGGCGCTTCCCCTAGATACGGCAACACATCCCAGGTCGTAAGCCCATCACCGCCGGTGGCTACCTCTCCCGCTCCGGACTGCCCACCCGCCGCCACCTCCAGGGCCGGCAGGTAAAAATCGGCCAGGTTCCGGGGTCCCACGAAATCCATGGCCCTCTGGGCGCTGTGAATGAACGGCACCGTTCGCGCCGCCGTATCGTCCCTCCCTGCCGCTATTTCCAGCAGGAGATCGAATAACAGCGCCCGGTTGTCCGACACCATCAGCAGCCGGCCGGTCTGCTTGTAGGCCTCCTCCAGGTCACCCGCCCGGATCGCCTCCTCCAGCTCATGCACCGCCACGGTCATGCCCAACTCCTCCGGAGCTACCCGCAGGAGCTCCCGGTCCACTGGCTCAGAATCCTCCGTCGAGCACATCTCCAGGGCAAAATCCATCAGCCGCTGGCTGGGACGCTCCGGACGCAAGCCGATCAATCCCTTGGCCGCCTGGGCCAGCACTAGCGGATGCCGGTTCGGATCGTCTCTCACCGGAATCCCCGCTGCGATGAGCAGCAGACTCTCAAACACCTCCAGCGCGGAGTCGGTATCGTAGCTGTCCCGGCGCAGCTCCGTCAGGGATCGCGGGGCCTTCGGCTCGATGGACAGACCCGCCCGCTCCGGTCCCGTCCGGCGATCTTGTGGAAATATGGGCTGGCCGTCTATCTCGAGCGAGTCCATTCCGCAGAAGACCTCAAACTTGTAATCACAAATGTCATAAATTCAACCTGCGTGGTATGCTGAAGGTAAATGAAATTTTCCAC
>CP070656.1:0-8514 GCA_020355065.1 Fidelibacterota bacterium | reverse complement strand
GACAGTTCGGCTGGTTGCCGGTCAAGGATGTTTGTGATATCCAATAGTTCCGCGATATATTTCATCCTATCATGGATCTCATCTTTGGGCATGCCGCGGGCTTTCAAGGGGAAAGTCACATTATCGCGTACGGTAAGGGGCGGATAGAGGGCGTAGTTTTCGAAGGCCATGGCGACATTCCGCTCTTCCGGCGAGAGATCGTTCACGAGTGTTTCTCCGATGAAGATCCGTCCCGCGCTGATCTCTTCCAGCCCGGCAATCATCCGAAGGGTTGAGGTCTTCCCACATCCGGAAGGTCCCAGCAGCACGAGGAACTCACCTTCCGCGCAGGTGAAGGAGCTGCGGTCAACCGCCAGCACCTGCTCGCGGCTTTTCTCATCCACATATACCTTGGATACGTCCTGTACGGTTACTTTGGCCATGGCAGAATAGTGATCATGATCCGTGGGAAGCGTCCGGTTCCCGGTGGTTCAACAGATTCTTGCCGGTCTGTGCGTCGAACAGCATGATATCCTTTTTCAACACCTGAAGCTTGACCGCCTGAGCGATGCGGTAGCCGTGCTCCTTGGTCAAGACCTTCAGAAGATGGTCCCCCACCTTGACTTCCACGATACTATCGGTTCCCATGTACTCGCTCACGTAGATCTCTCCGGCGATGCCGTCATCGTCAAGGTTGGGGGTAAGCTGGAGAAATTGCGGCCGGATTCCTACCAGCACTTCGCGACAACCGGAGGGCAGTTGGTCCGCAGGCAGGGGGCAGGGCACACGGAAGGAGCCGTCCCCGGATATGCATTCCAGTTCCGGGGCGCTGGTATTTTGAATGCGGCAGGGGACGAGGTTGATTCGCGGCTGTCCGATCAAGGTGGCGACGAAAGTGTCGGCCGGGCGGTTGTAGACCACACCCGGGGATCCGGTCTGGTGGATCACGCCCATATTGAGGACCACGATCGTACTGGCGAGCGCCAGTGCTTCGAGATAATCGTGGGTGACATAGATGACGGTGGTATTGAGCGCTTGCTGGTATTTCTTCAATTCCCGCCGCATATGGTGTCTCAACTTGGCGTCCAGGTGTGAGATCGGTTCGTCCAGCAGCAGTACTTCCGCTCGTTTGGCGAGCGCCCGCCCCAGGGCGACGCGCTGTTTCTGGCCGCCCGAGAGCTCCGCAGGTTTGCGGCCCAGGAGAGGTCCGATCTGCAGCATGTCAGCGACCTCCAGTACCCGGGCATCGATGGACTCTCCCTTGAGTTGGACGGATCTGCTGCGCAGGGGAAAGGCGATATTATCGTACACGGACAAGTGCGGGTAGAGGGCATAGGATTCGAAGACCATGGCCGTGTTCCTCTTCTCAGGCGGCAGGAAGTTGACCAGGCGGCCGTTTTCGAAAATTTCACCCATGGTGATGGATTCAAGTCCGGCGATCATTTTCAAGGTCGATGTTTTCCCGGCACCGGAAGGACCCAGTATGGCCAGAATTTCCCGGTCGGCACACTCAAAAGAGATGCCCCGTACCGCCTTGACCTTGCCGTAGTCTTTATGGACATCTTTCAGCACGACAGTAGACATGGCATCCCTTTACTCAGCCTCGAATGGCACCCATGGTGAGACCGCGCACCAGATATTTCTGGATAAACACGGCCAGGATCAGGGGCGGCAGGATGGTGATGACGGTCGCGGCGGCCATCTGTCCCCACAGCACCGACTCGTAGGAAATAAAGCCGAGGGTGCCGACGGTAGAGGGGTAGGTATCGCTCGACCCCAGAATCAATCCGAAAATGAAGTTGTTCCAGGCGAAGATGAAGGCCAGCACGGCGGTGGAGGCCAATCCCGGCTTGACCAGGGGGAGCGCAATCTTGGTGAAGACACCCCACCACGAGTAGCCGTCCAGCTTGGCGGCCTGCTCTATCTCCACCGAGATATCCTCGAAGTATCCACGGATGATCCAGACGATCAGGGGCAGGGTGATCAGCTGGTAGACGAAGATCAAGCCCACGTACGTGTTATACAGATGCAGTTTCTGATACAAAATGTAAATCGGGATAATGACAGCGATTTCGGGAGCGAAGCGGAAGCTCAGGAAGGTGAAGGCGATATCGTCTTTGAACCGGAAGCGGTAGCGGGCGAGGGCGTAGGCCGCCGGTACTCCAGCCAACAGTGAAAGCAACACGGCCGAAATGGTGATAATGCAACTGTTCTTGAAATAGAGCAGAAAATCGGTCTGGCCGACTTCATATTGCGTACTCTGGCCCCCAAAAAGGATGGCCTTGTAATTATCAAGTGAGGGAGTGAAGATAAACTTCGGGATGGGAGAGATGATGTCGATATGGCTTTTGAACGACATCATTACGACCCAGATGAGGGGGAATAATGCAAAAACTGCATAACCAGCCAGTGCCAGCCAGATGAGAATCTGCCGCTTGGAAGAGTACTGCTGCGCTTGTTTCATGGACCAGCCGGGGCCGCAGGCGGGATGTGCGGCCTACCTCTCCGTTCCCGTTGCTCTCTGCATGGCTCGGTTCCACCACGACACCAACATGCGGCTTATGATGAATATCACAACCCAGATCACGATCATATACGAGAGGGATTTGCCCATATTGTACCAGCGGAAAGCTTCGTAATAGGCACTCACCTGCATCAGCATGGTGGAATGGGAGCCCTTGGTGGTGGCATAGACCAGGTCGAACATTTTCAAGGAGTCAATTGTCCTGAACAGGATGGCCAGGATCAGGAACGGTTTCAGCATGGGCAAGGTGAGGCGGCGGAAAACGAAGAAACCGGAAGCGCGATCGACCATGGCTGACTCGTACGGTTCTTTTGGTAAGGACTGCAGTCCAGCCAGTAGGATGATAGCACAGAAGGGGGTATAGAGCCAGACATCGATCAGTACGATTGAGAGGAGCGAGTAGGTGTTTGCCAGCCAGGGAACCGGTGCCGCACCGATCAGGCCAATAAAGTAGTTCATTACTCCGTTTTCGGCCATGATCATCTTCCACATTAAAGCAGCAATAACAGGTGGCATCATAAGAGGGATGATCAGAATAAAACGGAACGATCGGATACCTCGTATCTCATGATTAAGGAGCATGGCCACTCCCAATCCCAGTGGTACCTCGATGCTGATGGTCAAGGCGGCATACAGGAGCGTAACGCCCAGCGAGTACCAGAAGTTGATATCTCGAAAGGAATCCAGGTAGTTGGCCAAGCCGATGAAATGGCGGACCGGGGAGACCAGGCGATAGTCGGTGAGGCTATATATAATGGCCAGAATGAAGGGATAGAGTATGCCGATGGTCAGGACCAGGGCTGGCAGAATAATGAGGTAGGGCAGGTAGCGATCCTGCCAGCGTTGCTCTCGAGACTTCATGCAGTCGTCCCGATGGTCTATTGGATGAGCGCTTTCATGCCGGATTTCTCAATGATCCGGTCGATATCGGCAGCGGCGCGATCCAGGGCGATCTGAGCATCAGTGCCGCTCCAGATCTCCTGCAGTGCTCGCGCCCAGCGGTCCCCGATGGCCGGCACTTCGGGCTGCGGGGTGAAACAGACGCTGGCATGGTTTTGAAGATTTTCCGACACTACTGCGCGATAATTATCCCATTCGGCGGTGATACTCGCCACCTGCGGATCATCCCAGACAGACTGGCGGGAGGGATTCCAGTTGCCCGCCAGAGCTGCGGCCCGCAGCTGTTCCTTGGAAGTAGCCCACTGGACGAACAGCCAGCTGGCCAGTTTCTGCCGGCTGTAGCGATTGACGGCCAAGGCCCAGGTCCACATATTGGAGCGGATTTTTCCATCCGGACCGGCAGGGGCCAGGGTGTACCCAACCTTTCGGGCGATGCGTGACTTCTCCAGATTTTCAAATCCCACGGCGAAGAAATCGACAGTCAACCACATGCCGTATTGTCCCGATTCGAACTGCTCCTTCGTATCGTACCAGCTGTTGCTGGTCCATGCCAGGGGACCAGATTCTTTCAGGGTTCTGATCCAGATTTCGGTGAACGCCACCGCCTCAGGAGAATTAATGGTGCAGTTCATCTGATCGTCGAAGTCGCGACAGCCGGAAGAGGCGAAGCCGGTCAGAAAGCCGGTGGCGATGGTGGACCAGGTGCCGATCCCCCGCGCGGTGACACCATGAACCCGGCGGCCATCAATATCCCGCGTCATGGCTTTCGCGAAGCGGTAATACTCTTTATAGTTCCCGGGTGGTGTGAGCTGCAGGTCCGCGGCCCAGTCCTTTCGGAAGGCCAGGATGTAGGTCTCCACCTGTACGGGAATCGCCCATTGGCTGCCCAGGCCGTAATTGCTATAGCCCGGCTTGCCGTTCCAGCGATTGGCGGTCAGGCAGACCGGGAAGAAATCATCCGGATCATAATTCTCATTCGTCAAGGCCGGATTGGCCAGATAGCTTTCGAGAGGTTCCAGCCACCCGGCGCGCACATAGGACCATTCCGTGAAGGGTCCCGTCATGAACACATCGACGGAGCCGGACTGGCTGGAGAGTTCGATGATGATCTTTTCACGGTACTCCTCTTCAGACAGGATACTATACTCCACAGCGATGCCGGTAAGTTCAGTAAACTCATCCAGGGTGGGAACCAGGGATTCGGTAAAGGGGTGTTTATTGAGATGCAGCTTGATGGTCTCACCGGCGGCCCGATCCCATCGGAAGGGACCAGTTATCGATGCTGGATCAAAGTCTGATCCCCCGCTCTGCTTCCCGCACCCCGCGAGGAAATAGAGCAGTGTAAAGAAGCCAATTTTTGTGAAAGTTCTGATATGAATCATCGTGGCCCTCATGATAGATATAGCTATGATTCTAGGACAGGTGACATTTTATGGATCAGTACAACATCATTATCTCGTTTCACAGCGTACAGCGATACGGCTGCTCCGCCGGCTGAGCATGCGGCATACAAGGCCTACAATAAGGTAATTAAGTTATTTTGCCGACGGAGGGAAGGCAAAGGGAAACCAAGCCGCCGTGCCAAATCTCCCTGTCTGACCTTCGCTCTGATAAAAGTCCTGGTCTGCCGAATTGAACGAGTTGCGTTCAGCCTGGCATGGTTATCTACCAAGGCTGTTGGAAGCTCCCGCATCTCAGCGTAAAATCTATCTCAGGATTGGCAGGATTTCATATAAGGCGAGGTGTTCCCATCGTACTCGCCAGCCATACGTCTCTGACCGAATCACAACTATTTTGAGATAAAGCCATGCGACAAGCCGTCATGACGGAACCGGGCAGGATCGAATTCCGAGAGGTTCGGGAACCGATCCCTGGTCCCGGGGAGATACTCTTGCGGATCCAGCAGATCGGCATCTGCGGATCGGATATCCATGTGAACCATGGCAAGCATCCCTTCACCTCCTACCCGGTGATACAGGGGCACGAGTTTTCGGGTGTCGTGGAGGCCGTGGGTGAGGGGATCACGCATATCCGGTCTGGTACGAAGTGTACGGCCCGTCCCCAGATCGTTTGCGGCGAGTGCGGGCCTTGCCTCCGGGGGGATTACAACATCTGTGATGTGCTGAAGGTAGAAGGATTTCAGGCCTCCGGTTGCGCGCAGGATCTGTTCATTACCACCGTGTCCAAGATCGTGCCTCTCCCTGACTCCATGAGCTACGAGCAGGGAGCGCTGGTGGAGCCCACAGCCGTGGCAGTACACGCCACCGCGCGGAGCGGCGAACTCACCGGCAGGAGCGGTGTCGTTCGGGGATCCGGGCCAATCGGCAACCTCATCGCCCAGTTAGCCCGCTGTGGCGGGGCAGCGCCGATCCTCATCCGCGACCCGAGCGATTTTCGTCTTGACGTCGCACGGCAATGCGGCGTGGCCGCCATCTCCAATTCCGGGACTGAATCCATGGCCGAAGCGTCGAAGCGGATTCTTGGCGATGGGGGATTCGATATCGCCTTCGAGGCGGCCGGAGTGGAGGCTGCCCTTGATGACGCCGTAACGGGTATCCGCAAGGGTGGCACGATGGTAGTCGTGGGGGTATTCGACGCCAAGCCGCGGGTGGATATGTCCGTCGTCGGTGACCGTGAACTCAACCTAGTCGGTACACTGATGTATAAACATGAAGACTACGAGAAGGCGGTGGAGCTGATCGAGCAGGGAGATGTTATCACCGAGCCATTAGTGACCCGGCATTTCCCGTTCGAGCAGTATGCGGACGCCTACACCTTCATCGACGAACAGGGCGACCAGACCCTCAAGGTAATGATCGATATGTAGTCTTTCATGGATGGCGCCGCGGATCAAATCATGATCGGCCCCGGTGAGGAGCGCCAGGTCCTGGTTGGACTGGGCGAGGTGCTCTGGGACATGCTGCCCACGGGCAAGCAGCTGGGTGGAGCGCCGGCGAACTTTGCCTATCATGCCCAGGCCCTGGGTGGCCGAGGTGTTGTGGTCAGCTGCGTTGGGGAGGACGTCCTGGGGCAGGAGATCCTGACGAGGCTCGACCAGCTTGGTTTTGAACACCGGTACGTGGCCATTGACCGGGATCATCCTACCGGGACCGTTTCCGTCGAACTGGATGCAGAGGGCAAGCCCACGTACACCATCCATGAGAACGTTGCCTGGGATTACCTGCCCTACAGTTCAGACCTGGAAGCATTGGCGGGTGATACGGATGCGGTCTGCTTCGGATCACTGGGTCAACGCTCCCAGGTTTCCAGGGAAACCATCGGCCAATTTCTAGAGGCCACCAAGCCGGACTGCCTGCGTCTATTCGATCTCAACTTGAGACAGTCCTATTTCAATAAAGAAATCATACACTCGCTGCTGCAGCTGTCGAATGTTCTCAAACTGAACGAGCCGGAGCTGCAGGTTCTGACTCAGCTACTTGCTATTAGCGGGTCGGAGACAGAGGTTCTCCGCCAGTTGTCGGAGAGATACGCACTCCGGGTGATCGCCCTCACCAGGGGGGAGCGGGGCAGCCGCCTGGTCACACCGGACGAGGAATCCCAGCATCCCGGATTCGAGGTGGAGGTCGCCGATACCGTGGGTGCGGGAGACTCCTTCGCGGCCGTGCTGGCGATAGGGTTGTTGCGTGGTTGGAAGCTCGACCAGATCAATGAGCGTGCGAACCATATCGCCAGCTTCGTCTGCTCACAGAACGGTGCAACACCAGTCCTTCCAAGTGACCTGGTCAAGATTGCTTGATAGATCGCGCTGGCCGAGTGTCTATAGGGGTCAAAGGAATCAAGGCACTTAAAATATATATCAATGGAGAAGGGTAAGAACATGCGTGATTTCAAGTACTTCCAGCCTACAGACATCAGGTTTGGATCGGGCAAAATCGTCGAAGTTGGCGCCGCGGTGGCCAAGTATGGGAAGCGATGTCTGCTGGTGACGGTGCCGGTCGAACCGATCTTCGAAGCGCTGTTTGACAAGGTCAAGGCTTCCCTGAAATCCGCAGGTGTAGAGGTGGCTCATTTCGACGGCATCATTCCGAATCCCACCACCGAGTGCATTACAGCGGGAGCTGAGGCAGCGAAGCAGCACAATGCCGATGTGGTACTTGGTGTGGGAGGAGGGTCCAGCATGGATTCCGCCAAGGCGATCGCTGTCGAGGCGACGCATCCCGGTACCAGCTGGGATTACCTGTACTTTCGTGATTCGCAGCCGACGGAAAAGACACTGCCGGTCATTGCGGTATCGACTACTTCAGGGACCGGTTCCCAGGTCACGCAAGTAGCCGTGGTGACGAATACCAAGGAGCGGGACAAGTCTGCCATCTACAATGCGATCGTGTATCCGAAGGTAGCGATCGTGGATCCCGATCTGATGTTGACGATCCCGGAGCATATCACGGCTTCCACCGGTTTCGATGCCTTCGCCCACGCGTTTGAGAGCTTGCTGAATCCGAATGCTTCACCCTATACCGATATGATGGCACTGGAGGCGATCGAGTTGCTCGTGAAGCATCTCCCCCGCGTAGTGCAGGACGGCTCTGACCGGGAAGGCCGCGCGGCCCTGGCCTGGGCGGACACGCTAGCCGGTTTGTGTATCGCCAACGCGGGTGTCACCCTACCGCACGGAATCGGCATGGCAATTCCAGGGATGTATCCCCACGTGATGCACGGGGAAGCCCTGGCACTGAACTATCCCGCTTTTACCCGTTTCACCTGTCCGCACGCGATCAGCCAGTTTGTGGCGGTAGGGCGGATCTTCAACCCGGAGTTGCGTGAGGAATCAGATCAGGCCGCCGCGGAGCGCATGTGCGAAGAGGTGGATCAATTTCTGAAGGAGATCGGTATGTGGTTCGGCCTGGCGGATTTCGATATCCCCCAGGCAGAGATACCCGACCTGGCGGAACAGTCCATGGTCCTGCCGGACAATGGGAACAATCCGCGGGTGGCCACACAGGATGAAATGCAAGAGCTGCTCGAGCAATGCTATCGTCGATAATAATTGGCTAGCCACATAATCTCAGGAAAGAGAGGTATGCTTATTTTAGATATTAGCCAGACGAGCGCAGTACGGTCATGAGCAAGTAAGGGTGACCTCATTAACT